>NZ_QDDL01000001.1:0-692617 GCF_003097315.1 Pelagibaculum spongiae
GAGAAATCAAGGCAAATTTTTCACGGGTTACATCGCTGGGATAAGGCTGTCTTTCGGACATCAAAGGCTGCTACATAAGTACTTTGATTGTAATTATCTCACAGCATAGAGATTCTAAACAGGTTCTTAGAAAAAGATATATATACTTACAAAACGAAGCCACCCCAATCAATTGTTTTAATTGTCAATAACCAGCTACAGCAGCCTTTGCGACAAGATATATCTTTAATCAAAGGTTTTTGTTTGCAATAAAAAACAGCCTATCAAATCAACCAATCAGTTAATTACTAACATTTAATACCAATAGCCAAAACTCAGCACCTGGAAATTCAAGCTTTCGTTAGGTGTTTTCATATTGGCATTAGAATAGTGCAGCCATTTAAAATTAATTTCATACTGCTGCCTACTACCAAAGCGGCTACCCGCACCTGCCATTAATTCAAAGTTGAATGACGAACTTTTATCTACTGGGGAATTAGCATTTTTTTTCAATGCCTTGCCCGACATAAAACCGCCACCAACACCTGCTTCGATAAAATTATTCGATGGGCCGAAGGCTTTGGCTAGCCGTACGCTAGGCAGTAACATTAAGGCGGCAATTGAATTACTGCCATAACTGGAAGCTTTATCAGGATCAAGTGAACTGTTCCATTGATTTAGACTAGTCACCAAATGCCCTTCCAGCTGCCAACCCGAATGTGCAATTGGCCACTCAACTACTTGCCACTGCAATGCTAGCCGAAGATCTTGTGCAGTAAGGCGCTTATCACCCACATTCTGACCATAACCGAGTGACAATTGATCAGGAGCCAAGCTCCAAGTTTTGACTGGCAAAGCAAACCCTAGCGTAGAAAATGAACACAGCAGTAAAATAGCAATTAATCGTTGCATATACGCCTGCCTCACTTGAGTCAATAATTTGACGATATACTTTTTATCGTTAATTTTGAAGAGAATCCTAATAAAAACCTTGTTTACTTCAGCCTATTTTAAAATAGATTTAAAGCGATCTTTTAACAGATACCTTTCTACAAAAACTAGCCAGCAAAACGATTTTTTATGTCCGAAAACTACCCGTATTTTATTCCCTCACAAAAAAAATTATAAAAAGATCATTTACGCAGTCATGTTTATTTGAGTATCGGGACGTTTCTTATTATTTCGTACTAATACTAACAATACAGTTCGGAGTGACGCAGATTTAACCAAAAGAACTCGACCCCAGTTGGTGAGCAATCTGTCCCTGTAGAGTTCTTAGGTGAAATTATTGGTTTTCTGAGATGGTTGGCTGCATAAAACACAGTTTTGTCCTGTGGCAGCAATAGAAGGTAAGCGCTAGCAGCATGAGGTGATAGGAGGCTGGTTGTCGACGCAGCGCTTTGACAACGTATCTTGTCAAGCTACACAACCAAAAGCTAAGCATGAAATTTCAACATTACACTGCAATAAAAAACGGGCTGAGTTAATAAAACCCAGCCCGTTTTTAGTATGTCAGAATCTATGCGGCAATTAATTCAATGCAATGGACTTGATTTGATCAACCTGTGTTGCTTGAAGGTAAATATCTAACAAACCAGCAATACCTTCGGCATCTTGCTGATTGAACCGACCGATATTCGGGCTATCTAAATCCAGCACGCCGAGCAACTGATCATCAACGATGACTGGAACCACCAACTCAGAATTACTGGCGGCATCACAGGCAATGTGACCTGGAAAAGCATGAACATCTTCAATCATCTGAATTTGACGGGTTTCGGCGCAAGTTCCGCACACACCTTTACCGATTGGAATTTCAACACAAGCTGGTTTGCCCTGAAACTGACCGAGCAGTAATTGCTGATCTCGCATCCAATAAAACCCTGCCCAATTTAAATTAGGTAACTGATCAAATAGAAAAGCAGTCAACTGAGAACTGTTGATCAAAAAATCACGATGCCCGCTCAGCAAACCTTTCAACATGGTTTGCAAATCTGAGTAATTGATTTCTTCAGACAAGGGTTTCTCCAAAAACATATAAGGCGATAAAACTATTTTATAATGAACAGTCCGACTAGCCCCAAGGCTAATTGGTTCCATATGATATGCGAAACTTCTGATATAGCCAATTTAGAACTGCCATCAAATCGCAGGCATAAAAAAACCCGCTGAAGCCATAAGCTTCAACGGGTTTCAAATGTGGCGGAGGGATAGGGATTTGAACCCTAGAAGGTCGTTAAACCTTGCCGGTTTTCAAGACCGGTGCTTTCAACCGCTCAGCCATCCCTCCAGCGATGCGGCGTATCATACCCAAGCAAAAACAAATTGCAAACTCTTTCCGCTCAACCCTTGAATCACGTGATTCTGCTACAATATAAGCCGTATAAAATACATGACTTAAATAGGGCTTATTTCGATTCACATTAGAAAATATTAACCGTGCATTTCCTTTGATTAACCTTGCTGAAATTAAGTGACTCGCCATTAACAAATGGTGCGACACACAATTAATAAGCAAAAATCGTGACAACGGAACAACTAGCGCTTGATTTGTCTAAAGGTGAACGAATATCCTTCTTTTTGAAATTAACACAAGGAGTGATCATGCAAGAGCAAGCTATCTCTCATGCCGGTGGTTCAGCACTCGCTACCAACCGCGTTTTACGTAACACTTACTTTTTACTCGGTTTAACCCTGCTGTTTAGTGGCATGGTAGCTGGCGTGGCTATGGCACTTAACCTGCCTCACCCTGGCTTTATCATCACCCTGGTAGGCTTTTATGGTTTGCTGTATTTAACTCATAAAACGGCCGAATCAGCAGCCGGCATTGCCAGTGTTTTTGCTCTGACAGGCTTTATGGGTTACACCCTAGGCCCAATGATCAACATGGTGATTCAGGCTGGCGGCAGTGAAATCGTCATGACTGCAATGGCTGGTACCGGTGCAATTTTTGTTGTGTTGTCGGCAATTGCACTGACCACCAAGAAAGATTTTAGCTTCCTTGGCAAGTTCATGATGGTTGGTTTCTTCGTACTGATTCTGGGTATGGTTGCCAATATCTTCTTGAACATTCCAGCGCTGCAATTAGCTATTTCTGCTGGTTTCATTCTGTTCTCTTCCGCTGCAATCCTCTATCAAACGGGTGAGATCATCAATGGCGGCGAGCGTAACTACATTTTGGCAACGGTGACTTTGTTTGTCTCTATCTACAACATCTTCGTTAGCCTGATGAGCATCTTGATGGCATTGAGTGGCAACGACGATTAATCGCTAGCCCCTTCGTGCTAGTCAATTAATTTAGTCCAAAAGGCGTAATCGACTTCCGGTTGCGCCTTTTTTGGTTTACAAAGCATCCTATGAATACTTCATTAAGCTATACCATCGTCATTAAAGAAGCTCCTTGGCAAGGACAGCAAAGCCTTCAGGCATTGAAGTTCTGCCAAGCACTATTGGAAAAGGGCCATCATTTGGCTCGAGTGTTCTTTTATCAAGACGGTGTTCTCAACGCCTCAGCCTTACAATGGCGACCTGCTGATGAAAACAGCATCGAGTCTCAGTGGCGCGAATTCGCCTTAAAACACCAGCTAGAATTGGCACTTTGTATTACCGGCTCATTGCGTCGCGGCATTACCGATGCAAAAGAAGCCCAGCGCAATGCTCTGCCTTCCAGCAATGTGCAGTTACCTTGGGCATTAACTGGTTTAGGTCAGTTGATTGAAGCCAGCGTTGAATCTGATCGCACAGTGAGCTTTGGCTAATGAAAAAATTCTTATTTATTCATAGCCAACCACAGCAATCGATCGAATCCCGAGAAGGTCTTGATGCGCTAATGGTCGCTGCTGCTTTTGATCAAGACTGTAGTTTGCTATTTCTGGGCCAAGGTTTGTTGCAGCTAAAAAAACAGCAAAATGCCAAGTTAATTGATAGCAAAGCCATTGATGGCGCATTAAAAACCCTACCCTTCTACGATGTCGAAGAAATCTACGTCGCTAGCCAAGATTTACTGCGCTTTGGTTTGACTGAGCAAGATTTATTGTTGCCAGTGAAGCTTCTCGATCAAAACCAACTCAGCACCTTTTTGACGCAATACCAGGAGGTACTGCACCTTGGCTAATTGCTTGCATTTGGTTTTTGAACCCCAGGCATTGGAAAACAGCCTGCGGTGCTTTGATCAACAAGACAGTTTGGTATTAATCGGCAATGGCGTGGCTGCTGCGATTGATCACCAGCAAAACCTACCCAGCCAGTGTTTTGTCATTGCCGATGAATTTATTGCCCGTGGCTTTGATCAATCACTTTTAACATCGGATCAAATTCAATTGATCGATATGATGCAACTGGTTGAATTAACCGAAACACACTCAAAATCGGTTAGTTGGAAATAAAATGACTTTATTGGTAAATCAACAGACTATCGAAACGGATCCAGAAGGATATTTATTAGATCTAAAGATCTGGGATCAGCAGGTTGCTACAGCCATTGCCGAGCAAGAAGGCATTGCACTGACTGAAAATCACTGGGAAATCATTCATTTTATGCGTGATTTTTATCAGACTTACGATACTACGCCAGCAGTGCGCGCACTGGTAAAAGCAGTCAAAGAAAAATATGGCCCGGAAAAAGGCAGCTCCAGCTACCTGTTTAAATTATTTCCGGAAGGGCCAGCCAAGCAGGCGAGTAAATTGGCAGGATTGCCTAAACCGGCTCGTTGTTTGTAAAACAAGTTAAATGGAAATGATTGCATGAAGTAGGTTTGATAAGCCGAAGGCGTAATCAGACACTTTTGGAATTTACCGCTAGATGTCTGATTTCGCTAGCGCTTATCAAACCTACAAACCAACCTCCCTACAACATGGTCCGACTAATCACTTCATCTTGCACTTCTTTGCACAGCTCAACAAAAAAAGCACTGTAGCCAGCAACTCGTACCATTAAATCTCGATATTGCTCTGGATTTTTCTGTGCTTTTACCAAGGTTTCATTGTCCAGATAATTAAACTGCATTTGCGCATTACCCAATACAGACGCTGTTCTTAGCAAATTCACTAAGCCAGCCTCTCCCTGCGGCGTATCCAGCGAGCCTTTAAGTAATTTGAAGTTATGCGCCATACCTAGGCTCATAGATTCCACATTAATTTTACTGACCGATTTAATCACTGCCGTGGGACCAAATTTGTCTGCACCCTGCGATGGACTCATTCCATCAGAAAGCGGCGCACCGGCAGCTCGGCCGTTAGGCGTTGCAGCAATCATTTCACCCAATGGGGTGTTGAATGATTGCGACAAGGTACCGTGAATCATTCGGGCAAATAACGTTTTATGCTGGTTAATTCTTTTTTCAGTAAAATCAGTAATATCTTTTGCAATGAGATCGGCATAATCATCATCGTTGCCATATTTTGGCGCAGCCAAGCAATCTCTTTGAATTTCTTCAAACTCAGCGCCCTGCCAGTTAGCGTCCATTGCTAATTTGATTTGTTCAAGACTGTATTTCTGATCATCAAAAACCAGTTTTTTAATCGCCGCCATACTATCAACATAAGTGCCTAATCCAGCAAAAATAGTACCCGGACCATCGTAAAGCACCGCCCCACCGTTAGTTACGTCTTTACCTTTTTCCATGCAACCATTAACAAATAGCGACATGTAAGGCGTTGGCATAGTATCTCGCACTAACTCCTGATTAATAATGGTGCCTTTGGCAGTTAGTCGAAGAACATGCTCGATCTGCTGCTTAACCGCTGCATCAAACTGGTCATAGGAGGTAAATGAAGATAATGGCCCGCTATCCAGCCCTTGACGACTATCACCATTTAAATTGTTTTCTGGCAAGCCATCGTAAGAGAGAATTTTACCGCGATTAAATACAAACTCGATTGCCACCGGCCACTGGGTAAAACCGCCCACAGTCCACTGGTGCAGTCGACCTGATTTTTGCGGTTCGACACAACCCATTAAGCAGTAATCTCGCGCATCATCGAAATCAAACCCTTTTCGCAACATCATTTTGATATGGGCATCGTCAAAATGGCAGGCAGGCATACCACCACCCGCCTTCACAACATCGCTAATTTTCTTTAAATATTCGATCGGCGATTGATTGTGAATCCGGCAAGCCAAGGAAGGTTGGTAAACATTGGTTAGCCTGACCGCATCCATAACTAAATAAGTCAGTGGATTTGTCGCATCACCACCGTCACGCATTTGTCCGCCGACACAGATATTAATAAACGGCATGTAGCCAGCAAAATAAGTGGCAGTTGCTTCCGGGGTGTACCAAACCATTTCTGAGCATTTAAGAATAAAACAGCCCATTAATTCCAGCGCTTGCTCAAGCGTTAAAGCACCAGATTCAATATCTGCCATAAAACAAGGCAAAACATACTGATCAAAGCGCCCTAGTGAAGTACTGCACTGATTTTCTTCTAATAAGAATAACGACTGAATAGTCCAGATGCTTTGCAAGGCTTCATGGAAACTTTTCGGTGGATTCGCCGGCACTCGTTCATTGATTTCAGCAATTTTCAGCAACTCTGCCTTTCGAACAGAATTTTGCTCTTGCAGCGCCAATTCTCGTGCATGTTGGGCAACCCGCTGGGCATAAATTAAAATACCGTTACAAGTTTCAATTGCTGCTTGGTAAAAAACTATTTTTTCCTGGGTAGCATCAGACCGGTCGGTTAATGGTACTTCGCAAGCCTTAGCTAAATATTCTTTAGCTTCAGCTTTTAATCCGCTTACACCCTTGGTAAATAATAAAATATCGTAACCCGGGCTAGTATCACCACCACCACTTGTGTGGTGATAAGAAAGATCGCTCACATAAGCTTCTGAAGAAAACTCCCACAAGCCTGCCGCCCTGAATTTACTTTCACAGGCTTCATCAATTGAGCGGCCTTTCCAGAAAGGGAAGATTTTATCTTTGAGGATTTTTTTATCCGCTTCAGCAATCAAGTAAGGATCTTGGGAGCGAGTGCTGATGGTCTCTAACTCATCTTCTAGCCAGCGCCATGCCGTATCCGGCGAGAAAGCGCCCGCTCTTGGCTTACCGCAAGGATGACCAACCACTAATTCATCGGGCTGAATTATCATCGGCGCTATTTCACAAGCACGCTTAAAGCCTTTTGCTCGTTGAAGATTTTTTGAAAGATCCGGGTGTTTCGCAACAATTTCGGTATAAGCAAGCGCGCGTTCAATCGTAATACTCGGCTTTACCGTTAAATAACGCTGCTTAAGCGATTTAAGCCTTTCTGGTAACGGGGTATCAAATGAAAAACCAGCCGATGAGCTTGCTTGTTGCATGGTTTAATTCCAATAAACTTAAAATCTATCACTCAAGTTTATTTAACCAACCCACTAGCCTTGATGATCTATGTCTACCAGCAATCAATCACAAAAGATTCAATTTAGAGCGATTTTAAGCAAAAAAAACCAGCATTATAAATGCTGGTTTTTAGCTTTTGATAATAATCAGAATACGGTATCTACCGCGATGCTGATCATATTGTCACTTTGATTCTCTTCTGCGCCTGGCCCAAACAAGCCACGACTATTTTCAGTCGCTTTAATGTGTGCATATTCAAACTTAATTGCATAACCACCATCGGCATCATAACGAACACCAGCAGTTGTTGTGTTTTGTTTAGAATACTCACCAAAAGGAGATCGTGGTGCTGAAGGTGGTGCACCTTTATCATCAGTCTCTGCGTATGTCAGATGCGGAGTCCATTTCCCAAAACGATAACCAGCAGATACATACCACGCTCTAATATCAGGACTTAATGGCTGACCATTCGCTGCTTTAAGCAAATTCAACTGCAGTGTTTGTTCTGGAGAAGCTTGACCACTCGCTAATAACAAATCCAGCGAGCCTGCATCAACATCAACCCTGCCATCAAACTCCAGCCAAACATGCTCAGCACTCAGCAAAAAGTTTCCCCATTCGCCGCGAAAGCCCAAATTGAAAAATTTGGCAGAATCATCAAACACTACTTCAGGGCCCTTTGCGCCAGCGGCAGCCGCATCTTGCATTGCTTGATTACCACCGCCATTAGCTACAATAGCTGAGGCAATTGAAGGCGAAATGGATTCCACTGAATAATCTAGGTCGACTTGTCCAATAAGACCACGCAACAACCAACCATTACCCTCTAGCGAAAGGGCTGATCCGATAACGTTATTGTAATCAAGCTCACCAAAGCTGACATCTTCCGATGCCTGACCGCCAATTAATTGAACACCTAATTCCATACCACCAATTTGCCAACGGCTTAATAAATCAAAACCATTGCTGTTATTAATCAGTGGATGGGTATAGACCTCTAAAGGCGGGCGAATCCAGTGATACGAATAAGAAACATCTAACGTATCTGAGTACAGAAATAGCGGTAATCGAGTACGCCCTAAACGTAAATCAGTATCGGGAGAAAAGCTCCAGGTTAAATAGGCCCATTCTGCAGACAAGTCATAATCGTCTTGACCGCGCGCTAAAACCTGCGCGGTGAATGCGGCTTTTTCGCTGATGGCAAAATCAAACTGAATACCGACTTTTGAATCGGCTTCGAAAGAAAATTTATCGTCAACAAAACCTTCTTCTTGGCGAATAGCATCAGCGCCGATATAACTGGTCTCTGAATCACCGATAACGGCGGCACCGATGGTGCCAAAACCGTTATAGGTTAGCCCATCTAACGCCTGAGCTGAAAAAGGTAAGCTAGCTGCAATTGCCACTGCTAACAAACTTTTTTGAATGCGTATTTTTTTAATTATTGGTTGTTTCATGACATCCCCAATCAATCCAACGTCAGTACTACACGGACTGATTTATCTACCTTTTCGGAATCGACATAACCAATCATGTTTGGATTGGAGCCTACCAAAAGAACCACATTATCATTGGTTCCAACTGCTCTTGGAGGCGAACCTTTACCAGTAAAAATTAATCGTGCCCACCAGGACTTCAGCTGGCTGGCATTTTTATTTACCAGTTCCACATAAAACTGATCTCGAATCTCAGAACCTTCATTTTGGTCAACCGGCACAGCAACTGAACCATCTTTAAAGCTATGCTGTTTGCCTAAAAACAGCCTGGCAACATCGTCTTTATTTAAATAGACCGCGTTGCCCGGATGCACAATTACTGAAATATCCGCCACCGCTTGAATTGAAAATAATGACAACGCAAGCGCGGCTATTTTCAAAGGTGCGTTTTTTATCTTGTGCTGCATAACTTATTTCTCAGAAAGTTAAATCCAGGCCAATGCTGTAAATCCAAACATTTACATCACCAGAGTTGGGCAATAGCGTGTCATTATTGCTATCGGTAAAAAAGGCACTTTTATTGTTAACTGCTTCGGCATATTCAGCTTCCATTTTTAATGCCACACCATTATCTAGTTCTTGGCGTAACCCAAGGGTTCTGTTTCGCCCTTCAAAGCCAATCGGAAATTTAATACCACTGGCAGTAGTCCCAGCTACATCATCACTGGAATAAGCTGAATGGGTATAGTGCAGCATGGTGTTGTTGGTAATTCGATAACCTAACGTGGCATACCAGCCTTCAAAATCTTCATAAAGACTCGATATGTTTTCGTATGTATTGTTTGAAGTATCAAAAATTCGACCATCACCGGGCTTATGATCGAGCTGGACATATTCGCTCATCCAAAGCCAACTACCGGTATCAATCGACAGTGCAACACCAAAAAAATCCGTTTTTACATCGGCTTCTAGCACAGGTACTTGCCTACCTGCATCATCTTTCAATGGACCTTCTAATCGGCCAACATTGGCTCGCAATTGAAATATATCGCCAGAAAGATTAATCGATGAACCATAAAGCTTTTCTGTTTTCAAGCGAATTGGCGTAGTACCTGTGGTTCCGGTGAATTCTTCACTACCGCCAAAAGCCTGTAGTGATAAATCCATCGAACCGACAGGCATTCGATAGACCAGATCTAAACCATTGAAGTTGGCAAAAGGTACAACAAAAGTGTCATAAATCGAAGATGGCGGACGAATCCATGGATAGGCGTAGCCAACATCACGATAATCTGAAATTAAAAAGATCGGTAACTTTAAGCGACCGCCTTTTAAGGTCAGGTTGTCATTGAATCGGTGCGCTAAAAACGCCCATTCAGTGCGTACATCAAAATTGTCATCACCACGGGCAACTAATTGAATTGTTGCACTGGATTTATTGGTGAGATCAAAACCAAACTGCAAACCTAAAGCGGTATCTTGATCGGTATTCAGATCATTAGAAATATCGTCAAAGGTATATTTTTGATTATTGGTCTTTGAAGCAACTAACGAAGCAAAGCCATTCAGCTCGTAAGCTGAAGCAGGCAAAGCGGTTGCCAACAACACTGCTAAAGATAATTTACAAAGTTTCTGTTTCATTTAGGACTACTCCACCTTCAACAGAACCTTAACCCGGGAATCAACCATACTGGCATCAACATAACCAATATATCCTGGGTATTCGGCAACCTGGTCCACCACCGATTTGGCATTCACCATTTCTTTCGGAGCTCTGGCCTTGCCAGTAAAAATTAACCGTGACCAAGCTGACTTAGCCTGACTTGGGGTAACGCCAACCACCTTGGAATAAAATTCTTTATAAGTTGGGTTTTCTGCCGGTAAATTAATCAGCTTTAAACGCCCAGAACCAGGCAAAGTGCGTAACTTCCCCATGTACAGACGTGCAACTTCTTGTTGCGTGACATAGGAAGTTGCCATACCTGGATGAGCAATCAAAGCTACTTCAGCCATAGCACTAGTGGTAGCTGCGCCCAACAGCGCCAATGCGAGAATCCTCTTGTACATCTTTTTATCCTTCTCTCAGGTCTTTGCCCGGTTTAGAAAACTACATCCAGTGCAATACTGATTAGGTCTGCTTTGGCATTTACTGCACGATTATCGGTATCCGCTGGATTGTTACCCGATTGGACATCGGTCACAACTTGATAGGAATATCCTGAATCGTAGAAGCGACCGATTGAATCATTACTGGCCTCAGTTCTTTGCCATTCAAACTTGAGCGATACCGCGTCATCTAGTTCATAGCGGATGCCGGCTGTAATGGATTTCTGATCATTAGCTATCAGTGTTGGCGCATCTTTTTCATCGGTTGTTAACTTGGCATAAGTAATATGCGGCATTAAATTACCGAAGCGATAACCCAAAGTGGTATACCAGCCAGTGGTATCGGCAATTTGCGGTGAATTCGATACTTTACGCTGCGTCCATTCGCCTAGAACCAACCAATGACCATCATCATACTGCGCACCCAAACCAAGGAATTTACCAGTGCCTTCTATTGAGGCTTGGTATGGGAGTGCGGCTTTTAATAAAGCTGAAGGTCTAGGTGTAGTTCCAGAACTATCAACCAAGTCGCTAGGAGTAGCACCATTCGCAAGCAAACCTAAAGCAATTCTATTTTCACTATTCTGAGGAGTGCCTTCACCAAGCCAGTAAAGCTCTTCATAACCAATCACTGTATTTAGCGCGCCAAACGCACGGGCTTCTAGAGTGATATCACCTTGTACATAACCGGCACGCAGCGTTAAGTGTTCACTGGCAATACTGAAGTTCATGCCGTAAGCGTCATCAACCCGAAATTTAGCTGGTAAACCTGCAATTGGAATGTCTTGTTTAACCGTTCCAACCAATGGCTGGAATAAAATATCCAGATTACCCAATTGGCTAAACCATAAAAGGTCAACACCTTCATAGGCTTCCCAAGGGATCTGGCTATAAACTTCGGCGGGGGGGCGTATCCAAGGTAGGCCGTAACCTACTTCCAGATAATCAGACATTAAGAAAATTGGCATCCGCAAGCGGCCGCCACGAACAAGCACATCATCGGTTAATTGAAATTGACCATAAACCCAATCGGCGCGGTTATCCCAGCTTTCTTCCCCTCCCAGGGATTCTGCCTCGGCAATAAACTGCGCTACAAAAGATAAATCATTGCTGGCATCAAAGGTTATTTGAAAACCGGCACGGGTATCATTTTCAAAACTAACTTTATCGTTAATAGATGTGGAATAGCTGACTGCATCGTTGTCACTTTTTGCCGCGCCGACAGTTAAAAAACCATTTAACTGCAATGGCAGTTCCGTGGCGAAAACCGGAGAAGCAATAAGAGAAGCGATCAGTGCAGGAAGAACCTTCTTTTTCATCTGCACAGCTCCAAGGGAACATCATTCTTTTTATTAGCGGGGTACTGCACCCTACACGTCAGGGAATAAGACATGAGTACTGCAATTCTTTTTGTAATTATTTTCAGTAGCTACTTTATTTTGTTACACGACCGTGTCAATCAAAAACACTGTCACTTGTCACTTTTCTGGGCGTTACATCACACATTTCTAATTGACAGTTGTTTCCGTACTGCCATTGATTAATGAAAAATCAATCGGTCTTTTCTCTGTTTCTAGCGCGATTTCTCCAGCAACTTGTGAATAGCCATCTATTAAGCAAACCACTCGTTCGTTTGAATCAACTCTTTGAAAAACATTCGCTAAGCTATCGTCAGACCATGCTTCGCGACCAGCATCTCTGCGTACTAGATCAAGCAATTCAGGGGGGAAGTTTTCACTGTAGAAAACATGGTCGGCTTGCTGCATTAAACGCAGCGCTCGAAAACAAAAAAGATCGGCCTGTTGACCAAATACTTTGACTAAAACCAAATTACCTTGCTGCGAAATCGGCATACCGATCTGATCGACCAATAACTCTTCCGCATCTTTTACAAGGTTTTTCTCATTTAATTCGGCGAATTTTCCTTCAAAAGCATTTTCCCAAAACCGCCTTCTCAGGGCCAATGACTTGTATGCCAATTTAACCCGTGAGCGGTATTTGTCTGCTAGGCTGGCCATTGCACCCGTTGAGGAAGGTAATAAAGCTTCGATGCGAGAGCGGATTAACCTTGCCAACACCGGCGCACTACCGCCACTGGCAACCGCCACCAAAATAGGCGATCGATCGACAATAGCTGGCATAATAAAACTACATAGCTTTGGTGCATCAACCACATTAACCGGAATATTATTTTGCTGGCATAGCTTGGAAATTTCTTGGTTAACAGCCGAATCACTGGTTGCAGCAACCACCAATGTTTTGGCTGTAATGTCGCCAGCAGCAAATTTCTTCTTGTGCCAGTAAAGTTTTTCACCCGAATCAATAAATTGTTGTATCTCCGAATTAATATCTGGAGACACCACAATTACTTTTGCACCTGCCCTTAAAAGAAGGGCCAGCTTTCTGCTGGCCACCTCTCCACCACCTGCCACTAGGCAGGTGCGGGTTTTCAAATCCAGGAATGCTGGAAGGAAATCCATTTAGATTAGCCTTTCAATACTTTTAGGCCACCCATGTATGGCAGCAGAACTTCCGGTACTCGGATAGAACCGTCTTCTTGCTGATAGTTTTCCAAAACAGCAACCAAGGTACGGCCAACCGCTAAACCAGAACCATTCAATGTATGGAGTAATTCAGGTTTGCCGGTTTCTGGACTACGGAAACGCGCTTGCATTCGACGGGCTTGGAAAGACTCAGTATTACTGCAAGAAGAAATCTCACGATACTGCTGCTGACCTGGCAACCATACTTCGATGTCATAGGTTTTTGCTGCAGAGAAACCAATATCGCCACCACATAAAGTGACCACGCGGTATGGCAGTTCCAACGCTTTCAAAATAGCTTCGGCGTGACTTAGCAATTGATCTAATGCTTCGAAAGATGTTTCTGGATGGACCATTTGCACCAATTCAACTTTGTCGAACTGATGTTGGCGAATCATGCCGCGGGTATCACGACCGGCAGAACCTGCTTCGCTACGGAAACAAGGCGTATGGGCAACATATCGTAATGGCAGATCTTCAGCTGGAACAATCTCATCACGCACTAGGTTGGTTACTGGAACTTCTGCGGTAGGAATCATGTACAAATTCTTATCGCCCTGCATTTTAAACAGGTCTTCTTCAAACTTCGGCAACTGGCCAGTGCCACGTAACGAATCTGGGTTAACCAGATAAGGAACGTAAGCTTCCTGATAGCCATGTTGGTCGACATGAGTGTTCAGCATGAATTGCGCCAAAGCACGATGTAAACGAGCAACCTGGCCTTTTAGTACCACAAAGCGCGAACCAGTAATTTTGGTTGCGACTTCGAAGTCCATGCCAATTGGCATGCCCAAATCAACTTGGTCTTTTGGCTCAAAGGAAAACTCTGTTGGCGTGCCCCATTTGCGCAGCTCAACATTATCGTCTTCATTGGCGCCTTCAGGCACAGATTCATGGGGTATGTTTGGAATGGTGGCCATTAAAGCGTTGATACGCTGTTGGATAGTATCTAGGCTTTCCTTCGCTGCATCCAGACGATCGCCTAACTCACTTACTTCGGCTTTTAAAGGCTGAATATCTTCACCCGCCGCAACCGCCTTACCGATATTCTTGGACTTGGTATTTCTCAGCGCTTGTAATTCCTGCACTTCAATTTGCAGATGCTTACGTTGATCTTCCAGCGAACTAAAACGCTCGGTATCCAGCACAAATCCTCGAACGGCAAGTCGCTTGGCGACTTGGTCAATATCACTTCTTAGTAGTTTGATATCCAGCATCAGTATATTTCCGGCAACTTAAAATCAATTTCTGGTTCTGGCTCGATACGCTTGGCGCATCCAGCAAACAGACCGGTTATCGTAATTGGGCTCTTTACTGCCTGCTATTTCAATTTATCCAGCAGGCAATGGCCTAAAACAAATTGAACCCAGATTAGCACGGCCAAAGGACAGATCGAGCTGTCTTATAGCAAAGAGCACAAGGTTATTAGTATTGATCCTTGCCTGCAGCAGCATCTTGCGCTTGCAACCAGGATATTTTCTCAGCAATTTTTACTTCCAGCCCTCTCGGTTCTGGATAGTAATAACGTTGTTCGCCCAATTGCTCAGGGAAGTAACGTTGCCCAGCAGCATAAGCGTTTGGCTCATCATGGGCATAGCGATATTCGGCACCAAAGCCCATTTCCTGCATCATTTTGGTTGGCGCATTGCGCAAATGAACCGGTACATCTAGCGAGCCATTTTCTCGAGCATCGACTCTAGCCGCTTTAAATGCGGTATACACCGCATTACTTTTCGGTGCGCACGCCAGATAAATGACCGCTTGGGCAATCGCCCGTTCACCTTCGGCTGTACCGACTCTCAAAAAAGCATCCCAAGCATTGAGCGCTACGCTCATTGCTCGTGGGTCTGCATTTCCAATATCTTCCGAGGCAATTGCAACCAGACGACGGGCAATATACAGCGGGTCGCAGCCAGCTTCCAGCATTCTACTAAACCAATATAAAGCGCCATCGGGAGATGAGCCTCGAACTGATTTGTGCAGCGCAGAAATTTGATCGTACCAACCATCACCTTTACGATCGAATCTCAAAGCGTGCTCACCGAGCACTTCAGCTAATTCAACTTCACTGATTGACTGGCCGTCATCCACCAGATCAAAAATAATTTCTAGCAAATTTAAACAGCGGCGACCATCACCATCCGCCGCATTGGCCAACAATTGGCGCATCGGCAGTGGAAACTCAACTTGGCGCTCAACCAAACCTTGTTCAGTGGTCATGCATCGATCAATTAATTCCAGCAATTCATCTGGCGCAAGCTGTTTTAGCAAATGCACTCGGGCGCGAGATAACAGCGCGTTATTGACTTCAAACGATGGATTTTCAGTGGTCGCGCCAATAAACAGCAAAGTGCCGTCTTCAACATGCGGTAAAAAAGCATCTTGCTGGGCTTTATTAAAGCGATGCACTTCATCAACAAACAAAACCGTAGTTCGGCCAGCCGCTTGCTGCATTTTTGCTTCTTCAATGGCGATACGAATTTCTTTCACGCCGGATAAAACCGCCGATAAAGTAATCCAGTGACAACCTGCAGCTTCTGCCAACATCCTCGCCAAGGTAGTTTTACCAGTGCCTGGTGGCCCCCATAGCAACATTGAATAAAGCCGGCCGCTATCTAACGCTCGGCGCAATGGCTTGCCCTCAGCCAGCAAATGTTGCTGGCCGAAATAATCATTTAAAGATTTGGGGCGCATTCTCGCCGCGAGCGGCTGATAGACAGGTTGCGAATGAAACAGGCTCATTGTTCGATTAAATCCACACCTTCTGGTGCAGTAAAGCGGAATTTTGCTGGGTCAATCGATGGGTTGATTTCCAGATCAACAAAACGAATACGGGTTTCGCTACCGAGTTGATCAAACAACACCATGTCGGTTAAACCTTTTTTACTATCCAGCCGTAAACGGATAATTTCAAAAGGACTATTTTCTTTTAGCGGGGTTAACTTAAGCCAATCATCTGCTTCAGCTTCTACCTTGAAATGCTGCTCTAACTGAGTACCCCGATTAGATAAAATCATTGCTGGCGTTTGACTTAATACCGCAAATTGATCTTGAACGATTACTTGTTCTAGCAGCGGATCGTAATTCCATAATTTACGGCCATCAGCAATAATCACTTGCTCGTCAGGTACGTCTACTTGCCAACGGAATTTAGATGGCTGACGCAACCAGAAACGGCCTTGCTGACTACCAGCTAACTGGCCATTTTCTAATCGTGTTTGCTGATCAAAACTAGCTTGCAACTGGTCGACTTTAGCCAACCATGCTTTCAGTTGATCGGCATCACCCGCAAAGGCTGTTACCGGCAACCAAAACGCCAGCAGACAGATCCATAACTTACTTCTCATTAACTACTCCTTACGGGATGGAACCAACACTTCTCGCTGGCCATTCGTTTGCATTTGCGAGACCAGACCCGCAGCTTCCATATCTTCAATTAATCGTGCCGCCCGGTTATAGCCAATTTTCAATCTGCGTTGAACGCTGGAAATTGAAGCCCGACGGCTATCAAGTACAATTTGCACTGCTTCATCATACAGTGGATCCATTTCCCCACCTGATTCACTTGATTGCTCACCTGGTAGGAATACCGCATTAGACGCTGATTCGTCGAGAATGTCCTCAAGGTAATCAGGTTCTCCACGAGATTTCCAATCTTGAACCACTTTGTGCACTTCATCATCAGCAACAAACGCACCATGCACTCGCAGGGTGTGACTGGTTCCTGGTGGCAAGTACAACATATCGCCCATACCTAACAGTTGCTCTGCACCTTGCTGATCAAGAATGGTTCGAGAATCAATTCTCGACGACACCTGAAAAGCCATTCGAGTTGGCACATTGGCTTTAATCAAACCAGTAATCACATCCACCGACGGCCTTTGAGTTGCCAAGATTAAATGAATACCGGCAGCACGGGCTTTTTGGGCAATGCGAGCAATTAATTCTTCAACTTTTTTACCGACAATCATCATCATATCGGCAAACTCATCGACCACCACCACAATATACGGCAACGCCTCTAACTCAGGCGCACTGTCACCACCTTGCTCCGGGTTCCATAGTGGATCAAACAATGGCTGACCAGCTTCTTGCGCATCGGTAACTTTACGATTAAAACCATTAATATTTCGAACACCCAGTGTGGCCATTAATTTATAACGGCGCTCCATTTCACCGACACACCATCGCAAGGCACTGGCTGCTTCTTTCATATCGGTCACTACTGGGCAAAGTAAGTGTGGGATGCCGTCATAAACGGCTAATTCGAGCATTTTAGGGTCAATCATTATTAGGCGAACTTCATCTGGCCCGGCTTTATAAAGCAAGCTCAGCAACATGGCATTCAGACCGACCGACTTACCGGAACCGGTAGTTCCAGCTACTAACAAATGAGGCATTTTTGCCAAATCAACCACGATCGATTCACCAGAAATATCTTTACCTAAGCCCATAGAAAGCGGTGAACTGGCTTTTTCAAATACATCAGATGACAGGATTTCTGATAGACGAACAATTTCGCGCTGTTCGTTTGGAATTTCCAAACCTACATATGGTTTGCCCGGAATCACTTCGACAATTCGCACACTGGTTACAGATAGTGAACGCGCCAAGTCTTTAGACAAATTAGAAACCTTACTAACTTTGATCCCCGGCGCTAGCTCCATTTCAAAACGGGTAATCACCGGGCCTGGGTGAACTTCAATGACCCGTGCTTCAATGTTGAATTCTAACAGCTTGCACTCCACCAGCCGCGACATGGCATCCAATGCTTCAGGAGCAATCTGTTTGCGATCGGTCGTTCCAGCGATGTCTAACAAAGATAGCGGCGGAAGTGGATTGCCAGACTGATCTTCTGGGAACAAATCTTTCTGCTGCTCCTTGATGGCTCTTTTACTTTTCTCAACTGGTTTTGCAGGCGGAATGATTTCTGGGGAAGCAGTTTCTAGCGGTACATCTCCTGACGGCTGACGGGGAAACATTTCTTTTCGCTTTTGCCGCAGCGACTGCTTTTCTACCAACGGATTATTTACCCGCAACGGATCGCTGATAATTTTGCCGATACTAAGATCTTCTGCTTGTAACTTTTCCGCTTCAGTTTTTTCCAACTGCAGCTTTTCAGTACGATCACGCTGAAACTGTTTTAGCTTTTCTAGCAACTCAATCGCTTTACTGCCCAAATTATCGACAAAGCCCAACCAAGAAAACCCGGTTAAAAGCGTCACGCCTGTCAATAACACCGCCCACAATAAAATTGATGCGCCAGCCAAATTTAGACTATCCATCAACCAATGAGTTGAACCAGTACCCAACACGCCGCCTGGGCCATTTGGCAGCCATGACAGCATATTTTGGAAATAGATAAACTCGATTGCCGGTGCCGTGAGTAATACCAAGCAAGCGCCAGCTAAACGAATCGACAATAAAAAATAATCGTCCTCTGACAAACTTTGTAACTTATGCCGGCCTAATTTCCAGGCCAACAAGGCAACCGCTAATGGCAAACCATAGGCGCAAAAACCAAACAGGAAGAATGCTAAGTCTGCAAACCAAGCGCCGCTAGATCCGGCCCAGTTTGTTATTTGAGCATTAAAGCCAGTATGAGACCATCCGGGGTCTTGGGATGAATAGCTGATCAATGCTAGGAAAAGAAAGCACCCCAAAGCCAACAGGAGAATGACCAAAGCTTCAGTCAATCGCATTGCTGCTGATGGTGGGCTATTTGCTGTTTTCACAGTAGGTGTTGTGGTTTTACCAAACAATAGCTGAGGCGTCCTTGTTTCCGCATGCTGATAATCATTGTATAAATCTATACGGCTTTATGAAACAACTGGAACACATCAGTGGGACATCAATTGTCTTTCTGGGCTAACAAACCGATTCAGCGGTCTTTTATCTATCGCGCTAGATCGGCTATTTTTAGCAAATCTAGCGATTAACAGGTAAATCTATTTTGTTTGTAAGTTCGCAACTTAACCGTTTAACCAATATCACTCCCCAAACACTAAGGATTCAATGAACCGACTTCTCTGGCTTGACGAGCATAGCGCTCTATTTCCCAGCCCGGAAATGGCGATGAATGAGCCCAATGGATTACTCGCCGCTGGCGGTGATTTGTCACCAAAAAGATTAATTAGCGCCTATAGCAACGGTATTTTCCCTTGGTATGGTGAAGATGATCCAATTCTTTGGTGGAGCCCTGCCCCCAGATGCGTTTTTTATCCGGGGCAAGTGAAAGTCTCTCGCTCTTTGGCAAAACGTCTTCGACAAAAAAAACTTCATGTCACCATGGATCAAGAATTTGATCGAGTCATCGAAGCCTGCTCTGCCCCTCGAGATGATCAACCTGGCACTTGGCTAAGTCCGGAAATGATCGAAGCTTATCAAAATCTTCATCAGCTAGGTTACGCTCATTCGTTAGAGGTTTGGCAAGATCAGCAATTAGTCGGTGGTCTTTACGGTGTTTCACTGGGCAGGATGTTTTTTGGCGAGTCGATGTTTTCCAGAGTGAGCGATGCTTCAAAAATCGCACTGGTCTATTTATCGGGCCAATTGCAAAGCTGGCAATTTGATTTGATCGATTGTCAGCTACCAACGGCACACTTAGCCAGCATGGGCGCAATTGAAATTAATCGCGATCAGTTTTTAGGCATGCTAGCTGATAATCGCCAGCAACCTGATCGCACTGGAAAATGGAACTTGCAATGGAGTTGGTCCGAATGAACATTCGTCTTTATCTTTCTAGCGAGCAAACCTGCAACTATTTGGAACAAGAAGAATCTCGATCTTTGTTTGTCGACCCAGCGATTAAAATTAACAGCTCGTTAATCAGCCAATTAAGCCAAAATGGTTTTCGTCGTAACGGCTCTTTGCTTTATCGACCACATTGCAATCATTGTAACAAGTGCATGTCATGTCGTGTGATCTGTCGAGATTTCAAACCCAGCAATAGTCAGAAAAAAATTCTCAGGAAGGCTAAATTGCTTGATTGGAAGCTAGTTCCAATGAAATTCACCCAAGAACACTACTACCTCTATCAGAAATATATCGAAGCTCGTCACATTGATGGTGATATGTACCCAGCGTCAGAACAGCAGTATCAAAGCTTTTTAATTTGCGGCGATATCCCTCAATTGCTGCTAGAAATTCGTACTTCGGAAGGCCTACTGATTTGTGGTGCAGCCGTCGATTGCCTCGACGATGGATTTTCGGCAGTCTATTCATATTTCGATCCAGATTTCAGCCAGTTAAGCCTTGGCAAGCTCATCATATTAAGATTGATCGAGCACTGCCAAAGCAGCCAACTAGCTTATGTTTACTTAGGATATTGGATCGAAAATTGCCGCAAAATGGCATACAAAAAAAACTACCCACCAATGGAATTTTTTAACAGAAAGCAGTGGATCTCAGAGCCAGTGAATCACAATGCCGATATGGATCTTTGAAATCCCCTTGCAGTTGGTGCATTATTGCGACCTGAATTTTAACCCCTTGCAGGATTCAACAGACCTGATATGGCAAAAGAAGACAGCATTGAAATGCAGGGAACGGTGATCGACACCCTGCCTAATACCACCTTTCGAGTAGAACTTGAAAACGGGCATGTGGTCACCGCTCACATCTCCGGCAAGATGCGTAAGAACTACATCCGCATCCTAACCGGAGACAAGGTCACTGTGGCATTGACCCCTTACGATCTGAGCAAAGGAAGAATCACCTTCCGAAGCCGCTAGTATTAAGCTTCGGCCAAGGCTGAATATCTGAATACCAGAGACTGGGCATTTTCATCCATGTCAATTTTGACATGGCCACCGCCTGCTAACTCTCCGAATAACAGCTCTTCTGCCAAAGGTTTTTTCAGCTTGTCACGAATGACACGAGCCATGGGGCGAGCTCCCATGGCCCGGTCATATCCTTTTTCTGCTAACCAAGCACGAGCTTCCGCACTGACATCTAGCGTTACGTTCTTACCTTCCAGCAGCACTTCCAATTCAATAATAAATTTGTCGACCACATTATGGATGACTTCCAACGGCAAGTGAGAAAATTGAATCACACCATCAAGACGGTTTCTAAATTCTGGCGAGAAAGTCCGCTTTAATGCAGCCGAGCCATCACCTGATGCTTCTAGCGAAGTAAAGCCAATACCCTTGCGCGTCATTTCTTCAGCACCAGCATTGGTTGTCATGACAATGATAACGTTTCGGAAATCAGCCTGACGACCATTGTTATCGGTCAGCGTACCGTGATCCATTACCTGCAACAGCAGATTGAATACATCTGGATGCGCTTTTTCTAATTCATCAAATAACAATACGCAGTGAGGGTTCTTAACGATCGCCTCAGTTAACAAACCACCTTGGTCGTAGCCAACGTAACCTGGAGGCGCGCCAATCAAACGAGAGACCGTATGGGCTTCCATATATTCAGACATATCAAAGCGAACTAGCTCAATCCCTAGATGAATTGATAACTGACGCGTCACTTCGGTTTTACCAACGCCCGTAGGACCCGCAAAAAGGAAAGAACCAATCGGTTTATCATCACCGCCTAGGCCACTTCTCACCATCTTGATGGATGAACCCAGTTGGTCGATCGCTTCATCCTGACCAAAGACAACCAAACGGAGATCTCTTTCGAGATTTCTAAGGTTTTCACGATCATTGGCAGATACAGTTTTTGGCGGGATTCGAGCAATATCAGCAACGATCGATTCAATCTCGGCCAAACCAATTGTTTTACGTCGTTTAGATACTGGCAATAGCTGTTGTCGGGCACCCGCTTCGTCTAGAACGTCGATCGCTTTATCCGGCAGACGTCGGTCACGAATAAACCTTTCCGAAAGCTCTGCTGCAGCTTTAATGGCAACATTGGCATACTTAATCCCATGGTGCTCTTCGTAACGTTCTTTGAGACCCTTGAGAATAGCGATTGTGTCAAAAACATCTGGCTCATTGACATCAATTTTCTGAAAGCGTCGCGCCAACGCATGATCTTTTTCAAATATGCCGCGATATTCTTGAAAAGTAGTTGAACCAATACATTTCAAATCGCCCGAAGCCAATACGGGCTTAATCAAGTTAGATGCATCCATCACACCACCTGACGCAGCACCGGCACCGATAATGGTATGGATTTCATCAATAAATAAAATCGCACCGGGATGTTTCTTCAGTTGAGATAAAATGCTCTTCAGACGTTTTTCAAAATCACCGCGATATTTAGTGCCTGCCAATAAGGCACCCATATCGAGTGAGTAAATTTCTGCAGAAGCAATTACTTCAGGAACCTGCCCATCAACAATTCGCTTTGCCAAGCCTTCAGCAATCGCTGTTTTACCAACGCCTGCTTCACCCACTAGCAAAGGATTGTTTTTACGGCGACGACATAACACACGAATAGTTCTTTCGACTTCTTTATCCCGACCGATTAATGGATCAATAACGCCATTTCGCGCCTTCTGATTCAAATTAACCGCAAAATTTTCCAAAGAACCTTTATTACTTGGCTCCGACTCTTCATCTAACAAAGAATCAGTATCAGCAGTTGACGAGTCATCTTCGATTTTCGAGATGCCATGCGAGATACAATTAACAACATCTAAACGGCTTACCTGCTGTTGGCGTAAGAAGTAAATAGCCTGGCTTTCCTGTTCACTAAAAATGGCCACCAATACATTGGCACCCGTTACTTCTTTCTTACCAGAAGATTGAACATGAAATACCGCTCGCTGCAGTACTCGCTGAAAACCCAAGGTGGGCTGGGTTTCTCTGTCGTTATCATCACTAGGAATTAACGGTGTGGTTTCATCAACAAAATTGGTCAAATCAGCGCGGATTTTCTCGATATTGACACCGCACGCTTTCAATACACTTACAGCAGCTTGGTTATCTAGCAAGGACAGTAATAAATGCTCAACTGTCATAAACTCATGCCGCTTTTCCCTAGCTTGTCGGAATGCGGCATTTAACGTTTGTTCAAGTTCTTTACTCAGCATGAAGAAAGGACTCCTGGGTTTAAACGGACCGAAAGCGAAACTCGCCTAGCCTTCGACCTTTTCCATGGTGCAAAGCAAGGGGTGCTGGTTACGTCGTGAGAATTCATTCACACAGGCTACCTTGGTTTCTGCAATGTCGCGCGTGTATATCCCACACACGCCACGCCCTTGATGGTGAACTTGAAGCATTACCTCGGTAGCCGACTCTTGGCTGTGAGAAAAAAACTGCCCAAGCACCTGAATAACGAAATCCATCGGGGTGAAATCATCATTCATTAGAATAACCTGATACATGGCAGGCGGCTGTAGCTCGGGGGGAGCGACTTCAACTTCAAAGTCATTTTCGTACCCGGTTTGAACTCCACCGCTCTTGATTTCCAAGTCTAGCTGACAAAACAACGCTTTTCTCCCGCTGTCATATTTATGAGAAACAGTACCACTCAAAAGGTTCCATAACTTTACTTAATAAAACCACGTTGCGTTCAGTAAACATATAGCAGATACATTCACTACTGTAGTAGGAAAATAAGCTTGACTTATAGCTCACCATAAACAAAAGTTAATCCTGACGTACGTCAACAAACGCAAGCGCGTTTGCATGGATATAACTACAAAGCAAAGGAAGTTTGGAGTATGGCAACCGGCACAGTGAAGTGGTTCAACAATGCTAAAGGATATGGCTTTATTTGTCCCGAGGAAGGGGGCGAAGATCTGTTTGCTCACTACTCATCGGTCACGATGGAGGGATACAAAACCCTCAAGGCCGGACAAGCAGTGACATTTGATGTACATGAAGGCCCAAAAGGCTTACATGCCATCAATATTGCATCTGGCGAAGAAGCTGAGACTACAACTCAATAAAATGCCCAAAAACTAAAAAGGTCGGCTAATTAGCCGACCTTTTTTATGCCTGAATATCCGACTAAAGCCGGATATTCATTCTGCAATTACATTTGACTGATAATTTCATCGCCAAACTGAGAGCAGCTCACCAACTGTGCATCATCCATTAAGCGCTCAAAATCGTAAGTAACGGTCTTGGCTTGGATTGCACCATTGGTGCCCTTAATAATCAGGTCTGCCGCTTCTTTCCAGCCCATATGACGCAACATCATCTCAGCAGAAAGAATCAACGAGCCAGGATTTACTTTATCCTGACCAGCATACTTAGGTGCAGTACCATGAGTAGCTTCAAACATTGCAATACCATCACCCAGGTTTGCGCCTGGAGCGATACCGATACCACCAACCTGTGCTGCCAATGCATCAGAAATATAATCGCCGTTCAGGTTCAAAGTAGCGATAACACTATATTCAGATGGACGTAACAAGATTTGCTGCAAGAATGCATCAGCAATCACGTCTTTAATGATAATTGGATTGCCAGTATTCGGATTTTTCAGTGAACACCATGGGCCGCCATCTAACAATTCAGCACCGAATTCTTCACGTGCCAACTGATAGCCCCAGTCTTTGAAAGCACCTTCAGTAAACTTCATGATGTTGCCCTTATGAACCAAAGTCACAGAAGGCAGATCATTATCGATGGCATATTGAATGGCTTGCTTGACTAGGCGTTTGGTACCTGCTTCAGAAACCGGCTTAACACCGATACCACAATTCTCAGGGAAACGAATTTTCGTGGCGCCCATTTCTTCGCGCAGGAATTTAATCAGCTTGTCAGCATCTGCTGTGCCCGCTTCATATTCGATACCTGCATAGATGTCTTCCGAATTTTCACGGAAGATCACCATATCAGTCTTTTCTGGCTCACGTACTGGGCTAGGAACACCCTTAAAGTACTGAACCGGACGCTGACAAACGTATAAATCTAGCTCTTGACGCAACGCAACGTTCAAAGAACGAATACCGCCACCCACTGGAGTAGTTAACGGACCTTTGATAGAAACTACGTAGTCACGAATCGCTCCCAGAGTTTCCTCTGGCAGCCATACATCCTGGCCATAAACCTGGGTCGACTTCTCACCTGCATAAACTTCCATCCAGGAAATTTTGCGTGATCCGCCATAAGCTTTTTCAACTGCAGCATCCACAACCTTGAGCATTGGTGGAGTAACATCAACACCTATGCCATCACCTTCGATAAAAGGAATGATCGGATTGTTTGGAATATTGAGACTTAGATCGGAATTTACGGTGATTTTGTCACCGGACGCAGGGGCTTTGATTTTCTGATATGACATTCTAGCTCCCTCAAGGTAAAGCCATTGAGTAGGTTAAATTTAAGTATTTTCTGGTTTTGTGACCAACCCTAAATGAAGGGGTAAACTACCAGTTATGCAGCAAAATCTCAAAAAAACAGGTAAAATGGCTGTTTTAGTAGTTTTACTTCTCTGCAACCTCGCTTTTGGCGAATTGCAGATACATTGTAGTTATTTCTGATGCTTCTGTTGCTCAACAAACCATTTAACGTTTTATGTCAGTTTACGGATTCCGAAAACCGACCCACGCTGGCTGATTATGTCCAGCAACCCCAGATTTATCCCGCTGGCCGCCTCGATCGAGATAGCGAAGGTCTTTTGCTGTTAACCAATGATGGAAAACTGCAAAGTCGTATTAGCCATCCCGCCAACAAGTTACAAAAAACTTATATAGTTCAGGTCGAGGGCATTCCAGACGATAATGCAATCGAAACATTAAGAAAAGGCGTCAAACTCAAAGACGGTAAAACCAAGCCGGCAAAAGTAAAACTTTGCAATACACCCGACTGGCTATGGCCAAGAACGCCACCGGTCAGGTTTCGCGCAAACATTCCAACCCGCTGGTTAGAAATATCAATTACCGAAGGCAAAAACCGTCAAGTTCGTCGAATGACTGCAGCAATAGGTCATCCAACATTACGCCTAATCCGAACTCATATAGGACCTTGGTCACTATCTAATGTTGCTCCAGGCGAAACCAGACTCATTCAGAATCCGTGGTCGGAGCTTCCAACAACCCAAGGTGAGAATCTTGTAACAGCCGACACACGCAACAACTGCAGGAACCAGCGGACTCAAGCATCACCAAAAAAAGATAATTCCGCTAGCCCTAGAGCAAAAGAAACCCGCCACAACAACCGGCCTCGTCGGCACAAAACGTAACAAGCGTATCTGTCTTTCCGCCAATCTGGCATAATCGTTTTTTTTATTTATTTGTATCGAAATGAGCCGGAAAAAAGTCATCATTGGAATGTCCGGCGGTGTTGATTCATCAGTCTCGGCCCTGTTACTGAAACAGGCCGGCTATGAAGTGCACGGCCTGTTCATGAAAAACTGGGAAGAAGACGATACTGACGAGTATTGCTCTGCAACTACCGATCTTTCCGACGCGCGAGCAGTGTGTGAAAAGATCGATATCCCACTGCATACCATCAACTTTGCAGCGGAATACTGGGACAATGTTTTTGATCATTTCCTCGATGAGTATCGGGCAGGCAGAACGCCAAACCCAGATATTCTGTGTAACAAAGAAATCAAATTCCGTGCCTTTCTTGATCATGCAATTGATGCATTAGGCGCAGATTACATTGCCACCGGCCACTATGTTCGTCGTGGCAACGATGCTCAAGGCAAAGCTTGCTTGCTTCGCGGCCTAGATAACAACAAGGATCAAAGCTATTTCCTACACGCTTTAAGCAGCGATCAATTGGAAAAAGTTTTATTCCCTGTCGGTGAATTAGAAAAGCCCAAAGTGCGCGAATTAGCACTTGAACACGATCTAATCACCCACAACAAGAAAGACAGTACTGGCATTTGCTTTATCGGCGAGCGTCGCTTCACTGACTTTTTGAAAAAGTTTATTCCCGCCCAACCAGGTGAAATTATCACACCTGAAGGCGATGTTATCGGCAAGCACGAAGGCCTGATGTACTACACCCTCGGCCAACGTCAAGGGCTCGGCATTGGCGGTATGAAAGATTCGTCAGATGAGCCTTGGTTTGCCGCAACTAAAGATTTAGAAAATAACCGCTTGACCGCAGTACAAGGGCACAATCACCCTCTACTGATGTCGAAAGGATTGATCGCCAGTAAAATCAGCTGGGTTAATGTTGAGCAAATCAGCTACCCCCTTCGTTGTACTGCGAAAACCCGTTACCGCCAACCAGACCAAGCTTGCACAGTTGAGCTAGAAGGTGACAATTTACGAGTGGTTTTTGACGAACAACAGCGTGCGGTAACACCTGGCCAATCGGTTGTCTTTTATCTGGACGACCAATGCCTCGGCGGCTCGGTAATCGCACAACATTTACAAGATTAATTTCTAGGCAAAACCAAGGAGTTACAACAAGTCGTGGATAAGCAGTATTACGCCACCATGGCGTTGGCTGGCGCAGCACAAGCCTGCAACCTAGTTCGCTCATTGGCGCACCAGGGGCGATATGACGATGATGCATATAAAGCCACCGTCAGCAGCCTGCTAGTGATCGATTGCGATAACCCTGAAGATATTTATGGCGGCCTTAGCGGCCTACGTCATGGCATTGAAGTGCTTGAGCCACAATTAAAAGGTGAGCGCGGTTTAGAGCACCAAGAAATCACGCGCTACTTAATCTCACTTGTTGCATTGCAAAAGCGTCTGGCGAAAAACCCACAGATGATGCAAATGCTCAGTGAGCGATTAACTCAGATACAAAAACAGGCGCAGCACTTCAACCCGACCCATGAAAATGTCATCGCCGCTGAAGCCGATTTATATGCTGATACAATAAGTAGTCTTGGCCCAAAAATTCAGGTAACTGGCAACCCGCTTTATCTGCAATCTGCCGGCCATGTAAACAAGGTTCGCGCCTTACTATTGTCAGGCATTCGCTCCATTATGCTTTGGCGACAAATGGGCGGCAGCAGTTTAAATCTAATATTTAAGAAAAAGAAAATGCTGCAATATGTTGAGCAAATGAAGAAAGATATGCTTTAGCATTTCAAGCAAATCTGCCTTTAAATTGCTGAGATTAAAAAGCCGCGATCATTTTTAAATGATCGCGGCTTTTTAATGTTGAGTAATTACCGCTGAAAATTTAACCGAGATAGTCTCGAATAGATTGTTCGATACCTTTAGCATCCAACCCTAAATCTGCATATAGCTTCTGTTGATTTCCTTGGTCGATAAACCGATCAGGCAAACCAAGATTCAGTACCGGCTTCAACAGCTTTAATTGTTGCAAGGTTTCGTTAACCGCACTGCCCGCTCCACCTGCGATACAACTGTCTTCCAATGTAACGATCAATTGATGATCGGTTGCAACTTCCGCCAACAATTGACTGTCCAATGGTTTGGCAAATCGCATATCCACTACTGTGGCATCGAGGTTTTCAGCAACTATCAGCGCTTGATGTAATAAAGGGCCAAAAGCGAGAATCGCAATTTTTTGATTGGCCGCAGCAGAATGCTGGCGGCAAATATGCCCTTTACCGACTTCCAAAGTATTTAACGCCAGATCAACCGTAATACCACTCCCGCTACCCCGGGGGTAACGAACCGCGGCTGGACCGGGATAATGGTAACCAGTAGATAACATTTTGCGGCATTGGTCTTCATTGGATGGGCACATAATGACCATTTTCGGAATACAGCGCATAAAGCTGACATCATAAGCACCGGCATGAGTTGGCCCATCGGCACCCACTAAACCAGCTCGGTCAATCGCAAACAATACATCGAGGTTTTGCAAGGCAACGTCATGCACTAATTGATCATAACCGCGCTGCAAAAATGTCGAATAAATTGCCACCACCGGCTTTAATCCATCACAAGCCATGCCAGCGGCCAAAGTAACCGCATGCTGTTCAGCGATTGCTACGTCGATATATCGATCAGAGAATTTCTGGGAAAACTCAACCATTCCAGAGCCTTCACACATCGCTGGGGTTACCGCAAATAATTGCGGCTCTTGCTCAGCCATGTCGCACAACCAATCACCAAAAATATTAGAAAAACTTTTTTTGGCTGGCGATTTTTTTACTGGCTCTACCGCAACAGTACTTTGGGTTAAGTAACCGGGCGAGACTGCATGGTATTTGGTTGGATTTTTTTCTGCTGGCTGAAAACCTTTGCCTTTTTTAGTCACAATATGCAAAAAGCTCGGGCCGTGGCGCTTTTCTAGCTGCTTAATATGTTTAACCAGTTCGATGACATCATGCCCATCAACTGGCCCTACGTAATAAAAGCCTAACTCTTCAAACAAAGTGCCAGGTGTCAGCATACCTTTCATATGCTCTTCGGTGCGCTTGACTAGCTCACGAATTGGCGGCGCGACTTCCAATACTTTTTTACCACCTTCACGAACCGAGCTATAAAGCGTCGAATTAAGTAAACGCGCTAAATAACTATTCAAACCACCGACGTTTTCTGAAATCGACATGTCGTTGTCATTCAAAACCACCATCATATCGGCCTTAAGATGACCTGCATGGTTTAATGCTTCAAACGCCATTCCAGCGGTCAATGCACCGTCGCCAATAATTGCAGCAACCCTGCGTGTTAAGCCTTGTGCTTTTGCCGCAACCGACATACCTAATGCAGCACTAATCGACGTTGAAGAGTGGCCAACGCCGAAGGTGTCATGCTCGCTTTCACTACGCTTAGGAAAGCCAGCAATACCAGCAGCCTGCCTTAAACCTGCCATTTGCTGTCGGCGGCCAGTCAGTATTTTATGCGGATAACATTGGTGCCCCACATCCCACACCAAACGGTCATCTGGCGTATTGAATGCGTAATGAAGTGCCACAGTAAGCTCAACAACACCGAGGTTGGAACCAAAATGTCCGCCAGTTTCATCCAGACTGTGCAGTAAAAAACGGCGCAGCTCACTACATAAAGTCGGCAGCTGTTCCATCGACAATTTACGAAGATCGCTGGGTGAATCTATCTGTTCAAGAAGTGGGTATTCGCTAGCCAAGTTGTTTTCCTGCATGGTGGCTGCCAGCTACCAAACAATTATCGTTGGTAACTTAGGGACGGTTTTCATCTGATCACAGTTCTAATCAGGCGATGACAGCGGATGAATTCAAGGTGTCTTCAGTCTTTCAAATACACCTATCATCGGCTTGCCAGAGCGTCAGAGTAACTAAAAACCGTTTAACGGTCACGCGCAATAATATATTCAGACAGCTGTCGCAAAGGTTCAGCTTCATCGGCAAAGCCAGACAACGCTTCAAGTGCCTGATTATGAAGATCGAGTGCTTTACTTTTCGCCGCATCAAGGCCCATCAGCGCAGGATAGGTAGATTTGTTCAGCGCCTGATCAGCACCTTGTGGTTTACCGATGACTTCGGTATCACCCTCAACATCTAAAATGTCATCCTGAATCTGAAATGACAGTCCAATACAGCTGGCATATTGATCGAGTGCATCTAACTGTTGCTGGCTGGCTTGGGCAGCCAAGGCACCAACGCGAACACTCGCTCGAATTAAATCACCGGTTTTATGCTGATGCACTTGCTCTAAACCTAGTAAATCCAGTGATTGCCCTGTGGCTGCTATATCTAATGCTTGTCCGCCGCACATTCCCATTCCACCAGCTGCACGCGCTAAGGCATTGATCATTTGCAACTGTGCCGAACCAGAAATATCCAGCTGAGGTTGTGACAACACATCAAAGGCTAACGCCTGCAATGCATCGCCAACCAAAATTGCGGTCGCTTCGTTAAAAGCAATATGGCAAGTCGGCTTACCTCGACGCAAATCGTCATCATCCATCGCTGGCAAATCATCATGAACCAGTGAATAGGAATGAATCATTTCCAAAGCAGCTGCGGCAAAACCAACTTTAATCTTCGATAAGCCACACGCTTGGGCCGCGGCATAAACCAACATTGGTCGAATACGCTTGCCACCATTAAACAACGCGTAATGCATTGCTTGTTCAAGCTGCGCATCACAGCTGGCAGATTTTAGATATTGCTTCATCAATTGATCAACCTGATCAGCTGATTGGCCGAGGTATTGTTTAATAGACACAGTTAAATTGTTTCACCGGTTGCCAGCACATATGCCAGATAAAGATCTTCGACACTCATCTTCAGCATCAAACGGAATCAGCTGATCTTCTTGCTCACGCTGCGTAAGCAGCAAATTAATCAGCCTAGGAGTTGGATCAGATTAATCTTCAGCATCAAATGGAATCAACTGCTCTTCTTGTTGCTGGCCTTGAGTGGATAGCACGCTGACTTTTTGCTCTGCTTCATCCAGTGCTTGCTGACACAAGCGAGTTAGCTCTACTCCTCGCTCAAACTGCTTTAACGCATCTTCCAGCTCTAGGTCACCCTGCTCAAGCTGTTGAACCAATGTTTCCAGCTCTTGGACCGATTCTTCATAATGAAATTTTTTGCGCCGAGCCATCCTGCTCTCCGTCATTTGCGCCATTAATAGGCAGATTGCGATGAATTATAACGGCGCAAGGTTTTTTTAACAGCTTGTCTGAGGTCAGGATCTAATTTTCACAAGTGTTTAAAATGCAGCAGACACTCATATAACGTACCAACGCATTAATGGATCGCTGTTTTTGTCAGAATCAAGTTCTGTGCAACTGACAATTTCAAGTGCATTGGCAGCATAAAAAAATAGATACCGCACCGATTTTGTCAAAGTTTAAAGGATTAACGCTGGAGTTTACTGCTGTAGCGCCAATTCCTAATTCAATGGTCAGCTTGGTGCTTTAAGCAAATTTTGATTGAACTAGTTAACCAGTAGACCAAACCCTAACTTCGTCCACTGTGATTAATAAGCGCCAATGAACTAACGAAGGCTTGGCGAACCATTAAATTCATTTCAGAAACAAGAAGTAGAAAGGAGTATCGGGTGGATCTAGCTACACTCATCGGTCTTATCGGTGCATTTGGCATCGTTGGCGCAGCAATTGTTGTTGGCGGAAGCGCCACTATTTTTATCAATGTCCCATCAATACTGATCGTACTGCTCGGTAGTTTAATGGTGGTACTGATGAAATACAGCATCGGTCAATTTGTAAATACTGCAAAGGTGATCGGCAAAGCATTCAGCAATAAACAACAAGCACCATTAGAACTCATCACTCAAGCAATAGAACTAGCTGATTTATCACGCAAGGAAGGCGTATTGGCGTTAGAAAATGCCACAGTTGAAAATCCATTTATGGCTCGTGGAGTCCAAATGCTAGTCGATGGCCGGGAGGCTGACGAAATCCGGTCCCTACTTGCTAAAGATATGAATTTAAATATTGAGCGTCATGAAATCGGTCAAGGTCTTTTACGCGCCCTGGGCGATGTAGGACCTGCAATGGGGATGATCGGCACGCTAGTGGGCTTGGTGCAAATGCTTTCGGCAATGGACGATCCTAAATCGATTGGCCCGTCAATGGCAGTGGCACTGCTCACAACACTTTATGGTGCCGTACTGGCCAACATGTTTGCCCTGCCGTTGGCAGACAAGCTTGAGTTAAGAGCAAATGAAGAAAGACAAAGTAAAGCATTAATTATCGATGCGTTAGTCGGCATTCAAGCGGGAATGAATCCTAGGGTTCTTGAGGAGGGTCTGAAAAATTACCTTCCTAATTCCAAACGCGCTAGCAGCAACTAAGAGGCGCATATGGAAGAAGAATTACCTCCCCCTAAAAAAGATGCTGGCGGCGGTGGCTGGTTGGCAACCTTTGCTGACTTAATGTCTTTGCTTATGTGTTTTTTCATATTGTTATTGTCTTTTTCAGAAATGGATGTCCTTAAATACAAACAGTTAGCTGGATCTATGCGCAATGCGTTTGGCGTTCAAAGCGAGATTGAAGTTAAACAAATCCCGAAAGGTACCAGCATTATTGCCCAGGAATTTTCGCCAGGCCGACCCGACCCAACAGCGATTAATACAGTTCGTCAATTCACGGTCAATACCAATGAGCAAACATTAGAATTCAAGCAGGAAGATAATACCGACGAATCTTCTGGCGGCGAAAAAACGGATCAACAAGCAGTAGAGAAAATAAAGAAGTTAATAGAGGATGCCATAGAAAAAGCTGCCAAAGAAAAAGCTCAAGAGCTTAAGCAAAAACTGGATTTTCAGATTAAAAAGGGGCAGATCCAAGTATCCATTTCCGGCAGGCAAATCATTATCCGGATCAAGGAAAAAGGATCTTTTCGCTCTGGCGCTTATGAATTGAACAAAAATTTCTTACCTGTTTTGCGAACGATTCGTAGTGTTTTGATCAGCACTGAAGGTGAAATCACTGTTGCCGGACATACTGACGATTTACCCATTGAAGCGTTTCGAATTCGCTCCAATTGGGATTTATCGACTGCCCGAGCAGTGTCGGTTGCGCATCAACTCATGAAAGATAATCTAATCGATAAAAAGCGTATCGCCGTGCAAGGCTTTGCCGATACTCGCCCGCTAGTTGCAAATGACAATGGCGAGAATAGGGCAATCAATCGCCGAGTCGAAATTGTCATCGTTCAGGGAAAAGCGAAACAAACCGATTCGGTTAGTGCTGAAGAACAAGCGCGCAAAATAATTACAGATTCACAAGGTAATCAGTCGATTCTGATTAAATAATTTGATTCCGAAACCAACAAAAAAATACCCGGATAAATCCGGGTATTTTTCCTGAAAAAATTTTGGTCGGAATTAACCTAAAGATCCCAGATCGAGCATCATCTCAATACCTTCAGCTTAATTTACTGTTTCTACTTCTGACTTAGCCTTTTCTTCAACGCTAGCACTTGGCTGCAAGGGTGGCGATGAAAATGACAGCGATGGATCATTTACCTTGCCCAACCGTAAGCTAATCATATCCATTAAATAATTTTGATACAGTTTCCACGGCTTCTTTGAGCCTTGATGAGGAACAATCCCCTTAGCTCGCTGAACATAGCCAGAACTCATATCAACAAACGGTTCGTGGGTGGCGCCATTGACGTTTTTAGGCTCGCAAATTCTCAAACTGTTATCGCTCATGTAGTTCAGCAAACGGCAAGTATGCTCAAGGATTAAATCCGCTTTTAATGTCCAGGAAGCATTGGTGTAACCGAATACCATTCCCATATTTGGCACGCCTTCAAACATCAAGCCGCGATAACACATTTTGTCTGCAACATTGACAGCTTCACCATCGATAGTCAGTTTCATATTGCCAAATAGCTGAACATTCAAGCCAGTCGCTGAAATAACAATATCTGCAGCTAACTCTTTACCAGATTTAAGCTTGATGCCGCTTTCAGTGAACGTATCGATAACATCAGTCTCAACAGATGCTTTGCCGTTACGAATAGATGCGAATAAGTCGCCATCTGGCACCGCACATAATCGCTCATCCCAAGGTGCATAGCTGGGTGAAAAATGCTTCATGTCGAAGTCTTCAGGCAACTGTTTTTTCGCCAGACCGACTATTAGTCTTCGCGCCGATTCAGGGAAAGCACGACAATATTTATACATTAACCAGGAAATGCTGATATTTCGGGTGCGGGTAATTCGGTAAACCCAAGATTCTGGCAAAACTTTACGCAAACCGTTTACTAATGGGTCATCCTGAGGCAAAGACATCACATAAGTCGGCGAACGCTGCAACATGGTCACATGCGCGGCTTTGTCAGTCATCGCAGGAACGAGAGTAACCGCTGTTGCGCCACTGCCAATTACAACTACTTTTTTATCGCTGTAATCATAATTCTCTGGCCACTTCTGTGGATGGATGATATCGCCAGAAAAGTCTTCTTCACCAGTGAAAGTTGGCCGATAGCCAGCTTCATAACTGTAATATCCGGTGCAGCACAACAAGAAATTGCACGCTATTTCTTTTATACCACCGGTAGCCGAATCGGAGATTGTCAGCATCCAAAGTGCACTATCGGAACACCAATTCGCCGCTACAACTTTTTGGCCATAACGAATATTTTTCGCAACATTGTTCTCGACCGATGCTTCGGTAATGTAGCTACGAATATCCTTTGCATCGGCTATGCCTTTGGCATTAGTCCAAGGCTTGAAATTGTAGCCCAGTGTATACATGTCAGAATCAGATCGAACACCAGGATAACGAAACAAATCCCACGTGCCACCGAGCTTTTCACGCCCTTCCAGAATTGCGAATTTTTTATTGGGGCATTTTTTCTGCAGATGGCAAGCGGCACCGATACCCGACAAACCTGCCCCAATAATTACAACATCGAGACGTTCAACACTTTCCGAGCTTGCTTTAGGTTGATTAGCCACTTGTTTCACCCACCTTTATTGTTTTTATTTGTGATGCCAATTTTAGCGAATACAATGCTTTAAATTATTCCGCTGTTTGCATTCGCTCTAGCTGCGCCCTACGTAACCCCAGAACACGAACAATGATCGCCTGATATTTAGCAGGCAGTAATCTTTGTAATAAATCGATTATTTTTGCATCAGTACCGACCAAAATCCGAGATTTATTCTTTTTCATGCCACTTAGAATAATTGCCGCCGCTTGCTCTGGCGTGGTTTTGGCTAGCTTGTTATTAAATTCATTTTTTTGCTGTTCTTCGGTTAGTTTGGGACCGACTTGTTCCAAAATACGGGAACTATTAGCAATATTTGTTTTAATACCACCCGGATGAACGCAACTGATACTGACCGAACTGTTTTCCAGAGCCAACTCCATTCGTAAGCTTTCACTGAAACCACGCACCGCATATTTTGAAGCATTATAAGCGGACTGATTAGGCATGCTGATCAAACCAAAAAGGCTAGATATGTTAATTACATGGCCCCAGTCAGCCTTTTTCAGTAGCGGTAAAAATGCGCGAGTGCCATGGGTCACACCCCAAAAGTTAATATCCATCTGCCACTGAAAATCCTGATCCGTCATGGCACCAACACTTCCACTTAGGTTGACACCGGCATTATTAATAATGACGTTTGCCGAACCAAATTTTTCTGAAACTTTATTTGCCCAAGCGTAAATTTCGTCACGCTGCGCGACATCAACACGATCATACATCACACCAGCAGCTAAACTTTGGCACTGCTCGGAGGTTTCTTTCAGCTGTTGTTCATTAACATCAGCTAGTGCCAGAAAAGCCCCCTCTCGTGCACACTGCAATGCAAGCGCACGACCGATACCTGAGCCAGCACCGGTAATTGCAACCACTGATTTTTTTAGATTTTTGGACATGAGCAGCCTGTTTTACCTGTGTACATTCTCCGCAAAAGAACGATATTAGCGATATTACGGATGTGCGTGACAGGCCCTTATTATTGTTATCCGGTTCAATACTTTCGCTCAGATTACAATGCAGTTATAGGTGCTCAGATGTCAACTAATCGGTGCTTAGACGTCATTACTGCTCATCGCTTTTGACAAAACTACTATGTGCATTGCGAAACGCTGTCGGCGTTTGCCCTGTCCAGGATTTAAATGACTTGGAAAAATTAGAAGAATCACTAAATCCTAGTCGTGATGAAATGTCATCTAAAGAGCAAACATCGTTAATTAATAGCTCTTTAGCTTGAAGCAACTGCGCTTCTGCTTTTAATTGCTGAAAAGTGACACCTTGCTCTTTTAGTCGCCGCTGCAAAGTGCTAACTGACATATGCATCTGACTGGAAATCTCTTTCAGCGAGGGCTTTTGGCCTTCGATGTGCTGAATGTTATCTCGCAGTCGAGCTACGATATCTTTCGGCTCTAAATCTCTAAGCGCACTTTCACATAATTCTGTAGCGGCTAGCCCCAACTCTTCATCTACCTTTCCAAGCGGCAAGGCCATCCATGCTGCTGGAACACCAAGCTCTACAAAAGGCTGATCAAAATAAAGCAAACTATCGACTTCTTTAAGATAAACCGGGAGTTGCTCTGGCGCAGCTACCGTCATTCTCATTTCAGTAGAACCTGAGAGATTTCGCCCCACCAGTAGCTTTTTAATAATGGCGTCAAAACTAACTAAAATAGCCACTTCAAAAAGCACCTTCAAACAAGTTATAGATTTTTCACGAATAGCAGGGTCATGAGTGAAACGCAGCCAGTACATATCATCACTGGGTAAAATATCAGCAAATTTAACACTGGTGCGTATTTTCATGTATTGCAGCATCAGTCCACTTGCCTCAAGCAATGTCCCGGTACTCTGAACTGCCATACCGAGTAATCCATGAGTGCTCACTTCCATAAATCGGCCAAAATCAACCGCCGTTTCATAATATGAGCCCAGTGCATTCATCATGTTGGCATTAATGCACTGAAGGCTTTCATAGCTAATACGTGGTGGAGGATTAAGTAACACTCCCAGAGAAAGATCACTCCCATTTAGTAATGCTGCAGCACTTACACCACGAGATAGCGCAAAATCTCGACTCGCTACCAAATAATCTGCAGACAGCGAATGATCATCCGTAACAACTATTGTTTCTTGGCCTCTCTTAAAGGGCATGGCTTGACCTCTTAGCACCATCATAATGAGACCGTATCACCTGTTTGTATTGCCAGCAACTGACCATAATTTAAAGAACCACCGGTGAATGATGCTTTTTGTCACCGTTAATATTCTCTACATGAGTGACGAGGCAAATATATGGTCAATAATAACAATGATGGTCATACCCAAGATCCTGCAATTAAACCACGCAGGATGTCTTTTCCATTCCAACAAATGAAGGCTCACAATTTTTTTGACGACAACTCGCTGAAATCTTCTTTTGTAGCAGCGTTGTCTGCCACCTTTCCTCCAGGTGAAGGTGAATTTATTAACTCTGTTCGAAATTACCAAGATCAAATTACCGATCCAAAGCTCAAAGAACAGATTCGTGGTTTTGTGACACAAGAAGCTCACCATAGCCATCAGCACAAGCAAGCAAATATCGCCATATCAAAGTTAGGCTGGGATGCTAAAAGACTCGAAGTGTCTCTCCAAGCAGAAATTGAGAAGTACTTTCATAGACGCAGCAACCGCTTTCGCTTGGCGATGACAGTTGGCATGGAACACCTCACAGCAATACTTGCAGAGCATGTACTTGAAAATCCATACAAAATCGAACCTATGGAGCCAGCTGCACGACAGCTGCTCTACTGGCATTCAGTAGAAGAAATTGAACACAAAGCTGTTGCTTTTGACGTATACATGCAGTGTGAAGGCGATCAAAAGTACTTGCGGAGAGCGCTAAGAATTGGCTTTTTCCTTTTTGCTTTGCGCATCAGTATTTATATGATGGCGATGATGTGGTGGGCTAAAAAATGGCCCACTTGGTCTGAAGCAAAAAGCTTTTATTCATTTCTCTTTAGTAAAGAAGAAGGCTTTATGACGGCATTGAAAAAGCCTTACAAAGATTATTTCCAACCGGGCTTCCATCCTTGGCAACACGCCAACCAGCATTTGATCGATAAATGGAAAAAAGAGTTATATAACCCTGAGTGCGACAAGGGTAGCGATCAATATGTCAAACCAGAAGAATCCAGTTCCAAATTAGAAACACATGCCGCTTGAACAAAAAAAGCCCCAGCAATGGGGCTTTAGGGCCTTAGAATATACACCCCACACAACCCGAGTGCGTATGCGCCTAAGCCTCGCCCTGCACGGTGAACAAAACCATCTAGCGTAAGCTGGGTAAACCTGTAGGCACGTCTGACATTGTTGTTTTTAGATATCAATTAAATTCTTAACATTTTATTTAATAAAAAGTATTTTTATACGACACACTTTATTAATACTCATTGAACTCGAAATAAAAAAACTCTTAAAAATAAATTACAACCGTCTATTTTTCCAAAAAATATTTTCAGGAAACTCATTTTCCATTTGATAGATAGCATTTTTTTGCAGTAAAAAATTTTCAAACGCTAATTCCATCTCCTGATGGTATGAATCAGAACAGAAAGGTGTGAGATGAATATTCTGCTTTAAGATTGTTTCTGCAGCTTTTCTGGCACTCCACAGCGCAGTTGTAATGCCATGCGACGATAGTGGGTCAAGCGTCATGGCGCTATCCCCTACAGCCAACCAATTGTTTCCAGCAAAACGTTGCAGACGACTTGTTGATGCTTGACAAATTTTAGGTGTACTAAGCCAGTCAAATCCGCCGCTCTCAATTCGCCGCCGCGTATAATTAGAGGCGGCTAAGATTTTCTGTATGCTTTGGATGTCGCTGCCAATTTTTTTAGGTAAAAGATTGGAATCAGTAAAATAACTCAATGCCATTGTTTGATTTGGTAAGAGCGTAGAATACCACCAGCCATTTTTTACTGGCTCAATCAGCACACCTGGAGTTGGCGTAACAATCCCAGAGTTGAGTGACAAATACGCATATGAACAGCACAATTTGTCTATATTATTTTTTTTACTTGTTTGTCGAAAAGAAACATGTCTTCGCCCGCTACAATCAATCAGAATTCGCCCCATAACAGCAGTGTTTTTGGTTATAACATTCCAATAAGAATTATCTTTTTTTAATTGCAATATAGGCTCCATGATAGAACATAAATACTGACCAGATATTTTTTTAATTTTTTTTTCAAAGCAATGATAGAAAACATCTCGATCAACTTGCCAGCCAAGTTTTGACAGTGCGTTATATGTTGTAGGTATCAGTTTCTTTGTACCCCAATTAGAAAAAGTCTGGCTAATTATTGGGAATTTTTTTTTGCAGAAATCAGACCAAACACCTAACATCTTTAACTCTTGTTCAGCACTCGCTGCCAATGTTTCACCTTGAGGTTGGCGGAATTTTGGTTGCGCACCTATCAAAGCAATAGTCAGCCCTGATTGTGAACACAATAAATGGATAGCACTTGCTAGACCTGCTACACCTCGACCAAGAATAATGACATCGTAAATTTGAGACATAGCCGCTTACCGACTATTTTTTTTGTTATCGCCCAAGCTCATTGAGCCTCTGGCCATTTCAACATACAGCTCATCACTAATACCAGGGATCGAGTGCGGTACTTCAATTCGTGTAAGAACGCCCATCTTGCTCCATAGTTTGACCATGTTATTCAAACCATCTGTATAACTTGCCTCAGCATGATAACCAATTCCTGCCACACCTCGTGACCATGATTGCCTTGCGTTGGCAAAAGCAATTCTCTCTGCTTCCGATAAATCGGAACGAAGTAACTGTTCATAATAACTATGGGGCAGCACATCAATTGGAATCTTGGCTGGCCACCAAGAAACGATAGGGAAATCATTTTCATAACGAACTGTCTGGCAGCTAAATGCGTCTGACTGCCATGGCACTCCCATCCAACGAGTAAGATCTCCAGGCATTTGAGGGCCGACTGCAGATTCGACATGTTTGTCTGATGGATTCACTGTACCTAATGCTTCAGCAGCTGATAATTTGCTCCCAAAATCCTGCAGCAAACTATCACGAGTACCGAGTTGAATGCGATACTTCCCATTGTAGAGGCCTGGATGCCGCAAAACCCAAGTTAATTCGACCCCGGGATGGAAAGCGCCGCCAGAACATGAATTTAAGGCCGCACGGGTTAGAATCTCTGGCTGATCGGCGATTGGGAATTCATCGATAGCTTGCCTCTGGTCCATTTCTGGGTCATTAAAATCATTAATAAATAACCCAGCATCCCAGTATTTAAGAACTTGGTACTGAGTATCTAGCATTTGAAACCAATGCTTGCCCGTCCCCGGATAATTGACGCCACCACCAAGCATATACGGCATCTTATAAGGGTCGGCTTGCTCTTGTCCTGGCTCGCGAAACAAATCAAAAACTTTAGATCGGAACGCTCGAACTTCTGATGAATTGCTATTATCAGCCAGTTTTTCAATAAACTCTGGATCACTAAAATCACCAACATCAAGCCATGCTTTGCGTTGCAATGCAGCAAGCGACAACCATTTCATCTGACCTAGTCGTTGAAATAATGGATAAATATCGGCTCTAAAGGAGAGTGGAGGTAATATTGGTTGCTCTAAATTCTTATTGACCATCACTTCACGAATCGTATCGTAGAGCGTGGTAAAAGTTTGAGTGTATGGAGAATAATCAGGACCAACACTCACGGCCCAGGCAGGAGTTGCTTGAACTATTTCTCCAGAATTTAGCGTGATGGTTGCTTGAACCGAGCCATCAAATAAATCATCATGCCAATAATCATTATCAGTGAAGTTATCAATAGAACCGTTTTTCTGAATTGACTCTGAAACCCCATCACCGGGTACAATTAATAAACGTCCGTGAGAGTCGGTATCTAGGGCGCCGAGCTTTACTAATTTTTTATCCCAAAAATTACCTGTGAGCTGTGCTATTTCAGCTTTACGGGCTGATATCGAAACTTCACCTGAGTCAATAATCAGTTTTTCTTTACGCTCATTATTATTTTCGATAAAAGAATTGCGTTTTTTAGTCTCAATCCCCGGATCCAACTCACCTAAGTCCAATGGATTAGAAAATCCATACCAAGCCGCTTTTGTATTAGCAACTCTAACTTGCCAATCGATGTCTTTACAATTAGAGAGATTAAATTCACTAACCGCTTCACCGTGAACATTAAAACCATATATTCGATAGCGCTGAACTTGCTTTTTAATTGAATTCTCATCTTCTTTAAATCGACCTTGCGCCTGAGGAATCCCTGGTACTTCTGGTGCATAAAACCATTCATGGCTATTGCCGAGCCTACTTACACCGATAGGAGGATAAATTTCATAAGATACAACTTCTTTGTCAAGAATTTTTTCACCTATAGAAAAAGCCCGAGCCACAGCAACCTTTGGTACTGCAATACAGCCAACCGTTGCTGTTGTCAAAATATGAAGAAAATCTCTTCTTTTTATTTGGTTATTGTTATCAGAAGATGGTTTATTGTTCATTAATACCTACCCTAAGTGCGCCTATTTTGATAGTTCGCATCTGTTTACAATAGTCGTTTAACATTTAAATCAAGTAAACCCTAGCTGAGATTCTTAGCTGTAGAGTGTTTTTATTTTACTCGGTTAAAATTATAGAGTTAGTGGCATACGCTCATTTGTTAAATTTATTGCAAGCCTTAGTTATAAATTTCATTGACCGGGACTTGTTGACATATTTGAGTTATTTTTATTTCAAACAGGTAGCAATATGATTTTGTTCAAGAATTCAAAAAGAAGCACATGCTAATCAATCTGTAGCCTAGCTGATAGAAATGTATTATTCCGTTCTGCTTACTTCTTTCGCGCCTCTTTCTTAGCACTCTCAAAATTAATGCCTTTCAACTAGCGAAGCGGAAATCTTGAGGGTCGCCCCCCCGAACCAAATAACCCACAATGACACAGCCATTGTGGGGGTGTTCAGTTTATCGCAGTGCGTAGAAATACCATCAGACCGTATTCACATGATTGTTCGAACAGAACCTAAAAAACTGTCCGAAAATGTCATGCAGATAGTGAAAAGCATCCCGGCGAGAGAGTTTCCCGTCTTCACCCGGAAGTTGAAAAGTATTTTTTCTAGGGCAGTAAATTATGGACGTAAAGTTATTCCATTGAAACTACAGACAATGCAATTGAAGATGTTATTCGAAAACATACGATCAAGCTATTTCAATGACATTTTTCGATACAATCTATTCAATTAATAAAGTTCACACCCTGTAAAAATATCAATATACCCCTCTATAAAAATCGCGCCAGACAGCAAACTGAGTCCTGATTTTAAAAAATCAGCACAAAAATTTATTACCTAAATTAATGAAAAATTCTTTTTGCTTTGATATTACGACATATGCGAACCAATGCAGGCACTTTATTTGGGCAAAGCCAAGCTCAGCAAGATGATCGTGAAGCTTTAAGAATGCACGGTAAAACCGTCATTATTATCTTCGTAAGGCTATTTAGATTCACTAATGCCAAAAAACCGATGAATATATTGACCATGGATCATACCTTCTATCAAATCAGGTCTATTTTGATTCAGATCCATCGCCATCCATGACTTTGATTAACTCATTTGTCCGAGCACAACTCTCTCGCCAGCATTATCATTCATATGCTAGTAATTTTTTGTGCAGAAAATTTTTTACCTGGCAAAATACTACTGCGTCCTGCTGAACCTTCGGGCCACCAGCTAAGATAATTGTTGGTAAATGCTTTACAACTACTATCGGATAACTGCATGGCAGCATGACCATATGCGCCAATATTACCCAAAAGACTATGCCCTTTACCGAATGGATCATAAGATAACCATACATGTATTGTTGCTGAAACTGGATTCCTAGCCATCATGCTCAGCTTGCCTTAACCCTTAATTGCTAGACAAGTGGGGGGGGGCATCAGATTTGTTTTTAGCTATTGGTTCTCACTACCAACGACATATCAAGTGATATCGATCGATTTTTCCAACCAGTTCACTTTCACCACAATTACTGTAAATCATTACTTCTACCTAAGTAATTAACCGGATGCAACTAAGTAGCAATTACCAGTACTTGTAAGCATTCTCTGATCACATCTTGGGCATTTATACCAATTTAACCATTCAACAGTAGTTGCCATGCTCTGCAGACTGGGTTAAAAAAGTGACCCAGCACTACAAATTAATAATATTCTCTGCTGCAAGAGGTTAAAAGCCGTATGAGCAAGTCAGGATTTGTTACCCGAACTCTAGCCATAGCAACTTTGCTAATGGTTGCCAGTACCCCCATTCAAGCCGCTAAAGTTTATCGCTTAAAGCTGGCCGAAACATGGCCATCCAACTTTCCGGTATTTGGCGATGCTGTTCGCAACATGGCCAAGATGGCTGAAGAAATGTCCGATGGTCGATTAAAAATCCGCATCGATTCAAAAAATAAGCACAAAGCACCATTAGGAATTTTTGATCTAGTCAAAGGTGGCCAATATGACATGGGCCATTCTGCTTCTTATTACTGGAAAGGTAAGGTTCCAGAAACACTCTACTTCACTACCATGCCATTTGGCATGATAGCGCCTGAGCAATATGGTTGGTTCAACCACGGTGGCGGCCAAGAACTAATGGACAAGGTCTACAGCAAGCATGGCTTGATGTCCTTTCCTGGTGGTAACACCGGTAACCAAATGGGTGGCTGGTTCCAAAAAGAAATCAATTCATTGGATGATCTTAAAGGTCTGAAAATGCGTATCCCAGGTTTTGCTGGTGAAGTTATGGCCAAACTAGGTGCCAAGCCAACTAACATTCCTCCTGGTGAGTTATATACCGCTCTAGAGCGTCGCACCATCGATGCATTAGAATGGGTTGGTCCTTCGCTAGACTTGCGGATGGGTTTCCACAAAATTGCGCCTTACTACTACACAGGTTGGCATGAGCCAGCGACCGAACTTCAGTTTTTGGTCAACAAACGTAAGTTTGATCGTTTACCAAAAGATCTTCAGCAAATTCTGAAAGTTGCAATGAAGACTGCTGCATATGACATGTACATCCAGTCATACAATGACAGCGCAGTGAACTGGGAGAAAATGAAGAGCGATTTCCCTCACATCAAAATCAGAACTTTCCCTAAAGAAGTTTTACAAGCACTTCGTCGTGCAAACGACGAGCTCTTGAAAGACAACGCTCGCAAGAGCCCTCTTGCTAAAGAGATTATCCAATCTCAACAAGAGTATCTAAATAAGGTTCGTGTCTGGACCAATATCTCAGATAAGGCTTATCTAGATAGCCTCTAATCGACCCTTTTCGTAGTAGTAATTGGCAGATGTAGCAATACATCTGCCTTTCCCCGGAGCATAATATGAGCTTTATGGTCAGCCTTCAGCGCGTTATTGACCGTTTCGCTGAATACTTGGGCAAAGTTTCCGCCCTGCTATTTCTTCTGATGTTAATCAACATTTTCTATGATGTTGTTACTCGTTATTTGTTTAACGATGTGTCTATCGGATTTCAAGAATTGGAGTGGCACCTCTATTCAGCAGTCTTTTTATTAGGCGTACCCTATGCATTAAAATCGGGAGATCACGTCCGCGTTGATTTATTTTACGAACGTTTCTCTGATAAAAAACGAGCATGGGTTGATTTACTTGGCGTGATGTTTTTTATAATGCCTTTTGCCTACCTAGTGGCTTATTACGGAATTGACTTTGCCCGTGAATCTTATGAGCTAGGTGAAAGTAGCGGCGACCCAGGAGGCTTACCTCATCGCTGGATTATTAAATCAATGATTCCTTTTTCGTTTTTCTGCATCGCAATTTGCGGGTTAGGTATGTTGTTAAAATCAATCAATGTGTTACTCGGTATCACCGATGAACTTATTGAATACAATCACCCGAATAGTTGATCCAGGAGAATTAATATGGCTGGAATCATAATGTTTTTTGTCGCTTTGGTGATGTTGCTATTCGGTTTTCCCGTTGCATTCACCTTCGGCGGCGTCGCTGTCTTTTTTGGCTTGATAGTAGAAGGGCCAGAGTTATTTGCTTTTATGCCATATCGCATAGAAAGCATCATGCAAAATACAGTTTTGATGGCAATTCCGTTATTTGTTTTTATGGGTATCGTTTTACAAAAGACCAAACTAGCAGAGCAACTCCTTGAATCAATGGCTAAACTTTTTGGCTCAGTTCGAGGTGGCTTGGCTATTTCAACTATTTTAGTCGGCGCATTACTTGCAGCATCCACTGGCGTAGTTGGCGCTAGCGTGGTAGCGATGGGATTAATTTCTCTGCCAGTCATGATGAAATATAAATATGACGTTCCAATGAGTTGCGGCACTATCTGTGCAGCGGGAACATTGGGGCAGATTATCCCTCCGTCGATCGTTTTAATTATTTTAGGCGATGTATTAGGCATACCCGTTGGCGATTTATTTAAAGGCGCTATTGGCCCAGGGTTGATGCTAGTAGGACTCTACGTTGCCTATATCCTGATTTACACCTTTCTCAACCCAGAATCTGCTCCAGCGATGCCAGTAGACATGGATGCTGGCACGAAAAAACAAGAATATTGGATCGCAATAAAAGCAATTATCCCTCCATTAGCTCTGATACTCATCGTATTGGGCTCTATCTTTGAGGGTATCGCAACACCCACTGAATCTTCCGCTTTAGGTGGTGCTGGTGCGATTGCATTAGCAGCAGCTTACCGACAATTTAGCTGGAAAATGGTATTTGACAGTGCCACTGAAACAGTGCGCGTAACTGCAATGGTTTTTGGTATTTTATTGGGCGCAACCGCCTTTTCAATGGCATTTACCTATACGGGTGGCGATGCAGTTGTAGAAGAAATATTGCTTCAATTACCTGGTGAAAAATGGGGATTTTTGATTCTGTCGATGCTCGTCATTATGGTACTAGGTTTCTTCATCGATTTTGTTGAAATATCATTTATCATCGTGCCAATGATAGCGCCGGTTGCAGAAGCGCTTGGTATTCCAATGGTCTGGTTTGCTATTTTGATTGCCATGAACTTACAAACATCGTTCTTGACACCACCGTTTGGGTTTTCGTTGTTTTATCTCAAAGGTGTTGCACCGCCTGGCGTTAGAACAGTCGATATCTATAAAGGTGTCATGCCATTTATTGCAATTCAAGCTGGCGTACTAATATCCATATTATTGTTTCCTGCTTTTTATGGCTTAGATAAAATTTTCTAATAACCATTGGCATCACTAACTTAGTTAGTGGTGCCACAATTTATGCTCGCATCCTTTCCTCCAAACCCTCTTCTCTGTCAGTTTTTTTCCGGCCATTCGCGCAAATACAATCAGCAATAGTTGAACGAATATCCACTTTTTGCTGAACAGCAACTATTTTTAATTAATCAGCTGCCCTGATTGGCTATCACCATGTCTTTAAAATCTAAAATACTGCTACTTACACTATTACCTATGCTTTTGTTTTCTTTAAGCATTACATTATTTAGTCGCGATCAATCGAACCAACTATCCCAAATAGAAATTCAAACAATTGAAGAAAGCCTACTCCGGTCACGAGAGCGTGAGCTCCGCCATTACACCGAAATAGCACGGGCGCTCCTACTACCACTAGCTAAAGACAGTACCCCTGACTCACTTTCTCAGCAACGCGCTATTTATCTATTAAATAGCTTAAGTTACGGAGACGATGGCTACTTCTTTGCTTACGCTGAAAGCGACTCCAAAAAACTTCTAACAGCACCCGTAAATTCTGATAACAATCAACAAATAGATCAAATAAATCCTAAAGCAGCCGACATCATTAGCAGGCTCATGCAACTAGCCAAAACTGGCGGTGGCTATCATCGATATTTATGGGAGAAACCATCTAGCTTAGAAATTGAAGATAAGCTCAGCTACGTTGAGCTTTTTGAGCCTTGGGGCTGGACGTTCGGTACTGGTTTATATCTTGACGATGTCAGTCGAGAACTGACTAAAATTCGTAGTGTTGTGAAAAAAAACATCCGAAATACTTTTTTCACTATGTTGGCCATGAGCTTGGCAGCCATGATGGTTGTATTTCTACTGGGGTTAGCAGTGAATTTACATGAGCATCATTTAGCAGATAAAAAATTACAACGCTTAGCTTACAAATCAATTCAATTTCAAATTACTGAGCGACGCCGATTTGCTCGAGAATTACATGACGGCATTAACCAAACAATGGTTTCGATTCGCTATCAATTAGAAAAAATACAAAGTGAAGCCAATCAAAAACAAAAAAATGAAATTGAAAAGCCTTTAGAGCGGCTGACTTCGGTGATTCGCGATGTAAGAAAAATATCTCACGATCTTCGGCCCATCGTACTTGACGATTTAGGGCTAGCACCGGCAGTCAAAAACTTGGTGGAAGAGTTTTCTGAACGTACCGGTGCTCATACAGAACTATCAATCGAGCTCGCCGGGAAAAAACTTTATGAAGAGTTGGAAATTACCATTTATCGCGTAGTTCAGGAGGCGCTAGGCAATATTTCAAACCATGCCGATGCCAGCCATGTAAAAATGAGCCTGATTATACAAGATGACATGGCAACACTTAAATTGCGAGATAATGGCTGTGGTTTTACCCTAGAAAAGAAACAAAACGGCATTGGCTTGCGCAATATGAAAGAGCGTGTTGAGTTGCTAGGCGGTCAGTTTAGCTTACAGTCTTCTCCTAATGCTGGCACTTTGATAATAGCCACGCTGCCTCTCAGCCTAAAAGATAATATCTCTTAAAAAGCCTAGAACATGTTAAGCATTCAAAGATCAGCTGCTTGATAATTTTAAATCGATCCAGCTAGCGCCCCCAGCCATATTGCTTGAGTGAAATACGACCATTATTAACTGAAATACCTTCATCTTGGAGGCGTTTCTTTTGCCGTAAAAAAGCTTCACTGTCCAATGGACGGGAAATTTTCCCTTGACCGTTAATCACTCGATGCCAAGGAATACTACTTCCTTGGGGGAGTTGCGCCAGCAGTCGACCAACTTGCCTTGCATATCCAGGAAAGCCTGCCAAACCAGCAATCACGCCATAGCTTGAGACTCTTCCATGGGGGATGTCGCTAATTGTTAACAACACTGCTTGGTGAAACTCTTCAGTCATGATGAATATCTATTGATGATGTCTGTAGAGCGCAATCATAACAAGTTCACTTTATGACAAGAACCCCGTCGCATTTATAGACAAAGCCCGATTGAATGGGCTACGGCAACAGAAATAGTTTGCTAAGCTACAACAACTACTTATTCTGACAACCCTATGACTAAAATATTATTGGTTGATGATCACCCACTAGTTCGCGATGGAATACGAGCTCGCCTTGAAGCCAATCCTGGACTGGAAGTTATTGGTGAAGCAGAAAATGGACTAAAAGCACTCGAACTAGCTGAAGAAATTCGCCCAGATTTAGTACTGATGGATATTAGTATGCCGGTAATGAATGGCTTAGAAGCAACAAAGGAATTTCGTCAAAGATTTCCTGATATCAAAGTACTGATACTAAGCATGCACGACCACAAAGAATATATTCTCAAAATTTTACAGGCCGGCGCTTCTGGCTATTTATTGAAAGAAGTCTCTTCCACTGAAATGATTCAAGCGATTGAAACTGTTTGCCGCGGCGGTAGTTATTTTAGTCCAGGTGCATCAGATAGCTTATTTAATCACTTCGACCCTTCTTCTAATCAGAACGCAGAACTTCTAACGCCGCGAGAGAAAACTGTTTTAGCTAATTTATCCGAAGGGAAAACCAATAAAGAAATTGCACGAAAATTGAATATTAGCGTGCGCACAGTTGAAACCCATCGGCAAAATATAAAATCCAAACTTGGCATTCAAACTGCTGCAGGCTTAACTCGATACGCAATCGAGAACAATCTTGTTGATCTGGATTAGCAATAATTACTAATCCATAAATTAATAATACCCCCTAGATCAACCAAAATAGCAAATGCATTACTAAGCAGGAAAACACGCCCGCTAGAATATCATCCAGCATAATCCCCAAGCCACCATGAACCTTTTGATCTAACCATTTAATTGGCCATGGTTTGAAAATATCGAATATTCTAAAAACAATAAAACCGCCGACAATCGATTGCCAAGAAAACGGCAAGGCAAACATAGTAATCAAGTAACCGGCAAACTCATCCCATACAATACCACCATGGTCATGAACACCAATGTCACTTGATGTTTTACCGCAAATCCAAACACCCACCAGACATATCAGCAAAGTGATTACTGCGTATGCCCATAGCGAAAGCGGGCTCATCAACAAGAACAATGGCACCGCTGCTAGCGTGCCAAAAGTTCCTGGCGCTACCGGCGCTGCACCAGAACCAAAACCAAATGCTAAAAAGTGAACCGGGTTTTTCCAGATTGAATCTGGCGTTTGCTTATTGGTTTTTTTATTCGGTTTATCGTTTGATGTTGTTTCTGGTTTAGTCGGTTGTGACATGTTTTGATCTTGCATACCGGTATTCGCCATTCCTTTATTAAAACATTATATTTCGAGTCATTATTAAAATAAAAAACCAAATATTTTATTTTGAAAAATGCTCAAAACCTTTTAATTGTAACGCCACAGCTTGGCCATTTTTCAACCACTCGATATGAGGGGTAACCTCATGGCTGGCTAATTGCCGCATTTTTCCTATCACCTGCACTTGAGGAAACTGCCGCTGTACAGCTGCTAGCTCTGACGCATTCAAAGTGAAACACAGTTGGTAGTCATCACCGCCAGCCAATTGCTTTTGATATGCTTGCTGTTGGGTCAGATTTTTCGGCAAATGTTCACCAGAAAAATGCTCTAAATCGACTTCCGCGACTACTTTACTAGCACGGCAAATATGGGCAAGATCACTCGCCAAACCATCCGAAAGATCCAAGCAAGCATGCCCTGCAGCACGTTCTGACAAATACTGACCAAGCTGCAATTGAGGGTTAGGATATTCTAGGCATTTAATAAATGGTTTGGCTTGCTTGATATCAGTCACTAGTGGTTTCAGCAGCATATCCAAACCACAAGCCGCTTCACCCAAGCGATCACTAATACAAATTAAATCGCCCGCCAACGCATTGCTACGACGCAAAGCTTTTCCTGGTTCAATTAAGCCTGCGACTTGCACCGTAATACTTAACGGGCCAGAAGTAGTATCTCCGCCAATCAAGGCAATACCGCTTTGCTTGGCCAGCTCAGCAAAGCCTCGGCAAAACTCAGCTAACCATAACTCATCAGCGTCGGGAAGACTCAACGCCAGTGAACACCAAACCGGTTGAGCGCCCATCGCGGCGAGATCTGATAGATTTACTGCTAGCGCTTTATGACCAATCGAGTGTGCAGGACTACAAGCTAGAAAGTGAACATCAAGGTTCAGGGTGTCCATCGAAAGGGCCAATTGCTTACCAGCGGGTGGCTGCCATAACGCGCAATCATCACCGATTCCCAGTTCAAGTCCTTCACATTGGCCGGTTACCCGACTTAAATATTTCTCAATTAATGAAAACTCTGCCATAGCTACCAGACACAAATTCTGCAACAGGCGCTACTTTAACAGGGTTGCCAGATTGTTGTCAGAATTCCGAGCCATGGTCTGTAGATCCCACTGTTCACCAATATAATCAATCATCGCTTAACATAGACGGGTAAATAATTATTACTGGTATACACCATATAGATGTCACACACAGGTCGCTTCCATATCTGGCAAAATGCGCACTAACTCACCCGAAGTCAGCTCCTTATTAAACCATTAGTCAGGCATAAGAAAAATACCAAAACCCGCCGCTGCAGCGCGAAAAAGAATGTCCGGATCAAAGCCCTAGATTTTTGGTTCGATCGTAATCAACCTCGTCTGCACCCCACTCTCGTGGTGCAACTCCAGATCATTTCAACCCCGATAGCCCAACATATCGTGCTTGATCAAATCTTCAGAGTACCTTGGCATTCCTTTTTGTTCGATATATTCAGGCGTTGTAGAAAATATCATATCGACACCCTTAGGCCTTTTTGCTATCCGCGAAAAATCCTTTAGATCACCAAAACGGAAGGCCACATCAACTGAGTCTTCATAAAAAAACATGCGAAGAATAGTTATCATTTTCTGTCAGGAAATCGAGCCGACCCCCGAATGCTTTCTTAAAAAGGGGTATAACAAAGGTGAAATTACTTCATTAATAAAACAAATAGCTGCTGCAATCGAACCCCCCCCTCCATTTCATGAATATCATCTTTGATTTCGGAAGATAGTTCTTCCTGCTCATAAATTCTGTCACGACTCTTTTTCAAGGTGTTAGATTCGACGTGCCAGAATGCCAGCTGGCACAATGAATCAACGAGAGGCTGCGCTAAAGCTGCCATTAGCATTCTCTAATCAAATTGTCACAGAGAAGAAACAAATCGCCATATCGTAATTTTCATTTGACCGTTACTCCGTTCAATCGTTGACCCCTGTTAAGTTCTAGCATGATAAAGATGACAGATACTTGCTGCTTTAAAGCAAAGCCATTAGCCTTGCAAATGCCAGAACTTATCCGTTGCCAGATATCTTATGACACAGCACTTCCAGATTGGTGAAAATACTGACTGCTTGTTTTTCCCACAGCAGCATCAGCTACAAGTGTCTGGTGAACAACATCATCTAGAGCCTTTGCAATCCCGCTTACTATTGTTTTTTATTCAACACAATGGCCAAGTGATTAGTGCCGAGCAAATTGCTGATGAAGTTTGGCAACGCAACCAAGTCTCTGAAAATCTAGTTCGCCAAGCAATTAGCCATCTTAGAGCCAGCTTGAATGATCAAAAACGCCCCTTCTCAATCATTAAAACCATTCCCAAACAGGGTTATCTATTTGATCTACCAGTGACTGAACATTCGCTGGATAGCAACCAACAGCAACCACTAGTAGTGCAATCTACACCAGCCACTACTCAATCTGAAAAGCCTGAGATTACTACAACGACTACCCCAGCTAACCGCTTAAACACGGGGCTGTTGCTATTGTTGATTAGCTTAATGATCGTCGCAGTCGCCTTGTTTGGCTATGAAATCTCGCGACCAACAGAGCAGGCTGAATATGGCAATTCTGAACAACGACAAGTCCCCTTGGTACTACATGATGTTGTTCTAGATCGAGCAGAAGATTTTCAGGTCGCTCGAAGCGTCTACGAATACTTGTTCTTTGGTTTAAATTCTTCAAAGCAGCTGATTAATTATCGCCATTCACAGCTGGACCCTAAATCGGTTCCTGAACTTGAGCCAACCGCGGTGCAACTAAGAAGTTGGATCAAGCGTGATGACCACGGGTACCTAGTCAAATTAATATTGCAGCAACCAGACAAAAGCAAACCACCGATCGAGCTAACCAGCCACTTTTCTGAAGATGATTTTTTTGATGCGATTGGTGATTTAATTCTTGAAGTCAAAACTCGGCTCAATGTCGCCAGCGACGATTATGATATTGCCCGGCATAAAATTACCTCAATTAACAAACTGCAAGATTGGAATATTTTGGCACGTGGCATTTCTAATTTTTACCAGGGAAAAGGCCAACAAGCTTTGGGTAATTATGCTGCCGAGCTGCAAGGGCTTAAGCAGCAAGGCCGCGACTATTATCTGCTCGATGCAATGGACTCCTATTTGGCATCCATGCGCTTTCTGGATTCTGGTAATCCACAAGATCAACAGCAAGCGCTCGATCAGGCTGCCAGCGCCTTTGAAAAAAATCCTCGTTGCACCATTGCCAATGCAACGCTCGGCCTGGCTTTATTACTAGACCATCGAAGCGAACAAGCCTATCCCCATTTGTTTTATGCCGCAGAAAGCTCACCCAACCCACTAAACTTTTACCTGCTGAGTGTTGCCGACCAACAATCAAATAATCCCCGCGGTGCTGAATACTACTACCATCGCTTCTCCGCCCTAAAAAAGAGCGCTGGCGGCGAACTTTTTAATCTAAACCTTCGCCTACAAAAACCAAACAACGACCATAAATAATTGATTTTCGGCGTTAGTTGTTTGAATTTAATATCTAACTCTTTCTTTCTGCCTTGCATCATTCGAGATACCTCTTTTTAGGTGTCAAATGGTTTCCAGATTCTCGACCCACTCATTTTCAATCGATCTGGAGGCCTGTATGAATACGCTGGTCTATGCGTTTATGACACTGGTTTGTTGGTGGCTGATTCGTCAACCACAAAAGCAGGAGCGCTCTTGGCGCTGGATGCTGATCTCTTTAATTACTTTGGTTGGCTACATCGTTGCTTACTTCTGGAAGCACCCAATGCTGTATGGCCCACTTTAAGGAGGCGATTATCATGATTAAAATTTCTGAAAACCATTTTTACAATGTCATCGCCCTTGCCATTTTGGTGTTAGGCGGCGGTGTATTTACCGCAACATTTGTCGAGCAACTGTTTTTAGGCGACATGCCTTGTGCCAGCTGCCTAATTACTCGCCAATTAATTTTATTGGTTACCATGGTTGCTTGCATGGTATTGCGCTACGGCCCTCAGCCGAAGTTTGTCGGCCTGCTATTAATTATTGCAGTAATCGATATGTATGTTGGCTTGCGCCACTCAACCTTCCACTGGTTCGCCTACGAAGGCACTGAAGGTCGCATCATGGGCATTCATATGTATGTTTGGGGCATTTTTATGCAGATGGGCGTCATCACCATGATCGGTGTATTACTGACTGCCTTGCCAAAAGTATTTGATTTTTGCGCACTAGTACCAGCTGCAGGCCGAGCACTTAACTGGCTACAAAAAAGCGCACTCTGGCTGACGCTACTGCTGGTTGTTGCCAACCTAGTACTGTCATTTGCACTGGTTGGCCCACCACCACTGAAAGCACCATGGCCACCGGTTTATTGGGGCTGGTTAGAAACCGGTTGGAACTGGTAGGTTATAAAAAAGCAATATACACAAAAGCCGATGACTGAAAAGTCATCGGCTTTTTAAATAGCAAATAAGTTGCATATATACCGCAAGATCGAGCTGAAAATCCATTTCCAGGTAAGCTCAATCACAGCAATGAATAGCATTATTTATATTTGATATACAGATCACACTTGCTGAATGGAAGCATTGAATACTCTCCCCGCGTGACAACATAAGATTTAAATTCATTATTTTCCATGAATTTATTCATCTTCTCCCTTGCATATACTAGTACACCACCATCACAGTTTGCTGTACCACCAACATAAACTCTCAGTTGATGTAGATCTAAGTCCTTATTATATTCAATCTTATTATCGTAATCAGAATATGTACCGAGCGCATTATCATTCGCTTGGGCAACCGCTGTATTCTTTATGTTGTAATGAGTTGATGACGCACATGCGCTAAGTGTCATCAAAAGTAAAACTAGGACTGTCTTTTTCATTATGCATACCTATTTCATCTTATTTTCTCTGCCGAAGAACATTCATTACGGCAATCTCACACACAGCAAGCCAATTGGTCCGCTGTGATTTTTCTGCCGGATAGTATACAACCAAAGCGTCATACATCAACTGACAACTGCTTGTATGCTTAACATACAAAGCCTGCCTACAAAACCTGCCATACAAAACTTGCCATATACAAAACCTGCCATGCCATACAAAACCTGCCAGGCATAATTTAAGTTATGCTTGGGCTCTTCCATTAATTCTTTTCATTTCACACTACAAAACCTGCCAGGCATAATTTAAGTTATGCCTGGGCTCTTCCATTAATTCTTTTCATTTCACACAAGTGCTTAACGGGATTATTGTATTTAAATCCAATAGCGTAGGTTTGCAGTGCTATGACCGGTCATAACTTTAGCTTCCAATCTTCTTCTGCCCACTCCAAAAGCGATACCGTCGAAATTGCTCGGGTTGGCCCACGGCGTGCAAATATGAATACCAAGCACTGCCATTGGTTTCACTGCCTTAGCAGGGTATGTCGTAAAGCGTGGTTATGTGGCGTAGACCCGGATACCGGTGAAAGCTTTGAACACCGCCGTGACTGGGTTGTAAAACGACTGGCATTATTAGCCGATGCATTTTCAATTGAAATTGCCAGTTATGCCGTCATGAGTAATCACTACCATCTGGTATTATGTGTCAATCTGGAAAAAGCCAACAGCTGGCAAGGCGATGAAGTACTTCACCGTTGGTGCAAGGTGTATAAAGGCCCAGAAATTGTCCAGCGCTATTTAGCTGGCGATAATTTAATGCCATCTGAAATGAAATATGTCGAAAGTTTTGTTGAAGAATATCGAACGAGACTAATCGATCTTAGCTGGTTTATGCGCAGCCTAAATGAACCTTTGGCAAGAATGGCCAATGCCGAAGATGAATGTACAGGGCACTTCTGGGAAGGTCGTTTTAAAGCGCAAGCACTGCTAGACCAACAAGCTATTTTAACCTGCATGGCCTATGTCGATTTAAACCCGCTACGGGCTGGTATCGCAAAAACACCTGAGCAGTCTGAATATACTTCGATTCATCAACGAATCCAGCGGCAATGTAAATCGAAAAACAAATCAAATTATAAAGCTTGCATCAAACCAAAATTAAAGCCATTTCATAGCAAAGATCCCCTACAAGAAAAAATCCCATTTTCTTATAAAGATTATCTCGATCTAGTTGATCGAACAGCTCGTATTATCCGTCAAGGCAAAGCGTCAATCGATCCAACGCTACCGCCAATTATTGACCGGCTTGACATTGATAAACATGGCTGGGTACAAACCATGTGCCGTGGTGGCAACAAGTTCCACTGTGTAGTTGGAACTCAAAGTTCCTTAAATAGGTATGCTGAGCTTATTAAACAGTTTTGGGTTAATGGCCCTGGAGATCACCCGCTATTTAAATAATTGAAAAGCTCAAAGAGCTAACTAGCTAAATGCTGATCATACCTCTAGTAGCAAACTACAAAAAAAATCATATTTAGTTTATTTTTTTCTTTTAATTTCTCTTCAAACTTATGTTTTTATGATACAAATTTCAGTTTTTTGACTTGAAAATGTTTCTTGACCGCTTGCTTTTTTTACTAAAAGCCTATTCTTGAATGAAATATATACGAACGCCTTTAAAGACTTTTCGAGCATCATGTAATTGATAAGTTCTGCTAAGAATAAAGAAAATTATGCCTGGCAGATAAAAGACTCCTGAAAGCACCATGGCCCCCCGTTTATTGGGGCTGGTTAGAAACCGGTTGGAACTGGTAGGTTATAAAAAAGCAATATACACAAAAGCCGATGACTGAAAAGTCATCGGATTTTTCATGAATTTATTATGGATACGAACCCTGATCTATATTGTTTTTCTAATGCATGCCAAGCATTCTAACTTTGTAATATTTTCAGCGGCAACGACAGCAGCTGATCACCACTGTCAGCGGTCAACCAAATGATCGCCATAAACCCTGCCACGGTTAGCACATACCAAACTGCTGAAAAAATTTGGCCGTAAGTATCCAATGGCAATAAATGACTTTGATGACGGCGCTTCCATTCCATGACAATTTCGATTGAGCCAATTGCCAACAAAAAACCGAATAGCGTGAGGCCAAAGTAATAACAAATCACAACACCCAGTGCTGCCCCGCCGATACAAAACAGCAAGCCAGCCAAGCTATTCATAGAAAAGCTAATACTTTTAATTACATGGCCACCATCAAGGGGCAGAATTGGCAGCATGTTAAATAAATTAAGCAGCGCACTTAATGAAGCTAACGCAGCAAAAAATACGTTGCCTGTCACCCAGTATCCAATTAAGCATGCTAAAGACATGATCAAACCAAAGGTTGGCCCCATAATTGAAATAACAATATCTTGCCAGCGAGTATTAATTTTTTCATCGGTCAGCGCCGCGCCACCAACGAATGGAATCAAATAAAAGCCCTTGGTTTTCATACCAAAATATTTCATTGCCCTGACATGGCCATACTCATGCACCACCAAACAAGCAATTAGAGCTAAAGCAAATTGGAATGAAAACAGCCATGAATAAGCAGCTAAACTTGCGCCCGCCAGCACCACCTTAATTACTTTGGCACTTTTTAATAGCTTAAAACCTAAAGAAGCCAACCCCATCAAGCCGGGCTTACGCACTTCCTTCACTGTCTCTACCGGCTGCTGTTTTTCAATATCTTGAGTGTTTCTTTCGCCTTGCAATTGCTCTTGGCCATCAACCAGCAATTGGTAGCTCACGGTAAATGGCTGCCACTGCAAATTAATGTTTAGTTTTACCTGGATGGTTTGAGGCGTTGCAGTATTTTTGCCAGAAGATGGTTCTGCTTCAAGCTCACTTTGCAGCGGCTCATTCGCCACAGACAGCTCGAACTCATGGCTAAACTCACCTTCATATTCAGTACTGGCGGTTCGTTGTGAGACACATTGATTGTCCCAAAAAAGCTGCTGCCACCCTGCCATTGAGGCTTCTAATCTTAGTTTTTTACCTAAACACTCTATATTCAGTAGTTCCATCTTACTCACACTCAATTCTGATAAATTTCATATTGGTCTATTTACAACAATGGCATTCAAATAGTCATTGGTTGATGACGGATGCAAAGCTGAGAGAAACATGACAAAAGCACTTGCTTTGTCAGCTCGCTTTGGGCCGATCTTACTGCCGGCGCACCTACAGGCATTGACCGCTCTACTAGCCATCAGCAATGCTGATGGCCACTTTACGTGCTCAGCATACCGGCCACAAGGTTCTATTTAAGATGTGGAACTAGATACACCGATCAAATGATGTTTAGTTTAATTTGAATTTAAATGGGAAGTTTTCAGAACGCTGTATCTTGATTACCTACCTAACAAATCGAGGAATCTTGCTTTTTAAAATATTTATAAGCCCATTGTCCATATAATCATAATTATCAGGAATATCAAGACAAACTACGCATTGATTTTTTATTTGATCTCGGAATTTTTTCTTTAGTTGTAACCATTCAGCACAATTTAATATAAAAATCGCTTGACAGGTTTTTTTGATATTTTCCCGAATTTAAGCACCTCTTTCAGAATACCACTTAAACGCCGCATTAAACTGCTATTAACACACCTGATTATCAATGTTTTTTGCTCAGAATAGCGCATCAGCATTCCGCTTCTAAAAAGTCGCCACAGTAAGCCTCAGAGACAAAAAAACCACCCTGAAAACCTGTGCGATAATAACCGCATGGACTCAATCGAAATTAATAAAACCATCGCTGAAACCGAGCGATTGTTAGCCAAAAGCAAAAGCTTACCGCCCGAACTGGTGGCGATGGTTCGTATGCTGATGCTCGTCGTTAAGATATTGCTTGATAGCAAAGGGCTAAACAGCAAAAACTCCAGCATTCCGCCATCGGCAGATCCTAATCGAGAAAAGAAATCGCGCGCCAAAAGCAATAAAAACCCAGGCGGGCAGCCTGGCCATAAAGGCAGTAATTTATCACCGGTGAAAGACCCAGATGAAGTGCTGGATATTACGATTGATCGTAGCCAATTGCCGAAAGGAAAATACCGTGTTGTTGGCAGTGAAAGCCGCCAAGTAGTTGATGTTCGTATTACCCGATATGTCACCGAATATCGGGCGCAGATTCTACAAGACGAGCAGGGTAACCAGTTTGTTGCTGAGTTTCCGCAAGGGGTCACTCGGCCAATACAATATGGCAATGAGTTTAAAGCCAACGCGGTTTATATGTCGAGCTACCAGCTGATTCCTTATGAACGGACTCAAAAGCACTTCGCTGAGATATTGGATGCGCCAATCAGCACCGGTAGCCTTGCCAATTTTAATCAGGAAGCTTTTCATCGACTGAAGCCATTTGCTCAGTTAGTACCGGCTATTTTGCGTGCTGGAGATTTGATTCATGCCGATGAAACCGGCGTCAATATCAATGGTAAACGAAAGTGGCTACATGTCGCGAGCAATGACCGCTGGACGTGGATTGAAGCGCATGAATCAAGAGGTATCGAGGCAATGGAAGCGATCGACATCTTGCCTAAATTTACCGGTTTATTGGTACACGATCACTGGAAAAGCTACTACCGATTTGTGCTGTGCTTGCATGTATTGTGTAACGCCCATCATGTACGTGAATTGGCGCGAGCCCATGAGCAAGATGGCCAGCAGTGGGCCAAGGCAATGGAAGATCTGCTTTATGAAATGAATACAGCAGTCAATGAGGCGGGGGGTGAGTTGGATGAAAAGCAGTGTCAAAAATGGGTGAAGCGATATCGAAAAATATTAAAAGCAGGTGATCGGGAATGTCCGGCACCTGAGCCAAAAAAAGCGGATAAAAAAGGTCAATTAAAACGAGGGAAATTAGCACGAAGTAAATCGAGAAATTTATTAGAACGGCTGCGGGATTTTGAAGCAGACGTGCTGCGGTTTATGAGTAATACCCGAGCACCGTTTACCAATAATCAGGGTGAACGGGACTTCCGTATGAGCAAGGTTCAGCAGAAGATATCAGGCTGCTTCCGCTCATGGGATGGCGTGAAAGCGTATTGCAGAATCCGGAGCTATATATCGACCTGCCAAAAACATGGGGTCGGTGTTGGGGAGGCTTTGTCGTTATTATTTGCGGGTAAATGGCCGGACTTTATTCAGAAGAAATTGGATCGGTTGGTGTGACATGCTGAATGGTTACCTTTAGTTTATTCTTGTGTGCTTGCTCCATCACAAAAATGTAGTCTGCCCAGTCAATATCTTCTGTACTAACATAAATTTCCGCACCCGAATTCAATCCCGCAGATCGAACATCCCAACCTTCCACATCGCAAAAAACTGATTCCGCAGTTGGACTTCTCAATTTATTTTTGCTGCAAAGAAATAGTATGTTTTTCATTTGTTCATCCGATACAAAATGTTACATTGAATAAGAAAGACTTATCTTGCTCGGCTTTGCTGCTTGGCGCCCTTCTAACTATCCCATGCTACATACCAGCCAAAAACATTCATATTAAGTAAACTGGCATAAACAAACACCAGCTTACTCTCAATCTATCTTTTGTATGGCACGAATTCTTTGACTAAGAATTCTAAAGTTACGATAAACTTGAAAAAAATTCGATTGACGACCTATTTTTCTGTTACGCAACTGAAGTTTTTATGCCTTGCAAACAACGAGATTCGTAATAATCTTCAGCAAGAGCTGTCATTTTAAATTCAGTGTCTACCCCTGCTATACGCTCCACTGCTTTTTTAATTGAATGCAGGTCTGTTCTAAAAAATTCTTTCCTCAAGTTAACCGCATTTACTCGTGATTGCGTAAATTCTCTATGCAATGCAGATTCTAATGCTGGCGCATCTTCAACATAAATCATTGCATGAACATCAAATGAAAAAGGTACACTGGCACCACCTAGCTCCTTAACCCGATCCATTGGTTCTAGTCGCCGAGTTAACCCGATTTTGTAAACATCATCACCAAAGGACCCTACATTACTAATTACATAGACATGACCTTTTCTAGTCTGTTCTGCCATGCTTTTCGCTCTTTCTTCCTTCGCTTCTGCGTCAGCTAGCTGCTGCTCTAGATCTGCAATACGTTGCTCTGCAACAATCCTTCCTTCATCAGATACTTTGCTTAGTTCTTCTCGTGCTTTCTCAAGCATATGGCGATACATTTTTTCTTCTTTTTCTGCTTGAAGGATTGCTCTTTCATATTCTTTTATCGCTTTTTGTTCCTCTCTAATTTGCTCTCTAATAAGACGCTGCTCATCTTGCTCTTCTTGTTTTTTCAGCGTGTATTGATATTGGAGCTTACATTCTTCATATTTCAGCTTTACATATTCAATATTAAAACCGCAATGGAGCGTTACTGCCGAACTTTCTAAAGAATTTGCTATTTTTTCAATTCGCTCAAGAGTTCTTGCAAAGCTACCTGGACTCACCTTCCCAATCAAAAAGTCACATTCTATATTGAATGAATTAAGCATCAGCTTAACTTGACCATCAAGGATTTTTTTATTGTACGACTTATCAGACATTACAATAGTTGATATTGGGTATTTAATGGCTTCTTTGTCTTTAATAAGATTTTTCTGTTTTTGACGAACCCTTTTTATTTCTTCCGAGAATCTAGCTGATGTTTCATGCAAATACTCTGGCATTTCGAAAAAACCATTCGCGACGTACTCATTCATTCTTGAATAAAGGTCAATACTCCCAACAAGCTTATGCAATTGATTGTCTTTATTTGCTATATCTTCACTTCTACGTCGTATTTCACCTTCAATAGATTTTAGAATCGTCTCGTTTTCTTTTACCTTGGAAAGCAACTCCTCTGCATTAGACTTTAATAATTGCAGCGATCTTGTTTCGATATTTGTTTTTGACAATTCCTCTTTGGAATTGATTACTTCAGATCTTATTTTAGACAATTCAGATTTAAGTGTCTCTTGACGCCCCTTGACTTCATCACTTAATTCAGAAAATAATTTTTTTCTTGATTAATGGAATGTTCTATTTTAGACAAGGTTGTCTTTGATTCAGAAATTGCATCAGATATGGATTTATAACTTTCTAGCTGGCGATCAAACTTTCTTTTTGTTAAAAAATAAGTTAGGGTAATCGAAACAACGATTGCAGCTGCAACTACCAGTATTATATTAACATCCATAGGTTTACCTTAACTCCAAATTTACGAACTCATTTCGAAGGCTCTCTCTACCCTCACACCTTTTTTCATAAGCAGCCTTGGCATTTTCAATCGTTTTCTTAAACCTTTTTCTTTCCTCTATAATTTGGGATTTTTCTCTAGCAACCTGAGCTTTTTCATTAGCAATTCGCGCCTTCTCTCTAGCCGTTTGTTCTTTTTCATGTGCAAGAATTTTGGCTTTTTCTTTAGCAGCCACCTCCTTATCTTTCTGACGAGTTTGCTTATCATGCTCACGTTGCTTCTTAGCTCTTTCTCTCTCCCCTTGCTTATGCCTCCGCTCTGCCTCCCTAGCCGCTTGCTTTTGTGCTCTATCAATGGCTTTGACGACTTTTATTACCGTTCTAAACCCACTTCCTCTAGCCATATTTTCTCCATTAATTCAATAGCAACTAGAACAGCTCTCACCTTTATTTTAGATATAACAGAAGTCAATTTATTTTATGTAATATCTATATCTACAACATCATCTAACCCAATTAGCTTAAATCATCAAGTATGTCGGCTTATTGCATCGTATTATGCGATACAACAGCTTATGCAAAACTATTATTTCATAGCACCACAAAAACATGACATCCAAACCCCACTTTGACTAGCAAGCAACAATTTCTTCACCGTTCGAAAACAAGTTATAACTCACTACCAAACATGTCAATTGACAGAGGTGTCATTACCTACTTATTAAGAAAAACACTATAAATTAAACATAAAAAACCTCGACCATTTCTGATCGAGGTTTTTTTAAATCCCACCGATAATTGCAGCTAAATTCAGTCAGTCCGCGCTTATTCAGCAACCCGAACTTCTGCGAAGCTTGGCAACTATTCTGTTATTTTCCTATAGAAACAGCACCTTGATTCAAAATCAATCGATTCAATTCTTGTTTGGTGTGGTGAACTACCTGCAAATCATAAAACCGGTAAAAGCAGTAACCCATAACAGCCCACAGCAATACAATAATCGCTGACGGCATCGACAATGTACTGCTCAGCCCCGGCACCAATAGCAGAACTAAAAACATCATCGAGGCGATTGAACCAAATACTGCTGGCAAGAAGACCTTGCTATGTTCAGCCTTATACAGCTTATAAGCCGACAAGCTTGCATATAAATAGCCGACAGAGGCGCCAACGCTGGAAGTACCAACAATCCAGCCCAATACGTTTCTACCAAACCACGGCGCAATTAATGAGATGCCTAAAATAAATAAGATCGCATTTTTAGGTGTTTGATATTTCGAATCTAATACACCGAAGAATTCCGGCAGGATTTTTCCACGAGACATTGCAAACAACAGTCTGCTGGCTGCCATGTAAAAACCGTTAATTCCACCAACAATTGCCGACAGCAGTGCAAGTACCAGCGCCCACAAACCAATTTTTCCGAAATAATATTCAACGGTATGGCCGGTTGCCCATGCAATTTTGCCACTAGTAATTTCTTCCAGCGTCACCCCGAAACTGGTAAAAAACAGAATCGAACAATAAATCATTGCACCAATGAAAATTGAGAATATCGCTAGCCTAGAAGCTTCCTTCGCGTCAAAATCCAGTTCTTCGGCAACTTGTGGAATACAGTCAAAGCCGACATAAAGCATCGGCGCGATGGCCAGCACTCTTAAAATATTCGACAGCTCAATATTTTGCCCATCAAGGAAAGTCGCAGTAAATGGATTATCTAGACCCGTTTTTGCAATGATCAAGCTTAAAAACAGAAAGACTATGCCGACCAACATCAGAACCATGATATTTTGAAAGTTGGACGCTAGCTTTATCCCTTTTATATTGATCCAGGCAAAAAGGCATAGTGCAAAGATCGCCAGCGCAACTTCGCCCAAATAAATACTCGAGCCCGCTATCGTATACAAATAGCCAACTTTCAATAGACTAGGCATAACAAATTTGGCAACAAAAGCCAGCCCTGTGGCGTTAAACGGAATTAAACTGACATAGGCCAAGGTCAAAAACCAGCCACACACTAGCGCATGCTTCCAGCCAAATGCATCGTAGGTAAATGCATATTCACCACCGGCCACTGGAAACTTTTTCAATAAATAGCCGTAGTTTTTTTCCACACCAACAATAATCACACCACCAATCAAAATGGCAATAATCGAATTCAACATACCGGCACTCAAAAACATACTTCCGGGCAAGACAAATGCACCTGTACCAATAATTGCTCCGACAGCCAAAGATAATATATCGAACTTTTTAATTTCTTTTTTCAACATCGAATGTAAGCACCCATTTTTATAAAGACATCACACCAAGAAAAGCGACAACACATCACCAACGTTTAATCACTTTTTGTTATATGTTCTGCTCGGCACGCAGCTGGGACTTTACCATAACCTTTGTAGTTACATGGATATAGGCGTGCAGCCGACCCTGACCAATATCAGTTTTTAAAATGAATTTAATGACAATACAGTTTTAATTTTATTGTTTTAAATATCACGATGGCTATACCTCCGCTCGCTCTAGTCACAAAACAACAAAAAATCAGAACAAAAAAAATCCCCAACCATTTCTGATCGGGGATTTTTTTTGATTTGTTTTTAAAGCAAATCGAACACTGCAGCTAAACCAAGCGGATTAATGCTTATTCAGCAGGCCGAGCCTCGTTTGGACGAAGTTTGGCAGCAGTTTTATCTAAAATGCTGTTAACAAACTTATTGGAGTCATCAGCGCCAAAAGCGTTAGTTAAATCCAAAGCTTCGTTAATCGCAACGGCTACTGGCACATCAACCCGTACTGACAACTCATAAGTTGCCAAACGTAAGATAGACAGCTCAACGGGGGTGATTTCTTTCAGCGGACGGCTGGAGAATTCACTAAAAATAGCGTCTAACTGTTCAGCAGTACTGGCGGCACGGCAAAACAACTCTTTAAAATAATCCGAGTCGGTGCGTTTGAAATCATTGTCTGCCAAAAACTGGCCTTCAATGCCAACAATGCTATGACCGGTCATTTGCCATTGGTAAAGCGCTTGTACAGCCAATTTACGGGCTTTACGTCTTGCTGCAGGATTCATCTTAAACTCTTTCTAACAAATTAATCATTTCCAAAGCGGTCATGGCTGCTTCCGCACCCTTGTTACCAGCTTTAGTACCGGCACGCTCAATCGCCTGCTCGATAGAATCAGTAGTTAACACACCGAAGATTACCGGTACGCCAGTTTTCAAGCTAACCTGGCCCATACCTTTAGCAGCTTCACCTGCTACGAAATCAAAGTGCGCGGTACCACCACGAATTACTGCGCCTAAAGTGACTACCGCAGCGTATTCGCCGCTTTCTGCCAATTTTTGCGCCGCCAGAGGCATTTCATATGCGCCTGGTACTTTTATAACAACGATTTGCTCATCTTTAACGCCTTGACGACGCAGCGCATCAATAGCACCCGACTGCAGACTGTCAACGATGAAGCTATTAAAACGGGCAACCAGCAAGGCAATTTTTTTACCTGTAGGCTGAATGAAGTCGCCCTCAATTACTTGGATATTGCTCATTATCTATTCCTGGTTAACGTATTCTGATTAACGCATTTTTACTGCGTCTGGTTGCCGAGATAAAACCAGCGCGGTACGCCTACCGCTACCGGTTATATCTCCGTCCAGCCTTGAAGGTTACTTATCAGACGATCCTTCGTAGGCAATATATTCTTCAATCTGCAGATCAAAACCTGATAAGGCACTGAATTTTTTCGGCGCACTTAACAGCTTCATTCTGTGAACCCCCAAATCGGCCAAGATTTGCGATCCTGCACCCACGGTTTTATAACCCTGGATTTTTTTATTGTTGGCATCATGTGGCTTGGCTGCCAAGTCTAGCTGAGCGACTTTTTCCATCAACTCATCTGCTGACTCTTGCTTGCCCAGCACCACCACCACGCCTTCGCCTTGTTCGCCCACATAGCGAATTGCTTCTTGCAATGGCCAACCGCCATTAACACGCTCGCCACCGAGTAAATCTTCAATCACTTCCGGTACGTGCACCCGAACTGGCACAGCTTTTTCCGGATCCAGCTGACCTTTAACCAATGCAAAGTGCACGTGGTCATCGATGCTGTCGCGGTATGGAATCAGATCAAAATCGCCCCAGCGAGTTTCCATTTTGCGCGTTGGTTGGCGCTCAATAGTTTGCTCATGGCGATTACGATAATGAATCAGATCGGCAATAGTACCAATTTTCAAACCATGCTTTTTGGCAAATATTTCCAGATCCGGCCGGCGCGCCATAGTGCCATCTTCGTTGAGAATTTCAACGATCACAGCCGCAGGCGTTCTTCCTGCCAGACGAGCCAGATCACAACCGGCTTCTGTGTGCCCTGCGCGGGACAAAACACCACCTGGCTGAGCACTTAATGGAAAGATATGTCCAGGCTGAACAATATCGCTGGCCACTGCATCGGGTTTAACCGCTGCTTGCACAGTTACCGCACGGTCCGCTGCTGAAATACCGGTTGTCACCCCTTCAGCTGCTTCAATAGAAACGGTGAAGTTGGTCGAATATTGAGAGTAATTGTCCTGCACCATTAGTGGCAGTTGCAGCTTTTTACAGTGTTCGCGGGTCAAGGTCAGACAGATCAGACCTCGGCCATGGGTCGCCATAAAGTTAATGTCTTCAGGACGAACGGATTCGGCGGCCATTAACAGGTCACCTTCGTTCTCCCGATCTTCGTCATCCATTACGATGACCATTTTCCCCTGGCGAATGTCCTCGATTATTTCTTCTGTGGTGTTCAGACCTTGCTGCTCTGCCATCATATCTACTCGTCTTGGACTGTTATCTTCAAACTGGTTTTACTAAAAGCTGTGTTGGATAGAACGCTTACCCAAACACATCACTTAACCAAATTGAGTAAATCAGATGGTGCTAAACCCTATCTAACCTACTCACTATTACTGGTTTGCTCGGATTAGCCGAGAAAACCGCATTTGGCCAAATGTTCCAGTGATAAACCAGTGGCTGCTGATGTGTCGCCATTCTCGTCATTATCATCAGTGGTTGTATTGCGCTGAAGCAATCGCTCCAGATAACGCGCCAACAAATCAACTTCTAGGTTGATGCTGTCACCGGCTTTTAACCACTGAAGGGTTGTTCTTTGAAGCGTGTGCGGCACCAGATTGAGCTCAAAGTCATCACCGATCAATTTATTGACCGTCAAACTGACACCATCAATCGTGATTGAGCCTTTGCGGGCAATGTAGTGCGCCAAACTTTTTGGAGGACGGATTAAAAATCTTTCGCTGCGCCCGGAAGTATAACGCTTAAGTAATTGGCCGATGCCGTCGACATGGCCACTCACCAAGTGACCGCCCAAGCGGGTGGTTGGTGTTAGCGCTTTTTCCAGATTAACCGAATCACCAGAGTTGAGTTTGCCTAATGTAGTCAAACTCAAGGTTTCGCCTGAAACATCGGCTTCGAAACCTTTCCCTTGTGAGGGTAATTTTGTGGCGGTTAAACAAACGCCATTGACTGCAATCGAATCACCCAATTGAACATCGGACAGATCAAGACTGGCTGAATCTACTGAGACAACAAAATCTTCACCCTTTGGGGTAACTGCGCGGATTTTACCTATCGCTTCAACAATTCCGGTAAACATCTTCTATCCTGATTCAACTTTAAGCTCGGCTATAAAACCGTTGCAGTAATTCGCCAATCTTTGCCGATGGCGCGAATATCCTGAATTTGCAGATCAATAGCATCGGCCATTTGCTGTAATTCAGGTAAATCAAATAAACCTCTGGCAGTATTTCCCATTAATTTGGCTGCCATATAAACCACCAGCTCATCAACCAATCCTGCTTTAAGCAAACTCGCAGCTAAAACCGGACCTGCTTCAACATGAATCTGGTTAATTTCTCGCTGCCCCAGCAAATCCATCAATCGAATTAAATCGACCCGTTGTGAATTTTGCTGTGGCAACTGAACCACTTCAGCCTGCGGATGTTCGCCTTTAATTGCTGAAGCGATTAATACCTGACCATTCGATTCAAAAATGCGTGCCTGATGCGGCGTTTGCAATTTAGAATCAACAATCACTCGCAAAGGTTGGCGGTGTAATTCAGGCAGCTGAAATGCGCCTTCATCTCGAACATCCAGCTTTGGATCATCTGCCAGCAAAGTGCCGGTTGCGGTTAAAATAGCGTCAGCTTCAGCGCGCATTCGCTGCACATCGGCCCTAGCGGCAGCGGAGGTAATCCACTTGCTTTGGCCATTATCCATGGCGGTACGACCATCTAGACTCATTGCCAATTTCAGGCGAATCCACGGCCGACCTTTTTCCATTCGAGATAGAAATCCAACATTCAAGGCGCGCGCCGCTGCTTGTTGCACGCCAGATGTGGTGATGATGCCTTGATTTTGCAAGTAGCCAAGGCCTTTACCTGCAACCTGTGGGTTAGGATCTTGCATCGCTGCAACCACTCGAACCACTTTGGCCTTAGCCAATGCTTGGCAACAAGGGCCTGTTCGCCCATGGTGAGAACACGGCTCAAGTGTTACATAGGCGGTGGCACCTTCAGTTGCATTGCCTTGTGCTTTGGCATCGGCCAGCGCATTGATTTCGGCGTGGGGTTGGCCTGCCTGATGATGCCAGCCCTGGCCAATCACTTGATCATCTTTCACCAATACACAGCCCACCCGAGGGTTAGGGTGTGTGGTAAAGCGGCCTTTTTCAGCCAGCTGTAAAGCTAGGCTCATCCAGCGATCATCAGCGATCATTTACTTCTCTCATCACTACGCTTTAAAAATAACCAGCTGCAGATATCAATCGTCATGAGTCGATTAAAAAACCGGCTTAATCGACTGTTTTTTCACTGGCCATGCGGTCTAGTTCATCACGGAATTCTTCGATATCTTGAAAGCTGCGGTAAACCGAAGCAAATCGAACATAGGCTACTTCATCGAGTGCTCGTAATTCGATCATTACTTTCTCGCCGAGCTTATCAGAATGGACTTCCCGCTCACCGGTGGCACGCAAAGAATGCATGATGCGGGTAATGGATTTTTCGACTTCTTCTGCCGCGACTGGACGCTTTTCTAGCGCACGTAAAATTCCGCTGCGAAGTTTTTCTTCGTCAAAAGGCACCCGATTGCCGTCACGCTTAATAATGCGTGGCATCACTAATTCGGCAACTTCATAGGTAGTGAAGCGTTCCTGACAGGTTTGACACTGGCGGCGTCGGCGAATCTGGGATCCACCCCCTACCAGTCGAGAGTCGATGACCTTGGTGTCATCGGCATGGCAAAAAGGACAATGCATAGAGCTCGCTAGCCGTTAACCCTTAGGGGTACATTCAATAAACAGGGTCGGCATATTAACACCATGGCCAGCGCTTTGCATGGGTTTGAACTATAGACTCTGGCCGCAAAGGTAATACCTATGCGGCCAATAGGGTGTTCTTAATAATGAAGGCTATTGAAGTGGTGCGTCATCTTCTTTGACTGGCTGGCGTTCAATTAAACCGCGTTCCGCCATAATCATTGAAATTTCATCAATACATTCAGGATCATCGATGGTTGAAGGAATAGTGTAGCTCTCGCCATCGGCAATTTGTCGCAGCAGTTTTCTCAGGATTTTCCCCGAGCGGGTTTTCGGCAATCGGTTGACCACCATCACCTTCTTAAAACACGCAACTGGGCCAATTTTTTTGCGAACGAGCCTTACCATGGCCTCTTCCATCACCGTAGGATCCAACAAATGTCCATCTTTTAGCAATACAAAGCCCACCGGCAACTGCCCGCGTAACTCGTCATGAATGCCAATGACTGCACATTCGGCCACCGCAGGATGAGACGCCACCACCTCTTCCATTTCACCCGTCGACAATCGATGGCCAGCAATATTGATAATGTCGTCGGTTCGGCCCATTACAAACAAATAACCTTCTTCATCGATATAACCGCCATCACCAGACAAGTAGTAACCTGGGAAAGGATCCATATAACCAGCACGGAAGCGCTGATGATTACCCCAAATGGAATACAAACACCCTGGCGGTAGCGGTTCTTGAATGACGATTGAGCCTTGCTCACCCGCTGGCTGTTGATTGCCATCGGCATCAAAAATTTTCACATTAAATCCGGCTGATGGCTTACTAGATGAACCGGGCTTAGTCGTCATCGGTTCAATACCCATCGGGTTCGCCGCGATCGCCCAACCGGTTTCAGTCTGCCACCAATGATCAATCACTGGTAAGCCCAAGCTATGATTGAGCCAATCCCAAGTCGCAGGATCGAGCCGCTCACCGGCAGCAAATAAATACTGCAATTTACTTAAATCATATTTTTGTGCCATTTCGCATTCTGGATCTTCCTTACGAATCGCACGAAATGCAGTGGGCGCAGCAAATAAAGCCTTTACCCCATACTCACTACACACTCGCCAAAACGCACCTGCATCAGGCGTTTTTACTGGCTTTCCTTCATAAAGAATCGTGCTTAAACCTGCAATAAGCGGCGCATAAACAATATAAGAATGGCCGACTACCCAACCAACATCTGAAGCAGCCCAAAAAACATCGCCTGGTTGCTGGTCATAAATCGCATCCATCGAATATTTCATCGCCACGGCATGGCCGCCGTTATCTCGAACAACACCTTTTGGTGTGCCTGTGGTGCCAGAAGTGTAAAGAATATATAAAGGGTCGGTTGCTTTTACCGGCGTACAAGGTGCTGGCGTCGTCCGCAGCAAAGCCTCTTTCCAGTCAACATCACGCCCCTCTTTCATATCCGCCGCATTGAAATGGGAACGCTGGAAAACAATGCAATAATCTGGTTGGTGATTCGCTTGGAATAACGCTTCATCGAGCAATGGCTTGTAGGGAAGAATATTATGTAATTCGATGCCGCAGGACGCAGTTAAAATCACTTTTGGTTTAGCATCATCAATTCGCACCGCTAACTCACGGGGTGCAAAACCACCAAACACTACCGAATGCACTGCACCTAACCGAGCACAAGCCAACATAGCAATCACTGATTGCGGTGACATCGGCATATAAATGACTACGGTATCGCCCTTCACCACGCCATGGTCCGCTAACACACCAGCAAAAGTTGCTACATCATTTTGCAGTTCTTTATAAGTAATCGAGCGCTTGGTCATGGTGACAGGAGAGTCGTAATAGATCGCAACCTGATCACCTCGCCCTTGCTCCACATGGTGATCAACCGCCATGTAGCAGGTGTTCATTTCACCGTCAGGAAACCAGCGCCAGCTGCCTTGTTCATCTTTTTCTAAGGTAGTCTTCGGAGCGGTGTACCAAGGAAGGTTTTTAGCTTGTTCCGACCAAAATTCTGCGGGATTATCCAGCGATTGCTGATGAACTGTTTGATAATCGAGACCTTGTCCAGATTTACTATTGGATACTTTCTGGTCAGCCATAACCTTCCCCTGTGTTTTCTTGGATGCAGTGAGACGTCTATCGGTCAAAGACTGCAAGTTCAGGCGAAAAAGGTCTATTCGACTTTAGGATAAGCAAACATTCTCATGTGGCGGTTTAATTAGCGCATTCACTCATCAACAATCCACCACGAAAAAACCGTCGTAAATCATCAGAAATATTAAAACAACGGAGTATTCTAGATAGAATAAAAGTTGTTTTTATCTTTCTGACCACAACCAAACAGCCAAAGCAGCGCTCAAACCCTCCCAAACCGCAAAACTCATTTGCGCCAGCGCCGGAAAACCAAACTGAAACACCGCAACGGCCCTTCCAATAAACAAACCACCACAGACTAAAACCAACAGCAACAGGCCTTGTACTTGCCATGAAGCTTTGAATGCCGACAGCGATAACGCAATACCAATCAATAAATATAGCCCGCCGTAATTGGCAAGAAATTCACTAGTGCCAATACCTTTTTGTAGTATTAATCCTGCGATTTCTGCTAAATACAAAGGTTGAACAAAAGCCATCATCGCCGTAGCAACAAACGCAAAGCCATTAACGAACAGCAGCCAGAATATTAGCTGACGATGTTTATGTTTATTCATGAGATACCTGCCGAGGAAAAATTAACGCTTTATCATCAAAACCTAATTGTTGAATACTACGAATAAATTTCGACTTCAAATTATCGGAAACTTCAGGCTGGCGTGCCAACAACCAGAGGTAATTTCGGTTCGGTCCACTGACAAATGCATACTGATAGTCCGAGCCCAATTCAAACACCACATACGCACCGTAAAATGGGCCGAAGAACGACACTTTAAGATGCCCTTGGTTGTCGGACTTTACAAAGTAAGCCTTACCTTCAGCTTGACTCCATTCACCCGACGCAGATGAATAGCCTCGATTAACCACCCGAACGCCACCGTCATCACGCATTGAATAATTAGCCGAGACTTGCTCAAGGCCACGCTCAAACGAATGATCGAGCCGAGCGATTTCATACCAAGTGCCAAGATAACTTTCGATTTGAAAAGGCTGCACTGGAGCAATACCCTTTGGCAAGGCGGTGCAACCGAAAAGAAACAATAAAATTAACAGCAAGAATAATCGGGAGTTGGCTTTCATGGGTAGGCGTCCTTACTGTTTCATTCATATAACAGTAATAGCAACAAAATTACCTAGAAGATCTTGATGCTAAAAATATTGTAATTGAGCAATGATAAGCCAAGTAGAACAAAACTGGGGCGCTAGACATTGCTTTGTCATCTATTTCTATTAATATCCTGCCAAAAACATTCTCATAATAACCTAGAGCACTATCAGCATGACCAATCACTCGGCCAGCCAACCCGATCAAAGGCATTCGGTTTTTTCAGTTTTCATTACCTTCTTAAAATTAGGGTTAAGCGCTTTTGGCGGGCCAGTGGCACACATTGGTTATTTCCATAAAGAATTTGTGAAAAAACAACAATGGCTCAGCGACAGTCAATTTTCACAACTATTAGCGATTTGCCAGTTTCTGCCCGGCCCGGCTAGCAGTCAGCTGGGCTTTAGCATCGGCCTGCTACGCGCAGGTTGGTTAGGCGCATTGGCGGCATTTATCGCTTTCACTCTACCTTCGGTATTACTGTTAATCGGCTTTGCACTTTTACTGCCCGCAGTTACTGGCGATTTTGCCAACGCTGCCATTCACGGTCTAAAACTAGTGGCATGTGTAGTGGTCATTGATGCATTACTTGGCATGAGCCAAAAACTTTGCCCAGACACACCTCGCAAATTAATGGCTATTTTCAGTGCCGCTATTTTAATTGTCTCGGGTAACGTCTGGCTACAAATTGGGCTGGTTTTGGCTGGTGCGGTATTAGGCGCTCGCTATTGCCAACAGGCATTAACCACTGGCTCAGAAAAAATTCAGATAAATTACAGCAAAAAGCTGGCGAGCATTTTTATTATCATTTTCGCTGGAATATTTATTGCACTGCCGTTATTTGCCGACAACAACAGCCTGCTTGCCATAGCCGATGCATTTTATCGCGCAGGTGCACTGGTATTTGGTGGCGGCCATGTTGTATTGCCGCTGCTGGAAGAATCCGTCGTTGGAAACCAATGGCTGGATCAATCACAATTCCTCGCAGGCTACGGCGCATCTCAGGCAATTCCCGGGCCGATGTTTGCCTTTTCAGCTTATCTCGGTGCATTAATTCCAGGAGAACACTCTAACCTTTTCGCCGCATTCATCGCAGTTATTTTTATGTTTCTACCGGGTTTTTTGCTGGTCAGTGCAATACTGCCCTTCTGGAAAAGTTTCACCACACTTAAGTATGCCGCCAGTGCAGTCGCTGGCGTGAACGCAGTGGTAGTTGGGCTACTTGCCGCAGCCCTTTATGACCCGATTTTCATTTCTGGCGTTCAATCACCCATCGACATGGCAACAGTACTGATTGGGCTGGTGATTTTAAGCGTATTAAAACGTTCAGCATTATGGGTGGTGGTCAGCTGTGTATTGCTGAGTATCGGAAGCAGTATTTTGTAAGCTAGCTCAATTTTCTGCGCTGTAGGTTTGGCAAGCCTACGGCGCAACCAGACAAACAAAACAACTCAGAAAATAAAGCATTTCTTATCCACATACTTATTTTCATCAGCAGTACCTATTTCTTCTTACCTTACCCATAGACTTCTCTAAACGATCGTTCAATATCATCAAGCAACCCTCGAAAAAAAAATCGAAGACTTGCCATCCACAATCACACTTGGCTAACAACAAGATATTTTTATAAAAATAAAACCAATACAACACTCAACTAGTTTACTATTCTTAACTTTGCATATTCATTTCTTTGGCTGACACCGTCTTCTTTTTAAGCCATGAAAGCCACCTCTTTTTTGAATATTTAATCACAGCCAATAAAAGTCGGTAACTTTTTCTTTTTCAAGAGCAGCGCCAGATTAATCCAGAACTAGTACAAATAAATTTATGGGTAGCGCTAGCTGCCATTTACTTTAGCGCCATTTACTTTAGCGCCATTTACTTTAGCGCCATTTACTTTAGCATCATTTACTTTATTTTCTCCTACTTACTCTCACTGCAAGTCAAAAACAGCAGCTTTAGAATGACGAAAAACCCCATCGTAGCAGCAGCTAACGGAACACTTACCTCCCCCACACACAATCTTACTTAACCAAGAACAAGATACTTTTATAAAAAACAAACCAATACAACATTCAACTAGTTTACTCACTCGATCATAAATTATTTTTCACCTTGCACAGTCATTCTCTTGGCTGGCACTAGTTTTTTTCTACATCAGCTTTTTCTTGTCAACTAATGGTAACTTCGGACAGTAGACATGATCTAATCAATATGTGCATGATTGTTTATATTGAAGTTATCTAATTTTCTACTAACCCCTCTTTCTGCAATATATTTTTTGAATTAAATTCACGCTAACCTACTGTTTTTGTGTCGCGTGGCTTATTGGTTCGTGATGCTTTGTTGAATAAAGTGTGCTGAGCTGCACAGAAACAATACCAAATGATAAATAAATAAATAAGAGCTATTGATTTGAAGTAGCATTCGCCCTGTTTTGACGAGGCGTGCTCGTATTTTCAAATGGCCTGAATCTGCTGCCTTTATTTTTTATTTTTCCTTATACGATATTCAGGTCGCAAGAGCGGTTAAATGTTTGAATTTATTTCAAGAAAAAAGCGTATTATAGCTAGAGTTATCCAGCGCAAGCACCTCCCCGAGTATACCTATCGCTGGGATAAACGGCTGCCGGAAGTAATTAGCTCAGAAGGTTTTTTCCCTTGGAATATTGAGGGAAATGTGACATTGGTAGAGCATGTCAAGAATTCATATGGTTTTAATCATCCGCGTGCACGACAGATCACTCAACATGATAGCCAGTGGGTGTCCACAGGCACCTACGGTATGTTAAAGAAGATTGACCCGACGTTTGCACAGCAGATATTTAATAGCTATTTATATCGAGTTAATACACAGCAGGCGCTAGTCACTGGACCATTTCAGGATGTAAATAGCCATTTTGACAAGTCAGGATTGCATCGACCTTATGCAACGCAGCGAGAGTGGGCCAAACTGGGCGGAATTTTAGCGAGTGCGATTATTGAATATATGCCCGGTCGCGTGTTTTATGATCAGTATAATATCGTTAAAGGTGCACCAGATGAAAATGAGCTTACAGGCTGGCAATCAATGCACTAGCAACTTGAATCGTTTATAAGCTTGCTTCGGTGAATCTTTTGGCTGTCGATAACTGCTTATCCAGTTGTGAATGCATCAAAAACCATTCGAAACGGGTTAAAAACGCTTTGGCTCTTGCTAGATAGCAGGGTGTCGATGTTTTTCAAGGGCTATCTATTTTTTGAGTACCTAATCACAGCCAATAAAAGCCGGTAACTTTTTCTTTTTTCAAGAGCAGCGCTAGATTAACCCAGAACTAGTACAAATAAATTTATGGGTAGCGCTAGCTACTATTTACTTTATTTTCTTCTACTCACTCTGGCCGCAAGTCAAAAGCAGCGGCTTTAGAATGATTCGAAGCTGTATTGCATCAGCAGCTTGAACTGTTCTGATTTGTTTTCCTAGTGTCAAAACAAAAAACTGCAGCATTGATCATAAATAAACAAACAAACAAAAAGAATAATTATCTTGAAAAACACTAATGATACATTTACATTTATTGTGCGAATTATTACATAGAAAAAATTACACTAAACTTAATGACGATATAATATGTAGGTAAATAAAGGCAAACCTTTCGAAAGATAGGGACGCAAAGCTACCGGTCTAAGGTAATGTATCACTACGACAGCGGAGCTACTGGGGCCTGATGGAATATTTATTTTTCATAGGTACATCTACCAGCAATTAATATGCTAGGTAATTAATGCATGTTTGATAAGATGAACTTATACAAGTTATTAATAAGAACACCTTCTCTTACCGAACTATTATTTAGCATTACAAAACCACCTACCTATTTATTTAATATATAAAGAGGTAAAAAATGCCATCAAGAAAAAAGACCGCTCTTGCTCTATTTCTTTCCTGTTACTCATTAACCAGTTACGCCGCAGTTGATGTTAGTATCACAACATCAGCGAATTCGGAATCAAGTCCGGTTCAACAATTCAATGTATCGATCAATTCTGATGTTCCATTGAAGTACGTTGAAGCACTCGAAGATTCGGTTGAATTTTGCAATCAATATTTCTTTTTATTCTCACCTGAAACAGTTAACGACAAGCACTTCTCATTTCAAAAAATATACAACTATAAAAACCACAAATGGGCCAATGGCAGCAACCTTTGTGTACGCATTGAAGACGAGAATGGCAAACAATACGCTTTCGCTAGCCAAGATTCGATTTCATTGGCGAAGCCTGATTTTAGCCTGAATCAGGTAATAACAGAAAGCGTCGTGAGCGATCTCAACACCAGTGGTAGTCAGTCACTGACCAGCTTTAAAGTAGAGTATATTTATCAGCCGAATAATGCCAACGCTCCAATATTATTCGACTTATCGGGTCAGCTTAATAGCGATGTTGAATTAACTCTAACGCCCGCCAACGGATCAAGCGCCAGCGCTGACTCTTTTAAGGTAACTAGCCGCAATGGTCATTGGCAGTTGAACGATATTCCCATTAGCGTGTCTGCTGACAGTCGATTTACCGATCATCGATTTACTATCAGCGGAACACATCCGCTTGCGCCAGATGCCGTATTGTTCAGCCAACCTTTAACACTGATAGGTCGTAACTTAAATATCGATGTGTATCAAAAACCCCAAGACCCCATCAATGAAGCCGTTAGCGCCTCAGCAACATCGCGCTGGAGTATTAGAACACCAGTCGACATTGTAAAGCAGCGCATATTACTGTTATCAGAAGCTAATCAATGTCAAAGCAATAATCCAACGGCTGAATTGAGCATTGTCATTGAGCGCGACAATTATGACTTTTTAACCAATCCAGCGACGCATGGAAAATACGCCTGCCTGCAATTAGAAGATAAAGATGGTCATTTATTCACAACGGATATTGGTTGGGTAAGAAAGCAAGCTGCAGCTGAAATCATCATTAGTGATGACATTGCTGTTACTGAGCAATATTTTGATCAATTCAGTGGTTATTCCATCGGCACTGAAACGCTAGCATTAAATTATATCAGCGATGAAGGTTATTTGACTCGAGAAAGAATCTTAGAAAAATGCCAAACAATCGATAGCGGTATTCCATTAAATACCGACGGTTTTGATTTTGTTTTATCAGAACCATCATTGCACGATCATTACGTGTGCTTGACCGCTAATAATGGCAAAGGCGGAGTCACCGCTTGGCTCAGTGATCATAAGATAAATCTTCGTGACGGCATTGAAGTCGTACACAATACACAAGCACGCTACCCATCAACACCTTACCCGACCAACCTTTCAATTCCTGAAAAACTGCAAAACTCGACATTAAATAATATCGGCTGTCGGGGTGTTTTACTGTCAACAGATCTAGCATTAACCGCAGGCCACTGCCAGGCACCATTTTTTCATCCAACCAATGGTACTTGGGGGCAATCAGTTCGCCGTACTTCGTACATACTCGCGCAAGATGAACAAGCCAATAGTATTTACGAAACAACAAGAGCTGATTTAATTACTAACTACCTTGATAATATCGAAGAAGATGCTGATGCAAAAGCAGCTCAACGCGAGCAATTAAGAGCAGACCTCAAGCAAACAATTGATTTATACTCTAAATATGTAGTCAGCGATTTTAGAACCTACATCAGCCCTTATTTCGGTCCTAGAGATACAGCAGAGCGAACCTTTTCTGATTTCGCATTACGCGACATGGCAACTCCGTATAACGGAGATACCACGACCCTAAACTACGCTCAGCCACTCGTGTACACCTACCCCAGCGATATCCATTTAACACCTGGAGAATTTCGAGGCCACGGCTCACATGAAAACTCCCCAATGTCTGGCTGGCGAGGCGGAGCCATTCATACTCACTTACCTCCTGGTGGCAATGCCGTTCAGTACGTTGTTGTCGATACCGTCGGTGGCGAATCGGGTTCAGCCTTATGGGCTTACGATGCTAACCTCGATACTTACGGTGTTATTGGTGCCGTTCGCGGCGGCGGTTCATGGTCATCCGTTTGGAATCACGGCCGCGTCACCCGTCAAGCTTTAGCGCACTCGCGTGCAAAAGGCTTACAACGTCGTCTCGATAACGCCAGCAATAACGGCGATATGTTTAATTATCGCGATCTGCGTCGGGCATTAGCGAAAGCAGATAATCAACATTTAACCAACATCATTGATTCAGGCGTTAATATTAATTTAAACGCTGATGGAGAAAAAGATGGCTGGTTATTGGCTCGAGCCATTGATTTTGCAGTTGCTGCTCACAACAAACTATTAAGACGCAATAATCACGACAATCAGCAACGCTATGAAGCACACGTAAATGCCATCAAAACATTAATGCTTGGTGGTGCTGATCCGCGCCTAACGGTTAGCAAACCAACCAAAAATATGAACATAAAAGCAGGCGATAGCGTGCTCCATTATGCAGTTAGAACCAATAACGTTAAAATAATAGAAGCGCTTTGGTTAAATACTACTGATTTTGATTTTGAATCGATCAGCCGCACAATGATTAATAGTGCTGGAGACACACCATTGCATGTTGCGATCAACCAAGGCGTTGATTTATCAATCTTTAAGTTATTGTTTACCGATGCAAGTAGCGATATCTTTATTGACGATGCCCAAGGTGACAATAGCCTCGATAAACTGCTCAACCAAGACTCTATCAGCGATCAACACGTTGAATACATTGACTGGATTGGTAAAGCCTATTCTTATGAGCCAATTAGCATCAGCCATAACGGCTACATCACCCACCAAGACTGGGTGCCGCTTTTATGTCATCGCATTGAATATAAAGGCATAAACTATAGTTTTAATGAGCTTGCGTTATTACGCAGTAATGATTTAACGCCGAAAGCCGTTTCTGCAATTACTCGACTCGGCAATCGTTCGGGAGTCGATGCAAGCCTTTATTGCCAATAACAGAATAAACGTTTATCTCAAGACATAAGACTTTCTTGTTGTTTTAATCTTGTTGGCCAGAGAGCATCGCTCTCTGGCCAACTGATAATCAACAAAACTGCCGCACCATTCAAAATTCACGAGCCAACAAATCAATGACTGACATTCCACTGGCGGCGATGATCGTAATTTTTACGGCGCCTTTTGAGCAAGACTAGATCTTCACCACACAACCGCCCTCACCTAACGCAACGCGAAATTACATGCGTTCTTGATCATAGATATAATGATATTTACAGGCAGAAAAAAAAGAAACATTTGCAAAAGAAACACTTGCCACCCATAACAGAATCTGGTTAAAAACAAGATATTTTTATAAAGAGCAAACCAATACAACATCCAACCAGTTTACTCAAAAATTATTTTTTACCTTGCATAGCCATTCTTTTGGGTGGCACTGTCTTTCTTAAAGCTGGCCGAATTAATTGGCATGATAAATCTTTGATTAAATTCAAGCGACAAGTCAGAAAATTAACTAACCGAAATTGGGGTGTCTCAATGAAATACCAACTGTTTAAAATCAGTCAGTATTTACGAGGCTGGATTAATTACTATGGAATTGCCAGCGGCTATCAAAAGTGTGTGGAGTTGGATCACTGGATCCGACGACGTGTACGAATGGCTTATTGGCGACAGTGGCGTAAACCACGAACCAAAGTAAGAAGTCTGATTCGATTGGGCGTCCCGATTCACACGGCGGTAGGTTGTGGAGAAACACTTGCCACCCATAACAGAATCTGGTTAAAAACAAGATATTTTTATAAAAAGCAAACCAATAAATTATTCAACCAGTTTACCCATAAATTATTTTTCATCTTACATAGTCATTTTTTTGGGTGGCACTATTTTTTCACAACCAGTTTACTCATAAATTATTTCTTACCTTGCATAGTCATTCTTTTGGGTGGCACTGTTTTTTTTCTTATCGGTATAAAGGGGGCAACATCGAATCCCATCTCAATTTTCAAGCTAGCTTTTGGAACGAACACTTGCCACCCATAACAGAATCTGGTTAAAAACAAGATATTTTTATAAAGAGCAAACCAATAAAACACCTAACCAGTTTACTCATAAATTATTTTTTACCTTGCATAGTCATTCTTTTGGGTGGCATGGCTTTTCTCGTTTTCGGCTACTCGATTAGGTTAAATTAAAGTAAATCTAGCATTTCTTTTTTCTTTAAACCAAATTCACCATCATCAATCAACCCTTCATTTTTTAATATATTCAATTGCCTGATTCGATCTGCAACATCATTAGTAGAATTCTTTTGTAAACTTTGTCTTGGTGCGAAAACCCCTACCTCTCCCGCTGAATTAATTTTAATTAATTGATCAATTTTTTCGATTCCTCTCGTTACATCTTCACTAGAAATATCTAAGTTGTTGCTCGCTATTTTTTCAAATATTTTTTTTAAATTTCTTTCGTTGCTGGCAACTTTTTCATTTTCAAGATAAAGAGATGAAAACTCATTAAGCTCATCTTTGTCAATCATTTCATATCTTACTGTTAGAGTACCAGCTGGCTTAACAACCATCATGTATATAAGAGCAACAATGCCTATTAATATAAAACATAACAGAAGTGCGACGACAAAAGCTATCGCACCCCACTGCCCTTGCTGATAATTTTGAGATATGACTGAATACCCTTTTCTTTTCAATTCTTTGGAATCATTTTCAAAGGCGATTATTGCACTAGCCTCAGTGCCTTGATATGTTTTTACTAACATATCTACAGGATTGTTTTGTAAATCTTGCTTTCGTACTAAAATCTCAACCTCTCTTACTGAATTTATTTTAATCAATTGATTAATTTTTTTGATCCCTTCTGCTATATCTTCACTAGAAACATCTAAATTATTATGCGCTGTTTTTTCAAATAGTTTTTTTAAATTCTTTTTATTTCCGACAACTTTTTCATTTTCAAGATAAAGAGATACAAACTCATCAAGCTCTTCTTTATTAATTATTTTATATCTTACTGTTAGAGTGCCATCTGGTTTAACAACCGTCATGTATATAAGAGCGGCGATCCCTACTAATATAAAACATAATAGAAGTGCGATGATGAAAGCTACCGCACCCCACTGCCCTTGCTGATAATTTTGAGATATGACTGAATACCCTTTTCTTTTCAATTCTTTGGAGTCATTTTCAAAGGTGATTGTTGCGTTGGCCTCAGTGCCCTGATATGTTTTTACTAATGTATCGCATTCCATTTTATTTCCTTGCTGTTCTAGTAGATTAAATTCTATATTATGGGGGGGTGAATTTAAGAAGATAACTTATGTGGCTTCTCTGCTTCAAATACACAAAAACTTGCCACCCACAACCACACTTGGCAACGAATACTTACGAACACTTGCCACCCATAACAGGATCTGGTCACAGAAACACTTGCCACCCACAATTATATCTGACCAAGAATAAGATATTTTTATAAAAAGAAAACCAATAAATCATTCAACCAGCTTACTCATAAGTTATTTTTCACCTTGCATAGTCATTTTTTTTGGTGGCACTGTTTCTTGTGCTAAAAATGTGACAGTGTTAGCTGCCTGGCTCAAGTGCTTGTTAGGTTTTGTTAACCAGTCGATTTTCTATAGTTTTCAAAAGTTCACCATCAGTGGTTTTCCAACTTTGCGGCCCGCTCCGGCTATTACCAGCAACTAAATCAGCGGCAGAAGATGATGAACTAAAAAGCTTATCTTTTAACAAAAGATAGTAGCCTCCTTTATCTTCAAGCATCCCGTCATCAAGCATTTGAGTTTTAATAATTAAATTTTTGTTTGATAGGCTCGTTGATGCTGCACGACTTAATTGTGAATTACTTAAAAGAATAAAACCATCGTCAGTAACTCTTCCGTTGGCGATTAAGCCATTTGTTTGAAAACTAAATTCATAATTCATGATTAAATCATTTTGGCTGGCGCTTTCTAACGTCACACTAGAGGATATTGATTCTAAAATCCTATGGCTTAAACTGCCCAGTACAATTCGGATATTATCAATAAACTCTTCCATTGCCGCAGCTTCTGCTCGCGGCAAACTTGATTTCGTAGGAATATTACTATTTTCTAATTCATACCTATCTGCATGCTTGCTGATTTCTACCAGTCGCGCCTCGAGATATTTGATATGTCCTTTTGTTAAGCTTTCGTCTTTACTTGTAAAAATGATAACTTCATTCCAGAACTCTTTCTTTCTATCGTGGTCTGCTAGACGCTTGAAAACATCTTCAGACTCGCCAATATATGCGACGTTGTCGTCTCCATTTGAATTTTCAAATAAAAAATAAATTCCAGGTCTTCTACATTCATCCCACGAACCTAATTCAGAAAATCTACTGCGGGGACAGGCAAGCGCTTGACCTGACCAATTTGCAATTTCAACATGGCGCAGTCCTGCAGGACTTCCATCCGCTAAAAATATTTTAATACTTCGGCCAAACTTGGGCATGTTCTCGATACTTCCTGTAAACCTAACAACAACCTATAAATATGAAAACAGGATTCCACTTTAAAGTTACCGAAACCCGCTAGCTGACTGGCTTTGCCCCGCTTTCACTTGATGCAAGCGAGCCTATAATCTGAATCCGTATATGTCAATTGACTGATCTAACAGCAAAATTCCTTATAAGTAGCGCCCATCGCATAATGCCAGTAACCAATTGATTTTTAGCTTCTAATTTGATGTTCTCAAATGACATATGCGGCGTTGACTATTGATAAAAATACAAAGTAGGTCTGCTACGCCTAATCCATAACCCTTAACCCTTAACAACCCAGCCCAGCACACTCAGCCCAGCACAACCACAAAAAATGCCGATCAGTTTAACTGGTCGGCATTTTTTGTAATGCGTTTAAAAGCTGAGTGTTAGCGCTCCGTTTTAACCCGCCGTGCTAATACCGGAAATCAAAACGAACACTTGCCACCCATAATCGTACTTAGCCAAAAACAAGTTATTTTTATAAAGAGCAAACCAATAAATCGATCGACTAGTTTACTCATAAATTATTTTTCACTTTGTATCGCTATCCCTTTGGGTGGCATGGTTTTTTGTGGTTTTTCTTCTGTTTTGTTATTTTTTTATCTTGCTTAACGCCTCTGCCGAAGCTGTCCATCACTCCGAGACTCCGAGATTGTATTGGGCATCGGCATATCCTTGCTTGGCTGCTTTCTGAAACCATTTTACGGCTTCAAAGCGATCCTGTTTAACGCCTTCACCTGAGTCGTACGCCAACCCAATAAAAAACTGAGCTCCAGCATGCCCTTGTTCGGCCGCTTTTCTGAACCACTGTACTGCCTCAAAGCGATCCTGTTTAACGCCTTCACCTGAATCGTACGCCGTCCCAATAAAAAACTGAGCTTCTGCGTATCCTTGTTCGGCCGCTTTTCTGAACCACTGTACTGCCTCAAAGCGATCCTGTTTGACACCTTCACCTGAATCGTACAAAGCTCCGAGGAGGGTCTGAGCTTCGACATGCCCTTGTTCGGCCGCTTTTCTGAACCACTGTGCTGCCTTAAAATCATCCTGCTTAACGCCTTCACCGTTGGCATAAGCGATCCCGAGAGTGTATTGAGCGTCGGCATCCCCTTGCTTGGCCGCTTTTCTGAACCACTGTGCTGCCTTAAAATCATCCTGCTTAACGCCTTCACCGTTGGCATAAGCGATCCCGAGGTTGTATTGAGCGTTGGTATGCCCTTGTTCGGCCGCTTTTCTGAACCACTGTGCTGCCTCAAAACGATCCTGCTTAACTCCTATGCCTTCGTTGTACATCAGTCCTGTGAAATATTGAGCGTCGGAATGCCCTTGCTTGGCCGCTTTTCTGAACCACTGTGCTGCCTTAAAACCATCCTGTTTAACGCCTTTACCGGTAGCATAATCGATCCCAAGGTTGTATTGAGCGCTGGCATCTCCTTGTTCAGCCAATGGCTCAAGGATGCACTTCACATCATCTTTAGCGCAATCCAGATCAGCCGCATGCGCTACGGGCATCACGAACAACAATATCCATATAAACCACTTCATCTTTACATCCTGATTAATTCACCGGCCACTAGTATATTTGCCTTAAGAAACACTTGCACCCATAACAGAATCTGGTTAAAAACAAGATATTTTTATAAAGAGCAAACCAATACAACATCCAACCAGTTTACTCATAAATTATTTTTTACCTTGCATAGCCATTCTTTTGGGTGGCACTATTTTTCTTTACGGCGCCTTTTGAGCAAGACTAGATCTTCACCACACAACCGCCCTCACCTAACGCAACGCGAAATTACATGCGCTCTTGATCATAGATATAATGATATTTACAGGCAGAAAAAAAAGAAACATTTGCAAAAGAAACACTTGCTAAAGAAACACTTGCCACCCATAACAGAATCTGGTTAAAAACAAGATATTTTTATAAAGAGCAAACCAATACAACATCCAACCAGTTTACTCATAAATTATTTTTTACCTTGCATAGCCATTCCTTTGGGTGGCACTGTTTTTCTGTTTTTTTTCACGCACCTACCTTACGATTTTTTTCTCCATGCCCCAGCCAGGCTGAGAGGTTTTTACGCCTTTATGCTCGCTAGTTGCAGTAAAATGAAATATTACCCGACCTTGCCACTCTCCAGTTGTTTGAATATGGTAACCAGTAATTTTACCACCAAAATATGAAGGCTTTATTTGAGCTTTGTGGAGAAATATGTCACCACCAATAAGACCTTCTGCCACTTCGATTGAAACCTTCCAATAACCACTTTCCCAATTTTGAGACGTTTTGTCTGTACGAGTAAACCGCAGCTCTTTTTCTATGAGGTGTATCTGCATGGCAGCTTCCATTTAGATGATAACGCCAATATTGTGGGGCGCGTAAGCATCCCAGTGCCGTAGGTAAGATCACGAATGCCTTGTTAAATTTTGATCTAGCCTTCCATTGAGATTTCTTCAATGCCACCACTTTCATCGAACCTTACACTGACAACATAATCAGTGATTTCATGTGGTAATGAAAAATCATAAGCTAGCCCTTCATCCCAGCATGATTTGAATACTAAAGATTCAAGCACTTGGTTATTTGTAGGCTTTTTAAACCCAATAGCCTTTACCCAGTCAGAATCATTTAATTCCTCAAGATGGTGCTGAATAAATAAATCTACACCACATTCGCCAATGCCTGTTCCGGAGGATGCTTTAATAGCCATTAAAGCTTTTTCTTTTTTATTTAAATCCATGAAACTTGTCCCGGAGAAATTTAACGCCGCCAACCCGCTCTGTTTTTTTCCTACAAGGATTCTAGATAATTCGCAATCTTTTCATTGCCAAGTTTACGATAAACATGCGCAGATTTTTTTGCTAGCAAACCATAAATCAAAAAAACAGACTCATCAAACCCGTACAAATAATCAATATTTTTTTTTGCCGAGTTATAGTCACCAATATCAGCATATAAAAACACCAAATTGTAGAACACTTCAAACTCTAAATAACCATTGGACTTTAACATTTCCAAACTGCTTATTGCCGGGCGAATAAAACTATCATCTATCAACCCTTTCAGATTTGCAGAGTACAGAACAGATATATATTTTACATACGATCTGCCGTCATCATATTCATTCCAAATTTTTTTATAACCTAATGCAACTTCTCGGTATGCTTCCCACTCTTTTGAATCAGATTCAACCAACAAACTATATTGTATATCTAAGCCCATTTTTTTTGATAAGACTCTTTTTTTTGGAAATCTTAAAAGAAACTCTTTCAAAACATTTTCAGCCAACTTATGCTGGCCTGATTCAATATAAATAGCTATAAGCTTTTCATAATAAATACTAGCATTCTTGCATTGGCTAGTACCCTCCCATTTTTGTCCAGCTTCTTCCAAAGACAACTCTTTCTTAGAATATTGTGAACGTAGACCAGCCCACTCTTCAGAACAATCTTTTGCATAAACATTTTGAGCTAAAAATAAGCAAAGAAAACATATCAACAATCTATACACAGAAACCTCCAAGTTCTATTTTTTTCTACGAGAGAACGAATACGAACGAACACTTGCCACCCACAATCGCACTTGGCCAAGAATAAGATATTTTTATAAATAGCAAACCAATACAACATCCAACCAGTTTACTCATAAATTATTTTTTACCTTGCATAGCCATTTTTTTTGGTGGCATTATTTTTCTGTAAAAACCCAACCAGTAATCCGGGCGCCTGTTTCTAGATTACGCCATTCAATTAGTGACCAATTCTTTTGTTTTTCTATAATCATCACTGTATATGAGAAATGCAAATAGCCGATTACTTCTGATTTGGTTGATGCTGAAGATCTAACATTTAGGATATCAGCTGAAACATATCTAAAAGAAGATAATAGTTGCTTATTCTCAACTTCAGAATTAACAGTCATCTTGAGTTCTTTTGTGATTACTATTTTTTCTGTTTTTATATACGAATTGATTTTATTATTCACTACTGGAGTTATCAGTGCAGCCAAAATCACCATGAGTAATGGATAAATATAACTGATGAATATTTTCTGCGTTAAAGGATCTTTTAGTAACTTAATTTCATTAGCCAACTCATTTATTGAGTTTTCTAATGAATTGGTATTTCCAAAAAATTGACTCTGAAATATCGTTTCAGCTAACCCTTCTAATTCCGAAGCTGCTATTTGCTTAGAAGAAAGAGATACCAACCCATCAGCACTTACTTGTATGTCATCTTCTACTTCTAACGCTATGTCTCTTATGTATTTTAGGGACATATTATGGTTTATCATTTTCTGTACTTCAGAAAATGGCTCGGATATGTGTGCAAGTGTTGCTCTAAGTTCTTTTAATGGGTCAAAAGTCAGTGAAGCCCTCAAACCCTTCATAGGGTCAGTGATGGAAGTAAGCATTTCTCGGTGCTGTTTCATAGGATCAACAAGAGAAGCCATCATTTCTCGATGTTGCTTCATAGGATCAGTAAGAGCAGCCATCATTTTTTGATGCTCAATAAGAGGATTTGAGAGTAATTCTAGCGAGTCTCGAATGTCTTTGAGTGGATCTTTCAATTTAATCCTTTAAGTTTACAGGCAATTTGTGGGTTGACACTTGAGCCCTAACAGCAACCTACCCGGATCTAATTCCTTAAAGGTTGATATAAATATGAAAACAGGATTCCACTTTAAAGTTACCGAAACCCGCTAGCTAACTAGCTTTGCCCCGCTTTCACTTGAGCAAGCGAGCCTATAATCTGAATCCGCACATGTCAATTGACTGATCTAACGGCAAAATTCCTTATAAGTAACACCCATTTCATAGTGTCTATAACCAATTGATTTTTAGCTTCTAATTTGAGGCGATCAAACGACATATGCGGCGTTGGCTATTGATAAAAATACAGAGCAGGCCTGCTACGCCTAATCCATAACCCTTAACCCTTAACCCTTAACCCTTAACCCTTAACCCTTAACCCTTAACCCTTAACAACCCAGCCCAGCCCAGCACACTCAGCCCAGCACAACCACAAAAAATGCCGACCAATTACACTGGCCGGCATTTTTTTGTAATGCGTTTAAACGCTGAGTATTAGCGCTCTGTTTTAACGCGCCGTGCTAATACCTGAAATCAGGCATAAACCGGAAATCTGTTACATAACTCCAGCACCTTGCCACGCACCTGCGCTTCAACTTCTGAATTACCTTCACCGTTATCCACTAGAGAATCCAATACATCACAGATCCAACCGGTTAATTGGCGACATTCTTCTTGTTTGAAACCACGGGTAGTAATTGCTGGGGTTCCCAGTCGCAAGCCCGAGGTTACAAATGGCGAGCGTGGGTCATTCGGCACTGAGTTTTTATTCACCGTAATATTAGAGCGGCCCAGCGAGGCATCGGCATCTTTACCGGTCATGTTTTTGCTGATTAATGACACCAAAAACAAATGGTCTTTAGTTCCGCCAGACACAATGTCATAACCGCGTTGAATCATTACTTCGGCCATTGCCTGAGCGTTAACCACCACCTGCTTTTGGTAATCAACAAAATCTGGCTGCATGGCTTCTTTAAATGCGACCGCTTTTGCGGCAATCACATGCATTAAAGGGCCGCCCTGAATGCCGGGGAAAACTACAGAATTAAGTTTTTTTTGAATTTCTGGGTTTGGCTTGGCCAGAATCAAACCACCGCGTGGGCCGCGTAAGGTTTTATGGGTAGTGGTCGTGGTGACATCGGCAATATTGACCGGGCTCGGATAAATGCCTGCAGCAACTAAACCGGCAACATGCGCCATGTCGGCAAATAAATAAGCACCGACTTTATCGGCGATATCGCGGAATTTTTGCCAGTCGATGATTTGTGAGTAGGCCGAAAAGCCCGCCACAATCATTTTTGGTTGATGCTCGACTGCCAAAGCTTCTACCTGATCATAATCGATCAAACCGGTTTCACTGTTCAGGCCATACTGAACCGCGTTGTAGATTTTGCCGGAGAAATTTACATGGGAACCATGGGTTAAATGGCCGCCTTCAGATAAAGACATTCCCAGCACCGTTTCGCCCGGCAGCATGAGTGCCTGATAGACCGCACCGTTAGCTTGCGAGCCAGAATGCGGTTGCACATTGGCATAGTCGGCATCAAACAGCGTTTTTGCCCGGTCGATGGCCAGTGCTTCTGCAATATCGACAAATTCACAGCCGCCGTAGTAACGTTTTCCCGGATATCCCTCGGCATATTTATTGGTCAGCACACTACCTTGCGCTTCCATCACCCGAGGACTGGCATAGTTTTCAGAGGCGATCAGTTCAATATGCTCTTCTTGACGCCTTGCTTCCGCTTCCATCGACTGAAACAATTCATCGTCATAACCCGCAATAGTCATTGTTTTATCAAACATTCGCCCACTCTCCACCGGTTTGAATTTGGCCGGGATCATACGCCGTTAGTCATTAGAGCTCAATTGGTCTGACCGGGAAAATTCATTGGTCGGGAATTTCTAACAAGCGGGACACTTCTGCTAAGATGCCGCCATCTCCTGAACTATGGATTCGGTAATGGCTGAATACGTTTTTACCATGCATCGAGTGGGCAAGATTGTTCCACCGAAGCGTCAAATTTTAAAAGACATCTCACTTTCCTTCTTCCCGGGCGCCAAAATTGGTGTTTTGGGCCTGAACGGTGCCGGTAAGTCGACCCTGCTGAAAATCATGGCAGGCGTTGATAAGGACTTCGAAGGTGAAGCCCGCCCACAAGCTGGCATTCGCATTGGCTATTTGTCACAGGAACCACAACTGGATCCGGCAAAAGATGTTCGCGGCAATGTTGAAGATGGCGTGCGTGAAATCAAAGACGCACTGACTCGCTTAGATCAGGTTTACACTGCCTACGCCGAGCCAGAAGCTGATTTCGATGCACTGGCCGCTGAACAAGCAGAGTTGGAAAACCTGATTAACGCTGCTGATGGTCATAATTTGGACCGTCAGTTAGAAGTTGCCGCCGATGCACTGCGCCTGCCAGCATGGGATGCCGACGTCAGCAAGCTTTCCGGTGGTGAACGTCGCCGAGTCGCGCTGTGTCGTCTGCTGTTATCTAAGCCAGATATGTTGCTGCTTGATGAACCTACCAACCATTTGGATGCAGATTCTGTCGCTTGGTTGGAAAGATTCCTGCACGATTTCGCCGGTACCGTTGTGGCGATCACCCACGATCGTTATTTCCTTGATAACGTTGCGGGCTGGATTCTTGAATTAGACCGTGGCCACGGCATTCCATGGGAAGGCAACTATTCCTCATGGCTGGAACAGAAATCAAACCGTCTTGCTCAAGAAGCCCGCGAAGAAGCGGCTCACTGCAAGAGCATGCAGGCGGAACTGGAATGGGTTCGTAAAGGTGCCAAGGGCCGCCAGTCCAAAGGCAAGGCTCGTTTAAATCGCTTTGAAGAATTAAGCAGCCGCGAATTCCAGAAACGTAACGAAACCAATGAGATTTACATTCCACCAGGACAGCGTCTGGGTGATAACGTAGTCGACTTGCAAAACGTCAACAAAAGTTACGATGGCCGGGTATTGATTGACGACCTAAGCATTAGTATTCCTCGCGGCTCAGTGGTGGGGATTATCGGTGGTAACGGCGCTGGTAAATCAACACTATTTAGAATGATTTCCGGTATGGAACAGCCTGATTCTGGCTCGGTTGCCATCGGTGAAACGGTAAAAATCGCTTATGTTGAACAGCTGCGTGACGAGCTAGACGACAAAAAGACGGTATGGGAAGCAGTGTCTGATGGCCATGACATGTTAACCATTGGCGGCTTTGAAACGTCATCGCGTGCTTATGTCAGTCGATTCAACTTCCGCGGTGGCGATCAGCAAAAGCGCGTTGGTGAATTATCGGGTGGTGAGCGCGGTCGTTTGCAATTGGCATCTACCTTGAAGCAAGGCGGCAATATGTTGCTGCTGGACGAACCTTCAAACGACTTGGATATTGAAACCTTGCGAGCACTGGAAGAAGCCATTTTGGCTTTCCCGGGCTGCGTCATGTGTATCTCCCACGATCGCTGGTTCCTTGACCGCATCGCAACGCATATTCTGGCCTACGAAGACGACAGTCATGTTGAATTCTTCCCCGGCAACTACAGCGAATATGAAGAAGATAGAAAGCGGCGCTTAGGTGAGAAAGCAACACAGCCACATCGTGTTAAATACAAGCGAATTGATGCTTAATTTGTAGGTTGGTCGCGTTGCAACGAAATCGGGCATTTTAAAACGTAACAACATTGTCTGCTTTGTTGTGAAATGCATTCTTTGCTAGAAATAGAAAACGCCGGACCCATAATGGGTCCGGCGTTTTTTTATATTCTAAGGGCGGAGTGCAAGAAAAAACACCGGCGGTAATTAGCTTTTGCTTTGAACATTAACGATCAGAGTGCGCTACAAACTCACCAATGAGGACGGTACTATGGCGAAACTGGCAAAAGTTATCATTTTCGCTAAGCAGTATAATTACCCAGTGTTGAGCATTGGCGATATAGCGCAACATCGGCAATTAAATGAAAGAATCGGTAGCTAATTTCATTAAAATCTACGAGTAGCGCTGCTCTGATTGCCTGAAAATCCTCGCAGACCGACTTCTATCTTTGTATCTCTCGCCACATATCAGCTTGATATTTAATAAGAATATTTAAACAACCTCCAGCCAAAGCTTCACTCAAGCTAACTTCTGTTTGCATTTTCGTTACAACATTCGACGAAAGTCTATGTACAGCAATGGTATAACCAATATAAAATAATCCGCAATAAGCAATCCACGGAGCAGTCTCGGGAAAGCAAGTAACAAACCCCGATAATTGCATAGGATTAAGCACTTTCCAGAATTGCCTTATAACAGCTATATATTCTGGATATAAAAAGAAAACAAAGGATTTGAAATGGTTAGATCATCGCTGTCTTTTTATTACAGAGATAAAAAGCAGACTGGGGTCACACTGGTGGAACTGATGGTGACGATTGCCGTTCTATCAATATTATCAGCCATCGCTATTCCTTCCTTTAGCAGCATTCTCGATTCTTCCGCCAGTGAAGAGCAAACACGAGAACTGGTTCGCCTATTAAATTATGCACGCACTGAAGCGGTTCGACGTAATGAAGCTGTCTCAGTCCAACCTATTAGTGCCACAGCCACCAGCGCTGACTGGGAAAAAGAATTAGTGGTATTTGTAAATGATGATCGAACTGGCGCTGGCTTATATAGCAACGGCCAAACCATTCTTCGTCAACACGCAGCCGATCGAATCTCCGATGTATCAATCACTACCAATAACAACAATTTAATTATCAGTTTTGCACCCAGTGGAATGCTGGTAAACAGCCAACAAGCATTGGTATTCAAAGTGTGTGGTAAAGAAAAACACCGTCAACTCAACGTATCTCGTAGCGGACTAGTTAATAGCGGAAAGCTTTCCAGCTGCTAGATAAACCCTATTGCCTGAAGGATTATTCGGTGAAACAAATTTACTCAAAACAACCGGCTGGATTTTCTCTATTAGAAGTGATGATTACTTTGGTATTGCTTTCACTTGGGTCTTTATCTCTTGGCTATGTACAACTGGAATCAATGACTATCAGCTATCAAAGCAAGCAGTTTTCTGAAGCTGAATTATTAATGGAAGAAATTGCAAATACTTTGGTCGCCAACCGTAGCCTACTCGGCAACGATGATTTGTTTCAAAAAAAGCCAGGCGATGACTTCCCTGCTTATACCATTTTAGACGACGCTAACAACCAACCCTATAAGCAGACCTGTCACAGCGAGCCTTGTAGCAAGCTTGAATTTTCAAAAGCGTCGCTGGCAACTTGGCAAACACGGATTAAATCAAAGCTGCCAGTGACTGGCGGTATCTTAAAGGACGACACTTTTATATGCCGCGATAGCGACCCAACCGACAATATTAACTGCGATGGGTTAGGCGATAGCTTTCATATTTTTTTATCCTGGCAAGATACCTCAGCTGTAACACCTGAACTTGCTCCAGGAACAGATCCTGCTACACAAGTAAAAAATCATTTCAGCGCTCAATTGGTGCTAATCCCATGAACAATACAAAAGGCGTCACTCTGGTTGAGCTCATGATTGCCCTTGCACTGAGCACCATTCTCGGCATTGCATTGGTTCAGCTATATGCCAAGCAAAAAGTTACCGCAACAGAATTATCTCGCGAAAATCGATTAAATCAGGAATTACGTTTTGCTAATCAAGAGTTAAAACGCTGGCTTTCGTTAATCGGTTATTCTGCATTACCACAGAACAGTCGCGCCTTGGCATTTCCTGCATTAGCTGCCACCACGAATTGCCCTGCAATGCCCGCAGGGGTTGTTATCACCGCAGATTTAGCAAAATCCGCAGCAACACCAGGCATTTGCATTCGCTTTCAACGGACCTTCAACGAACAACGAGATTGCTTGGGAAGCAGCATAACAACTGCCTCAGTAGTCAATCGACTATTTTTGGATCCGGCTAATTTTCAAATAAAATGCACTAGCCAAGATCAAACGGGTGTTATTGCAGAAAACATTAGTGATTTAAATTTTTTATTTTTACTATCCGACACTTCTAATAAGCATATCACTCAAAAAATATCCATTAGTAATATAGCTAGCGCCGATTACTCCCGAATTAAAGCAATCGAAATCGCATTGCTAGGACGAAGTGCTAACTCCCATCCTTCTGCACCAGATTATAATTTCCCTCCTGATACAGAAACTAAAATCACGCCGCCTGATAAACACTACTACAGCTCAACCTCGACAACATTTAGCCTGAATAATGTCAGCTTGTGATGGAAAAAAATGAATAACATAAAAAAACAACAAGGCTTCACGCTGGTTTTAGCCATGGTTCTGCTATTAGTAATTGCATTTATTATTAATGGGGTTCAGCAAGACAACCTGATCAGCAGCCGTGAAATCAGCAACATCAAAGACCAGGCCGCAGCCACTCGAGCAGCCAATGCCGCAGCTAGACAGATTGAACGCTGGCTAGAAACTACCAACACTGCTCTGACCCCGTTGAATTACACCATTGCCTCATGCCCAATTCCGTGTATCGGCATTGTTAAACCTATGGCGCGAGACATGCAAACCATCACTAATTGGGCACAGTTTTGGGAAACCAAAGGACTGGCAATTGACCAAATGCCAGCCACTGGCGTTATTAACACTACCAATAGTTTTTCTTCCTATTCAGAATCACCCCGATCGGTTACCGGTTACATGGGATACGATTTAGCTGATAGCCGTGGCCGCGGCGAGATTACCGACCCAGAAGAAAGAAGCCGCCACATCGGCCCGCATTATTATCAAATAAATACAGCCAGCACTGGCAATAGCGGGCAATCATTAAGTGTTGTTCGAACCACTATGATTAAAAGGAAGTAGTCATGAAAAATAATAAAATAATAATACTGGGTTTAACCAGCTTATTAATGACTGTTTCTGCAGCAGCTGACAGTGTTAGCCAATCACCACTGTTTTTGACGCAAGGCGCTGCGCCTAATATTGTTTTTTCATTGGACGATTCGGGTAGCATGGGTTTTGCTCATGGCGGTGATGCGTATTGGCCTAGCAGCGTTGGTCTGACTTATTACAACCCATCTGGAAGTGCTAATGATTATGCTATTGCCGAACCAAGATACACTTCGCCTACTAGCAATCCATATTATTACAACCCTGAAACCAGCTATCAATTACCATTAAAAAATGATGGCACGACCTATAGCACTAGTTGGGAAAAAGCGTGGCTAAATGGATTTATTCAGGAAAATGAAGGCTGGGTTGACCTAACCACTGGTTTCAACCCCACTATTTATTATTTTAACAAAGGTGATGCTAAAAAGTGGCGTAATGGTGGGTCCGGTGATCACCCTGTAGCCCGCCCACGCCACATAGAAGAGCACAAGGGTGCAAGTAAAGGTTACTACCACCAATATAATCAAAACAATGCTGCTTGCAATAATTCTTTGGGTGATAGCGACTGCTTTACTTTAATATATCCAACAACAGCAGAAGAAAAACAAAACTTTGCTATTTGGTATTCTTTTTATCGAACACGTGCACTATTAACCATGTCCGCCGCAACCCTTTCATTTCGGGAGCTACCCAAAAATACTCGATTTTCCTGGCAAGCATTAAATACTTGCAATAGCTTTAGTGACAATAATGAAGGCGAAGGAAATTGCGCAAACAACTTTGGTGACCTTATAGATAGTCGGCTACAAACTTTTTCATCTACCCATAGAGATAATTTTTTTAATTGGCTAGCTAAAGCACCAGTAAGATCCGCAGGCACACCGTTAAGAAATGCTTTTATTCGTGCTGGCAATCTATTCTCACAAGCATCCTCTTATCAGGAAGATCCTCTCGCTTCAGACAGTACTAGCTATAGCTGCCGAAGAAATTATCATATTGCAATGACTGATGGGTTTTGGAGCGGTAGCCCTGCTGAAAGTCATACCGATGCCAGCGACACTTCAACAATTTTACCCGATGGAACTTCATACGCTCCCAGTACAATTTTTTCTTCAGATACTCGAGCATCTGCCAACGGAGATCAAATTACCTCTCTAGCAGATATTGCCTTTCATTTTTGGTCTAATGACCTGAAAGATACCGATGACGATGCGATTGACAATAATCTTTCAGCACAGTGGAATACCGAGAATCAGGAGTATTGGAATCCTAGGAACAATCCTGCCAGCTGGCAACATATGGTGAATTTTACGGTTGGATTGGCGATGAAAAACTATTTAACAAACCCCCAATACGACGGCACTACGTTTGGTGGTGGTTTTTTAAATATTGGAAACGGCGATGAGCAGATCCAGTGGCCAACTATTATTAAAAATGGCACAAATGCTGCCTATGATTTATGGCAGGCCGCAATCAATTCAAGAGGGCTGTTTTTTAGTGCTGAAAATTCAGCATCATTAACTGCAGCATTTAAAGAATTCGTTAGTGCTATCAAACAAGACTCTGCATCCGCAGCTGCGACTGGCGTTAACGGTTTTACTAGCGATGTATTAAGTAGCTTGTTTCATGTTCAGTTTGAAAGTGAATTCTGGAGCGGCGACGTCCGAAAGAGAGATTTAACAGCCAATGCCACACCAGGAGCTACGGTATGGAGTGCCGCAGAAACAATTGCTGCAATGAAAATTGGCGATAGAAAATATTTATTTGCAAAAAAAGGTGCAACTAATAATTTAGAAGAATTTAAGTGGAATTTTTTACCAGAAAACATTCAAAGCAATTTCGGCAACGGTGATTCAAAAAAGAAAGTTTATGGTAAAAAACGGCTGCAATGGGTTAAGGGAAATCACAAAGATGAAGGTACAGCAGCTGACCAGTTGCGGATAAGAAAAACACTGCCAAGCGGGAATATTTCAGTGCTTGGCGATATCGTTCACTCTTCACCGGTTTATGTCGGCAAACCTGATCGGTACGGCTATCAAAATTTACATAGTGCTAGCTACGCCGATTTTGCTGCATTAAATGCCAACCGAAAGCATATGGTTTATTTCGGCGCTAATGATGGAATGCTGCATGGGCTTGATGCCGAAAATGGCAACGAAGTGTTTGCATTTATTCCAACACCCGCATTAAAAAAGATCCATCTGCTGCCGGAGCAAAATTACAGCCACCAATATTATGTCGATGCGACGCCGGTTGCTGCCGATGTCTGGTTTGATGATAAATGGCATAGTGTTTTAATCGGCGGATTAGGTGCTGGTGGCAAGGGTATTTATGCGTTAGATATTACCACTCCCGAAACGCCAAAACTGTTATGGGAGCTTACCGCCAAAGATGACTCTCGACTTGGATACACACTGGCACAACCAAGGGTTATTCGGGCACACGATGGCAACTGGTATGTTGCACTAGCCAATGGTTATGAAAGCACTGCAAGCTCAAACCAATCAGCCCACTTGTTTTTATTGAATATTGAAACTGGTGCTATTGAAAAAACCTTCAGCATCGGAAATGAAACCGACAATGGACTATCTTCACCGGTCGCAGCTGATATTAATGGCGATTTGATTACCGACTTTTTATATGCCGGTGATTTAAAGGGTAATTTATGGCGTTTTGATTTGATCAACCATGATTCAAGCGAGCCACTAAAAAACATTAGCAATAAAAACCAATGGAAGGTCGCAGGAAGTAATTTGGGCGAACCTTTGTTTGCTGCCTCTAAAAACGCTGTACCACAGCCAATCACTACCCCACCACGGTTAATGCGCCACCCAACAACCAAAGGCCATTTGATTATTTTCGGTACCGGCAAATACTTTGAAACCTCTGATGCCGCCAAAAAGGATCAAAACGAAAACACCTTATACGGGATTTGGGACCAGACAACCGATGGCAAAACTGAACTTGCCACGATCAACTTCATTCAGTTGCTTAAACAAGAACTCCTTAGTAAAACGTCAGCAACATTCAGTGGCCAAAATAGTCAGCAAACACAGCATAATGTTTATCAATCTAGCCAAAAAAAACCAACTTGGTATGGCACTGAAGCAAACCTCGGTTGGTATATGCACCTTCCTGCGGGTGATTTAATGGCACATGATCCGGTTTATCGAACCGAACTTGCCTTTTTCCCTGTCAGTACGCCCAATGCAGATCCATGCCAGGCCTCTGGTTTGACTCGTTACTTATACGTGATCAATGCCGCCACTGGCGGTAGATCGCAACAATCTGTTTTTGACCTGAATAATGATCAAAAAATTGATGAAAAAGATAAGTACCTATCAAAATCGATTACTGCTTTGCAATTAACCACTCCAGCATTAATTACTTTGATTGGTGACATTGCGTATCTTAATCAAACTGATGATATTGCCACTATGTTGATTGGTTTTCCTGGCAATAGAACCGGTCGGCAAAATTGGCTGCGTTTATTCTAAATTAGCAATTGCCTGACCGCCGATCACGGTATGTTTGGCGGTCATATTGCATTGGCTTGCCAAAGCACTGCTATTGCATTAATTAATTCATATAACAAATATATAAGTAAATTTTATGATGATTCGTTACTTACATTTTTCTCAGAAAGGGGTCACTCTAATAGAGCTGATGATCGTGATCGCTCTATTAGCGATTCTGACTACGATTGCAGCCCCTTCTTATAACAATCTGATCCAGCGAAACTCTGTTGATGGTGGCGTTGACCTTTTTGTAGCTCAACTTCGACTGGCCAGAAATGAAGCAGTGCGGCGCAACACTACCGTCACCCTAGGAAAGTCAGGTAGTTCAACCGATTGGGTCGATGGCACTCGTGTCTATCAAGATACCACCCGAGATGGCTCTTCTTATGTTGCATCTACTCACGAATTAATTCGCCAGCAATCGGAATTTGACAACCTTATAATCACATCAAGTTTGAGCCCAAATTCAGCTAACATCATTAGCTTTCATCCTGATGGTTATGTTGCCAATACTGGCACCAATTGGTTTTGCCTCAAGAACAACGATCAAATACGACAGATCACTATAGAAAATAGCGGGCTAATTATTATCACTACCCCTAGCTCTAGTTCGTGCTCGTAAATCATACAAACCCGGAATCAGCTGACATGAAAAAAAATGGATTTACTTTAATCGAGCTGATGATAGTTGTTGCTGTGGTGGGTATTTTAGCCAGTATCGCTTGGCCCTCATACCAACAATCATTACGAAAGAGCTATCGCAAGGAAGCAGTTAGCATTCTGTCCATTGTTGCTCAAAAACAAGAAGCGCGATTGCTCAAGCAACAAAGCTACACCGATGATATCACTGCGTTACATAATGCTATTCGTCCTGTCGATACTGCTCTTCCCAACGGCCCTAAAGAAGGCATATCCCCAAGTGGCCAACATAAAATTACAGTTTCAACCAATGCCACCGCCACAACTAATGCTACTGAATACACTATCACCGCAACACCTGCTAATGGTGACGCTGAATGTGGCGCTTTGACTTATAACTATCTAGGCGTTAAAACAGCGGCAGCTGGTACGGTCGATTTATGTTGGTAAGCAAAGGCTTGTTAGCAACATGACATTTCTTTGTTTCTTTATCTAAAACACTAAAGCTTTTCTGTTACCCGCCGATACAACCAGCAAGAAATCAACCTCTGGACTTCGTGCGATGAAATTCTCTCACAAACTGGTATTAACCAGCACGTTAATCGCAACCGGTGCTATTGCGGCATTATCTACCGTTCTCTATATCAACAGTTATAACGAAACCACCACTACTGTTGAAAAAAGACTACAAAGCACAGCAACTAGCATGGCCGATCATATTGGCACATGGGTATCAGGGAAAGAAACACTGATTCTGACCCTTCAGCAAGGCATTAGCCAATCCACTAATGACCAACAAATACAAAAACTAATCGACTTACCTATTTTAAAACAAGAATTTTCTGTTGCTTACCTAGGATTAGAAGATCGACCAAACCTGATTATTAATTACCCCTTTAATAAAAAAGGCTATGACGCCAGGAAACGCTCTTGGTACAAAGAAGCCAGAGCAAAAGGCGGCATTAATGTTAAAAATCCATATCTCGATACCAAAACTGGCAAGCTGATGCTAGCAATTGGCACACCATTAACTGATAGCCGAGGCATTAATGGCGTGGTAAATGGAAAAATCGAACTAGATTCGCTATTAGACATCCTTGATAAGCACCCATTAGGTGATGCCGGGTATGCATTTTTAATTACTGGTCAAGGAAAGATAATCAGCCACCCAGATACCTCTTTTAATGGTAAAACGGTTGCAGATCTATTTACTAATCGCCCAACTCTTTCCAGTACAATTCAAAAAACCATGACAACAACCGAAGAACAGGCACTGACCTTTTCTTCAGTTTCGGTTGAAGGAATTGATTGGAAAGTGGGTGTCGTCATTAACCATGACAAGGCTTACGCAGGTGTCTACCAGCTTCGTAACATGGCAATTTTCTTTACCATTGGTACTGCGCTGACTTGCCTGTTTATTTACCAGTTAATTATTAGCCGCCTACTGCTTCCAATGAAAACCATTGGCAACGCAATGAAACAAATTGGTAGCGGACAAGCTGATTTGAGCCAAAGAATTCCAGCCAATAGCGGCGATGAATTTCAAGAACTGGCTGAAGACTTTAATCATTTTATGAGTTCACTACAAAATCTCGTGCATCAAATACAAGATATGGGCGGCTCATTATTAACCAGTAGCAGCCAGGCACAGCAAATCGCTGGCGATGCCGCTGGCCATATTAATCAGCAGCAACAGGAAACCGATCAGCTAGCAACGGCGATGAATGAAATGGCCGCCTCTGCGGCAGAAGTTGCTCAAAATGCACAACTGGCCGCGCAGCATACAGCTGAAGCAAGTCAAAACACCGTTGTTGGTCGTGAAGTAGTCGCAGATACTTCAGCAACAATCGATCAACTCGCTAAGCAACTGGAACAGGCGCATCATTCGGTTAATTTACTGGCTGAACACAGCGAAGGTATCGAGTCGATTACCAGCGTAATTAGCTCGATTGCCGAACAAACCAATTTACTGGCATTGAATGCTGCTATTGAAGCTGCCAGAGCCGGTGAGCAAGGACGTGGTTTTGCAGTCGTTGCCGATGAAGTTCGCAGCCTGGCCTCCAGAACCCAGGATGCTACTCGTGAAATTAAAACCATGATTGGTGAGCTGCGCGAAAAAACCGAACAGACCGTTCTAGTAATTGAATCCAGTGGTACTAGCGCCTATGAAAGCGTCAAAAAAGCCGAACAAGCTAGGAATGCGCTGGAACAAATTAGTGGCACTATTGAGCAAATCTCCGGCATGAATATACAAATCGCTAGCGCTGCTGAACAGCAATCGTCGGTAACAGAAGAGATTAATCAAAATGCGGTTGCAATTCGCGATGCTTCTTCAGCATTCACACAAAGCGCTTCAGACGTTGATCGAATCAGCCAGTCGCTACTAGATCAATCCCAGCAACAGCAAAAATTGCTTGGCCAGTTTAGCCACTAAATTCAGACCAAACAAAACCACTAAAAGCCTTGTTTAATTCAGGGCTTTTTTTATGTCGACAATAAATTTTCAAATATTAAATACCAGTCAGTCGCCTGAGGAATTTATTATTTCCAATGACGAATATATGGGAAAACAAATATATGAAAATCTAAATATGAGGAATATTAAATATTGGAATAAAAAAAGCCCAGCAAAGCTGGGCAAAGGTTTACACCGGAGAGCAACTGGTGCGGTCAGCAGGCTGACCTAAACATAACTGATTGACTGCAACAAAAAATATATGACGGCAGCAGCGTTGAATTAACAATACCCTGTCACCTGCCTTACAACCTTGACAAGGATCAACCATTAAATGATGAGTTTTCAAACGATGTTTCTATTTTTTATCAGCCAGTATAACTACACGTAATGGTGCAGGATAACCTTCAACTGTTTTACTTGGATCTTCAGGATCCAAATAATCAGATAACGACTCGTATTGCATCCATTCTGTAGCGCGCTGCTCTTGAATACTTGTCTGTGAAAGATCGACAGCACGGACATTAGAAAAACCACACCGATTAAGCCACAAAATCAACATATCTACTGAAGGGATAAACCAAACATTTCTCATCTTTCCGTAACGATCTTCTGGCATCAGAATTTGACACTGATCTCCATCAACAACCAAGGTTTCTAAGACTAATTGACCACCCGGGCGCAAGCAGCTTTTTAATTCCAAAATATGATCAATTGGAGCGCGCCGATGATATAAAACCCCCATCGAAAATACAGTATCAAATGCTTGCAAGCTTTGAGGTACTGCTTCGATACCTAAAGGTAAAAAATGCACCGACGAATCATCAATATATTTTTTAAATAATTCAAACTGACAAGCAAACAACATACTCGGATCGATGCCCACAACCATCGAAGCACCAGCACCACGCATTCGCCAGCAGTGATAACCACTACCGCAACCTACATCAAGAATCCTCCGCCCCTGCAGATCGTCAAGGTGTGGCAATACCCGCTGCCATTTCCAGTCAGAACGCCATTCAGTGTCTAACGGCACGCCAAACAATTCGTATGGGCCTTTCCGCCAAGGCATAAGCTGCTTTAAACCATCAAATAACTGCTGTCGTTGCTCTGCTGAAACTTCAGACTCATCGCCTACCTTTAACCAATCCGCATTCAAATCGACATTTTTAGCCACTATTTGCGGGATCGTATCGAATACGGGCAACCAACGCTTTAAATTACCGTTCTTCTTTTCATCCCAAGCGTCAGCTAACTGGGCAGGTAAAATTTCTTTCCAGGCTTCTAATGGCCCATCAAACTGACGATACAACTCGCTATAATCTACGATCATCAAATTTTCTCAATAAAAGGTTTTATTTAACAGCAATGGCAAACGCAGATTAAACTTTAATAGCGACCATCGAACAAAAGTTAAAACATTGGAACCACACATCACAACTGGCAAAACCAGATTGGCGCAACCGTTGTTGATGCACTTCTAATGTATCTGGCGTTAATACATTTTCTAGCGCATTTCTCTTTTGGCTAATTTCCATTTCAGAATAACCATTCAAACGTTTGAAGTTGTAATACATATCGGTTTGCATGTCGTGCACACGGCCATCAGAAAATGCTAATTTTTCTGACAGAATTAAAATGCCACCGGGTTTCAATCCATCATAAATTTTCTGAATTAATAGATCACGATCAATTCGGTCAATAAATTGCAGCGTGAAGTTCAGCACCACCACTGATGCATTTTTGATTTCCTGCTGGCGAATATCACCCAGTTTTACGTCAACTTTCGATTTCCCTGCTTGATCAAGCAATAGCACTCGACACTTTTCGACCATTGCTTGGGAATTATCTAGCGCAATAATTTTACAATCGGCATGGGGAATATTATCTCGCATCGACAAACTGGCAGCACCTAGAGAACACCCTAAGTCATAACAGTGACTACCCGGCTGAGCATACCGCTCTGCCAGATAACCAATCATCGAAATAATGGTGGGATAACCGGGCACCGAACGACGAATCATATCCGGAAAGACATTAACAACTTGCTCATCAAACCGAAAAGCTTCGACTACATCATGCTGATGGGCGTAGATATCATCTTGCCTATCACTCATACCATTACTCCAGACGGATTGGACCCGGCGAATCACCTAGCAAACAAGCTGTGCCGCGATCAACTGCAAAAGGCGGCCATTTTAACGGTTACCTGCCAAGATAAAAAACCGCTCGGGACAAAAGAATCACAATCAGTTTTCAATTCACCACTATTTAGCCCCAGCGGCCCATGATCTATTAGCCGCTAGCGAGCACCTACCACTGGCTCGAATTGCGATCAAACATTACAAACTGCAATGCAACCAATGGATCACTCAACTAAAATCAGCCCTAAATAAAAACCCTTCAACTGTAACTTTTTTCTGTTGCATCAAAGGACTTTCTCCCTATAATGATGCCGTATAGAAGCGGTTCTGCGGCTTAGTTATTGGTATATTTACTGATAACTAAAAAACAGGTTGTTAATGGCACTTTATTATCCATAGTCTTAGCTGCCAGCTTACCTCCACGAAATCACCTCTATACGTGCTACCTATTTTTTTCTTCTGTTTAAAATGGAAACTGGCATGCACGTAGAAACTGAAATCAAACTCGGCTTTAAAGACGTTTTAATTCGCCCTAAGCGCTCCACTCTCAAGAGCCGCTCACAAGTCTCGCTAGAACGAACCTTCTTACTGCGCCATGCAGGCGGAGACTGGACCGGCGTGCCGGTAGTCGCTGCCAATATGGATACCGTTGGCACCTTCGAAATGGCCCTAGCGCTGGCCAGCGAACAAATGCTTACCGCCGTTCACAAACACTATTCTCTTGAGCAGTGGCAGAGTTTTGCCAAGGGCTTATCACCTGAGATCTATAACTATTTGATGGTCAGTTCTGGCACTTCTGACAGCGACTTTGAAAAACTGCAACAAGTCCTCACTGCCTTGCCCAAGCTGCGCTTCATCTGCATCGATGTCGCTAACGGCTACTCCCAGCACTTTGTCGATTACGTTCGTAAAGCCAGGCAACACTTTCCCGACAAAATCATTGTTGCTGGCAATGTTGTCACCGGAGAAATGGTTGAAGAACTCATTTTGTCTGGTGCTGATATTGTAAAAGTGGGTATTGGCCCTGGCTCGGTTTGTACCACACGGATGAAAACCGGTGTTGGCTATCCGCAGTTATCAGCCGTTATCGAATGTGCCGATGCAGCCCACGGCTTAGGCGGACAGATTATTTCTGATGGCGGCTGCTCTTGCCCGGGTGATGTGGCAAAAGCCTTTGGCGCCGGTGCAGACTTCGTAATGCTCGGCGGCATGTTAGCCGGCCACGATGAATCCGATGGCGAACTGGTCGAGCAAGATGGCAAGCAATTCAAACTGTTTTATGGCATGAGCTCAACCACTGCGATGAGCAAACACGCTGGCGGCGTTGCTAATTATCGGGCCTCAGAAGGTAAAACCGTCAAGGTGCCCTACCGCGGGCCAGTTGAAGAAACCATTAAAGATATTCTCGGCGGCGTTCGCTCAACCTGCACCTATGTTGGTGCAGCGAAATTAAAAGAGCTATCACGTCGAACCACATTTATTCGAGTGATGGAACAAGAGAATCGAGTGTTTTCTTAATAGTTGATTATTATTGCTGCCTGAGAGATTGGGCAGCAATGCTATTTCGACACGAGCCTATGATTTATTTCCATTCTTTAACTACTCTAAAAAATAATTTTCTGCACTATATTTGACAAAACATTCTATCTAAAAAGAATCAAGCCAAAATACTTCGTTCACTTGCAATAAAAAAATCGACAGACACTTTAAACAGATGTTTTTTTTGATTCTTCTTTGAATCGATAAAATCGTATTTAGGGCCGCAGAAATTTTAAATTACCCTAAACGGTTTCAGTTTTTGAAATGATTTTTCTGGAGCGGAGCTACCATCCCTGGCACATAGATTCCGGAATGACGGCTCGGAGTATGTTGTAAACTACAGCGCTTCATTAGCCACTCCGTCATGCTCGCCATGGAAGGCGGGTATCCATAGGCAGGGAGAGCAAAACTATAGAATTCCCTCATATGTTCACAGGTAAAGCTGAATAATTAGCAACCGGTGTATTATTTAATTCCAAGGCCCTTATACAGCTTGTTCCTGGCAAACGCTCAGCGCAAAATTCCCATGAAAAACTCACAAGAACCCCAACTTCAGTTTAGTGCGATTGATATTTGAAAGGATTGATGAATAAATTGTGACCGAGAATAGCACCGGAACAAATTGCTATTCTCGGTCAACCACTATTTTAGTTAGTTAAATATGTCGTTAAAAATTTCAGTCATATCACCACTATTGATCCTGATATACTCGCTAACGTATTGATCGTACCATCCATATGTCTCGTCATATTGAACGTTATAATCGCTTCCATCAAGAAGGCTGGCGGTAGTTTCAAAGTCTGGGCTGAAGAACCGACCACCAGCAAAAGGAATGCGATGATTTGGGTAGCTGTATAATTCGATTCTTGGCCCTGCTGAATCGTAAACACCACTAGCATTAACTTTGTAGATGATTCCATCTGTTTGAACGTATCGTACTCCGTTGAACATAAACTTACCGTTGTAAGTACTATGTACTTCTGGATTGTAAAGTCCTTGAGCTAAGATGGATTTTATCCCATCTTCATCAACTTCCAAGTAAAATTCGCAAGCACCAATTGCATCTACCTCGGCAGGAAGGTTGTAAATAAAAGGATTAAATCCTAAAGGAATAATCTCAATCTTATAACTTGCTACTCCTAGAGGAATAACAATAGCGCTAGCTGGAAAAAATGCACTTCCTGAATATACGGCGATATTTCCAAGACGATTCACCTGCTCCGCCACCATGTTAGCTTTTTCTATAGTGTCGAAATACCTGAATCCCCTTATATCAGGTCCGTTTCCGAAATTTCCGAAATCTACACCCCATATCCCTAAAGACTCTCTACATTTAAGTTCTTCAGGTCCAGTATTGAGAGGAATCTCGTAGGTAACGATAATATCTTCAGTACGTCCATTAAGATCTAAACCACCACTCCCTAAGCTCAGGGTTGATCTATAATACCCGCCTGATGAAAAAAAGGATGATCCATTGTAAGCAATATCAATTTCAACTTCGGGTGAACTAGCCAAAGCGAAGGCATTAGTACGGTTGCGATTTTCTCCAAACAAATCAAACACATGGCCAGATTGCGCCAAAGTTAATCCGCTTTTTTCCATTTGCGTTCCGTAATAAGTTATTCTCCAACCAGCACTAATCTCTCTGCGAATATTTTCAAATACTTCTAGCATTACATCTGCAGGGTTTAATCGACCAATTATTTCATCATCAGCAAAAACTACAGATCTAGAGTTGTAAATACCCCTATGCAAAGTTATTTGAACTTCACCTGCTGATTCGTCTAATTCTAAGCCAACATATTTATCTTCACTGGGCCCTTGAGGGTTAAACTTTTTAATTTTATAAATGTTGCCATTTTGTGTGACGGTATAAACTTCTCCGTTATAAATAAACGAATCTTCAATGTCGGCAGGCACAGCTAAATCAGTTTCCCAACCGAACGTCATTAGCTTCTTCAGTTTGGTATCGTCTAGCACTCTATATGGAATTTCAACCATGGCTAGATATTGCACGCCAGCTCTGTATTCCAGGCCTGAAGGATATACAAGGTATCTCTTGGTGCCATGCGGGATGATCGCATAACGCACGCCATTTTCTTCCTCAAACAAATAAGCCCGTTGTCTGAGTACATGCTCAGATCTTCCCAGCGGACCATGGCGAGCAATGATATTAAAAGGGTTATTCCTGTAATGGAGTCCGTAACCGCTCATCCACCTTTGAATGTTCCACGGCGTCCCCCATCCATCTCTAGACGATACGGCGATTGCTCCATCTCGCCAATCTCCATAAAACGACGACCCACCAGTGCCATCAGATGACAATCCACTGGCTTGGTAAGCGTTAACAGATTCCTGCATTTCCGCAGCGTCATCAATGGCAGATATTTCGTCGGGATCTACAGAATGATCGGCCTGCCCGCAAGCCACGATAAATAATGCTGCAGTGCATAATAATAAAAAGCTTTTCATAATTATTTCTCTGCTTTCGTCAGAAGTAAAACCTAGAACCCCTCCACGTATACCGCTAGTTATCCATCGAAGCTAACACGGTCAGGATCTATTCTCTATTGGAAAAGATTTCAACAACATAAATCAACTAAAAATTCAATCCACCGACTCAAAACACCTACCAGTAAATACGAACTAAGCCATTGTTTAATAAATTAAATACTAAATAAAAAAAACACCAACACTTACAGATGCATGAGTGAATTTAATCTCTAGAGAGACACCTATTTTTAGAAAGGTTTCCCTTATCAACATGGTAAAGATCTTTGATATACCCATGATTGATAAGAATATGATAACTTGAAGTTAAATAGTTAATTCATCGAAATTAATTGTAGCGAGTACCACTAAAGCTTTGAGTGGTACAATTTTAAAAAACTAGTAAGTGATGACCGAGAACAACAGTATTAAAAATGCATTATTCTCGGCCAAACACTCGATTAATTAAATGTATCGTTAAAAAGTTCCGTCAGATCGCCGTCATTGAGCGTAAGATATTCTGCGGCGTAATAGGTGAATTGTTTGTACCACCCATGCGTCTCATCATATTGAACGACATAAGGGATAATAAAACCTGGACTATAGAACAGGCCACCAGCCAGGGGGGTACGATAGCTTGAGTAGTTGTACAATTCGATTCTTGGTCCTGCAGGATCGTAAATACCATTAGCAGCAACTTTATGGATACTTCCATCTGTTTGAGCGTACTTCACCCCGTTAAATATAAACTTGCCTTGGTACGCCCTGTATACTGCTGAAGCATATAACCCTTGAGTTAAGATAGATTTTATTCCTTCTTCATCAACCTCTAGGTAAGTATCTGAACCGCAAAGTACTCCTACATGTAATTCGTAGGTTCCGTCATACTCATAAATATGAGGTCTCAATAAAATGCGAACTTCATATATGTCAGCTGCGTTATCATAAAAAACTTCCGCTTCAGCACCGAAGTGGATTCTGCTTAAGTCAGGAGATGATCTTAAAATTCTTACAGAATTTATTTTCGATGCGATTAAGTTAGCTTCATCTTCTTCATCGTAGTATCTGAAAAAAGACGTTATTCCAAGCCGAGTATCTCCCTGCCATATATTTATGCTTTCTGTACATATGATTGCAGGTTCTGGAACAGACTCAGGAGCAGGGGCAAGAGGAAGTTGATATGTAATTATAATATCTTCAGTCTGACCAGCATGCCCTAAATTAATCCCCCACCCTGAATTCAGAGTCAGGTTATACGCACCCGATACATACGCTTGAGATCCGCCAATAATAGTAAGTTCAACGTCCGGTGCACTAGCAAATACAAATGTGCTGGTAGGATTGCGAATGGGCCCAAACAAAGTGCCTTCTTTAGCTATTTCTGCTGAAGTTAACCCTTCTTTTTCCATTTGCGTTCCGTTATCACTCACATTCCAATCTGCACTAATCTCTCTGCGAGTATTTTCAAATACTTCTAGCATCACATCTACAGGGTTAAATCGACCAATTATTTCATCATCAGCAAAAACTACAGACCTAGAATTGTAAGCATCTCTATATAAAGTTAACTGAACTACACCTGCTGATTCGTCTAATTCCAGGCCAACATATTTATCTTCACTGGGCCCTTGAGGGTTAAACTTTTTAATTTTATAAATGTTGCCATTTTGTGTGACGGTATAAACTTCTCCGTTATAAATAAACGAATCTTCAATGTCGGCAGGCACAGCTAAATCAGTTTCCCAACCGAACGTCATTAGCTTCTTCAGTTTGGTATCGTCTAGCACTCTATATGGAATTTCAACCATGGCTAGATATTGCACGCCAGCTCTGTATTCCAGGCCTGAAGGATATACAAGGTATCTCTTGGTGCCATGCGGGATGATCGCATAACGCACGCCATTTTCTTCCTCAAACAAATAAGCCCGTTGTCTGAGTACATGCTCAGATCTTCCCAGCGGACCATAGCGAGCAATGATATTAAAAGGGTTATTCCTGTAATGGAGTCCGTAACCGCTCATCCACCTTTGAATGTTCCACGGCGTCCCCCATCCATCTCTAGACGATACGGCGATTGCTCCATCTCGCCAATCTCCATAAAACGACGACCCACCAGTGCCATCAGATGACAATCCACTGGCTTGGTAAGCGTTAACAGATTCCTGCATTTCCGCAGCGTCATCAATGGCAGATATTTCGTCGGGATCTACAGAATGATCGGCCTGCCCGCAAGCCACGATAAATAATGCTGCAGTGCACAATAATAAAAAGCTTTTCATAATTATTTCTCTGCTTTCGTTAGGAGTAAAATCTAGAGCACCTCCATGTGCACTTCTAGTTGTCTATCGCAGCTAACACAGTCAAGATCCATTCTCTAATTGGAAAAGATTTCGACAACACAAATTAACTCAAAAAAATTCAAGCCGCTAATTCAAAACATCTATCAGTAAATAATAATTAAGCTATTGCTTAATTATTATTTAGCGCAAAAAAAACCCGCAATTCTCATTGCGGGTTTTTTCGATCAAAATACGTTCAATCAAAATGCTCTTGATTAAAACGCTAAAGAAAGCTGCCTATGCTGGCAGATTCTTCAGGGTGATTTCTTCAGCTTTTGCAGCCTTGGAAGTATATTGATCCATTTTATCGAAGTTCAGGTATTGGTAAATCTCACTGGCCATGCCGTTCAGACTAGCCGCATATTCCTGATATTCAGCAGGGGTAGGTATGCGACCTAAAATACCACCGACTGAAGCTAGCTCAGCAGATGCTAGGTAAACATTGGCACCTGTTCCTAAACGGTTAGGGAAGTTACGCGTGGAAGTCGACATTACCGTGGTATTGTCACCAACTCGCGCCTGGTTACCCATGCACAATGAACAACCTGGCATTTCAGTACGAACACCGGCACGACCGAAGATGTTGTAATAGCCCTCTTCCATCAGCTGCGCTTGGTCCATCTTGGTTGGCGGTGCCACCCAGAAACGAGTACTCAAACCACCACTATGTTGCTCCAGCATTTTACCTGCTGCACGGAAGTGGCCAATATTGGTCATACAAGAACCGATGAATACTTCATCAACCTTGTTACCAGATACATCAGATAACAAGCGAGCGTCATCCGGGTCATTCGGGCAGCATACGATTGGCTCTTTGATGTCCGCCAGATCGATCTCAATCACATGCGCATATTCTGCATCTGCATCGCTGCGCATCAATTTAGGATCAGCTAACCAATCTTCCATTGCTTTGGCACGACGCTCCAGAGTACGGACATCGCCGTAACCTTCAGCAATCATCCAACGCAACATGATGATGTTTGATTTAAGGTATTCAGCAACTGAATCTTCAGACAACGTGATGGTACAACCTGCTGCAGAACGTTCTGCAGAGGCGTCAGACAATTCAAATGCTTGTTCAACGCTCAAGCTATTCAGACCTTCGATTTCCAGTACTCGACCTGAGAATTCGTTGATCTTACCTTTCTTCTCTACTGTCAGCAGACCTTGCTTGATGCCGTAGTAAGGAATGGCATGAACCAAGTCACGCAGGGTAATACCTGGTTGCATTTCGCCTTTGAATTTAACCAGAATTGACTCTGGCATATCCAATGGCATAACGCCGGTAGCGGCAGCAAACGCCACTAAACCAGAGCCTGCGGGGAAAGAGATACCCATTGGGAAACGGGTGTGCGAGTCGCCACCAGTACCCACTGTATCTGGCAACAACATGCGGTTGAGCCACGAGTGAATAACACCATCACCCGGACGTAGCGCAACACCGCTACGGTTCATGATGAAATCAGGCAAGGTGTGCTGCATCTGTACATCAACTGGCTTTGGATAAGCTGCTGTGTGACAGAAAGACTGCATCACTAAATCAGCACTAAAGCCCAAGCAAGCCAAATCTTTCAGCTCATCACGGGTCATAGGACCAGTGGTATCTTGCGAGCCAACCGTAGTCATTTTTGGTTCGCAGTATTGACCTGGACGAACACCTTCTACGCCGCAAGCCTTACCCACCATTTTTTGCGCCAGTGAGAAGCCTTTATCGCTTGCTTCTACTGCAGCTGGGCGACGGAACACTTCAGAAGTACCCAGACCTAAAGCTTCACGTGCACGATCGGTCAAACCACGACCAATGATCAGCGGAATACGGCCACCGGCGCGAACTTCATCTAACAGCACATCTGTTTTCAGAGAAAATTCAGATAACACAGCACCTGATTCTGAAAGAATTTTGCCGTCATATGGGCGAACTTCAATCACGTCGCCCATATTCAAATCATCAACTGGCGCTTCAAAAACCAGCGCTCCAGCATCTTCCATGGTATTGAAGAAAATTGGTGCAACTTTGTTACCGATACAAATACCGCCACCGCGCTTGTTAGGCACGCCAGGTAAGTCTTCGCCAAAGAACCACAAAACAGAATTGGTTGCAGATTTCCGCGAAGAGCCAGTACCAACAACATCTCCCACAAAGGCAACTTGGATACCCTTGGCTTTAATCTCTTCTATCTGAGCCATCGGTCCAGTAACACCCTGCTCTTGCGGGGTCAGGCCATCGCGCTCCATTTTATATGCAGCACGAGCGTGCAAAGGAATATCTGGACGAGACCAAGCATCAGGCGCAGGAGAAAGATCATCGGTATTGGTCTCACCGGTGACTTTAAATACCGCAACTTTCAGGCTTTCTGGTACTTCAGATTTGTTAAGGAACCATTCCGCATCAGCCCATGACTGCAATACCGCTTGGGCATTGGCATTTCCGGCATCTGCTTTTTCTTTAACGTCATGGAACGCATCAAACACTAATAAGGTGTGCTTGAGCTCTTTAGCAGCCAATTCAGACAATTCAGCGTCATCTAGCAACTCAACCATGGTGGCAACGTTATAGCCACCCTGCATCATTCCCAATAATTGAACAGCTTTCTGTTTGCTTACTAGGGCGCAGCTTTGCTCACTTTTTGCAATCGCGGATAAAAAGACTGCTTTTACATAAGCAGCTTCATCAACCCCAGGAGGAATACGATTTTCCAAAAGATCTAGCAAAAATGGCGCTTCGCCAGCCGGGGCATTATTCAGTAACTCAACTAGGCCAGCTGTTTGTTCAGCATCCAGTGGCTTTGGTGGCACACCTTGCGCTGCACGTTCCTCTACATGTTGACGATATTGTTCTAGCACGACTTTTATCCCCTCATCTACAGGGTCTTGAGACCCGTCCAGCAAGCAAAAGACATGATTGACACACTACTAGGCAGCTGTCTGTCGATCATGAAACCAAAATGGCTCGATTCAGTAGTTTGTTCTTGTTTGGCAGCAAAAAACTGACTGATATCGACCCGGGGGCGACTATTTTACCCTTATTGAGCGTGAAAGTTAATGAAAAGCTTGATCAACCGACTTGACAGTTCTCTGAGCCTTGAGAATTTTTTCAGATAAAACCATAAACGACTGCCGTTAAACAACAGCTTGGGGTAGTATGGCGCCCCAAAACTCCTATCAGGCAGTACGAGGGCAGGACCCGATGGAACTCTCCAGTCTCACCGCAATTTCCCCAATCGATGGTCGCTATGGCGGCAAAACAAGTGCACTCAGAACCATGCTGAGCGAATTTGGCCTGATACGTAATCGGGTAAAAGTCGAATCTCGCTGGTTGAAGTCTCTCGCAGAAAATCCTGCAATCGAAGAAGTACCTGCATTTAGTCAGGATGCTTTAGAGGTTCTCGACCAATTGGAAAATGAATTTTCTGAGTCGATGGCCCAAAGGGTTAAAGAGATCGAACGCACCACCAATCACGACGTGAAAGCAGTGGAGTATTTGATCAAGGAACACATTGCTGATTGCCAAGAGCTCAATGCGGTCAGTGAATTTGTTCACTTCGCTTGCACATCGGAAGATATTAACAATCTGTCACATGGCTTAATGCTTAAAGAAGCGATGGACCAGGTCGTACTTCCTTTGATTGAGCGCCTAATTGGTGCTATTGAGCAATTAGCCAAAGAATTTGCTAACGCGCCCATGTTGTCACGGACCCATGGCCAAACAGCCTCACCCACCACCATGGGTAAGGAAATGGCAAATGTTGCTTATCGTTTAAAGCGTCAGCATGCACAATTAATTCGAGTTGAATTTCTGGGCAAAACCAATGGCGCAGTAGGTAACTACAACGCTCACCTGGCAAGCTACCCAGAGATTGACTGGCAAAATCATGCCAAGCAATTTATCGAAGGCTTAGGGCTGCAGTTTAATCCTTACACCACTCAGATAGAGCCACACGATTATATTGCTGAATTGTTTGATGCAATGGCGCGCTTTAATACCATCCTGATCGATTTTAACCGCGATATTTGGGGTTATATTTCGCTGGGATATTTCAAGCAAAGAACCATTGAAGGCGAAGTAGGCTCGTCTACTATGCCGCACAAGGTCAATCCAATTGACTTTGAAAACTCAGAAGGTAACTTGGGCATGGCTAATGCCGTCATGGGGCATCTGTCTGCCAAGTTACCTATTTCCCGCTGGCAGCGTGACTTGACTGATTCAACTGTTTTAAGAAATCTGGGCAGTGGTTTTGCTTATAGCTTGATTGCTTTTGAATCAACGCTTAAAGGCATCTCCAAACTGAAGCTCAACAGCCAAGCACTAGCTGATGATCTAGATAGCAGTTGGGAAGTATTAGCGGAACCGATACAAACCGTGATGCGCCGTTATGGTATCGAGAAGCCTTACGAAAAACTTAAGGCACTCACCCGCGGAAAAAATATCGACAAACAAACCATTGCTGAATTTGTTGCAACTTTGAATATGCCAGAGTCTGCTAAGCAAGGTTTAATCGATATGACACCAGCCACCTATACCGGCAATGCGTCCGACCAAGCATCCAAAATTTAAAACATTCAATGCTCAACCAGTACAGACGGCTAGTCAACTAGCCGTCTCACTGCTCAACGGCACCATCTCTACCTCAAACGCTATAAACGTAATCTCACTAATCCGTCTATCCTCAACGTAATAAACAGGGATTTTCAGGACAGGGACGCCAGCAAAAAGGTTGCGCGTCATGAGTAGATTTAAACTAGCCACATACAGCTCCGAGCCAATTAATAAAAGTGAAGATTTTCGCAGTAGCCTGGACTATCTAGACAGCCTATTAGGTCGTTGCGGCAATTCATTAAAAATTTACCGGCCCGAACTAGCTGATCAAAGCCTCAAAAAAGCACTCAACGAGCATATCGTAGCCCGCTTGATTAAAAATCAATGCCGCGTTTCTATCTTGGTTTGTGACGGGCCTATGTTTGTCCATAACTGCAAAGACTTGGCACGATTAAGCCGCAAGGCACCTAGTTTGGTTCGAGTCCGCCGACTATCAAGGCCATTCTGTGCTGAAAGCTTTTTTATAACTGGTGAAAATGGCTTTGCAACCATGATTAGACCGGGACATTGGATTACTACAGAGAGCCCTGCCATGGCGCAAAGAATGAGATATGACTTTGAAAGAGACTGGCAAAAGTCCAATGCAAGCGGCTCATTAGGACAATGTTACTTATAAATATTCTGGCATTTCATTTTGTTCGATCTATCTTTACAGCAGACGGGTTGTTTGACCCGGCGAAACCGGGCAGGAAGCCTTTATACAACAGGGAGAAATCACCTTGAAAAAACCAGAATTGATTGCTGCTGTGGCAGACCAAGCTGAATTAAGTAAAGCTCAAGCTGCAAAAGCGGTTAACGCTATCGTAGAAACCATTACCCAAGCGGTTTCCAAAGGCGAAGATGTTAGTTTGATTGGCTTTGGCAGCTTCCAGTTACGCAAACGTGCTGCAAGAAATGGCCATAATCCTCAAACCGGTAAAAGCATTAAAATACCTGCATCCAAGTCAGTCGCATTTAAAGCAGGCAAGTCATTGCGCGAAGCTGTAAATAATTAATTCGCATTATTTAAAAACGGAAACCTCTTTTGGTTTCCGTTTTTTTATGAGCAAACTCGGCTCACTTCTGCCTTACATACCTGACATCGCCATTCAAGCGTCCACTTTTTCATAATCACAGACACCCATTGCACCAACTAAATCAGCAAACAACTGAATCAAAGTATTTCTGTCTTTGAATCCACTAATGCTGTTGACGTCTGGCTCCAGCATTCTGCGTCTACGTCGCTTTAATTGGCGCATCCATGCTCGGAACATACCGTTTGAGTTCGCCATTCCGTCACATAAAAGTGAATATAATTTATTGCACTAAAGCAAATAGCCTAAAAAACAAAAATAAGCTTTCAGTTGACTTGGGATCACTTTCACTTTTCCAAGTAGAGCATTTCGGCTACAAATTTAATTTCCTACACCGCAAAACACCGAAAATTATACCGAAAATTAAATACTCTGATAGATTCAGTGCAAAACCATTTAGCCGCTTAACTATTTCAAAATCACTTACCCTACGATACACCGCACCTATATAACGGCCCTGTGATGACAATGATTCACCACTGCACCTTACAGCTCAGGCGAAATAGCGATAATTAACCGATCTATCCTGACGCAACAACTAGCAACACTACCAAGCCCGGCTAACCTGAATTAACCTCACAGCATGACCAACTGCTTGCAAAACAAGCCAACATCAACAATGATAATGGTATATTAACCATGGAAATTAACATGATTGCTGATCTAATTACTTCGTTGGAGCAGCTGCTAAGCCTGAGCCAGCAGCTGGGTGGCTCAATCGCAGCACAGAAGAATTTCGCAGCTTGGGTACAACTACCTGATGGCGAAGCATCTTTTAACCAACCAGCTCAAAGCGCTGCAATAAAAATCTTCAATCAATATCAGTACCTCGATGAGCAACCATCTCGCAACACGATCACCATGCCTGGGCTGCTCGCCTGCACTGCAGAAACCCTCTCAATTGCTACGCAGCTCAATGCAGCAAAGCAGCGCTTTGAAAAACTGATGCAACAATTAAAAACAGAAAAAATTAAGCGCGATGAAGAAAGCCTCACCGCGAGCATTGAACAAATATTAAAATTAAGAAATGTTGAAGCATATGAAACGCTCAATCGACATGGTCTGGCTCGTTTGAATCTTCGCCAGTGCTATCGGCAAATAACCGTGCTAGAACAAAAGCCACTCAAGGTAAGCTGGAGTTGGGCCAACACTCGGGCAATAAAGAAAATCAAAACATCCAAAGCAATAGAAATGCTATTAAAAAGACCCGACAGCGATGCAAAAGAAGTTCAGCTGGCCAAACTGCAAACCTTAACTGCGGACACTTTGCTTGCCCAGGTTCAACAACTAACCCCTCATCGCCGAGTCAATTTGGTGTTTAAAGAACAAGATCAAATTCGCCGGCAAATGATTAAAGGTTCGCTGCCAATATTGTATCCCGACCTAGCAAACCAAAAACTACCCGATTTTCGACCCTGCAGCGCTCAGCCTTCTCGTGCAGATCGATTGGAACGCTTGGACAAAAAAATCGAAGAAGAAGTTTTTATCCCTTCATTACGAATTCATCGATATATCGAAAATAATTAATTAACAATTGAGCCTGTAACTAATCTTAATGAAAAGCCCTGAACAGGGCTTTCAATTATGGCTCAAACTTTCCAAGCTTTTAGTTACCTTCCCCAATCAAAATCAGCTTGCCTGTTTTGGGATCTTTATAGACCTTACCAACCGCTTGATAACCGCTACCTGCTTGTTGAATACCTTGCGGAACTTGCGGCAATTCTCTACCCTGCTGGATTTCTGTTTTCTGAAAATGCTGTTTTAAATCTGGGCTGGCAGCAACTAATGCAGCAATCAACCCACAAGCAAACACCAGCATGATATCCAGCAGATTAGCCATTGGCCCCATTGGCTCAGCATCCTGTTCATCAAACCGGTTTCGGCTAAATCGATCAACCATCGGATGCCACCTTTATCGTTTTCTGTGCACTAATCGCTGCGACTGTTGATTGACTGGGCGTATTTGTTTGTTCGTCAAATTGTTGAGAAGCTTGGTGGTTTGCTAACGAAACTTGTTGCTGAAGATCCATTTCATCAAGTAAATCGCTGTACCAGCGTCGTCGAAGCCGAGCTAAAACAAAACCGAAAATACCTGCCAACAACCCCATAACCGTAGTATCGAATGCAACCGTCATTGCCGTAGTTAAAATTTTCAGTTCACCATCACCTAAAGCTGCCAGGCCAGGCCCAAGCGGGATTAGAGTACCCATCAAACCCAGCATCGGTGAAATTCGAGTAATAAAATCAGCTCGCTCAATACGTTTTCTAGCTAATTTTTCAACTTGATTAATAGTTGCTTTTTCAGCCAACTGTTTTAATCCGTCAAACCGCTCTCCAATTGCTTGCCCTGCTTCCCAAATCGATAAGAATACCATTAAGATCAGCAACCAAATTACTGGTTCAAGCAGCCAATTAGTGAGCTGATGCATTAATGAAATTGAAAAAGATGACAACATATTAAATCCCTCTTCGCCCTTTCGCGATACCTGCAATCATGAGCAAAAACAAAAGAACAACAGCAGCAATCAATAAATGATTTGGTTGATCAACCACTTGTTTCGAATCACTTTCAGAGGCTTGCCGTGCATCTTCGGCTTGCTGCGCATCCTCTGAAATAGTCGAATTATCTTTTGGATCTTTTAGCTTTGACAATGGTTTATTCAATTGCTGGTTTACAGATTTCTCATTAGTGGCAAGTTGGTTTTGATTATCTTCTTTTAACTTATTGTCAGTGGCAGGTTGGTTTAGCTGAATTTCCTGAATCGTAATCGGTGACGATACCAGCTGACTTTGCTCGGGTAATCGACTGGCATCTAGCACTGCTTGAAGTTTAAGGTTAAGTGCCGGAGCCAAATAATTTTGAATATTCTGATAAATTGGATGGTTAGCATGAGTATGTCCGCTACCGGGAATACCATTTTTAACGATACTTTCTGCAAACTGATTAGCTAACTGTTTTAAGGTTTGTTGATCGGTTTGCCAAAAGCCTTTTTGCGCTGCAATTAACATTACCGCTAAAATATTACTTGTTACTTGCTGGTTATGACCTTGCTGTAAAAAATCATCCAAACCCAGCTGTAATTGATCATCTATGTAAACTGCCTTTACTTCATCCCACACCCAAGACTTAATCATTTCAGGGCTAGTAACCTGCCAACCCCAAAGATATTCAATAAATTCACTACCCATGGTTCTGGCACCCGCATAACCTTGCTTCATTAATGGTTTAATCCACTGGGGATTAAAAAACCGCCCTCGTAACTCACTAGTTAAAGCCAATTGCAATGGATCAAGACGGGCTTTCTCTGCCGATGCATGTTGAATTACAAAGCTGTCTGGGGCTTTACCGGTAACGGTTTCAATCGCCAAATTTAAACCACCAAGATAATCAAACGCATCATTGTTATCAATTAATCCATACAAATTACTCGCACGACCTAGATAACTTTTTCCTACCTTTTCTAACTGGGCAGAAAAAGCTTTCTGTGCACTAATTCCTTGGGCATTAATACCATAAGCGTGTCCCATCCGTGTAATGTAGGCTTGACCTAATTGCTGGCGATCATCCCAGCTACCTGAACGCTCAACTAATCGGTTAATCCCTGCGCCATAAGCACCTGGTGCCGTGCCAAAAATTCGCAAGCTGGCTTGACGACCTATTTGCTGTTGCGATAAATGTCCACCTGAAGTTCTCAATAATAACCTAGCTTCATCTAACCAGTTTGCCGCAACTAGATTGTTTTCTAATGGTTCATTTCCTAACAGATCCTGTTGATTCACTCCTGCTGGTAGCGCTTGCAATGCACTATTCAAAGCCAGAGATAATGCGGGATAATCTTGTTGAATGGTGACACCACTTGCTGCCAGCGCCATTAATACAGCCTGATCCAGCCAGAGAATTTGCTTACCGTATAAATCTCGAAATAACCCCGACGTAGTTAATAGCACATCATGTCGATTGGGCCTTTGTGGTGTTAATGGCACCAATGTCATTTGTTTAACAATGCCTCGGCTGTTCCATATTGGCTTGACTCCTAACATATCAAGTGCAAATGCAATCATCGCGCCTTCATCGCGAACCGCATCAGATGCCCAAAGAATTACTGCTTCTTTTTTTGTTAATTGTGCTGGAGTTTGATTTTCTCTGGCCTTAGCGGCTAATTCAGCACCCAACTGATAACCCAACGGGGTTGGCAATAAACTACTATCTAGCGCATGAAAATTTCTCCCAGTGGGTAATACCTCGGGAGTTTTTATCGGGTCATTACCTTTCGCCGGTGCAACAAAACCACCATTCAATGCATTGATAAAACTATCCATCTCGGCTTTGGGTGATTGCTGTAGATTGGCTTTCCAGCGCTGCTGTTCCTTATTAAGCGCTGCACTTTGACCTTTTGCATTTTCTGCTAGCGAGCCACCAATCATTGATTGTAACATGGTGTCTATCGCCGGTTTTTTCCACGGCTTGCCAAATATATGCAAACCAAGCGGCATAAAACTTTCTTGGAGTTTTGTTAAGTAATGCCCTACTTCATGTAATAAGAAATCATCTTCCACTTGATCAAAACCAATCCCTCTTACCTGCAGTTCTTCATCCATACTGGCTTCTAGCGCATCTCTTAAATTCAGTTCCTCAATTTTTTGACGAATTTGTACTACAGCACGTTTTACGGTTGCTTGATCAGAAGCCGCTTCAGCACTTTCAATTAATTGGCGCAAGCTTAATAAGCCATCATAAAGCTCTGTAACTGCCAAAGGTGGTGTTAAATGGTCAATCATTACTGCCATACCGCGACGCTTTGCCTGAATACCTTCTCCGACTCCATCAACGATATAAGGATAAATGCTCGGTAAACCTGCTACCATTTGTCGAGAATAATCATTAGCATCTAGGCCAAGGCTTTTACGTGGCAAAAATTCATAAGTGGAGTGACGCCCTACATGAACTAACGCGTCAGCCTTAAAATGATTTTTTAAATAATAATAAAAAGCCATATATTGATGCGGTGGCGGAAATGACATATTGGCGTGCAACAATTCTTCATTTAGTTCCCAACCACGAGGCGGCTGCGGCCCTACAAATATATTGCCAAATTGCACCCCGGGAATCAGCAAACGATCTTGCCATACCATCGAGTAACCCGGTGCTTCACCCCAGCCTCGCAGGCCTTCAATTTCTAAATCAACAATGGCTCGAATATACGTTTTAGCTTCTTGTGCGATCTGCTTCGCCTGGCCGACCGTAGACTGTACAAGCATGGTTTGATATTGCTGTTTGACTTGGACTAATAGCGACAATGCTCTTTGACGATTTTGACTTCTTACGCCGTCAAGCACATGGCGTAAATCTTCCAAAGTCCGGAAAATTGTTTCTTGCAACAGCTGCTTAGCTTGTTTTTGCTGCCAGTTTTTACTAACTAGCTGCGTATCAACAACTGCTGTTAACCACCCTAACGGACCATCAACCATTTCCTGCTGAATAGGTTGGGGTAAGCTGGAAAACCATTGCTGATAATCATCACTGGAAACACCTGCGATTAATGACGACATTTTAGCCAATGCCGATTTATCTTGAGGTAAATTCACGCCTTTTTGTTGTAATAAATCTAGTAATATTTGCGGTGTTTCAGGCAATGTCCCTGTTTGATAACCTTGCGCCTGCAAATTAACCAACATTTGCCATAAAGAATCAACAACATTTAAATTATCAGCACCAATGTTATGCCGACCCGGTGGGTGGTTATAATAAATTAGTGCCACTCTCTTCTGTTGATTGGCTTTAGTCGATAACGATAACCAACCATTAATTCGCCTAAGCATATAGTCTATTTGTTCAGCTATCGGTTGACTGGTCGTTATTTTTAACCCAGTTAGTGAATCGGTCGTTGTCACAGACGTAGCCGCTAACACTAATGGTTGGCTAACTCCCTGTAGTTCGGGCATTGCCACACGATAATGCACTGAATCTGCTGGCAACCCTTGGCTGGAAAGTTTCCACTGTGCGTAGGAGTATTCTGTGAGTCGGATTCCCTTTAAAACTGGCACATTTAATTGCTGTAATTTTTTACTGACTTTCAAACGACCTTCTCCACCACCCAGCACAAAATCTTGCAAAGATACAACGGCTAATTTTATTTCGGATAAGGAGATTTTATTTATTTGGTTAGTTTGTTGTTGGCGGAATAATTGCTGAATCTGAGAAATGGCATAAACCGTGGGTTGCCCCCAACCAGCCAACACCGACAGGCATTGATAGGAAGTAGCCTTACAAATTTGCTGATGTAGCGCCCAATCGCCTGGACGGTCAGCAGCATCATGATCAAGCAATAATAATATTGGCTGTTGCCAATCAATTTGATTGGCAAGTTTCGCTAAACTGTATGGCCTTGCTTGTAAAAAATAACGAACACTCGCAGGTAATCGCGGTGGAAAGCGCATTAATTGTTCAGAAAAACTGGTTTCTGTAATTAATAATCGCCAAATATTAGCCACATTCTGGTTGCTTCTGGCCCTCCAATAACTGGTCGCTAATAACCAACGAGAAAATTCAGGAAAGCGAATTTGTTGCTGTTTTAACCAGTTGTCAATTTCATCAGCTTCGGTAGGTTTGGAAAATAACTTTTTCTTTTGTTGTGCTGACAAACTCTCAAATGGCAATACCTGTGCTGACTGTCGGTTCAATTTTAATAAACGATGATCGCTATTAATCACCATAATCGAATCATTTTGAATATTCATAGCCAACAAGCGCTCTACTAATTCACCGAACACCGATGCAATCAATAGTTGATCACTTTGTTTGATCAGCTCAAGTAACGCCGGTTGATCCATCGCTTGAACTTGACTTACGCTGCGCAGTTGAATTTTTTGATCCGGAAATTGTTCTAAATATCGATGAGTTGCTGCTGCTAATGCAGCTGCCGACCGATCAGAAACGATCGCCAAACCACTATATGAAGTAGTCGGTGCCACGGATAACGGAACGTTAGCCAGAACCGATATCGGAAAAAAAACTAAAGCGAACCAACTAACGAGCAGCTTTCGAGCAAAGAGAAATAAAAAATTGCGCATGCAGAACTCCTGAAGCTAACACACGCACCAACACAGGAGAGCACATAACTAAACCAGCTCAAGATATTAAGGACCGTTAAAGACCTACATATTGAAGCGATTTAGGTGCACGAGAACACACGATTTCCGTAATACGGAAATAGCGATTCGGATCACCCCGCCCGATGCATTTATAGTATTCAGGCCGGTCTCCGGGCTGGGATATAATAGGGAAAACTTACTATTTGACCTATTATGTCGAGCCTTCCCATTCATAAATAAATGAACAGTGGCTGATTCGACTTAAAATCCTTACCGTTGCGGGGGCAGCACAGGTTACTCCTGTTTCCCGATTATCACTGAAGCTACTCTGGCGGCATTTAGCCAATTCAAAGTAACCGGTCGTGCACCTGAAAATTGGCGCACAGAGTAACTGTAAAGTTGCTTCAGCTCAATTGATTATTTTTTTGTAATTAAACATCGCTTTTTCTTTACCTACTGACGCTCTAATTTTTATCTCCTATTCAATGCATCAACCAAAAAAAATGGCCACTATGTTTCCATAAGGGCCATTTTTATTCAGGATCGAATTTCGATTTAAGGAATTAATCTATCAATGGTTAATTGATACATTGAATTAGCTAATTCAACTGGCCCCAAAATCCCTTCCAGATCACCTGATGATGCAGTAGGTCCACCGCCTTTAACTAAACGAGCAACTACCATTACTTTTTGTCCGGCGACCAAGGGTGCGCCAGTCATGGTATTACTGCCATCAATGGTGACTTCCAGCGGTAAGCTATTAGCACTTTTACGCACTGCAGCAAGTGGTGGCCCACCAGCTAAAGGTCGTAAGAATACAAACAAACTATGGTGTCCGTCGATTGCATTTTTCAATTGATCTGACAAATCCAAACTGACGGTAATGCTAATATCTGCTGCGTCGGAAGATGAAGCGACTCCTGCCTGAGTATCAACTTGAACATCAGGCTGCTGAGCAACGGTTGGATGCCCTTGTGGCATAGCTTGGCCATGCGGTGAAGCTGTAACACTGCCTAATTCTTTCTTAGCAGAAGCAATACTTTTATTAAGCAAAGAAGCCAAACGCTCTTCATTTGGATAATAATTAATCACCGTTTCCCAAGCACTAACCGCAGCCCGGAAATTACCCTGCTGATATTCACCCATACCCAGCACAACCATGCTGGAATAAATTTCAGGTGCTTTTTCCCAAGCTTGATTTAAAAGGTTGCGAGAAAAAGTAGTCAAGCCTTCATTATTCACCAGCGCCCGAGCGTAATTGAGCATGGCACGAGGGTTACCTGGATCATTATTCCAAACTTTACCCCAAGCTTGAGCAGATAAGTCAGGCCGTTGCACCTGATCTAACGCCATGCCTAACAGCGGCCAGCCCTCTTGGTTTAATTCACCGTTCTGCAAACCTGCTTGCAATACTCGAATAAACTCACCTGCATTATAATCACCCAGATCTGATGGTAGATCTCCAGTGATAATCGCCTGCTTAGCTAATTGATTCAGTTCGACCGTTGCTTCCATCCACTTAAAAGCTTGCGGATCGCGCTTGGCAATATAAATACCACCCACTAGCAATGGCAAAATACACAAAGCGGCAATAATCGCTGTTTTACCTGAGTTAAAATCAGCGGTATCAAAGCTGCTTTTAGCGCTAGCATCTTGAAGTAACGTTAACTTGAGTTCTTTTTCTAGTTTTTGGAAATCACTGGGATCTAATAATCCTGAGGCCTTATCTTGCTCTAGATCTACCACACGTTCTTTATAAGCTTGAACGTTTAAACCTTGAGGGTCTTCTGCTTTAAATTCTGTTTTCTTCCAAAGCGGAATCGACAACACCAGTAGCGCCAGTAAAACTAAAACAACACCGGCGAATACAAATTCAATCATGCTTCTTTTGCTCCTGCTTCAGCAAATCGGAGACTTTTCTTTCTAGATCTTCATCAGCCTTGCCTTCATTTGCCTCGACTTCGGCAGTTTGCGCCTGCCCCCGAACAAACTTAAAAACAATGAAGCCACCTAGCAACAACAAAATCCACGGGCCAGACCAAAGAATTAAATTAATCCCGCCGGTATCTGGACGATAACGAACAAAATCACCAAAACGATCGACTAGAAAATTAACAATTTGATCATTGCTTTCGCCCTGGCGTACTTTTTCATACACCAGTTCCCGCATATCAATTGAAATTTGCGAATTAGAATCAGCAATATTCTGGTTTTGACACTTAGGGCAGCGTAGCTCTTCAATTAAATCTCGATACCGTTCTTGCTGCTGCACGTTATCAAATTCATAAACATCAATCGCAGCAAAACTAGCCATAGAAAAAACCATTGCGGCAACAAAGGTAATGCCTGCCAACAATTTCATGATTTACCTCCAGCAATAAGTGGCTGAAGCGTTTCCTGCCAAAATTTAACCGTCATTTCACCGGCATGGCGATAGCGAATCACGCCTTCTTTATCGATCAAGAAGGTTTCTGGAGCACCATAAACCCCTAGATCAAAACCCAGCTTGCCGTCAGGATCAAAAATATTAACCGCATACGGATCGCCTAACTGGTTCAGCCATTGATTCGCAGCACCACGCTCATCTTTATAGTTAATCCCATAAATATTGACGCCCATATCAGCTAACTTCATCAACGCTTTATGCTCAACCCGACAAGTCGGACACCAAGTAGCCCAGACATTAATTAATGCTGGGCCTTGGATATCGAGCTTGGAGACGGTTTTACCCGCCTCCAGCTGATTGAGTTGAAATTCAGGAAACGGCTTGCCAACTAAGGCAGATGGCAATTTGGTTGGATCATTTTGCAATCCAAAAACAAATAATCCGGTCAACAATCCAAAAACAGCTAATGGGATAAATAAAAGCCATTTATTTTTCATGCAGTTTTCGCTCCCTGAGCCAATTTAGCTTTGGCAGGCTTTCTGGCACGATATCGACGATCGGTTATTGTCCAGAAACCACCCAACCCCATAATCAGTGCGCCACCCCAAATCCAGCTGATAAAAGGCTTGTAATAAATACGTACTGCCCAAGATTCGCCCGCAAGAGGCTCACCCATCGCAACGTATAAATCGCGCGTCCAACCGGTATTAATTGCTGCTTCAGTCATGCTGTTTTTATTCACGGTATATGAACGTTTTTCTGGCTGCATGATGGTTAACATATCACCATCTTTCCACACCTGAAGTTGCCCTTGAGCCGCAGTATAATTCGCACCACGGACTTCTTTGACACCCTGCCAGATAAATTCATATGGACCTGATGCGACTTTATCGCCGACTTCCAATCGCACAGTTTTTTCAACCGAGTAGGCACTCGACATCACCACACCGACAATCGCAATCGCCACACCGATATGAGCCGTTAACATGCCCTTGTAGGAAGGCGTTAATTTCCGAACACCTGAAAAAAATGACGGTGCATTTTTAGTCTTTTCTTTAACTTGGCGAATCGTTCCGAAAAGCACCCAGAAAACCAAAGTCATGCCAAGAAAGGTGCCACCATCTGCGCCGCCATAAAGTGCCAACGGCAAACCAACCCCAGCAGCCACTGCTGCCAAGAGTAAAATTGGATAGTCTGGCAATAATTTACGAGGATCATTTTGTTTCCAGCGTAAATTCGGTGCAAAGCCCATTAAAGCTAACAAACCCAAGGCTAAAGGAACGAACATAAAGTTAAATACTGGCGGCCCAACTGAAACCTTGTTGCCCATTGCATCGGCCAGCAGCGGGAACAAGGTTCCTAACAGCACACCCATACAAGCCACAACAAACAGCAAGTTATTAACCAGCAGCGCCGATTCTAAAGAATAGGGTTTGTAATGGCCTTCACCTTTTAATAACGGTGCTTTAATCGCAAACAAGGTAAATGAACCACCAACAACGACGCAGAGGAACATTAAAATAAACAGACCACGGGTTGGATCAGAAGCAAAAGCGTGAACCGAGGTTAAAACGCCAGAACGCACCAAGAAAGTGCCTAGCAAACTGAGCGAGAAGGCCAAAATTGCCAACAACACCGTCCAGCTTTTAAATACACCTCGTTTTTCAGTCACTGCCAATGAGTGAATCAAAGCTGTACCGGCCAACCATGGCATTAACGATGCATTTTCAACTGGATCCCAGAACCACCAGCCGCCCCAGCCAAGTTCGTAATAAGCCCACCAACTACCTAATGCAATACCAATAGTCAGGAATGCCCATGCAGCAGTAGTCCATGGTCGTGCCCAGCGCGCCCAGGCCGAATCTAAACGACCAGAAAGCAACGCCGCTAAAGCAAAGGCAAACGCCACTGCAAAACCGACATAACCCATATACAAGGTAGGTGGGTGAATGATCAGGCCGAAATCCTGCAACAGCGGATTTAAGTCAGCACCATCCAGTGGGAAGTCAGGCAACAACCGGTCGAATGGATTGGAAGTAATCACGGTGAATAGCAAAAAGCCCACCGCAACCATGCCCATAATCGCCAGCACACGAGAAATCGCCGCTAATGGAATATCGCGACTAAATGCTGCAACCGCCGCACTCCAGCCAGCTAATAAAGTTGCCCACAATAATAAAGAGCCTTCGTGTCCGCCCCATACTGCTGAAAGCTTGTAATACCATGGCAGCAAACTATTTGAGTGTTGTGCTACATATCGAACAGTAAAATCATTGTGCAAAAACGCTTGGCTTAAGCAAACAAACGCAATTACTAAAAATAAGAATTGCCCCAGTGCTGCTGGTCGAGCTAGCGCCATTAGTTTAACCGTACCTTTGCTGGCGCCAACCAGTGGTAAAGTTGCTTGCACCATAGCCATCACCAGAGCGATGATTAGCGATAAGTGGCCTATTTCAGCGGTCATTCAACACCTCAGTGGGTATGGCTGAAGATTTTCCGGGGAAATCCCGGACCTTGATAAATCAACCCGGTATAGATCTGTACTAGATCTGCACCGGCATCCAGTCGTTGCATTACGTCTTCAGGCTCCATTACACCGCCCGCTGCAATCACAGCAATTCGGCCATTCACCTGTTTAACAATACTATCCAACCTAGCTGCTGCTACCTCTTTAAGTGGTAAGCCGCTTAAACCGCCTTTTTCTGCACCATATTGATGCTGTTCAACTTGGTTACGGGACAAGGTGGTATTGGTTGCAATCACACCATCTAATTCACACTGCAATATGATCTCAACAATCTGCTGCAGTTCCGCTTCAGAAAGATCAGGTGCCAGTTTAACTGCAATAGGACAATACTCTGCCTTCGCTAACTGAGCATCTTTCAATTGAGAGAGCAAATCCCTCAAAGCGTCACCATGTTGAAGATCGCGCAGATTTTGAGTATTAGGCGATGAGATATTAACCGTCACATAATCAGCTCGTGAAGCTACCTTATCAAAACAGATCAGGTAATCTTCTACCGCTTTAGAGATAGGTGTATCGAAATTCTTACCAATATTGATACCGGTCACGCCTGAGTAACGGCTGGAAGCTAAATTTTCCAGCAACTGATCAACACCATGATTATTAAAACCCATCCGATTGATGATCGCCTGATGTTCCGGTAAACGGAACAATCTGGGTTTCGGATTGCCAATTTGAGCTCGTGGGGTGACCGTTCCAACTTCAACATGGCCAAAACCCATAGCGCCCAAACCATCAACGGCAACCCCTTCCTTATCCAAACCGGCAGCAACGCCAATCGGATTATCAAATTCCAAACCCATCACCTTGCGAGGCTTCCACAATCCGGGCTTGAGATGTTGAATCGGTAAGTGGCCAGCGAGGGACAAAACCTTCATGGTCAGTTCATGCGCCTGCTCAGGATCAAGCTTGAAGATCAATGGTCGTAACGCGGAGTAGATCATCTGTAACTGCACTCAAATCAGGTTTGGCGCATTCTATCAGAAAGTTGAGTGATCTCGGGGAGTCTATAAAGGGCAAATGTGGGAAAAAAGTGCAAGACAATCATGCTGGTCAGCATCACAAACTATGGCCTGTCATATCATCTGATCGGTAATTCATTCATTTTTTATGACTCAGCCATGATCAGAACTACTACAATTTTTGTTCTATTTTTCAACCTCACTCATTAGCTCTTCACTGCTAACTACAACTTCATGCCCCCAACCTATAAAATTGCTTCCTCCACCCTCTGTAAGATTAACCTCAACTTTGGTTAAATCGATACCATGATGCCTTAGAGCTAATAACGCCAGTTTCAAGCTAACTAATGTAGGCTTATAGTGCCCGCTGTTGTTGCTTATTCCGGTAACTATGCCATTTTCAATTCTAATTCCACCAGCAAAAGCAATAGCCGCATTACCAAAGTAACTCGAATGATGAAAACACTTCACTCTCCTACTGCATGGATCTGCCCTCGATATACTATTTACGTGAAGTGCGCAATATCAGAACCAGTCAGCATCGATCACAAATTCACAAAAGAGAAAATCCTTTGGCCTAAGATCCCTAATCCCCCCAAAAGGCATTGCTTTTGAGTTAAATCGAGACATTGTTAAATGAGGCTGACATGAGCCATTATTCGACTTAGACAAATCTAATTTTTTTAATTTTTCCTTCATATAGTCTTTCCCATCTATTTCTGAATAATACTTCGATGGAAGAAACAGAGATTTTTCTAATGTATTAATTAACGAGTATACTATCCCACAATTAACCCTCAGTTTATAAAAATCTCTTTGCAATTCTGAAAGATAATGAAGCAAACGCTGCTCATCTTGATCAAGCTGGTCTTGCGACATACTAATCAACAGCGATGTTGGCACAGGGCCGCTTGGAGGCGGTTGGAGTAAAACTTTTCTCCTTCCCATGAATTCCTCTATTCTTTTTTTTATACTCTTGTAGTCTCGAACCTCGAATATTTCTCTTAGTTTCAATGAAGCACGGCTAAACATAACCATCATCGCTACATAAGCCAAATAATGTTTCTTTGCGGCACTCTCACAAAGCCCTTCGTAATGAATATTATGCTGATTATTCACTAAATAAGATTCGGCATCTAAAAATACTTTATATAGGATAAATGCGCTTTCGTACTTATCATCCGATGCATGATAAAGAGCCAGCACATCTGAAATTTTTGCAAAGTCGAGACCTACTCCAAAACGAATACAAACCCCCATTTTATTGACTTTCCACAACCACTCAAAACTTTCAACGCTTTCAATTATTTCGCTTTCATCAGAACGTACCGACATTAACCACTCATAAGCACTAGGAATTTCTGCGGAAACCAACAAACAACCGCCGCCTAAGGTCGGTCCTATTTTTTGTAAAATAAATGACCTAAGTTTATCAACATCATTTACATCAGTTAGCTCTGGACATTTACAACCAGCGATTCTAGTAAGATTTCTTTGAAAGTCCATACCCCACCCAACATAATTTATTAATCTCTTTGGGTCTAATTCCCCGCCGTTTGCGGCGTATAAATTAAACCTGTAATCGAAATACCCCGCTCCGGAGGAGGCGGAGGGCTTGCCCCGGGGATTTTTATCTCAACACTTTCAAAGTCACTATATTTCATGTGAAAAACCTTGTTTTGACTTCCAAGAGTTTTGCAAACCCTTCGCAACCCCCAAGTCAGGAACATTGAATATATTTGAGCAATACCCCGAAGAACCCATGTGATCGTAAGGCAAGATTAAGCGATGATAGTCAGGTTCTGTCTTAATATAATTCGCACTGCCCATCAGAGGAGTCACTTGCCAAGAAAGATTATTCACCTCTCCCGAAAGTCTAATGTTCCATCTTTGAATACAGCCCGTTTGTATAAACGCGTGGTGAAGCGGGTAAAAGTCAAGCAATTCATGAAGGTCTTCTTTTTGATACAAGCTGTTAGGGTAACGCGTAGGTTTTGCAAAAAATTGTATACTCTTGCTTTTCGCAACCTCACTAATAAAAGACAATGCTTTTCGAATAAACACAGACTGGCGCCTGCCTACATACATTAATGTATTTTCAACTGACAATAGACTCATATGATCTGCCATAGCAGATGATTGTTGAAGTGTATTCAAGCCAAATAACAAACCTAAGTGTAAATGAAGCCCTATGCTCACATCTGTATCTACTACTGAAATTTTGTCTGCTGAAGGGGTAAATTTTTGGTGTTTCAATTCTCTATATTTAAATCCTCTCCTGCTTTCTTTTTCGACAGGACCTGGGCAAGAAAATTCAAAGTCAAGATAAAGACCGCCAAACTTATATAATGCTAGCAATCTTAGAATATCTGCTGCATGAGCATATTTTTTATTATCAATTAAACTCTGACAATAAAATGAAATACTTGACCAAGAAACACTTTCTTCATCTTTTTTGTCAAAAACAAGCAATTCTCGATAATCCAGCGCCACTGTGTCATGAAGACAATACGCACCGTTAATTAACTTTTTAACATCCGTCCAAATAATATGTTTTATTTTTGCTTTTGGCTCCCAATTGTTTTCAATTTGCCTATTCGCAGCACAAACAAAAGTCATTAAATTTTCATTCGGAGGCCTCCCTATCCAGACTCTATGAGTACAAGCTTCACCCTTCGTAAAATGTGATCCCCTCTTTTCAATTACAGGAAAAAACAAATCAACCATTTGATAGAATGCTCTAGAAAATGCCGCTTTTGCGATTATTTTATCAGAGACTTTCAAATTAATCAGATACTCACAAAATACTTTATGAACATCTGACTGGCTGATTATATAAAATCTACCCAAATCTTTTTTAGCATTTTCAGCATCGTTGCGAAAAAGTGATTCAAAGCCAAAATAAACATAAGCAAGACTGGCAATTCCTGCGTTACTAAATGAGAACGCACTCTTTGCAGGCTCTTCATCCAACACACCCAAAGGACTGAGTTCAGCCCTTAATATCGCCAACATCAACTTTATTCTGCCATCATTGATAGTAACCGCCATGCTAACGCTCTTTACAACTGCCCCACCACCGCAGTCAGCTCTCTCAGCATCACCGGGTAGACGGTATATTCCACTTCAGAAGTACCTTTTAATTCAGCCAACAACTGATTCCAGCGCTCCCAAAGCGGCTCTTTCTGTTGCAGCCACAATTCAACTTCTTCGCTCGCTTTGCAGTCTTGAGCAATTTTAGAACCGATAGAACGTTGTAATTCATCCAGTTCATCTCTAAAAGCGGTTCTGGCTAACGCTTGCCAATGATTCGTCACACCTTGGCGATTTAATAATTGGCGCAACTGGTTAATGCCACTACTGCGGCCTAATTTAAGATAAAAATCAGACACCATCATTAACTTTCTTCTGCTAGAACATGCGATATCAGTGATATCCAGAGCACCGTACAAATACGGCATGCTGGCTACTTTGGCTGATAATCGCTGCGGCACTGATTCTGGCCATTCTGCCGCTGAAGGATGGTCTACCAATTGTTCCATTAAATTATCTGCAACCTGGGCAACCGATGCTTGGTAACGCTCAATTAGCGCTGCCATATCAGAACAATTTCGATAATGATTAATAAACCAACGCGCGCCCTTTCGGCACGACCGTCTGATTTCATTCATCATTTCTAGCTGCAACTGGTTAGCAATTTTATCGCCATTAGCTTCTAGCTCTAACCAGATCGACTCCAACCCTAAGCATTCCAGACTAAGCAAAGTTGCTTTAACCGCAATCGTTAATGAAACACCAGTTTCCAAAGAAATCCTGTTAATAAAGGTTGCACCTAAACGGTTCACCAAGTCATTGGCAATCTGGCAGGCAACAATTTCATTTTTAAGTGGGTGGCTAGATAAAGAGCTTTCAAATTGCTGACAAATTTGTTTCGGGAAACCCTGCGCCAAACGATTTAATAAATATTTATCATCCGATAAATCATCTTCCAGCAAGGCCTTTTTAATTTCTAATCGACTATAAGCAGCTAACACTGCTAATTCTGGCCGAGTTAAGCCTTTTTTCTGTGCTTGTCGCTCTGCTAATTGCTCATCATCAGGCAATACTTCCAGCTGACGATTTAACGTGCCTTTTTTTTCCAGATGCTGCAAAAACCGTACATCTTCCCGAAACTTAACCGCCGCCATCAATTCACTAACGCTAAGTGACAAACACTGGCGCGCATTACCTTCCAGCACCAGCATTGCAATTTCATCGGTCATTTGTTCTAACAGTTTATTACGCTGTTTTAATGTCAGATCACCCGCAGCAACTAAGCCATTCAATAAAATTTTAATATTGACTTCATGGTCTGAGCAATCAACGCCACCGGCATTATCGACAAAGTCGGTATTTACTCGTCCCCCCATCTCAGCAAATTCAATTCTCGCTGCTTGAGTCAGACCTAGGTTTCCACCTTCACCGATGACTTTGCAGCGCAGGCTTTTTGCTTCAACACGTAACAGGTCGTTGACTCGATCACCAACCTTAGCATCAGATTCGTGGCTGGCTCGAACATAGGTGCCAATGCCACCATTCCAAAGCAAATCAACTTCTGCCATTAACAGTGCTTGAATCAACTGATTGGGTTCGACTCTTTTTTGTTCAATGCCTAGCCACTGCCGCACAATTTCTGGCACCGCAATCGATTTCGCCTGGCGAGACCAAATACCACCACCTTCAGATATTAAGCTTTGGTCATATTCACCCCAACCGCTGGCTGCTTTAAATAAGCGATTGCGTTCTTTAAAAGTACTTGCTGCGTTTGGCATTGGGTCAATAAAAATATGCTGGTGATTAAAGGCAGCCTTTAAACAAATGTTTTTGGATAACAACATGCCATTACCAAAAACATCACCCGACATGTCACCAACACCTATCACTGAAAATGGTGTTTTTTGGACATTAACGCCCATTTCCAAAAAGTGACGTTTTACCGACTCCCAAGCGCCTCTAGCGGTAATCCCCATCTTTTTATGGTCATAACCCACCGAGCCACCTGATGCAAAGCCATCGCCTAGCCAGAAATGATATTCACTGGCAATCTGGTTCGCTAAATCAGAAAAAGTCGCGGTACCTTTATCGGCAGCAACCACTAAATAAGAATCATCCTGATCATGGCACACCACATGCTCAGGCGGTGCTACTTCACCTTCAATTAAATTATCTGTTAAATCAAGCAACCCTCGAATAAACTCGCTATAACATTGCTCGACTTCTTGACGAAGCTCTGCTCCCGCAAGGCTGTTGTTTTTAATAACAAAACCACCTTTGGCACCGGCAGGAACAATGACACTATTTTTTACCTGCTGAGCTTTCATCAAACCCAGCACTTCGGTACGGAAATCTTCAGGCCGCTCAGACCAACGCAAACCGCCCCGCGCAACCATGCCACCGCGCAAGTGCAACCCCTCCATTCGCGCCGAATAAACAAAAACCTCGAACATCGGACGAGGTAATGGCATACCTGGTATTTTTGAAGGATCTAATTTAAATGATAATGATGCACGTTCTGAATGATTTTTCGGCCGATAAAAATTACAGCGCAAAGTTGCTTGAAATAGCGCCAGATAGCGACGGAAAATCCTATCAACATCTCGACTTTCAATCGATTCAAGTTCTGACAAAAAGGCATCTATTTTTTGATCAAGCGCTTTATTGTTTTGTTTTTTAGGCGAAAATCTTAGCTCAAAGATCTCTATTAACCGACTGACCATGGCTGGATATTGATTTAATGCTGCTTGAATATAGCTCTGCGATAATGAAAAGTTAATTTGGCGTAAATATCGCGCATAAGAGCGAACCAATGCTATTTGCTGCCAATCTAACCCTGCAGTAACCACCAAGGCATTAAATGCATCATTCTCTGCTTGGCCCTGCCAGATTTTTTCAAATGCTGAACAAAAGCTTTTTTGTACTTTATCCAACTGAAATTTATCGCCATTGACTGGTGATAAGACAAAATCATGAATCCAAACTTGCGTTTGCTGCTTTTTATTTTTTACATTAGCTTTTGAATTAGATTGCTCAAGTGTTTCAACCGAAATGGCATAGGGGTGCGCATCCATCACCTTTAAACCAAGGTTTTCTAAAATCGGCAACACATCAGATAATGTCATCGGCAAGCCACTTTGGAACAGCTTTAAGCGAAACTGACATGCCGGATCTTCCAGCTGCCGATAAAAACTCAAAGAGATCCCATGAGCTTCGTTCAAACTAGAAATATGCTCAACATCACTGGCAGCGACTGCTGGGCTAAAAGCCTCTCGGTAACTAACAGGAAAACTTTCGGCAAATTGTTGCCAGCGAACATTACCGAGCTCTTCACCCGAATATTCAATTAAAGCCGAGTGCAATTCATCACGCCATTCTCTGGCAGACTCAATAATCTGCCGCTCCATTTTATCCTGATCATATTCAGGTAATTGTCGATTATTTAACTGAACCACAAATCGTGTTCGGGCAAGTTCTGAATCAGTAAGAATGGTACTGAAACTACATTCAGCGCCCTGAAAGCCTTTTTGGAGAATGATCTGAATTTTTTTCCGTAGTTCCGTAGTATATTTTTCTCTTGGCGTATAAACACTACACACTACATAACGCTGCCAAGGATCGACTCTCACTAACAATTTTGCTGCTGGGCAATCTTGCAGCAATAGAATTTGCCTCGCATGCTGAAATAACACCTTATCATTCATTTGGAACAATTCATCCCAAGGCATTTTTTCAACAATATTCAGCAACTTTCGGCCCAAATGCTCAGAAGATGAACAACCAGCACGGGCCAGCATTGCTTCAATTTTTCGTCTGAGCAATGGCGTTCGCTCAGCCGGTGTTTGATGTGCTTGGGAGGTAAACAAGCCCAGCAATCGGCGTTCACCTATTTCTTTTCCTGATTTATTAAAAATTGGCACTGCTAGAAAATCTAGAAACTCCGGGCGATGAATTTTACTTAATGCACTTGACTTACACACAGTGACCAAGGTTTCAGTTTCCGGCCTTATTTTGTTGTCAACATCAGCAACTGGTAATTCGGGCAGTTCGCATAACGTAACTAAATCAGGATTTAAACCAGCACTTAATATGCCAAGACCGCTGGTTTCATTTACTTTTAATTGCCGCTGCTTACCACGGCCTTGCCATTGGTAATCAATCGAGCCTAAAAATGTAAAATGGTTATCTAGCAGCCAACTCAAAAAACTTCGGCTTTCTTCCCGATGAGACTCACTACATTGGGCTGTGGCCAGCTGGCGAATTGACTGACGGACATGATCACAAATGGGTCGCCAGTCATTAACACTGGTTTCAACATGTAATAACACTTGTCGAATCGCCCCTTCCAACATATTTAACAGCAGCTGGCTTTCTTGACGATCGACCTCAATAAACAACACCATTTCAAGACTTTCATCTTCACTGGCATTGGCATTAGCCGAATCCAATGCTAACAATTGCCCTCGAACAGAGCGCTTAGCTTGCATTAACGGATAATTTATCAAGTGGATATCAAGGCCGCATGACTTAATCGCCATCTTGATTGAATCCACCAAAAAAGGTCGATAATCAGAGAGCACTTCTACCACGCTGTGGTTAGATTGCCAGCCGTGTTGCTCCAGGTCGGGGTTATACACTCGAAGCATAGATTTATTTTTATTAGTACCGCGCTTTCGCACAAAACGCCACAAACCAAGCAAAGCCGCATATGACTGTTCAGCTTGCTTTTGATAAAAAGCTTCCGGGGTATTCAAGGTGTAATTCAGATCGAGAAATCGATCCAGCAAACTACTTCGATCTGAAGGGTTCCGCTGCTCAATTAACTCTCTAAGCTTTTCCCTATGCTCTTGAACAATCACCGAATCCATGCATTCAACCTGCTCTAGCCACTATTATCCTGTTCAGAGATTAGCAACCCATGGCCTATCGTATGGGCAGTTCAGCGATTGTTAGATGTATTCTGTGAAGCGGGTCAACACTCAGGTTCTAATAAGCGTGACTAGGGCTGCGAAATGAAGAGCATTTCAGAGAAAAAACCCACCCAGCAACACTTGATGGTAATAATCGGTCACTTACTACAAATCCTCCACATCTAAAGTGGAAATATTCAACTTATATTTTTTATGAGCAAACTGCTCTGCTTGCTTTATCAACACTGATCTTTTTGGACATCCGATTGATCGGATATTCTCAACAAAATCACCAAAAACCAGCATGTAATAGCCAACACCTGATTCTTCTATTCGTTCACGTTCTACAGAGAAACACCCTATGACGTGCCCTGCTGGAATATCGTACATCGCCTCTTCTTTTACTGATTCAGAGTTCATTGCAAGTTCACCTTGCATGCCTGAAAAAACATGCTTATTCACAGCCTCTGCCGATAACGTCCGATCAATTGCAGTTTCAACATAGACAGCATAAACATAGTTTTTCTCTGATCCGACAATCCGATTCACTGGCATTGGGAAATATGCAGCCAAACAAGGCACTAACGATGCACACACAAGAGAGAATTCCTCTATTTCGATTAAGTATTTCTGCCATGGGCCAAAGCTCTTTACACGTAAAACCATATGAGGGTACATCGATAGCTCATCATTTTTAGCTAGCATCGCAAATTCAAGCATGTTCCATTTTCGCTGAAACCCGAAATTGAAAATCAATTTTTCGTTGCGAGAATCCCCTCTAAATCCTAAAACAGATTGATTTTTAATTATTTCTGAAGTTGCAGCTATCGAATACCCAGTTGAGTCTCCTGATGTATATATCTCATAGTCCATTGATTCGCCTTCATTCCTAAAACCTATTCACCTTAATAAATAAACCTATAGCTCAATATTTTAATGCGCAATGAAGTCTTTTCATTTTTTTGATCCCGTAATCAACCCAACTTTACCACCGACATAAACTTGCCCTGGCTAGAGAATTCAATACGAAAACGGCCATGGATGCCGTTGTAGGAGACGCAGTGCTGGAGCACACTGGCGGGGAATGATATGGAGCGGCCATCGATACTTCTGGCCCGCACACTAATGTGCGGGCTCAGATAGTAGCGCTGGTATTCTTCTGGCGAAATCGCCAGATCAACAACAACGCTCAGCATATTATGCCAATGACTTAGAAATGATTTCGTAGGTATTTTTCGACAATTTTGCCGCCACCATACGCTCCATTTCTGCTTTCATTAATTTCTGGCGATCAGAATCAAACTTCTTCCAACGCAAGAATGAACCGGCCAAACGTGCTGCAATTTGTGGATTGATTGCATCTAGCTCAAGAATTCGATCGGCGATAAAGCGATAACCTTCACCGTCTGCGCGATGGAAATGCACCTGATTGCGGGCAAACACTCCAATCAAACTGCGAACCTTATTTGGATTGCGAATATCAAATCCTTTATGTTCTAACAGTCCTTTAACCTTGGCTAAGGTGTCACCTTCACCGGCAGATGCCTGCAGCATAAACCACTTATCTGTTACCAGAGGATCAGCCTGCCATTTGGCATAAAAATCCACCAACGCCTGCTCGCCTGCTGCGCCATTGAGGTCAACCAACACAGACATACCGGCCATTACGTTAGTCATGTTCGGCTCAGCAAATTGTACCTGGGCTTTTTCAGTGGCTAACTGGCTGTCGATTTTGGTCAGATAACCAAGGCAGCAATTCTTCAACCGACGCACACTAGATGCGTTATCGGCCGTTGGCTCAATTTCAGCCAACTTCAGATAGGTCGCTTTAAATTGCTCAGTCATCGCCGTTGCAATATCTTGGCGCAACCAGCTGCGCACTTGGTGAATTGCATCTGGATCAACAACATCCATTTTCTCTGCCAATACCGATTCTGCCGGCAAGCCGAGTGCTAATGCACGCAGTGCAGGATTCAAGGATTCATCAACCAATGTTTTAGCTAATGCTTCAACCAAACCTTGTGGCCGCTGCAGGCTTTCGCCCTTGGCTAATTTGGCAACGCCATCAAGCATCCAGTTAATCGCTAACTGCTGAATGGCTTCCCAACGGTTGAATTCGTCATCGTCGTTAGCGGCCAGGAACAACTGATCTTGGTCGGTCAGATCACTATCCATAATCACTGGCGCAGAGAAACCGCGCAGCAATGAAGGCACTGGCTTTTCAGCTAAGCCTGAGAATACGAAAGTCTGTTCGGCTTCCAGTACATCCAACACTAGTTCGTCAGTTACTGGCTTGTCTGAACCTTGCAGATTCAGCGGCATCCGATTGCCTTGGCCATCTAGCAGAGCAAAGCGCAGTGGAATATGGAACGGAAGTTTTTCTTCCTGACCCGGAGTTGCGGGCGTAGCTTGTGACACTTTTAAAGAGAAGGTGCCATTTGCAAATTCGCTGCGAACCGTCAAACGTGGCGTGCCTGCTTGGGCGTACCAACGGCTGAAACGGCTTAAATCAACACCGGTTGCATCTTGCATGGCCGACAAGAAATCATCACAAGTAACCGCTTGGCCATCGTGACGCTTAAAGTACAAGTCCATGCCCTTACGGAAGCCATCTTTGCCGAGCAAAGTTTGGTACATCCGAATCACTTCACCGCCTTTTTGATAGACAGTTACCGTGTAGAAGTTATTCATTTCGATGTAAGAAGCCGGACGAATTGGATGCGACATTGGGCCGTCATCTTCCGGGAACTGGTGCGCACGAACTACGGCGACATCTTCAATTCGCTTAACCGAACGCGCATTCATATCTGAGCTGAATTCTTGGTCACGGAATACCGTTAAACCTTCTTTCAAACTCAGTTGGAACCAATCACGACAAGTGACTCGGTTGCCGGTCCAGTTATGGAAATATTCATGGCCAATAACGCCCTCGATACCTTCATAATCGGTATCGGTTGCGGTTTCTGGCTTAGCAAGAACAAACTTAGAGTTAAATACGTTTAACCCTTTATTTTCCATCGCGCCCATATTGAAATCATTGACCGCGACGATCATGTAAATATCCAGGTCATATTCCAGACCAAAAGTATCTTCATCCCATTTCATCGACTTTTTCAGCGATTCCATAGCATGGTCGCATTTATCGATGTTTTGCGATTCAACATAAATGCGCAGATCAACTTCACGACCAGAAATAGTGGTGTAGCTGTCCTGAATAAATTCCAGTTGACCGGCAACCAGCGCAAATAAATAGGCTGGTTTTACAAACGGATCTTGCCAAGTTGCAAAATGGCGACCGCCGTCCAGTTCACCTTGCTCGATCAGGTTACCGTTCGACAGCAGCACCGGATAACGGCTTTTATCACCCTCAACTCGGGTAATAAACTTAGCCATTACATCGGGGCGATCTTGGTAATAGGTGATTTTGCGGAAACCTTCGGCTTCGCACTGGGTGCAGAAATTACCAGAAGACTGATACAGGCCTTCCAGTTCAGTATTGGTTTCAGGGTGGATACGCACCTGACTTTCTAATACAAATTCAGCCGGTACGCTATGGATGGTTAAACCTTCATCATCTACCGCATACTGGTCTTGGTTGAGCAACTGGCCGTTAATGCTTAACGATAACAATTCTAGTTTTTCACCATCTAAACGCAATGGCTGGCTAGCATCGCCAGTCGCATTTAAATTCATTTTTGCCGAAACCAGTGTTTCGGTTTCATCCAGCTTAAAGGTCAGCGCAACATCGCTAATCAGGTAATCTGGCTGTTTATAATCTTTGAGGTATTTAACCTCTGGCTGTGCACCTTGCATCTATATAACTCCCTGTGTCTGGCAGCAGTAATTTGTATGCTGCTCAGATCTAATCAGAAAAAACCTCGGTATCGTACCCGGCAAACTTACGAATGTTTATCACGCCGGTATCAAGGATCAGATATTGTCCCTTAATGGCATGTAAAGTGCCTTCAACTTCGGCCTGCTTGTCAAAATTAAAACTGGTGACCTTGATTGGCCATTGAATGGAGGGGTAACTAAACTGATGCATTTCTGCTTCGGTTTGTCGTATTACGCTACCCTCACCGAATTGCTCGATTAACTGCTGTTCATAATCGGCAGCATGCAAATACGCTTGATCTCGCACCTCAACTAAATCAACTTCTTGCTGCTCATTTTTCAACATTTTCCGCCAATTGGTTTTATCGGCGTAGAACTGTTTTAAATGGGTTTCCAACAAACCGGAAATATAGCGACTAGAAACTTGGTATAACGGCAAAGCAGCCGCAGCACCTTGGTCAATCCACCGCCCAATCGGCATTCGAGTAATCCCGACTTTCAAACCAGAAGAATTGGCTAAATAAACCGTATGCGGTTGCATACAATGCTTTTCAGCCCACTCAGGCTCACGACAAGTACCTTGATCAAAATGGCATTTTTCCGGGCTGACCATACAGACATCGCACGATGCCAATTTTTTAAAGCACGGGAAACAGTGCCCGCCGTTAAAACTTTTTTTGGTTTTACGGCCACAGCTAGTGCAATGAATAATACCCTGATAATTCAAACGGATTTTTTTGCCAATAAAGTCATTTAGCAATAGTTGTTCACCATCGGCATTCAATAGCCAATAGTTCACCGGATCGGCTTGCTCGGTGGCCATTTTGCGCAAGCAGCCAGAGAAAATTTTGTCCATCGGGTATCTTCAACAGAAAACAGGTGGACGGATTGTACGTGATTTGGGCAGATTTGGCACAAAGCAGGGAATAGCTAATGAAAATCAGATGTATCAATTGAAATAAGCATCGGATTTTTTGAATAATTACGCATCGATCTTAATAAATATGTAGGTTGTTTAGAGCGGAGCGTGACATTTCAACAACCAGTGCTACTCGCAATGCTCATGACAACCCACACAGGAAAACGATAATTCAAGCAAAAAAATGACTGACAAATGTCAGTCATTTTTTAATATCTAACCATTAAATCGAAACAGCGACTTCGGCACCTTGTTTAATCGCGCGCTTGGCATCGAGTTCACTCGCCAAATCTGCGCCGCCAATTAAATGCACTTTTACACCAGCATCAATTAACGGTTGCTGCAGTGATTTTTCAGAGCTTTGACCGGCGCAGATAATCACATTATCGACATCGAGTAATTGTGCTTTGCCATCAATGCTAATGTGCAAGCCTTGGTCATCAATTTTTTGATAACTGACATTGCCCAGCATATGAACATTACGATTTTTTAATTGGGTTCGATGAATCCAGCCGGTAGTTTTACCTAGCTTGGCACCTGGCTTGCCTTGTGTCCGTTGCAACAACCAAATCTGCCGCGGCGGATTTTCCCGTACCGGTGCAATCACACCACCACGAGTTTCGTTACTCATATCAACGCCCCATTCCGCCATATAACTGGCAACCGGGTCTTGATTAAGTGCTTCTTGGTGGGTTAAATATTCCGCGGTATCAAAACCAATACCACCCGCACCAATAATGGCTACTTTTTGGCCAACCGGCGCTTTATGCTTTAACACATCCAAATAGCCGAGCACTTTTTTATGTTCGACACCTTCAATCGGTGGCGTGCGTGGTAAAATTCCCGTCGCCAAAACGACTTCATCAAACTTACCGATTAAATCTTCAGCAATAATTGGCGTATTTAATTGTAAATCGACACCGGTAGTTTCAATTTTACGGCCGAAATAACGAATCGTTTCTGAAAATTCATCTTTTCCAGGAATTTGTTTTGCCACGTTAAATTGGCCGCCAACAACCGGTGCTGCATCAAACAAAGTCACGTCATGACCTCGCTCAGCAGCCACTGTGGCGCAACTTAAACCAGCAGGGCCGGCGCCTACCACTGCAATTTTCTTTTTGCTGGTGGTCGGCAAATAATTCAGTTCGGTTTCGTAACAAGCGCGGGGGTTGACCAAACAAGATGCACGTTTGGCTTTAAAGACATGGTCAAGGCACGCTTGGTTACAACCGATGCAAGTATTAATCTCATCTTCACGGCCTTGCTCGGCTTTGATGACCAAATCGGGATCAGCCAAGAATGGACGCGCCATCGACACCATATCGGCATCGCCACGAACCAAAACATCTTCACCTACTTGCGGCATATTAATTCGGTTAGTGGTGCACAGCGGAATATTCACTTCACCGCGTAACTTTTTAGTGACCCAGCTGAAACCTGCTCTAGGCACCATGGTTGCAATGGTTGGAACGCGCGCTTCGTGCCAGCCAATACCGGTGTTAATAATCGTCACACCGGCTTTTTCTAGTTCTTTAGCCAGCAAAACAATTTCTTCCCAGCTACTGCCTTTTTCGATTAAATCGAGCATCGACAAGCGGAAAATAATAATAAATTCTTCGCCGACTCTTTGGCGAATACGACGAACTATTTCCAGCGGAAAACGAATTCTATTTTGATAACTTCCGCCCCAATCATCGGTGCGGTGGTTAGTATGCTCAGCAATAAACTGATTAATTAAATAACCTTCCGAGCCCATTACCTCAACGCCATCATAACCCGCCTGTTGAGCCAAATAAGCACAACGAGCAAAGTCATCAATGGTTTTTTCAACCTTACGGCCTGACATTGGCTTAGGTTTAAAAGGACTAATCGGTGATTTAATCGGGGAAGGTGCAACAGCCAGCGGGTGATAGGCATAACGTCCAGTATGCAAAATTTGCATACAAATCTTACCGCCCTCTGCGTGAACTGCATCGGTAACGACCTTATGTTTCCAGACATGGAGTTTATTGGTCATTTGAGCGTGAGTCGGCGCACCTCGTCCAGCCAAACTCGGCGCAATACCACCCGTGACCATCAAGCCAACACCACCACGGGCGCGTTCAGCAAAATATGCGGCCATTTTATCCAACCGACCAAACAGGCTTTCTTCAAGGCCTGTATGCATCGAGCCCATCAGCACCCGATTTTTCAATTGAGTGAAGCCCAAGTCGAGCGGTTGCAGCAAATTCGGATATTTCGAGTGTGTCATTGTTATGCCTCTTATTTCGACACTATGTCAGCATTATGCCCGAACGGTCATAACTGGCAAGCAAGATATTAGAGGCAACAATAAATGAAGGCAGTAAAGCGAGGGATGATAACGAGTTGGATTCTGGCTTTATTTTCTAAAAGCCAGAACTGCTGCAGCAAGAATGGCACCGACAACTAAACCACCAAGATGGGCAAAGTTAGCGATACTACCTAGTAAGCCAGTCCAACCAAGCACCAGAAAAACCAGCATCATGGTCATTAAACCGGAAGGAATTAAATAGCCAGACCAAGGTTCGCGCTTTTGCCAGAGCCACAACCAAGCCAGCAATCCATACAGCACGCCAGAAAAACCGCCAAAGAAAGGCCCTGTCATATAATACTGAACCAGGTTTGAAATAACCCCAGTTACTACAACCAATCCCAGTAATACATATCGGCCTTGAATTCTTTCAATTTGACGGCCAAATTCCCACAGCCAGTACATATTGAAAATCAGATGCAGTGCTGAGAAATGTAAAAATATCGGGGTAACAAAACGCCACGGCTGATCAAATGCAGAAAGGCTGTTCTGGTAAGCCGAGATGGCAAAGAATTGAAACGGCCAATTTTGGTTGAGCGCCAGAAATGGCAGACTCAACAATAACGACGCAGCAATAAAAGCAATCGTCATTATTGGCTGACGATTGCTCATTATTCGTCACTCAATTTGATGACTTGCGGCACTACTTCAGCTTTAGGCATCACGCTTTTGCAGCCTAGCTCTGATTTGGTACGAGTAAGCGACTCACCGTGTAATTGCTCCCAAGCCAGCATCAAATCCATACAATGCTGTTTTTGCTCTGCTGATAAATAATTACCATCGGCCCAACGACTGGTTTCAACCGATTGCTTGATATTAAGATAGGTTTCTCGGCTCATTTTTTGAACCATGGCTTGCAGCGACATACAACGTCTCACAAATAAACGAACTACTTAGATAAGGGCAGCTCAATGATAAAACAACTGCCCTGCCCCGGCTGAGAATCGACACGAATAGTACCGCTATGAATATCCGTGATAATGAAATAAGAAACCGACAAACCAAGCCCGGTTCCAATACCGACTGCTTTAGTCGTAAAGAAGGGTTCGAAAATTCGACTGCGAATTTTTTCAGTAATTCCCGGCCCGTTATCCGCGATTTCAAGTCGTGCCTTACCCTCTAGTTTGGTGCTTCGCATGGTTATTTTCGGATGATCGACTCTTCCATCCATTGCTTGTGCGGCATTTTTCAGCAGGTTTAAAACGACTTGCTCTATCTGACCTGGGTCACACGGCAAGGTAGTAATATCTACATCGTATTCTCGTTGAATTTCAATGCTTCTAAAATCAAAATGTTTTTTCAAATCATAGTCATTAGCCGCCAATTCAACTGACCGATCAAGCAATCGATGAATATCGGTTTCGGTATGATTGCCTTCACTGCGACGACTAAAGCCCAGCATATTTCGAACAATGGTCGATGCTCGCTCGCCAGACTCTCTGACACCAGCAAGAAACTTCAAAATATCGCGGCGCTTGAGATATTCCTCAACCTTGAGCAAATCTAGCCCAAGCTCTTTGGCTACCTGACGGTTTCTCGGCAATATACTGCTTAATCGGCGCTCAACATTTTGCGTGCTTTGCAAAATGCTACCCAGCGGATTGTTGATTTCATGCGCCATGCCTGCAGCCAAACCGCCAACTGACATCATTTTCTCGGTTTGCACCATGATTTCTTTCAGGCGAACCTGGTCGGTCACTTCTTCTAGGTGAACTACCGCACCTTCAAATCCCTGACCGTCTAACGGATAAACCGCAAAGTTATAATAACGAACCGTATCACCATCAATATGTTGCAGTTTTGGCCGCAACAACGGTGTTTTTTGGCGAATACAGGAAATGATATTGCCGATCTCACCGCTTAAAGGCTCAAGCAATTCATGTAATGGTTGGCCAAGCGCTTGGTCTTCTCGCCGGAAAGACAACACTTCTGCAGCACGATTCCAATGCGTCACCCGGCCATAGGTATCAACACCCGCTAACACAGCAGGAATGGCATCAATGATATTTTTCAGGAAGTTTTTAATCTGAATTAGTTCACGTTCAGCGCGTTCGGCAGCGCGAAGCTGAACTTGCAGATTATGATTAAGATCGCGAATGCGTTCTTCAGTTTCTTTGCGCTCACTAATATCCGTATGAATGCCCAAGATACCGATTACCTGGCCTGCTTTATCGTGAATCGGCACTTCAGAAATTAGATAGGTCGCCATTCGCCCTTCGGCATTAACGAAACTTTCTTCACGGTTAATTCGTGGCCGACCGGTTTCAATAATTTTTTGGTCTTGGTGCTTTGACACCGGCAGCGCCAGATTCAACTCGTCATCAGTTAAACCGACAATTTCCCGAGAACTACTAACACCTGCCAAGCGGGCAAAATTTTCATTGCCGCCTAAATAGTGACTGGCTCGATCTTTCCAATAAATCGCACTGGGTAGATTGGAGATAATGTTATTTAACAAATCCCGCTGCTCTGATAAACGACTTTGTGCTTCCAGCCGTCGCTCCAACTCAGCACCCAGATTGACCCGCATGGTATTAATCGCCGCGACTACCTGATCTAAATCATCTAACCCGGTTTTTTTGCGCCGACCGCCGCGAATGGTTAACTCACGATCTAAATGATGAATGTCTAACCGCCGAGCATAAGCTGCCATATCATTTAAATGCCGGGTCACCATCAGCTGAAACATGACAATCAAAAATGCGGCAAACAAGAATATTTTTAATGCTTCTGCAACAAACGTGGTCAGCATCTGATCTTTAAGACGCGTCCAGGCTGCTTCGATGTTGGCGGTTAAATGCAAAACACCCAATGGGTATTCGGTGCCGCCTTGTACATCCATGACAAAGAAAGTGCGCTGTAACGCGAGGTGATCTGCCTCAGCAGGCACGCCCCGAGAGATTACCTCATAGGGTGTTGCCAGCTCGACATATTGAATTTCAGGAATTTTTAGAATGCCTTCCAGTTGCAAATTGAGCTGCTGCTCATCAACATTCCATAAAGCAGAAGATATCGCACCGAGATGACTAAATTGAACTTCATTTAACCTGCGCTCAATAGTTGCCCGGTCTTTTTCATAACCCAGATACAACTGTAGCCCAGTCGCCAGCACAGTGATCAGCGCACTGAAAGCCAAAATATTAAGAGCCAGTTTAAAGGCAATACTGTTGCGATAATCAGGAGGAAGCATTTGGTCTTGTTATGAAAACAGCATCAAGGAAGGGTAAGCAAATGTGAGGGCAAAAGAAAGCCCCGCGATGCGGGGCTTCTTCTTCAATACAATTAATCTTCAACTACATATGTAATCGCCAGCGTAGAGACACCACTATCAGCTCGTGAAACAGTAATAGTCACCGTCAGAGTGCCTTCTTCTGGAGGCGTTCCACTACCGCCATCTGGCTGAACCAAAGTGAAGTTCAACCAAGACTGTCCATTTTCTAGAGTAGCCGTCTGCCCCAGAGTTGCACTTGGTGCAGCGGGTATCATGTCAACATCTTCAGCAGCAATAGCTATTGTCGTACCAGCAGCTAAAGGGTTGCCATTTTGATCTTGAACCAACAGTGTAAGTTCATCCCCATATGTATAAGGAGTTGCTTCAGCCACCAACTTATCCAAGATAGCAATAGTTTGAGCATATGAACTTCTAGCAACTGCTGCCTGGATTATAGGTCTAGCACTTGCTGGCAAAATTCGTGCATTTATCGTTCTACCCGACATAACAACGGTTCTTTGATCATAAAGGAATAATGTTCCTCTAGTACAAGATGCATTTGTCTCTTCGCAACGCAAACCTGTGTATTTCGCATCCCCGGCCGTTCTAGTGCCATCACCATCACGATCTACAATCGGCTCAGCTGAATCATAAACACCATTATTATTTGAATCAGTGTAAGTTTCACTTGGATCGAAAGCACTATTGCCATTTGCATCAACAAATGCCTCAGCAATATCATATTGACCGTTAAAATTCACATCCAGATAAGGTTCAGCTAAATCACCACCTGGCTGATTATTAACGCCAATAACTGTTTCACCAGCATCATAGACACCATTTTGGTTTGGATCATTAAACGATTCTTCGCCTTCAGTCCACGCTAAAACGGCAGCTCGGCCACAAACAGCAACAGCTTCATTAATATCAATGCCTGTGAGACCGGTTTGAGCAGCACTCAAGGTCACTTGCTCGTAATAACAAGGCTGCGGATCTTGACTTTCCCAAGTAACAGAACAAGATGCAGTTCCTCCAGCAAGGGCCGTTGGACAACTTGACTGGATTGCACCACCATTGGTAATGAAACTAACTGGCGTGCCATCTTGAACTGGATTATTTACATGGTCAGCCAATCGAATATTAATCCCTGCAGTTGCGCCATCGAATTCATAGCCATCGACGTTAGTCGCAGCCTGTGACAACGAAAAGGAATTAGCATCCGGCACTGATCCACCAATGGTAAATACTTGGTTCTTAGTTTCAGTTATTGATGATTGCTGTACTGATGCCGCAAGAATAAACGCAGTTGCTGTTGTTCCACTGGTTATAGTGGTGCTGGCTTGTCCGTTAGCATCTGTTGTTGCCGATGCTTGGCTAATAGCAATTCCACCTGATGAAGTACTAAGACTGAAAGAAACAGTCAAACCAGCAACAGGTGTTCCATCCTCACTGCACGCACTAAAAACAACAGTAGAACTTTGAGGTCGATTATCACTTTGGCTACCTTTTTGTGCTAACTCCAAAGAAGATGCGCCGTCAAAATTGACAAAGCCAAGTGTCGCAGAAGATCCCGTACCAACACAGGTAGTAGCAAATGGTTGTGTTGTCGGCGGCGTAACCGTTCCACCATCCGTTCCACCATCTGTTCCACCACCAGAAGTCGTATCAGTTACCCCAGAACCCCCACAGCCCGCCATTAGCAGAACACTAAAGGCAACAACTGCACTCCTTTTCAGAAAAGAGCCTTTTTTCATTATTGAATTCTCCTTAACAAGCCGAAACGTTGGCTCTGCGCCAACGCCTTAAATTCGTCCACTTATACTTACGAAATGTAAAGAATGCCGCCGCGAATAACAATCCCAATTGGCAAATACATTAAAAACAAAATGCAAAAACGTGGTCGTCAACAACAAATTAGCTGGCTTTTGCTATTTCATCTGTATTTCGCGCCAAAATTTCCCAAGCTTGTTGGTTAATTTGAACCAACCACTCACCTTTCATTGGCATTTCAATTAACTCAAGCAGCGGGATTGTTTCGTTTTCTGCCGCGCCCTTTACCACACTAGTAATATGTAAGCGCGCCTCTGATAATTTATCAAAAGAAGACTTCAATCTGGTATAGCTATCTGGGCCAACCCTCCAACTAAGTGCTTTAAGTAACAAAGCGCGCTGAAATTGCACTTCATAGCTGGTGATTTTTTTTGCTCGGGTTTTCAAACGGCGGCCTAATTCAAGCCAAATGCTTTCATCGTCTCGAATCATTACTGCGCCAGAATATGAAACTTTAAGATCTTCATCGGCGTAAATGGGTTGCTGATCCAGCAATTGAGGTAGATCGGGATGTTTATCAAAAAAAGCAAAAAGCCAGTTCACTGGACTATCCCCTATGGACTTCTATTTTATTAGTTACGGATTTGGCTACTAGGTTCTATCGAAGAAGAACTACTAGAAAACAACTAGCGGAAATTGCCTGAACGTGGTTTTTGAAATCAAACCAGCAGCCCAGCCAACAAAACCCTTACACTGGAATAGTCAAAAATCAGCAAAAAGCAAGCTGCAAGGCCGAAAAATAGCTGACAACCAATTAGGTAAAAACTAGAGGTGAAACGCCGGAACTGAAAAATCAGTCCCAACGAGAAGCGCGGTCCTGATCCGATTCCTTGGCATCAACCCAAGTTTCTCCGGCATCAGAAATTGATTTTTTCCAAAACGGTGCTGAGGTCTTCAAATAATCCATGATGAACTCACAAGCGGCAAATGCATCAGAGCGATGGGAAGAACTGACACCAACAAATACAATTTGTGCGCCTGCTTCCAGTTTTCCAAAGCGATGAATTAACCGCACTTGTAATAAATTCCATCTCTGCTTTGCTAACTCAACAATTTGCTCCAGAGATTTTTGTGTCATCGCTGGATAATGCTCAAGGTAAAGCGCATCAATTCCAGAACCGGATTCACTACCACGCACTCTTCCAACGAAAGTGGCAATTGCACCTGTTTCAGAGTCATCAGATAACTGCTGATACTCATCACCCAAATTAAAATCTTCCAGCTGCACTGAAATCATCATTAACCTCCGGTGACCGGAGGGAAAAATGCAACTTCGTCACCCGATTTTATGAGGTGACTGTCTTTAACCATTTGCTGGTTAACTGCAACCAAACCTCGAGACTCGGATAAAACTTGCGACCATTTTTCACCTTGCTCGGAAAGTTGCGTCTTAAGCAAGGCAACCGTCAAATCATCAACCGCTGGCATTTCAACGCTTTCACATCCTAAAGCTTCACGATATCGAGCGAAAAAAAGTACTTTAATCATTTACGCCACCTGAGCCTGCTTGATAGTCACCACTTTTACCGCCTGATTTTGATAACAAACGAACGCCATCAATAACCATGCCTTTATCAACTGCTTTACACATATCGTAAATCGTCAATGCAGCAACGCTCGCTGCGGTCAAAGCTTCCATTTCAACGCCGGTCTGGCCATTCAATTTGGCCAGGGTGGCAATTTTTACCTGATTCGGCGGGCAAAGCTCGAAATCAACCTGAACTTTGGTCAACATCAACGGGTGACACAAAGGGATTAAGTTTGAAGTTTGCTTAGCTGCTTGAATGCCAGCAATTCGGGCAACAGCCAGCACATCACCTTTTTTGTGAGTGCCTTCATTTAATAATTGAAAAGCTTGCTCACTCATGGTGACTTGCGCTTGGGCACAGGCGGTTCGAGTAGTTGACGGCTTATCTGCCACATCAACCATATGGGCTTTGCCATGTTCATCTAAGTGGGTCAATCGAGTCATGCTTCTTTTCCTTGATCAAACTCCAAACAAGTTTGCCACTCGCCTGGGGTATTGGCATTGATAAATCGCCGATGATCTGCAGTTAAATCCAGTTGAGTTAACTCGCGACCTTTCAAAAGCGCTCGCATTGAACGGTCACGGCCGTCTTGCGAAGCCATTAATTTTGTAAGCAGCTGTTTTAAATCCGCATCATTTCGCAGGCCACAAGGTAGCCAGTATTTTTCAAAGCAAACACCACTGGCATTTGCTTTTAACTGATCAACTAATTGGGTTAAACATGCGACTGGTAGCAACGGCATATCCACTGGCAAAACCAGCACATATTCTGCTGTATCAAGTTGCTGGATACAGGCATCTATACCACCAATAGGCCCTTGCGCCTCAACACGATCTGGCACATACCCCTGATGTTCAGGCAAGCCACTAACCACCACCTTCCCTGCACCTGCCTGCGTCAAAAGTCCGACCATATGCTGATGCAACGGCTGATTTTGATATTGCAGTAATGCTTTATTTTGTCCCATCCGGCTGGATCGACCACCGGCCAGAAGTATGCCTGCCAACATTCCGCTCTCCTAACAAACATCTTGGCTTTCGCCAAAGGATACCCAGCAGATCTCAGTTTAGGAATTTCCTACCTCGATTTTTCTAACTTTCCGCCCAGAGGTATTACGCTTATAACCAAGTCAAACAATTCTGGTATCCAATGGACTGGCACACAACCAACCTCGATAAATATCGAGCCGAACCGCAACACCTTTTACCTCATTACGGAATGGTCGCGACCTCAGCCTTAGCCAACGCCCTGATTGAACGCAGTGAGAAAGAAGGTATCGCAATCAATGCAATTAAACTGAATTTATTGATGATTCTGACGCATGGTTGGCATATGGCAGTTCATGACATACCGCTCATCCGTGAACCAGTTTATGCTGCCAAAGAATTACCACTCATCAATACTATTTATTGGTATATCACGCTTAAAGATCTACCCGCCGACCTTCGCTTCAATCGCATGCTGCTACAAAGCCCGTTGCAAGATAAATCTGAGCCGACCGGCCAAACCCTACCGGAAAATGAAGCTTTCAGTGCAATGAATGCTTTAATAGATACGGTTTGGCAGACTTACGGCGAAGATGATGAATACCAATTACTGAACATGCTCAATGATAAAGCCGCGCCTTGTTATCTCTGGAAGACCTATTTGAATTTTCAAACTCAATACCATGACCCGACCAATGCGCCGGTAATTCCAAACCAATTATTACGAGATTGGTGCCTATCACTCAGCAAACCAGAGCAGCCCAGCGCTAGCATTTTAAAGCTCAAAGCAAAAGAAAATTAGCCACTCGCTAAAATAGCGCTTGAACAAACCCCATCATTATTTGATAGTTTTCACATCAATATGATTAACCATCGCAGAAGCTAAGCAGTAGCGATGGTTTGTTTTGCCTATACCCAAAGTAATTGGAGATGCTAGTAGGCGGCAAGTGAGCGAAGCCCCATGAGCTTACGGTTATGAGTGATTGGGGTGAGCGAAAGCAGTCAACGCCCGAGCGTTTTCAAGTACGATGGGTATAAGCGCTTTTTTTTGAGTAGCCGCAAGTGACTATCAAACACCCATTAGCATTTCCCATAGCATTTCCCATTACGCCCACCATTTTTCTGCTTGAGCAGCACAGTCGACTTGGCCAATATCTGTTGCAATCTTCCGATCAACTGCTTGCGCCGGAACAGCAACAAAAATTACAGCGACTTGCCAGCAAACCTGCACAGGAATTTAAAATCAGTCGTTTGTTGATTCAGCTGTTATTTGACCATTGGTTTGATGCTTGGCAGTTAGCAATCACTGACAACGGCAAGCCCTATCTAAAGCAACAGCTTAAACAACCATCATGCGGTTTCAATCTAAGCCACAGCCAACAATTAATCGGCCTACTAGTCAATCCTAATGGAGACTGCGGGCTGGATATTGAATGGTGCAATAATAAGCTTGATCCGTTTGAAATTGCCAGCACTGTCTTTACTGGCAAAGAAACCCAACAACTCGAGCAATCATCTGATCCACTGCAATTATTTTTTGATTTATGGGTCGCTAAAGAAGCCCGTTTAAAATTAATCGGCAAAGGATTTTCACAAGATCCCAAAAGCCTTGAATTCAATCTCGATCAGCCGAACTTTCCAGACAGTCAATCCACAAACAGCCATTTTTCAGACGGCCACTTTTCAGATAACCAAAATAGCAACAGCGATCCTTTGTGGCTTTTTCAGCAACACACCACGGCAAAGGGTCAGTTTCATGTCGCAGCCAGTGGCCATACATTTAAACAGGCTCCAAATATCTATTTACTAGATTTATCTTCAGAGCTGCAACTTCAATCCACTGCGGTTGATCTCGCCGCCCGATCAATTAAAAAACGCTAAACGCGCTCAGCTTATTGCAGGCAAACCGGCCTTGATCTGACAAGGCTTGATCTCACTTTATTGCTGATGCATGATCCGCGCTTATCGCGCAGCAATCGCCTTTGGCCAAATCTTTATCTGGTTCCTCATGCCTCAAAAGCCGCAATCAAATATGTCAAAACAATCCCAAGCTTCTATTTTGGATATGCCGGACTCAAGCCCTTGGCGAGATCAATTCCCTTGCTTTTCTGAAGATGATTTTCCAATTTATTTTGATAGTGCAGCGACGAGCCAAAAACCATTGTCGGTTATTCAAGCAATGGATCAAGTTTGGCGATCCGGGCTGGCCAATGTCCATCGCGCTAGTTATCGGTTGGCTAGTAAAAGCACCGAGCAATTTGAATCGGCACGCGCCACAGTCGCTCAATTTATTAAGGCGAAACCTGAAGAAATTATTTTCAGCAAAGGCACTACTGAAGCAATTAATTTGGCGGCGCAATTATTAGAAAATCAATTTCAGCCCGGCGATTTAATTGCGCTTTCGGTAATGGAGCACCATGCGAACTTGGTGCCATGGCAGCAACTGGCAAAACGCAAACAATTAAAACTATGTTGGATTGAACTAAATAAGAACAATCAGTTAGATATGCAATGCTGGCAGCAAATACTGGAACAGCGACCTAAGCTGGTTGCAATCAGTCATATTTCTAATGCCATTGGCAGCATTAATCCAATTGAAAAAATAATTTCTGATGCAAAAAAAATTAATGCAATTACTTTAATCGATGCAGCACAATCGATCACTCACTTACCTATCGATGTAAAAAAACTCGATTGCGATTTTCTGGCATTTTCAGGCCATAAGCTATTTGGCCCTACTGGCATTGGCGCGCTTTATGGTCGTTACCAATTATTAGAGCAATTACCACCCGTACAATTTGGCGGCGAGATGATTCGCCAAGTTTGCCGTGACTACAGCGAATTTCAAAATCCGCCTTTCCGATTCGAGCCTGGCACCCCCAATATTGCCGGCGCATTGGGCATGGCCAGCGCAATTAATTGGCTGAAAAGCCAAAATCAACCAGCTATTGAACATTGGCAGCAGCAGTTAGCTGAATTATGCCGCGAAAAATTAACCGCAATTGACGGGGTGAGTGCTTTAACGCCGAACACCGGATCAATTCAGGCTTTTGCCATTACTGGCGTTCATACCGCCGATATTGCCATGATTCTTGATGAACAGAATATTGCCCTACGCAGTGGTCATCATTGCGCAATGCCATTAATTGAAAGCCTTGGCCTAGCTGGCTGCCTTCGGGTTTCTATTGGCCCTTACAACACCGCCAACGAAATTAACGCATTAGCAGAAGCCCTAGAACAGGCAATGGAGTTATTAGCCGAATGAATAGCATTCCTCAACATGTTTTTGGTCAAAGCATCGATACTGCAGAAATTGAACAGCAGTTTGCTAAAGCCAAAGCTTGGCAACAAAGAATTAAATTATTAGTCGAGCTTGCTAAACAATTACCAACATTGGCTGATGAGCAAAAAAATGATCAGTCTAGAATTTTTGCTTGTGAGAGCAAAAGCTGGCTAATCATGGAATTAAATCAGAAAAATCAGTGGCAAATATTAATCGACTCGGAAGCTAAACTAGTTCGAGGATTGGGCTGTATTTTGCTCGCGGCATTCAATCAGAAAAGTAGCCAGCAAATTATTCAGTTTGATTTGGCTAATTATATGCAAACACTGGGGCTACAAAAACAATTAAGCCCTAGCCGCGCCAGCGGATTAACCGCGATTGCCAAAGTAATAATTGAACGAGCGCATTCAGAAATCAAAGCGCAAAATTAATCAGATCGACTAAATCACACCAACAATTACTTAGTTTTCTGAATTAACTTATTAACGACCCGAGAAGCCGCGACCATGCCAAAGGTGGCAGTGACAAAACTTGCGGCACCAAAACCACCGGCACAGTCTAGGCGCACGCCATCTTCCATTGCCGATTTAACGCCGCAAACACTGCCATCTGCTTGAGGATATTGCAGCTGTTCTGTCGATGACACACATTCCACGGCAAAGCGTCGCTTAGTATTTCGAGTGAAATTATAATGCCGACGCAATAGTGAACGGACTTTTGCCGACAGTGGATCTTGAATGGTTTTGCTTAAATCTGTCACCACAACTTGCAACGGGTCTAGCTGGCCACCAGCACCGCCCACTGTTATTACGGGAAGCTTGTTGCGCTTAGCCCAAGCAATCATCGCGGCTTTCACTGATGCGGCATCAATGGCATCGACTAGATAATCTGCGCCGACATCAAACAGCTCGAATAAATTATCTCGGTCGGCAAACTCTTCAACTTGATTCACCTTGCAATCGGGATTAATTAAAGCAATCCGCTCTGCCATCACCTGAACTTTGCTTTGGCCAACAGTATCTTTCAGCGCGTGAATCTGCCGATTAGTATTGGTAATGCAAACATCATCTAGGTCGATCAGGGTAATTTGACCAATACCACTGCGCGCTAAAGATTCAGCAACCCAGCTGCCAACACCACCAATACCAACCACAATCACATGGCTAGATTGCAAAACCTTTTGGCCGACTTGACCGCATAAACGAGCCATTCCACCAAATCGATTTTGATAACCGCTATCTAGATCAGCCACTGTAATCTCCAGAAAAATATTGTGCTAAACGCAAAAAAGCCCTCACATTACTGTGAAGGCTTTTTTCGGTCTTTCAAAAAAAGACCTTAATTTGGTCGGGATGAGAGGATTTGAACCTCCGACCACCTACACCCCATGCAGGTGCGCTACCAGGCTGCGCTACATCCCGAGTTCAACGCGGCGAATAATACCCAAAGGGACACCGGTTGCAAAGGAGTTTCCGCTATTTTTTGAGAAGCTGGATAACGCTATCAAGCTCTTCAATGAGTTGCCGTCGCAACTGCGGATCGACCGGAATGGAAATACCTGAAGCTGACGTTCTCTCCAGTGCCAAATCGGTCTGCTGCTCTACTCTTTCTTGATTTCGTTCTTGAACACTTTCTTGCTGACTTGCAATACTTTCCGACTCAACACTTACAGTCGATTCTGCCGCAATTGTCTCCAATTCGACAGGTTTTGCCGTTTCCGTCACAACTTCTTTTGCCAAAACTTCGGCTATCGATGCTGCAACAGTTTTGGTTTTTTTCTTATTGAGCATTAGGCGTGCACCATGAATGGTGAAACCTTGCTCATATAATAGCGAGCGGATCTTACGAATCAGCTCGATATCATGTCGCTGGTAATAGCGACGGTTACCCCGTCGCTTTACCGGCTGCAGTTGAGGAAACTCTTGCTCCCAATACCTCAAAACATGAGATTTTAGATCGCAAAGTTCACTGGTTTCCCCAATTGTGAAGTATTTTCTATCCGGTATAACCGGTAGATTACTCGACTGCACCCTCATATTCTTCTACCCTGGCCTTGAGCTTTTGGCCTGGACGGAAGGTAACGACCCGACGTGCACTTATCGGAATCTCTTCACCTGTTTTTGGGTTCCGTCCTGGACGCTCGTTCTTTTCCCTGAGATCGAAGTTACCGAAACCGGAAAGCTTTACTTGCTCACCCTCTTCCAGTGCGCATCTTACTTCTTCGAAAAAGCTTTCAACGAAATCTTTCGACTCGCGCTTGTTCAAACCTATATCATCAAATAGCTTTTCCGCTAATGCGGCTTTTGTCAATGCCATGGAATTAATCCCTCAAAGAAGCTTTACAATCCTCAGTTAGCTTACCGATCACGGTATCTACTAACTGATTAACCTCGTCATCTTCCAAAGTACGGTCCTGATGTTGGATCACTAGAGTAATTGCAATACTCAATGAACCTTCAGCAACACCTTGGCCTTGGTAGATATCAAACATTCGAACCTCTTTTAAAAGAGATCCGGCATTTTTCTGCACACAATTAATAATTGATTGCGCAGGCAGTGTATCTGGAACAATTAGCGCCAGATCCCGGCGAATTTCCGGGAATTTCGAAACTGGGGTGAACCCCGGAACGCGGCCATTTTGCAGTGCTTCTAGCTCGATTTCGAACACAAACACGCCCAACGGGAGATCCAGTTCACTAGCCAGTCGCGGATGGATAGCACCGAGCCATCCAACCGGCTGATCGTCCAACATAATACGTGCAGTCTGCCCCGGATGAAGCGCAGGATGACTTGCAGTCGCAAAGGTGAAATCTTCCGCATGACCAGACATTTCTAGTAATGCTTGCAGATCGCCCTTCATATCGAAAAAGTCCACTAAAGACTTATCGTTACTCCAGCCCATAGGCTTACGAGGACCACAAATAATACCTGCCAACATAGGGCGCTGCATTAACTCGCCATTTTGTTCCTTACGGAACGAAAGGCCAGTTTCAAACAAGCGAACCCGCGACTGCTGACGATTCAAGTTATGCTGCATTGCCTGCACCAAACCTGCCATCAAGGTAGTCCGCATCACCGCCATATCAGCAGAAATCGGATTAGCCAACGCCACCGGCTCTAATTCAGGATCCATTTTGCTCTGAATCTCTGGAGAAACAAAGCTATAGGTCACTGCTTCTTGATAACCCAAGCCGACCATGCGACGACGAATCGCACGCAAAGGTACTTGTTTTTCAAGATTTAACTGAAGCGTCATATCGCCTTTTAATGAGCAGACAGGCAAACGGTCGTAACCGTAAATTCGCCCAACTTCTTCAATTAAATCGGCTTCAATTGCGATATCGAAGCGATAGCCTGGAGGCGTTACCTGCCAAACATCTTCGCCTTGATAGTCAACATACATGCCCAAACGCTCAAGAATCTCTTCCATCTCATCGACAGGAATCTCAGCGCCTAGCAGCTGACAACAACGTGCTGCTCGGAATTTAACCGACTCACGCGTCGGCAAATGCGCTTCAGCTACTGCTTCAGTCACTGGACCAGGTTGACCACCTGCAATCTCAATTATCAACTGGGTTGCACGCTCAATTGCCAGTTTTGGCAATTCAAAATCAACACCACGCTCATAACGATGAGATGCATCGGTATGCAAACCATAACCACGTGCTTTACCAGCAATCGCAATCGGGGCAAAGAAGGCACTTTCTAGGAAAATATCCTGAGTAGTGTCTGCCACACCCGAATGTTCACCACCCATAATGCCACCCAAAGCCAAAGGCTTGGCGTGGTCAGCAATAATCAGGGTATTTTGCTTTAATTCCAGCTCTTTACCATCCAGTAAAGTCAGTTTTTCACCAACTTTTGGCATTCGAACCCGAATACCGCCTTCAATCTGAGCTAGATCAAAGCCGTGCATTGGCTGACCTAACTCCAACATCACATAATTAGTGACATCGACAACTACCGAAATAGAACGAACGCCGGAACGACGAAGCCGTTCTTGCATCCAAACCGGAGTCGTTGCATCAATCTTGATGCCTTTGATGATGCGGCCGCAATAACGCGGGCAAGCTTCAGGTGCCAACAATTCAATCGACAGCTGATCATCAATTTCAGGCGAAATTTCTTCAATGTCCTGATACTCAACTGGCGCACGGTTTAAAACACCGACTTCGCGAGCAATACCAGCAACACTTAAACAATCACCACGATTTGGCGTTAAATCGACCTCGATGCACTGGTCATCCAGTTCAAGGTAGCCACGCAAATCAGCACCAACCGGCGCATCAGCAGACAATTCAAATAAACCATCGCGGTCATCAGATAAGCCCAGCTCGTCTGCACCACACAGCATGCCAAAGGACTCAACCTTCCGCAGCTTGGCTTTTTTGATTTTGAAATCGCCCGGTAATACCGCACCAATTTTGGCTAATGGCGCCTTTAAGCCAGCACGCGCATTGGGCGCACCACAAACGATTTGCACCGTTTCATCACCGGCATTCACCTGACAAATTTGTAACTTATCAGCTTCAGGGTGAGGCTCAGCAGAAATAATTTCTGCCACCACAACACCAGAAAAGTCAGCTGCAGCAGGCTCTACTGCGTCGACTTCCAAACCGGCCATGGTTAATTGCGAGATCAGCTGATCAGTATCTACTTCAGGATTAACCAGCTGACGAAGCCATTTTTCACTCAGTTTCATTTCTGTCTTCCTGAATTGGGTTACTGACCGCCTTTGAACTGCTCAAGAAAACGTAAATCGTTTTCAAAGAACGTTCGTAGGTCATTAACGCCGTATCTCAGCATCGCCAATCGCTCAACACCCATACCGAATGCAAAGCCGCTGTATTGTTCCGGATCGATGCCCGCAGCAGTCAGAACTTTAGGATGCACCATGCCGCAGCCCAGCACTTCCAACCAACCGGTCTTGCTACAGATCCGACACCCTTCACCGGCGCAGCTTACGCACTGAACATCAACTTCAGCTGAAGGCTCGGTAAACGGGAAATAAGAAGGACGGAAACGAACTTCCAATTCCTTCTCAAAGAAAACATTCATAAATTCGCCCAACAGACCTTTAAGCTCGGCAAAGCTGGTCTTGCGATCGACAACCAGGCCTTCTACCTGGTGGAACATCGGTGTGTGGGTCAAATCTGAGTCGCAACGATAAACGCGACCTGGTGCAATTACTTTCAACGGCGCTGACTGTTGCTCCATTACCCGGATCTGAACCGGAGAAGTATGGGTACGCAATACAGTTGACGCATCAAAATAGAAGGTGTCGTGCATAGCACGTGCCGGATGGTGCGCCGGAATATTCAGCGCTTCGAAGTTGTGATAGTCATCTTCGATTTCCGGACCTTCAGCAATGCCAAAACCAACCTTGGCAAAGAAATCTTCGATTCGCTCCAGGGTACGTGTAATCGGGTGTAAACCACCGTTTTCTACGTGACGACCTGGCAAGGTAACGTCCAGACGCTCTTTTTCAAGACGTGCATCTAGCTCTACCTGCTGCAACAGCTCCTTACGAACTTGCAGCTGAGCTTGCAGTTGCTGCTTGGCTTTGTTGATTTCCGCCCCAGCCTTGGGCTTTTCTTCCTTTGACAGACCAGAAAGGCTTTTCAGTAGCCCAGTCAACTCACCCTTTTTGCCAAGATACTGAACACGTACTTGTTCCAGCTCGACAATGCTTTGTGAGGACTCGGCCGCTTCAAGCGAAGCCTTAAGGATGGCTTGTAGTTGTTGCATGGTTTTCTCCAAACAAATAAGGGAAGAGCCTAAGCCCTTCCCCTACTTCACCTGACACTGTTCAAAAGACGAAAAAAACGAATCAGATCAACGCCAGGCAAGACTTAATTTGCACTATGCGAACAAATTAGGCCAGAGAGGCCTTCGCTTGCTCAGCAATAGCAGCAAAAGCAGCCTTATCATGAACAGCGATATCAGCCAGAACCTTACGGTCGATAGCAATATCAGCTTTCTTGAGGCCATTGATCATACGGCTGTAGCTCAAACCACATTGACGCGAAGCTGCGTTAATACGGGTGATCCACAAAGCACGGAAAACGCGCTTCTTTTGACGACGGTCACGGTAGGCGTACTGGCCTGCCTTAGTTACCGCTTGAACAGCTACGCGATAAACACGTGAACGTGCTCCGTAGTAACCTTTGGCTTGCGCCAATACTTTTTTGTGACGCGCATGGGCAGTCACACCACGTTTTACTCTAGGCATCTTCTACTTCCCCGGCTTATACAAAAGGCAACATACGATTAATGCTGCGATTATCGCAGCTCTTAATCATCGCGAGATCGCCTAACTGGCGCTTACGCTTGGAGCTCTTTTTAGTCAGGATGTGACGCAAATGCGACTGCTTGTGCTTGTAACCACCAGAAGCTGTTTTTTTGAAACGCTTGGCGGCACCGCTATGGGTTTTTTGTTTTGGCATACTAACCTCTACTACGTATTTAACAATGCAACAGTCGAAACCGTTACTTCTTCATTTTCTTAGAACCGAGCACCATCACCATCTGGCGACCTTCAAGTTTGGGCCGTTGTTCAACGGTTCCATACTCTTCGAGATCTTTCTCAACCCGGTTAAGCAATTGCATGCCTAAATTCTGGTGAGCCATCTCGCGGCCACGGAAGCGAATAGTGATTTTCGCTTTGTCCCCTTCATCAAGGAAACGTATCAGGTTACGTAGTTTTACCTGATAATCCCCTTCATCCGTACCAGGACGGAATTTGATTTCTTTCAGCTGAACCTGCTTTTGCTTCTTGCGCTGTTCGCTCTTAAGCTTCTTAGCTTCAAACTGGAACTTGCCATAATCCATGATCCGGCAGACTGGCGGCTCAGCATTAGGAGAGATCTCAACAAGATCTAATCCCGCATCACGAGCAGCTTTTAATGCTTCTCGAGTTTCTACTATGCCAATCTGATCGCCGTTAGGGCCAATCAAACGAATGGTTGGCACCTTTACTTGCTCGTTAAGACGAGCCTTCTTCTGCACGCTAATGGATCAATCCTCCTGTTTGCGCCCAAGTTGGGCATTGCTATCTCGCAGCAATTGAGCGAAAGCGTCAAGGCTCATGGTTCCAAAATCCTTACCTTCTCTGGTACGGACTGCAACTTCGCCAGATTCAGCTTCGCGATCTCCGATTACAACTATGTAAGGGACTCGCTGCAATGTGTGCTCGCGGATTTTAAAGCCGATCTTCTCGTTTCTCAAGTCTGTTTCGACCCTGAAACCTTGTTTTTTCAAGGTTTGGGCGACTGAAGTCACTGCTTCGGCTGAACGGTCGGTAATATTCGCGATAACAACTTGTACTGGAGCCAACCAAACTGGCAGCTTTCCAGCGTAGTGTTCAATCAAAACACCAATGAAACGTTCCAGCGAACCTAAAATAGCTCGGTGGATCATAACGGGCGTCTGACGTTCATTATTTTCATCTATATATGAAGCACCCAAACGACCTGGCATTGAGAAGTCCAGCTGGATGGTGCCCATCTGCCATGCACGATTTAAACAATCGAACAAGGTAAATTCAATTTTAGGGCCGTAGAAAGCGCCTTCACCTGCCTGAATCTCATAGCTCACATTATTGGCTTCTAAAGACTCAGCCAGTGCCTTCTCTGACTTATCCCAAACTTCGTCTGAACCAATACGCTTTTCAGGGCGAGTAGACAGTTTTACTTCAATGTTTTCGGAGAAACCGAAATCACGGTAAACGTCATACACCATATTGATGCAGTTAGATACTTCTTGCAGGATCTGGTCTTCAGTACAGAAGACGTGCGCGTCATCTTGGGTAAATGAGCGAACGCGCATCAGGCCATGCAAAGAACCAGAAGGTTCATTACGGTGAACAATACCAAATTCCGCCATACGATATGGCAAATCACGGTAAGATTTCAAACCTTGATTGAAAATCTGCAAATGACCTGGGCAGTTCATAGGTTTTACTGCGTAGGTACGTTTTTCAGATTCTGTAGCAAAAATGTTGTCTTGGTACTTATCCCAATGACCTGATTTTTCCCACATACCGACATCAAGAATCATCGGGGCACGCACTTCTTCGTAGTCATACTCAGCTAATTTGCCGCGCATGTAACTTTCTAAAGATTGGTAAATACTCCAGCCTTTTGCGTGCCAGAACACCATTCCAGGCGCTTCTTCTTGCCAGTGGAATAAATCCAACTGTTTGCCGATACGACGGTGATCGCGTTTTTCCGCTTCTTCCAAACGCAAGATATAAGCTTTCAACTGCTTTTTATCTGCCCAGGCAGTACCGTAAATACGGGTTAACACTTCATTTTCAGCATCGCCGCGCCAGTAAGCGCCAGCCAATTTCATCAATTTGAAGTGCTTTAAGTGACGGGTGTTTGGCACATGCGGGCCACGACACATATCGACATATTCTTCGTGATAATAGAGACCCATCTCAGTGATAGATTCATCTAAATCATCGATCAGGCGAACCTTGAAGGTTTCACCACGATCATCAAAAATCTTTCTCGCCTCAGCTCTTGGCGTCATTTTTTTAACGACGTCATAGCCTTTACTAATCAACTCGGCCATACGCTTTTCCAACGCAGCCATATCGTCCTGAGTGAAAGATTCTGGTACTTCTACGTCGTAATAGAAGCCATCAGCAATCACTGGCCCGATAGCCATTTTGGTGCCCGGCTTGATCTGCCTTATTGCATGACCAATCAGGTGAGCACAGGAATGGCGAATGATCTCAACACCTTCCTGATCCTTGGCGGTAATTAATCTCAGCGTAGTATCGGTGGTAATGGTGTGACATGCGTCGACTAAAACACCATTTACTTCACCAGCAATTGTGGCTTTTGCCAAACCTGGACCTATGTCCATGGCAACATCCATCACACTTACCGGCCCGTCAAAACTGCGCTGACTACCGTCAGGAAGAGTAACTACAGGCATACTTGCTTGATCCTTAACTAAGGTGAGACTTTCAAATAAAACACAAGGGAGGGGATTCTATATAAAATGCGGTCTAAAGCGCAATCCAACTGAGTGATTGTTTTGCCCGCTGGGCCTAAATAAATGCAAATAATCGAAAAACCGAACGGTTTTGTTAGCTACGGAGCCCAAACAACTACAAAACTAGCGTAATTAACCGCCTTGGGGTTGTAGTAACCTGACAATACAACTCGATAAGCTGCATTTTCGCTTCATCTATTAACTGCAATCTTTGTAATCATTGGCGGTATGACCAACCACAACAGAACCATACGAACCGTCAAGATAACAACTACCGCAAACACTCTGAAACAACCGCTGCCAACTCGACCTTGCTACCACATCAAAAACGGCATCGATAGTAAGTCACACACACCTATGACACAAAAGACAAATTAACTTGAAAGAACAACCATCTATTCAAGATTACCAATAAATATTTTCAATGTATCTAAGCTTGACGACCAATCGCGTCAAACACAACACGCGTACAAGTGAATGTATTTACATTAAATAAATCAATAATTTATGAAGCATTAGCTACAGACAATCGATTTTAACTATCCCCCTCCACTATTGAACGACTAAATCGTCAATATGAAAAAAACCGCTCCCTTTTTTTTCACACTGGAGATCTTTAGTGCTGGAAAATAGATTTCCGCCTGATTACAATCTACAGCAAATGATAGATTCAATTTTTAACACACCACGCTATTTTTTAACACACCACGCTATTGAAAATATTTGGCACGATATTTTCTGCACCCCCCTTTTTTTGAAGGGAAAGCGACCCTCCCATTGTACTACTTACCATAACGATACAGAGGATCTTTTGCACAATAAAATTTATTTCCCGCATATTGATGGATTAAGGGCAATTGCTGTTATGGCAGTTATCATTTTCCATTTTAATGAAGGCCTATTGCCAGGCGGGTACCTAGGAGTAGATGTATTCTTTGTAATATCTGGGTTTGTAATTACAAACTACTTAAACAACACCCGCTGGAATAATACTAAAAGTTTTTTAGTTGATTTTTATCTTAAAAGATTCAAACGCATCTTCCCTGCTTTGGTGGTCTGCACTCTCGTCACCTGTGCAGCCATTGCCATCTTCGTAACAAGACCTGAAAAACTGATTTTTAAAACTGCAGCCATGTCTATTATTGGCATGACTAACAATTACTTATACTGGAAATCAAGTGATTATTTTTCTTTAGACAGCAGCCTCAACCCTTTCACCCATATGTGGTCACTAGGCGTAGAAGAGCAGTTTTATTTAATTTACCCAGCGCTGCTTATTTTTTCAGGATTAGTTCTAGGCACAAGAAAAAAATTAAGCCGCTATCGAACAACCTTGCTTTTAATCTTAATGGTAGCGTCATTTGTAGGCTATGAAATAACCCAAATAACAGACAAAAGCGCTAGCTTTTACCTATTGCCTTTCAGGTTATGGGAGCTGGGGGTAGGTTGCCTAGCCTATTATACCTATATCAATAAAAACAAAGGCATGCGGATTTTCGAGAACCCTTTGACCAGCTGGGTCGCATTATTTGGCCTGACGGCATGCCTTTATTTTCCAGAAGAATATCAAGCATTCACTACACCCCTGATTGTCATAACATCCGCTTTAATTATTTTAAGCGACTGCCACTCAAAGACTATTGTTAGCAAACTATTATCATGCAGCCCAATGGTTTGGGTAGGCCTCCTATCGTATTCATTGTATATCTGGCATTGGCCAATCTTGGTCCTTGGAAAGCACACCCTTGGGCTACAAGGAAAGACCGCTCCAGCGATCATCGTACTAATCCTATTCTTTTCAATCAGCTCATATTATTTAGTTGAACGCCCTCTCCGGAACATCAAATATAGTTTCAGCTTAAAAAAGCAACTGTCACTCTATGTTACTTTAATGGTACTCGCAGCTCTTTCAATATCTTCATACGCCCCAAGATTTTCAAAAAATTACAACAACATAATTGCTGATTTATACGAAATTGAACCAGTAATACCTTGGGGCGATGATGTAGATTGCCACGGAGAACTTGACCTCAGCCAAAAGAAAGATCCAGTAAAAGAGTGCTTAGAGCCGACTAGAAACAACGACAAGCCGAAAGCATTTTATCTAATAGGCGATTCTCATGCCGCGCAGTTTTATTTTATGGCTAACAAAGCGCTGGCAAAGACTTCATATCAAGTCAGATTTATAAATGACGGCTCTATTGATGGTATAATCAACAGAAATGAAAAATCAAAATCAATGCAGTACATAGTTGAAAATATCAAACCTGGAGACGTAGTAGCTTTAGCTTTCCACCGTGGACGACTAAACAATTCAAGAGACAAACACATACCACTACAAGAGATTGTAAAAGAAAACAAAAAATCACTCGCCTTTAAAAGGCATTATCTTGAATTTCAAAATAAGATCACCAACGCTGGAGGCGTCTCGCTTTTACTTCGAGACACACCACTCATGGCAACAATTGCAACAAGCCCTTCATGTAAGTTACAGGTTGAATACTTAGGCTCTAGCGTTTGCAACGTGTCCGCCTTGCAAGACCGACACACGAGGCGTCGCCAAGATATGGTTTATAACGAATTAAATAAAAAGCATTCTAACACTTGCACCTGGGACCCTTTGAATGTCATGTATGGAAATAACACTTCTATTGATGTCACAGATAAAAATGGCGAGTACATCATGTGGGACTGGAATCACATTACAAAGCAAACGTCGCTTGATCTTTCAAAAAACTTCCTGCCAGCCTTTCAAAAATGCATCAACAAAATTCAGATTGCAACTAAACCCTCTCAAGAGCCAGTCACACCTGAAACCAAAGTAATCTGACTATTACTTTTATGCCGAACAAGCTGATTGACCATCAAATCGGCTTGTTCGGCATACTCTTTTTTTATCTGAGCACGCAGAAAAACTAGAGCAAGAAATCCTCAACCGGCAATTTCATAAGTTCTGAATCGTCCAACCCTCTTTCTTCAGCTAAACGCTTAACCAAGTTGTACCCAACCCAGTAGCCAGCATATTTTGCATACTGCGCGACATCTGCACCTAAAAAATAAAGATTGAAGTTAAAAGATTCACTGTTTATTTCCGGCTTCATTTTTCGATAAATATCTTGCCAGTTCAATTCACTCATATCATTGAAAAGCGAAGACACTACACCGCCGTTAAAATTCCTTTCAAAATAACAGGCCAAGCCTTCGGTAATAATGTTATCAGCCAACGAATTTTCAGAACCAACTACAGCCATTCTCATGCAATGATGAACTTCATGGGCCAGCACCGAGCGGAGTTCTTTATTTATTGCTTCGACGATATCTTCTCTATTGCAATCAATTAGAATTTCTAATCTAAAGGGTGAAAGCGCATAACCGCCAATACCTGAAGGCGCGGGATCTGAATAAAAGGGGCTAAAAGTAATATCTACATCACTTAAGTCAAAGTGCTCACCAATCAAAGCCAGCGACTGCTGAGCAACTAAAGCAATGCTGTCGCGTACCTCACGACTGAAGCGCCCGGTTGAATTCAATATTGAAATATTATTATTTTTCATTTTTACAATACCTGGAAATTTGGAATAACCTTACTTGGGTAAGACGAGATATTCGGAGAATTCGTGTTACGGACTGAAAGCTTGTAAATGACACTCTCAGCCAGTATCTCTACTGGGAGCGCAGGCGGGCAGCCTGCAAAGTGCTGAAAGCACAATCCATTGAAAGATAAGTGCTTTACATTCAAATGCAGGCAAGCTGTCTGCGCTCCACGCGAAAACCTTGCAAAATTTACTTTTATTTTTATCGGCGATTAATTTAATGCTATCGTAGCGTAAGCAACCAGTCAACGAGCACGCATTAAGAAGATGCTTGCAGCTAGCACACCACCACTCACTCAACAAAGGACAATGCATGCTGGCAAATGAATACGGCTCTGGAAATAAAACCATCATCTTGATCCACGGCGGCCCTTCTCTTTTTGGTTATATGAAGTCTTTGGATGAGCTACTCGAGAATCAATACAAAATTATTGATTATGCCCAGCGAGGCACCTTTGAATCACCCGCCAACCAAAAAGTAACCATGGCGAGCCATATTACCGACTTAGCCAATTTAATTTCAAAGCACTCCAAAAAAGAAAAGGTTATTCTTATTGGTCATTCATGGGGCGCTAACTTGGCACTACTTGCCACTTCCGAGCATCCAGAGAAGATTGAAAAAATCATACTGCTTTCAACTGCAGCGCTTAATCAGCAGATCAGTGATTGGCATAGCGATACCTTAAACGCCAGATATAACAGAGCGACTAAGGAGAAGCTCGCTCTAATTGGCAAAGAATTAACTAAAGAGCTGACGGTAGAAAACAGAAATTCTTTAATGCAGCAGCGCCTAGCACTAACCAGCCCGTTCTATCACTTAAACCCAAAAACAGAGGAGTTGATCCCGGCGACAAAGTGGAATTTCACAACGTTCCTCGAAAGTATAAATTCTATTTGGGACATCATCGATGCTGGAGAAATTCCAGGCATTTTAAAAGCCATCAAAATTCCGGTAATTGCATTTCATGGCGATAGCGACCCGATTCCCTGCAAAGAAACATTTGCCTTTTTACGAAAGAATATTGACGACATTGAAACTCACGAAATAGAACAGTCTGGGCACTTCCCATGGCTAGAGCCAACTTCTCGCGATGATTTTTTGAAAGCATTAAAATTAAAGCTAGAAAAATAAAACACCAACACGACAAACAATACATTAAATTATGCTTGGCAGATATTGTTCAATAAAATACCAATACAAGTAAAGCCAATAAGACATAAAGATGAATATAGAATCGATGGAAATTCACGCAAACCGTTTACACAAAGGAACAATGGCAATTCTAGAAAAATTAACCGGAATGCCTGAGGACAAGATTCCATACCTCCCCATCATCGCTTGCTCAAAAGGAAAAACCCGCTGCTTCACCCCATCTGCGACACAAGGAGGGTCAAACCCTGAATACATAGCTTCCTACATCATCAACGGCGCATTCAGCCTTGAAATAAAGATGAAGTATTTACATGCATTGGAAACAGGCCATGAAATCAAAGGACACAAATTACTTGAGTTGTTTTCTGCATTAACTGATGAAACTAAACAATTTATCAGAGATGACATGTCTCGCATAACAAAGCAATCCCAACAATACAAAGAACTATCTCAACAGTTACGGCAACATGTAAAAAAATTCGAATGGGACGTACATAAGTTACTTTAAAACTCTGACCTTGCTTTTGAAAGATGGCGGTATTTGCACGAAGGGAAAGGAATGACATGGTTTGCAGGTTATGGTGAGCTACGAGAATGTCTAAGCAATAGAATTCAAGCCATCAAAAATAAAACAAAGCAAAAAAAGCCCGCTTTCTTGCGAAAGCGGGCTTTTAAAATTTGGTAGGACTACCCAGATTCGAACTGGGGACCTCTACCATGTCAAGGTAGCGCTCTAACCAACTGAGCTATAGTCCTAGATTGCTTCGCTGAGGCGACAATAGAATGCCTGTTCCGTCAGGAGCGAGGCGTACTATAATGAAACCGCCTCGCCGTGGCAAGCCTTTGCCAGCGCCTTTTTTGCACCCTTCATGACTTGATCGTTAAATAGCATGACGTAACCACCTGAGCTCAGATGATTCATTACATAAATTAACCGCTTGCTCAAATGCAAAACTGGCGTACTTGCCAGCACTTTACTTTTACACCCTTCATGACTTACCCACTAAAGAGCCAATCGTAACTGACTGAGTTCAGTTAATTCATTAGATAAATTGACTGCTTGCTCAAACTCAAAACTGGCGTATTTGCCAGCACTTTTTTTTGCACCCTTCATGACGTACCGGTTAAAGGGCGAGTCATAACTGCCTGAGTTCAGTTAATTCATTACGCATATTTGCTGCCTGTTCGAACTCAAAACTGGCGTATTTGCCAGCACTTTCTTTTGCATCCACCATGATCTGTTCGTTAAAGAGCAAGCCGTAACTGCCTGAGTTCAGATAATTCGTCACGCATATTTGCCGCCTGCTCAAACTCCAAATTAGCGGCATGAGCCAGCATTTGTTTCTCGGTCTGGGCAATTTTCTTATCTAGCTCTGCTGGCGAATGCACAATGTACTGGGCGGCAGTTTCTGCCACGGCACCGGAACGTTTTTTACTGTTTTTATTCCGCCCCTTGCCACCACCGACCCGCTGCATCACATCGGTAATTTGTTTTTTAATGCTACGCGGCGTAATGCCATGCACCTCGTTATAATCTTGCTGGACGATGCGGCGGCGATCGGTTTCGCTAATCGCTTTGCGCATCGAATCGGTCATCCGATCGGCATATAAAATACACTTGCCTTGCAGATTACGCGCCGCCCGGCCAATGGTTTGAATCAACGAACGCTCTGAACGAAGAAAGCCTTCTTTGTCGGCATCAAATATCGCCACCAGCGAGACTTCAGGAATATCGATACCTTCGCGCAACAAGTTAATTCCAACCAGTACATCGAACTCGCCCAAACGAAGATCACGGATAATTTCGATTCGTTCAACGGTTTCGATATCTGAGTGCAAATAACGCACCCGAATACCGCTTTCAGCTAAAAACTCAGTTAAATCTTCTGACATCCGTTTGGTCAGCGTGGTGATGATTACTCGCTCCTGACACTCAATCCGCAATTGAATTTCACCTAAAACGTCATCTACCTGACCGGTCGCAGGTCGCACTTCAACTTGCGGATCGAGCAAGCCGGTTGGCCGAACCACCTGCTCAACCGTTTGCCCGGCATTTTCCAGCTCGTAATTACCCGGAGTTGCCGAAACAAAAAGACTTTGCGGGCAGCGCTGCCAAAACTCTTCAATTTTAAGCGGCCGGTTGTCTAACGCCGATGGCAAACGGAAACCGTACTCCACTAGGGTTTCTTTACGCGAGCGGTCACCACGGTACATGGCACCGATTTGACCGATCATGACATGGGATTCATCAATCACCATCAACGCATCATCTGGCAGATAATCAATTAGGGTTGATGGCGGCTCGCCCGGCGCTGCACCACTTAAATGGCGCGAATAGTTTTCGATGCCCGAGCAATGACCAAACTCGGTCAGCATTTCCAAATCCATCTTCACCCGCTCATTTAAACGCTGGGCTTCGACCAATTTATTGGCTTTTTCTAAAATCGGTAATCGCTCGGCCAGTTCGGCTTTAATGGTTTCAATCGCCGCCATTACTTGCTCACGCGGTGTGACGTAGTGACTTTTCGGATAAATAGTTAATCGCCCTACTTTGCGAAGTGATTCGCCGGTTAAGGGGTCAAACCAACTGAGCCGTTCAATTTCATCATCAAATAATTCAATTCGAACCGCTTCTTTTTCCGATTCCGCCGGAAAAATATCAATCACATCACCGCGCACTCGGTAATTGGCCCGACCAAGCTCAACATCATTTCGAGTGTATTGCAGCTCGGCCAGTCGACGCAGAATTTTCCGTTGATCAATTTTTTCACCGACTGAAATATGCAGCATCATCGACATATAAGACTTAGGATCACCCAAACCATAAATTGCCGAAACCGAAGCGACGATAATGGTATCGGATCTTTCCATGATCGCTTTGGTGGCCGACAAACGCATTTGCTCAATGTGCTCGTTGATCGATGCATCCTTCTCGATAAAAGTATCTGACGCGGGCACATAGGCTTCTGGCTGATAATAATCGTAATAAGAAACGAAATACTCAACCGCATTTTCGGGAAAGAATTCTTTCATCTCGCCATACAATTGCGCCGCCAGCGTTTTATTTGGCGCCATTACAATGGCCGGCCGATTGGTTTGGGCGATGACTTGCGCGATGGTGTAGGTCTTGCCTGAACCGGTCACACCTAGCAAAGTCTGACTAGCCAAACCATCGTCCAGCCCTTCTAATAATTGTTTGATTGCTTCAGGCTGACCACCTGCAGGCTTAAAATCTGAATGAAGCTTGAATACACCGCTCACGATATACAACCACCTGTTTTGTTTGCCGAGCGCATCATATCTTCGTATGATCGAACGGTTTCGTTTCCATTAACCCGCAGTATGAGGATGCCGCTTTGAACCTGAAGCTTTCCAATCGAGTAAAAAACGTCAAGCCATCCCCCACCCTGGCAGTCACTGCCCGTGCCGCTGAGCTTCGCGCTTCTGGCAAGGACATTATTGGACTAGGCGCAGGAGAACCGGATTTTGACACGCCAGATCATATCAAAGAAGCCGCCGTTAAAGCGCTGGCCGATGGCAAAACAAAATACACCCCGGTTGATGGAACCCCAAGCCTAAAACAGGCAATCATCGACAAATTCAAGCGTGACAATGGTTTTGATTATCAAGCCAATCAGATTTTGGTTTCTTGCGGCGGCAAGCAAAGCTTTTTCAATCTGACCCAAGCGCTGATTAATCCGGGCGATGAAGTGATTATTCCTGCGCCTTACTGGGTTTCTTATCCAGATATCGTGCTATTAGCTGATGGTGTTCCTGTTGTTGTAGAAGCCCCGGTTGAACAGGCTTTTAAAATCACTCCAGAGCAGTTAGCTGCAGCAATCACTGAAAAAACTAAGCTGGTGGTCATCAACAGTCCATCTAACCCAAGCGGCAAGGCTTATACATTAGCCGAGCTGAAAGCTTTGGGCGAAGTACTGCTTCAGTACCCAGATGTAGTGGTTGCCACCGACGATATGTATGAACATATTTTGTGGGCTGACGAGCCATTCGCCAACATTTTGAATGCTTGCCCTGGGCTTTACGACCAATGCGTTGTAATGAACGGTGTTTCTAAAGCCTATTCAATGACGGGTTGGAGAATTGGTTATTGCGCTGGCCCTCAGCCGCTGATTGCTTCTATGAAAAAGATTCAATCACAAAGCACTTCTAACCCAACCTCAATTGCCCAGTGGGGCGCAGAAGCGGCACTTAACGGCCCGCAAGATTGCGTTAAAGAAATGCTGGAAGCCTTTGAAGTTCGCCACAAGCTGGTACTGGACGGTTTGAATGCAATTCCTGGGGTAAAAGCGATCCCTTCTGACGGCACTTTCTATAGCTTCCCTAGCTTCCATGAAGCAATGGAAAAGAAAGGCTTTAAGAATGATCTCGATTTAGCAGAGTATCTGTTAAATGAAGCCGGCGTGGCATTGGTTCCTGGTTCAGCATTTGGCACACCGGGTCATATGCGCCTGTCATTTGCCACTTCAGAAGCGATTTTAAATGACGCATTGGCAAGAATTCGTAAGGCACTGGAAGTTTAATTTAGCTTTCCTGACCTAAGAAACCTAACCTAGCGAAAAATTGCGAGCTCCGTAGGTCATCATGAGTAAAGCGAATGGCGACAATTTTTATTGTCACGTTTCGCTGCGCTCAAGGTGACCTACGATTAACACCTAAAAAATCGAACCAGCACTCTTGATACACATCTTGTTTTGTATACAAAAATACAACCTGCAACAAATCAAATACAACAGATTTCTTGTCACAGATTGATTCAATTCACTTGACCCACTTCGATTAGCAAGTAGAATATTTTTGTGCCCTTAAAAAGCACCAAGCATTCCCTGATAGCTCAGTTGGTAGAGCAAATGACTGTTAATCATTGGGTCACTGGTTCGAGTCCAGTTCGGGGAGCCAAATTTAAAAGCGAAGCCATGAGGCTTCGCTTTTTTTTGCTTGCTGTTTTCTTCTCTCTTAATAGCCCACCGCTTTAAATAACTCAGCTTCCAAAAAGTCAAAAAAATCATCTATCAACCCTGTCGAGAAAATATTGATACCAAAGCACACGGTTTGCCGCCAATGACCTGTAATCTGGCCTTATTTTGCATTACCTCAATTTCGATAACTGGTTAACTTTGTTGAATAACAATAAAAACAACAAAAGGAATTGTGATGAAGTATTTGCTCGCCATTTGCCTCAGCTTTTCTCTATTGGCCTGCGCAGGGTCAGATCAGAGCGATTCGAAAAATAGCCAAGGTGACGGCAACATCGACACTCCACCCATTGATTTAGTCAATCAACCTGTAGAAGTTCTTTTCGAAGAATCCGTAAAACCCGGCCACTGGCAAAGGGTTGAACTAGCCGACACTTATTGCGGTGACGGCAGCCAATACAAATTTTTTGTAAACCTAGATGCCGAGAGCGATGACTTGTTAATCGCCTTTCAGGGTGGCGGTGCTTGCTGGGATTACGAAAGTTGCACCGGTCAAAATGGTATCCGTGGCGCAGCTAACCCCAACGGCATTACCGACAATTTTATGAATTTCCTTGATATGGATAATGGCGGCAGTTTCTGGGGCGCTTCATCTCCAATGGTGCTGCAAAATCACCCGTGGCATAAAACCGAGCCAGCCAAGTGGAACAAGGTATTTCTTCCTTATTGTACTGGCGATGTGTTCGCCGGAGATAAAGAGCTCAGCTACCCAGATCCTACTGGTGAAAACCCTGATTTACAGTGGAAGCACGCTGGCGCAACCAATACATTACGAGTTATTGGCTGGCTAAAACAGAAATTCACTGAAGTTGATCGAATGATGACTTATGGTTGCAGCGCCGGTGGCGTTGGCGCGCTGGCTCATTACCAGTCATTGCGAAAGCACATCAATCCAAGAATCGGATTTATGCTAAATGACTCTGGCCCGCTATATCCAGCTCAATTAGGTGATAATAGCTGGCAACTACATCAGAAAATTGCCGATAGCTGGAATATCACCACCATGCTTAATGCCGTATCTGCTGATATTCCCGGTATTTCAACCGATAATATCGGTAATATAAATCAAGCATTGGCTATCACTTGGCCACAAGATCGATTAGCTCACACTCAATTTACCCGTGACGCTAATTATTCTGGTTATTCCTATGAGCGGTTTTTTAATCTTCAACCAGGTGACGAAGAAATCCACCGACTATGGGGTGAAGACCAACAAAATCTAATGGATATTTATGACCAATACGAAAACATGGCCTATTTTATTCCATATTTTCGCCCATTCAATGAAAGTCATTGCACCAGTATTCTTGACTTTACCGACACTCAAATCACCGGCACCGATAATGGTGACGGAAAAATGATGCACCTAGGCAACTTCATTAATATATTGCTTGATGAAACCCAGCCACTACAAAGTCACTTCGAAGCAGCTGACCCTGCAGAACTTGAGCGTAAGTCACTGTATTGGGAATTAATGATCGCCTTAACCGGCATCGGCGGCGAAGCACCTGCAGCAGACGAAGAAAGTCAAAGCTCTGGAGCAACTCAAGCCAAGAGCTTCACTCTTGAGCAGTTAACCGCTTTAGGGCCATATCGCCCACAAGAATAAATATTGGCTGAACAAAAAAAACGGGAGCTATTAAAGCTCCCATTTTTACGAGTCGCTTTTCAAAAATTAAAAATCAACTGGTTCCGACCAAACCATTTTCTCTTACTCGAAAAGTTTTCAGCATAATCACGATAATATCTCTAGCATCCATGCCAACCTGTTTGAGTTTGGGGTAATTGGCCATATCCACGGTGCCCTCCAATTCAATATAAGGTCTGGCGGTTGAGCCAACCTTTGCATCAGTAGTCACCCAGCGGAATTCCAGACCATCTTTTGCATAGCGAGCATCACTCAAAAACAAACGCCCTGAACGCCCTGCCAAATCCAGGCTTTTACTGGCAAAAAGACCGAGTAGCTTTTGTGCCATGCCGTAGTTTTCATTTAACTCTTCTTTGTTTCGCATCACTTTGGAAAGCATCTGAAAACGATCATTTTTACCATTCCAGTACACTGTACGATAATGAGTTTCACCGCCCGCTTTAGCGACATTTAATGTGAATTCAGGAGTTAAGCAGACCCCTAGCTGGTTATGCGGCCATGGTAAATAACGCATCGATTTAGGATGAACAGATATATCTCTGAGGTAATCTTCATACTTTCTCTTATAAACTTTATCTGCAGCAGGATAAACCCCATGGTAGTCGCCACCAATCGCACTTAAATTAACTGACTTGCCAATTTCCGGAAAGTCCATATAGAAATAGCCATTAAGGAAGTTATCCTTACTACCCGAACCGAACTCATCATAAAAAAAAGACTCACCAACAATAATCTGCGTATCTGGTACTGATTTTACCTGATAGTAACTATCATTACCTTTTTCACGATGAACATAGTCAAGCCACCTCTGGTAGCGATCATCACCAAGAAACAAGCCCTCTTTACCTTCATGCAGATCCTTCCAATAAAAAGAGATATCCCCGTTGCCATACATCACATTAGCCATCTCCATCGTATCGATCAGATCCATCTGATAACGACCCAAACAGACATTAGTAAAATCCAACCCTAAATCTTCATCAATCTGCTCATCCATAGAACCAGCACATCCTTGTAAAAAACAAACAAATAACAGCGCCAGTATTATTCTCATACCACCACCTGACATTTTGATTTATAAGACTCCCGCACAATCTCTTGAATACGAGATGTGATTTCCTTGGACACCTGATGATCAAGAAAAAACGTCTGATGACCTTCTTCAACCTTCAAACCTATTGAAATTAAAAAACCATTTTCAGATCTCGCGTCTCCTCCAGATCCTTTAGGTACCGTTCCATCACCACCAGCCCACGGTGGTAACAATTCAATCAAAGAAATACCTGGTATTTTTCCAGTTATACTTTCGCGACCAGCCCAATAACTTGAACGCAAGCTTGCTTTTTTGACTGCCTGGTAGTTCTTTTCTTCTTCTTTATTTACCACTTCTTTATTCCCTGCAGCAAAAAACCATTTATGATTATCATTGCTTATTATTTCCCATGAAGAATAATTACCACTACATCCACCTCGCTCCAACCAGATACAAACATCATAAGATGGCATTTCGGAATTCTCTGAGTAAAACATTGTCGTATCATTGTGAAACTTTCCTCCTAAAACACTCCAAAATCGACCTGCAGCAACTATTCTTCTCATGTAATTTTTCTTAACAAGCTCGATGTTTCTAGGGATCTTTTCAACCCCCACAGATATCAGCTCATCAGAAAACAATGAATACCACTGAGACGTGGTCTTATAAAAGTCATATATTTTCTCTCTTGGATAGGCATCAATCAGACTATGTTCTTTTTTATGACGATCAACTAACTTCAACCATTTGTAATCTGGCTGTATAGTTTGGTACAAATGATTTGGTAGCAACTCAAGTCCACCTTGGCAAAAAGCCAGCATTGCAGAAACTTCAGCAGCATTTTTACCTAACACAAAACCTACACCACCATCATAACCACAATGGGCATTTCGATAAGCTGTTGCAGCACCATTAGTCGGCATAGCACCATGAATCATAAAAACGGGAGCTATTAAAGCTCCCATTTTTACGAATTGCTTTTCAAAAATTAAAAATCAACTGGTTCCGATCAAACCATTTTCTCTTACTCGAAAAGTTTTCAGCATAATCACGATAATATCTCTAGCATCCATGCCAACCTGTTTAAACTTGGGGTAATTTGCCATATCCACCGTACCCTCCAATTCAATATAAGGTCTGGCGGTTGAGCCAATTTTTGCATCTGTGGTGACCCAGCGAAACTCCAGACCATCTTTTGCATAGCGAGCATCACTTAAAAACAAACGCCCTGATCGCCCTGCCAAATCCAAGCTTTTACTGGCAAACAGGCCGAGTAGCTTTTGTGCCGTGCCGTAGTTTTCACTGAGCTCCTCTTTGTTTTTCATTACATTTACATTAATTTCAAACCGATCATTTTTACCGTTCCACCAAACGGTTCGGTAATGCTTCTCACCACCAGCCTTAGCAACATTTAAAGTAAAATCAGATGTTAAACAAACACCCAGTTGATTGTGGGGCCAAGGCAAGTGAAGTAGACGATCCAGATCATCTTTCGCCGGATGCAGCAGTTTTTTAAATTTATTTCGGTATTCAGAATCACTTGCTAAAAAATTACCTTCCGTGCCAGACAATGCTAACCTGGCATATACTGCACGATTTAATGATGAAAAGTCTTTTAGCAAAAAACCTTTCAATAAAAACTTCTCACCCTCATCGCCATATTTATTTTCAAAAAATGTTTCAGATTCAATAACCCTAACATCATCACTCAACGGGTATGCCCTGTACTTCCTTCTAGATTCTTTCTGAATACTTTTTGACCATTTATCAAACCTTTCCCTGCCATCAAAGGTCAAACTTTCAGTCAGATTACTATCAAGATAAAATGAAACCGATCTGTTGCCATACATCAAACTGGACATTTTCAAAGTATCAATCAAATCCATCTGATAACGACCCAAACAGACATTAGTAAAATCCAATCCTAAATCTTCATCAATCTGCTCATCCATAGAACCAGCACATCCTTGTAAAAAACAAACAAATAACAGCGCCAGTATTATTCTCATACCACCACCTGACATTTTGATTTATAAGTCTCCTGCATAATCTCTTGAATACGAGATGTAATTTCCTTGGACACCTGATGATCAAGAAAAAACGCCTGGTGACCTTCCTCAGTTTGCAAGCCAATTGAAATCAAAGAACCGCTTTCAGAATTTGCATCTCTTCCAGCCCCTTTATGTACCGTTCCATCACCACCAGCCCACGGTGGTGACAATTCAATCAAAGAAATACCTGGTATTTTTCCAGTTATACTTTCGCGACCAGCCCAATAACTTGAACGTAAGCTTGCCTTTTTGATTGCCTGGTAGTTCTTTTCTTCTTCTTTATTTACCACTTCTTTATTCCCTGCAGCAAAAAACCATTTATGATTATCATTGCTTATTATTTCCCATTCAATATAATCACCTGAGCATTTCCCTCGTTCTCCCCAGACACAAACATCATAAGAAGGCATATCAGCATTTACCGAATAAAATAGCACTGTATCAGAATGAAATTTTCCTGCTGTAAAAAGCCAGAAATCGGCAACTTTATCAACCCTCTTTTCGTACTCATCCCTATAGCTATCCACATCAAAACTGTCATTCTCAGGCGACATTATTTTCAATGAAAATAATGAATACCACTGAGATGTGGTCTTATAAAAGTCATATATTTTCTCTCTTGGATAGGCATCAATCAGACTATGTTCTTTTTTATGACGATCAACTAACTTCAACCATTTGTAATCTGGCTGTATAGTTTGGTACAAATGATTTGCTAGCAACTCAAGTCCACCTTGGCAAAAAGCCAGCATTGCAGAAACTTCAGCAGCATTTTTACCTAACACAAAACCTACACCACCATCATAACCACAATGGGCATTTCGATAAGCTGTTGCAGCACCATTAGTCGGCATAGCACCATGAATCATAAAAACGGGAGCTATTAAAGCTCCCATTTTTACGAATTGCTTTTCAAAAATTAAAAATCAACTGGTTCCGATCAAACCATTTTCTCTTACTCGAAAAGTTTTCAGCATAATCACGATAATATCTCTAGCATCCATGCCAACCTGTTTAAGCTTGGGGTAATTTGCCATATCCACCGTACCCTCCAATTCAATATAAGGTCTGGCGGTTGAGCCAATTTTTGCATCTGTGGTGACCCAGCGAAACTCCAGACCATCTTCGGCATAGCGCGCATCACTCAAAAATAGCTGGCCATCTCGCCCGGCCAAATCAAGATTTTTACTAGCAAACAAACCAAATAACTTCTGCGCCATACCGCGCTTTTTATTCAATTGTTCTCTGCTTTCCATTACTCTGGCAGTCATTTGAAAACGATCATTCTTGCCATTCCAATAAACCGTACGGTAATGCGTTTCTCCGCCTGCTTTAGCAACATTCAAGGTGAATTCTGGCGTTAAACAAACACCCAATTGACTGTGTGGCCACAGCAGATAAATCAACGACTTAGGGTAAATCGAAATTTCTTTTAAATACAAATAATATTTTTTCTTGTAATTTACATCCTTAACTGGATATACACCGTAGCTGTCACCACCATTCACGTCAAACCCTAATGATTTTTTCACTTTAGGGAAATCTTTATAAAAATACCCATTTAAAAAATGGTTTTTTCTTCCGGAATTAAATTCATCATGAAAAAAAGAATAACCTACAATAATACTAACACCTTCAGTCGAGTTAACATGAAAAAATTCATCATTTCCTTTTTTCCTGTGAACATAGTCAAGCCAATTTTGATACCTAGCATCACCTGAAAACATACCTTTTTCCCCTTCTTCAGGATCGCGCCAATAAAGGGATATATCACCATTCCCATACATTACGCTGGACATTTTCATCGTGTCTATCAAGTCCATTTGATAGCGCCCCAAACAAACGTTGTTAAAACCCAAACCTAAATCTTTATCAATTTGTTCATCCATGGAACTAACGCATCCTTGCAAAGATAAAATAAACAACAGTCCCAGCGTTATTTTCATAGCGCCACCTGACATTTTGATTTATAAGTCTCCTGCATAATCTCTTGAATACGAGATGTAATTTCCTTGGACACCTGATGATCAAGAAAAAACGCCTGGTGACCTTCCTCAGTTTGCAAGCCAATTGAAATTAAAGAACCATTTTCAGATCTCACGTCTCTTCCAGATCCTTTATGTACCGTTCCATCACCACCAGCCCACGGTGGTAACAATTTAATCAAAGAAATACCTGGTATTTTTCCAGTTATACTTTCGCGACCAGCCCAATAACTTGAACGCAAGCTTGCTTTTTTGACTGCCTGGTAGTTCTTTTCTTCTTCTTTATTTACCACTTCTTTATTCCCTGCAGCAAAAAACCATTTATGATTATCATTGCTTATTATTTCCCATGAAGAATAATTACCACTACATCCACCTCGCTCCAACCAGATACAAACATCATAAGATGGCATTTCGGAATTCTCTGAGTAAAACATTGTCGTATCATTGTGAAACTTTCCTCCTAAAACACTCCAAAATCGACCTGCAGCAACTATTCTTCTCATGTAATTTTTCTTAACAAGCTCGATGTTTCTAGGGATCTTTTCAACCCCCACAGATATCAGCTCATCAGAAAACAATGAATACCACTGAGATGTGGTCTTATAAAAGTCATATATTTTCTCTCTTGGATAGGCATCAATCAGACTATGTTCTTTTTTATGACGATCAACTAACTTCAACCATTTGTAATCTGGCTGTATAGTTTGGTACAAATGATTTGGTAGCAACTCAAGTCCGCCTTGGCAAAAAGCCAGAACAGCAGACACTTCTGCAGCATTTTTTCCAAGTATCGGAGCTGCTATACCGTCATAGCCACAGTGAGCATTACGGTAGGTCGCCGCTGAACCATTTGTTGGCATAGCACCGTGAATCATATAATCAATTTCTGCACCTTGAAGATGTGCCGAACGTGCGGCAAGTCCACCCATTGAATGAGTGATCATAATGACCTGCACATCTGATTCAGAAACTTCAGCTTGCTTTGCCATTTCTTGTCGAAATTGAGTTACTTTTTGTTTAATTCTTTTACCAGAGACTTCATTGCTCAGCATCCAATTATAACCGGCACAAAAGGTACCAAATTCAACACCATGAAATCCTTCTTGCCACTTGAGGGTTTGTGATAATTCTTTATCTAGGTAATGTAAAAAATTACCATAGCTATCCCACGTAACTTCTCCCCACCCCCGCTTTCGCTTTTGTTCAATCTCGGCTGGAAAAACGGTTGTGACATACCTGAAATGATCGTTACTACCGGCATCCACCTCCAATAGGTCATCTTGCCTTTCATAGCCGTTGCTCAAATCAGAGTTAACCAGTAATACCTTTCTGCTTTCTGCGTCTTTCAAAAAAAGATCTGATAAACTGGCACCTGTTCTGAATTTTCTCGCTACCTGTATTACCGCTTCATTAACATTTTTGGTGACAGGCTTAACATATCGATAATACTGCTTTTTCAGCATTCTGCCTGCTTCCATATACCATTCAGGCTCAACATTAAAATCTTCAAGCACTTGTTTTCTTTTCAGCGTCTCCCGAAGAAAATTACCCGATAATTCACCATGCAAGCCCGCAGCAGGATCCCACACCACATCTTCACGGTCAGTACTATACAATCGACTCCCCATAATCCCTGGCACAAAAACAAATGCTACTGCACCTTTTTTACATGCGCATTTTTGCTCAACTGGCACAATCATCTCCTTTATTCGCTTGATACTGCCGCTGAGCAAACAACTGCAGTTGCTTACTAATCGATTCTTTTTTAGCTGGCGATTTCAGCAGTTTAATAACCCACGCTTGCCCCAACAGGCCGGGAATAAAGTGCAATGCTTCTATCATTCTCTTTAAGTGCTGCAGCTCAACAAAGCCTAAGCTGCGCAACAGCCTAATTTGTGGTATTAACACCGGTTCTAATACAGCCCAATCATCTGGCGGGTTAGGCAATGTCAGCAGATGTTCAATTAATGAATTTCGTAACACTGTTAATTGCTGATATTGAAAGACCTGAAGATCATCATCAGTCAGTAGATAAACCATAAATCATCCTTGATTCGCATTTTTTATTTAAGCCACTGTCATTGCCGAATCACCTTCCGTGATTTGTCCGCCATGAGCCGTCGGCGAACCTTTGAGCGCCACAGCAATCCCATTAACAGTTAGTCCCGGCGCACCTTGTACGATGACATCTGGCCCAGCGACTTCGCAGCTACATGGGTGCCCGACTAACGCCACTGCGATTCCATTAATAGTTAAACCGCCATCACCGCCAATAACTGGGCCGCCTTTATGGGCTTTTTTTCCGGAATATAACGGGCATTTATGATCGTGTCCTTGCACTGCAACTGCTATTGCCATTTAAATTCTCCTCTAATTTTCTGGAGGTTTTTTAACTACCAAACTCCCAACAAACGCTCAAATGTTCAAACCACCAAATCTTTCGAGATATCAGGAAATATCATTTGCCTAACTGGCAACAACTTATCTTTTTCAAAGTCATGCCTACTAACCGAATAAACGACAGAACAAGCTGATGAATCTTCAGGCAATGCAATGAGTGATTCGGATAACGCGATTACATCTTGTTGCCAAACAACCCAAGATTGATCCGCCAGAAACGGGTTACTATCGACATAAGCAACCCATTCAAAGCAACTCAAAAAAAGAGATTTTTTTGAGTCGTCACTACAGCTTAAAAAGGTATCTAATACTCGAGGATCATAAATACGCCACCAGCGAGGTTTACTCTCGATAAAAGTAGAATTTTCAGCTGGCAGCGCATAAATATAATCACTTAAGTGCTGCTTTATTTTAAAAATTGGTTGATCTGAGGCTAACCAGCAAACACTCTTAGCATGGCGATCATCGCTTAACAGCAATCGAATTACCGACTGAAGCTCATCGCTTTTAAGTCCATTTAAATCACACAACCAAGGGCCATTGCTGGCTAATTTGTAGTCGGATTGTTTAAAAAGACTCACTATGTTCGAAGCCGGTAAGTAATGACCCATTGCTTGAACCACGTCTGAAATTAATGCACCATCGGCAATACAATATAACTTTCCATTTAGAGATTGTTTTTCCAACCAGCTTATTTTCTTCTCAAGTAATTGCCCATTCATGATTGGCAATCCAGGCAATTTTCAACAATCGGCGTACCTGTTTCAGCGGCACTTTTTAGCGCTTCCAATTTGGAAGCTGAACCGGTTGAAACGGCGACTTGTCCATTGAGTTTGATTTGTGGCGAGTCCACCGTCACTCCTGCACTATCGATAGTGATCTTACCGCCAGGCCCTTGAATAATCAGCTTGTCCGTCGCCGTCATAGTGATCGTCTTGCTTTGCAACAGCAGCGACTGCCCCGATTTATGATGAGTCTTCCCCTCTACCAGTTCAGTAAAATCACCTTTAATTTTTTGCTGCTGACTGGCATGGCAAACATCTAATCGCTGATCTTGCACTTCAATTTGATAATGGCGTTTAATTCGTGTTTTATAATCGCGATTAACCCGCAAGGTAAGATCATTTTCGATGGTTTCATCACGGTTTCGGCCTATTGAAACAATCTCATCTTGTTTTATTAATTCTTTTTGATCATTTCCAACAAACTTTGTTCGGTCATTACCAACGGTTGTTTGCTGATCATGATTAATATCTAAATCGTAATCTTTCTCAGCATGAAGGTAGATTCGCTCATGTTGCGCCCGGTCTTCAAAACTCAGCTCATTAAAACCACGTCCTTTATGGGTGCGTGTTTTAATCACGGTTTTAGTTTTATTAGCCGGCAATGGGTAAGGCGGTGTATTAACTGCATGATAAGTTCGCCCAGTAATAATCGGCTGGTCAGGATCGCCTTCTAAAAAATCAACAATCACTTCATGACCAATTCTTGGTATTGCCAGTATGCCAAAGCCAGCACCGGCCCAGCCCTGAGCCACCCGCACCCAACAACTAGATTGCTCATTACTCGCGCCGTAACGATCCCATGGAAACTGAACTTTCACCCGACCATATTGATCACAATATATTTCTTCATTTTTCGGACCGACCACTCGGGCAATTTGCGGCCCATCAACCAGCGGAGCTTTTGCTGGATCTGGCCGCCAGCTTTGCTGTCCTTCGCTAACCGTAAAATTACACTGATAATCAGTCGAGCCATTTGCGGCCGATTCTTCTAATGATTGCGCTTGATTACCATGGTGGGAAACTTCAACCACTAGCCATTTTTGATCCACCTCGATCACTGAATGGGCAATTAATGAAAACTGACCGCCACAATGAAGATCGGCAATATCTGAAAAACCGTAAGCTAGCCGAGCACGATTTCTCAGCGCTTGCATTCGATATTGGGTAAATGCTTTGCCGCTAGCTCGATCTTTAAATCGACCGGGATAATTAAAGTGTTGGTAATTTTTATTCTGATAGCTGGCATTATCTGCCAAAGATTCGGCAAATAGCTGAGCGTAAGGCTGCTTAAAGCTATAATCTGATAACTCGGTATCGGTTTGCGCTATTTGAAAGCCTTGCTCAAAACGTTGTATCGATGGCTGACTACCATTGCCAGAGCTTTGATTATTAAACAAACACGGCTCTAGCTCTGGCGAAGTTTGCGAACAATCTGAAAAAATCAGTTGCTGACTATCGGCAGAAAAATAATAAAAAATACCTTCTTCAGCAGTAATCCGATTAATAAAGTCTAAATCTGATTCGCGATACTGAACACAATATTCACGCTTTTGGTGAAAATCTTTTAATTCAAAAACATAATCTTCAATTGCCATTTCTTTTAGCAATATTTCAATGACCTGCCGGGCAGTTAGTTGCTGGAAAATACGGCAATTGGTTCGTAATGATAACCGATAGAACGGTGCCACCAGCGTGAGTTTATAAAAACTGTGCTGTAAGCCTGCGCCTTGCTTAGAGAAATAACTGACAATGCCGGAGACCTTGCGCTGCAACTGACCATTGCGCCATATCATCAAGCTAACCGGTAAATCGACCACATTGTTGGCTGAAATCGCATGATCCCGACTAGCAAGTGAAATATTCCAGCAATAGGGTGCAGATAATTTTTCTTCTGCATCAAAACTAACCACTGAAAAAACATCATCAGCCAGTTCGCTGCAAGTTAGAGTAAACTGCAATCCTCGCGCAGAATCTGCATTAGCAAATTTTGCAGCCATTTGTTCAACATCTTCGATCACGCCATCCATAGCGAAACCTCGACTAGTAATTCAACCTACCAGGCGCATTGCACACCTGAAATGAATAACTAGATTACGCTCAAATCAAATAAAAAGAGACAGACTTTAGCCATATAACCTTTGAGATATTCGCCCTATTTTAGCTAAGCTTTTTCTCAAGACAAAAAAAAGCCGCAAGCAATAATTTGCTTGCGGCTTTTTAATTCGAATTTTTTATTCGGTATCAAGATCTGGCATTGATTTAACTAAATCGTCCAGCTGTTTCATTTGTATCAAAAATGGCTCTAATTGATCGAGGCGCAATGCACATGGACCATCACAACGTGCATTTTCTGGATCTGGATGCGCTTCAAGGAACAAGCCAGCAATTTTCTGACTCAATCCAGCTCGCGCCAAATCAGTTACCATCGCCCGGCGACCGCCAGCTGAAGTGGTCGTACCACCAGGCAACTGCAATGAATGAGTCACGTCAAATACCACTGGGTATTCAAATTTCTTCATTTCACCAAAGCCCAGCATATCAACCACAAGATTGTTATAACCGAAGCTGCTGCCACGCTCACAGAGAATCAGGTTTTCATTGCCTGCTTCTTCACACTTTTTCAGGATATGTCCCATTTCACGTGGTGCTAAAAATTGCGCTTTCTTGATATTGATAACCGCATCAGTTTTAGCCATCGCTTCAACTAAGTCTGTTTGACGAGACAGGAAAGCAGGCAACTGAATAATATCGCACACTTCAGCCGCAGGGAGCGCCTGGCTTGGCTCGTGAACATCGCTAATTACAGGAATATTAAACGTGTCTTTGATTTCTTGAAGAATTTTCAAGCCTTCATCAATACCCGGACCACGATAAGAGTTGATAGAAGAACGATTCGCCTTATCAAAAGACGCTTTGAAAATATATGGAATGCCCAGTTTGCGTGTCACTTCAACATACTTTTCAGCAATCGTCATTGCCATATCACGGGATTCCAGCACGTTCATGCCGCCCAACAAAATCATCGGCAAATCGTTGGCGACTTCAATATCGGCAACCTGAATCATTTTCATAAATAGCGTCCGTCTCTAAGACCAAGGGAACAAATTGGCGCAGATTATACGCTTTTGCCAGATTTATGCAGCCACCGATATCACAAACTCGCTCTTGCCCACTCACTATGGACTACCTGCCTAAAACCTAACAAACCGGACGCTGACCGAAATTGGTTTGTTAGGCCTGGGCAGATACAAAACTATTGCAGATTAATTTGAATACGCTGGATATTTTTTGCCACAGTCGATTGGCCAATACCCTTCACTTTAATCAGCTCTTCAGCCTTAACAAATGGCCCATGTACCTCTCGATAAGCGACAATGGCCTGTGCTTTGGAAAGACCAACACCTTTTAAAGCATCAGCAATTTGTTCAGCCGATGCTTGATTGATATCGATTACCGACTCAGCTTGAACTGCAGTTTGAGCCAGCGTCGATTTGGTAGATGACTCTGCAGTGGCCATACCTGAAAACGATAGAATGGCACTAGAAAATAACAATACAAACCAGCCAACCTTGGCAAATTTCATACAACGTCTCCTTGTTGTTATTGATGCAAGCCACACCGGGTAACAATGATTTGTTTTACCGAAAAATATGACTCAACCTTTCAAAATAACCTGCAAATAAAAACGCCTTGAAATTCAATCTTGACGATTTACACCAAAATCAAATATCAAAGCGTTTTAATCGTGGTTAAACGACACTTTTATTACAAGATGATTTCTATCTATTTAAAAAAGCATGTGTGTAGAGATCACTCAAACAAAAACTTATCACTTCAAAAAAACTACAAGCCCTTAATTGATTGATTGATTTGTTGCAAAGCTAACTGTGGATTTTCAGCCTTAGTAATTGGCCGACCAATCACTAAGTAACTGGATCCATTGATCAGTGCCTGACGCGGTGTAACAATTCGAGTTTGGTCGTCCTTGGCATAGCCCTCGGGACGAATGCCTGGCGTTACCAAAAGGAAATCTTCACCGATTGTTCGGCGTAAAACTTCTGCCTCTCGCGCCGAACAAACCACACCATCCAAACCCGCTTGATAAGTTAGTTTGGCTAAATTAACTACTTGTTGCTCAATCGAGCCACTAAAACCCAATTGAGCAAAATCTTGCTCTGAAGTGCTGGTTAGAACTGTCACTGCAATTAACTTGGTTTTAGCTCTGCCATTTTTAGGTGCCACTGATGCAACAGCTTCTTTTGCTGCCTGCATCATTTTTACGCCGCCACTGGCATGAATATTAACCATCCAGACGCCCATTTCAGCAGCAACTTTACACGCCGCTGCAACTGTATTTGGAATATCGTGGAATTTTAAATCAAGAAAAACTTCAAAACCCTTTTGCTGCAATTGATCAACCAACTGCGGTCCAGCCAAAGTGAATAATTCTTTACCTACTTTTAAGCGACATTGAGAAGGAGAAACTTGATCAGCAAAAGCCAGCGCATCTTGAGGATTATTAAAATCCAGCGCGACCAATACCCTGCAATTGGTGTGCACTTCATAATCTGCTTGATTGTTTTCAGCCATACTTTTTGTCCTGATTATATTTTACTTTGAATATTTTGAATCGAAAATACTGCCTTGCGAATGCACTGCAACTGACCGGGTACCTAGGATCGTTTGCTTTGCTTTGCTTTGATAGGAACGCATTACAACTGATTACGCCCCTTCTGCACCAATGACCGGACGTACGCTATTCCAGTCATTGCAGGCGGGACATTGCCAATGCAATTGGTTGCCTTTAAAGCCACATTTATAACAGCGGTATTTATGCTTGTTTTGAACGAGCTGACTGACCAGCTGTTGAATAACCTGCAAACTCTCTGCACTTTCCGAACAACTGGGCAACTGCAATTCAATCAATCGCTCAACGCCACGTAGCGAGGGCTTTTGCTTCATTGCCTGAATTAGCGTCTGACTACCAGCCTTTTGACCTTCAGCAACACTGATTGCATCAACCAACGCCAATACAATCGCAATCGATTCAGATTGCTGACTAAAGCGCTTTAATAAATTAATTCGAGTTGGATGATTGCCGGTCTGATCAAAAATTTCTTTTAAAAGCGGCAACACTTCTGGCAAAAAATCGGCTTGCTGCTCAGCCACCTGCTCTAGGTGTCGGATTGCCGATCGATGATTACCCAAAACCTGATAATGATGCGCAATCAACAAACTCGCTCTAACGCAGTTTCGATCTGCCGCTATCGCCTTATTGGCAAATTTTAATGCAGTCGATAATTCATCCGCCTTACAACTCTGATCCGCCAATTCGCAATAATAGTGCGCAACCACTGGCCCAACTTCAGAAGCTTTACGCTGACGCAAAACCTCAATCGCTTTTTGCCATTCGCTTTCAGTTTGATACAGTTTTTGTAACTGGTCTTGGCAGCGGCGGCGGTAATCTTTTTTGGTGATTAGCTCGCTAAAAATACCCTCAGCTCGCTCATAGATACCAGCAGCCATGTAATCTAGCCCTAATTCGAACAATGCTAGATCGCGGATATAACCAGAAAGATTAGGACGAGCAATTAGATTTTGATGTAAGCGAATCGCTCGATCAACTTCACCTTTACTTCGATATTGATGCGCTAAAGCCAGATGTGCTTCGGCGGCATTTTTATCCAGATCAGCTAATTTAACAAAAGAATCAACCGCAAGATCTGGCTGCTCACTCAATAAAAAATTTAATCCGGCAACATACTGCTGTGACAATTCGCCAGATTCAGCATGCTTTTTTTGACGCGCACCTATCCACCATCCCGAGATAGCCGCTAGCGGGATTAAAGCCACCGCCAGCATAAATAGCGCTTCAACCATTTAATTTAACCCTCCCGTGGGGGATTCTTTTTTAACGTAAACCCCAACGCTGCAATAAAACCGGCACTCGCACCTAACAACAAGGCAAGCGATACATGCAAGCCAACCGGCCAGCTTTGCTCAACCAACAAATAGTTAATAGTGATCGTCTCGGAATTGATCATGCCAAAACCGATACCATAACCTACTATCGCCAGAGACAGGGTTAGCATTATCAAAATTCTTATTGTTCTCATCGCTCCACCTATATGCATATGTACCATCACGCAGACTTACCATCATGCAACTTCACGGACTGCTATCCATGCGCACTTCTTGATGCTTATTTTTTTGCCTACTCAAACTGCAGCTATAAAAAAAGCGGCGCTAAAAGAGTACGCCGCTTTTTTTAATTTGGAAATTACTGATTAAGACTAATCAGCAAATTTCTCATTTACGCGTTCGCGCAATTCCTTACCTGGCTTAAAGTGCGGCACAAATTTGCCGTCCAATGCAACAGTTTCGCCGGTCTTTGGATTACGACCGTTACGAGGTGCACGGTAATGCAAGGAAAAACTGCCGAACCCGCGAATCTCAATGCGCTCGCCATTTTCCAGGGAGCCAACCATCTCTTCCAAGAGGGTTTTTACTGACATTTCCACATCTTTATAGGACAAGTGTGGCTGCTTAAGGCTTAACCTTTCGATCAGCTCGGATTTGGTCATAGAAATAACTCTGACTAATAACTTGAAAACAAGGGGATACTACACAAAATAATTGAGGCTGACCTTGGCCAGCCTCAATAAAGCACTAATGCATTAGGTAAATTACTTGCCTTGCATCTGTTGCTTGATCAAATCACCCAAAGTCGCAGGAGCAACTAGCTCCTCAGTACGACGAGTGTAATCATCCATTGCAACGGTCTCTTCTTCGCTGTCTTTCGCCTTAATGGAAAGGCTCAGGCTGCGAGCTTTGCGATCAACACTGATCAGCTTAGCTTCAACTTCGTCACCAACCGTCAACACTTTAGTAGCGTCTTCGATACGGTCACGAGAGATTTCAGATGCGCGCAAGTAGGCTTCAACACTGTCAGTTAACTGAATAACTGCGCCCTTAGCGTCAACTTCAATAACCTTACCGGTTACTACAGTGCCACGTGGGTTAGTCGCTACGAAGCCATTGAATGGGTCTTCTTCGATCTGCTTGATACCCAGTGAGATACGCTCACGCTCAGGATCAACAGACAGTACAACTGCTTCCAACTCGTCGCCTTTCTTGAACTGACGCACGGCTTCTTCGCCAGCTGCAGTCCAGGAGATGTCAGACAAGTGAACCAGACCATCGATGCCGCCGTCCAAGCCGATGAAGATACCGAAGTCAGTGATTGACTTGATCTTACCGGAAACACGGTCGCCTTTAGCCTTGGTAGTCGCGAAATCTTCCCATGGATTGGTCTGGCATTGCTTAATGCCCAGAGAGATACGACGACGCTCTTCGTCGATATCCAGAACCATAACTTCAACTTCTTCACCCAGCTGAACAACTTTGCTTGGGTGAACGTTTTTGTTGGTCCAATCCATTTCAGAAACGTGTACCAGACCTTCAACGCCTTCTTCGATTTCAACGAAGCAACCGTAATCAGTGATGTTAGTCACTTGACCACGCAGACGCGTGCTTTCTGGGTAACGACGACTGATTTCGACCCATGGATCTTCGCCTAACTGCTTCAGGCCTAAAGATACACGAGTACGCTCGCGATCAAACTTCAGAACCTTAACGTTGATTTCATCACCAACATTTACGATTTCTGAAGGATGCTTAACGCGCTTCCAAGCCATATCGGTAATGTGCAACAGACCATCAATGCCGCCCAAATCTACGAATGCACCGTAGTCAGTCAGGTTCTTAACGATACCCTTAACTTCCATACCTTCTTGCAGATTTTCCAGCAACTGCTCACGTTCTGCACTGCTTTCTTGTTCTACAACGGCACGGCGGGAAACAACAACGTTGTTACGCTTCTGGTCAAGCTTGATAACCTTGAACTCGAGCTCTTTGCCTTCCAGGTGAGTCGTATCACGAACTGGACGAACGTCAACCAGAGAACCAGGCAAGAACGCACGGATAGTGCTGATATCAACGGTGAAACCACCCTTAACCTTGCCAGAAATAACACCTTTAACAGCTTCTTCAGCTTCAAAGGCAGCCTCAAGAACGCCCCAAGCTTCAGCACGCTTGGCTTTTTCGCGAGACATGCGAGTTTCACCGAATCCGTCTTCAACAGATTCCAGTGCAACGTCTACCACGTCACCGACTTCGATTTCTAACTGACGATTATCACCGTAGAACTCGTCTACAGGGATGAAACCTTCAGATTTTAAACCTGCGTCAACAGTTACCATTTCCCGATCGATAGCGATTACAGTCGCTTTCAGGATGGAACCGGACTTCATTTCTTGACTTTCGTACTCGGCAAAGAGTTCTGCGAAGCTTTCGCTCATTACAAATATTTCCTAAGGGCGCCCGATGCGGCCTTTTCAAGTTACTCCACAAAGCTAAAATATCTAGCGATATGGGCCTGGTTAAAAAAAGCCCTTGCTGAAAAATTCAACATGGGAGAGTTTTAGATCCGTTGCTTAGCCAATTGCAGCGCTTTTTCAAGCACTTGCTCGATACTGAGTGTACTGGAATCCAGCATTACAGCATCGACAGCTGGTTTAAGCGGCGCGGTAGCTCGCTGGCTGTCGCGCAGATCTCGTTCAGCAATGTCCCGCTGAAGGGCGGAAAGATTAACATCTAGCCCCTTGGCCTTCAACTGGTTATAACGTCTTTTTGCCCGTTCTTCTGAGCTGGCGGTAAGAAAGATTTTCAACGGTGCTTCAGGGAATACCACCGTACCCATATCCCGACCATCGGCAATCAAGCCGGGCGTTATCTGAAAATCACGCTGCTTTTGAAACAACGCATCGCGCAATTGAGGTAATGCAGCAATTTTCGAAGCCATTTCACCTGTTTTTTCGGTGCGAATTTCAGCAGTGACATCGTCACCGTTCATTAGCACTCGAGTCGGCTCGCCGACTTCACCCGGCAAAAAAGCAATTTCCAGCTTAGCTGCCATTGCCGCCAATTGCTCAGGTTGGGATTTATCTAGGCCGGCACGAACCGCCGCCAAAGCAGAAATTCGATAAAGCGCACCACTATCCAACAGATGAAAACCCAACTCACTTGCCAGCAATTGACACAAAGTGCCTTTGCCTGAGCCGCCAGGTCCATCAACAGTGATTACAGGAACTGTCATTCATTTTCCTCAACTGCCTGCAGGCCAAAACCAGCCTTGCAAGCCAATTCAACAAAGTTAGGGAAAGAGGTTGCGACGATTTCGCAGCCATCTATCTCAATTGGTGCCGTGGAACGCAAACCGGCCACCGAAAAACTCATAGCAATCCGGTGATCATGGTCGCTCATTACCCGACCACCACCAAACGCGCCACCTGATACAGTGCCGCTCAAACCCGCGCCACGAACAACCATGCCATCGGCAGTCGGTTGCGCATCAACGCCTAAAATCTGCAAACCATCCGCCATCACCTGAATTCGGTCTGACTCTTTAACCCGTAACTCTTCTGCACCGGTTAAAATGGTCTCGCCTTCGGCACATGCCGCCGCTACAAACAACACCGGAAATTCATCAATCGCCAGCGGCACCAAATGTTCAGGAATATGAATTCCTTTCAATTGAGCTGCTTTAACTCGAATATCAGCTACCGGTTCACCGCCAATTTCTCGCTGATTTTCCAGCGTAATATCGCCACCCATTAATTGCAGAATGTCGATAATACCGGTGCGGGTTGGGTTGATACCTACATGCTGAAGTAACAACTCTGAACCCGGCACAATCGATGCCGCTACCATAAAGAAAGCAGCAGAAGATATGTCAGCAGGAACATCAATATCGCAAGCAGACAATCGCTGACCGCCTTCAATAGAAATCCAGCCTTGATCATCTTTACCGATTTCAACGCCAAAGGCAGATAACATCCGCTCAGTATGATCGCGAGTGATCGCAGGTTCCTTCACCCGGGTCACGCCATCGGCATATAAACCGGCCAACAGCACACAAGATTTCACCTGAGCACTGGCCATCGGCGTTGGATAGTCAATCGCTTTTAATTGAGCACCACCTTTTAACTTCAGTGGCGGACGGCCAGCTTCAGCGGTTTCAATATCGGCATTCATCAGGCGCAGTGGATCGGCAACCCGTCCCATTGGACGACGGCTAAGCGAAGCATCACCGACCATAGCCACCGGAAACGACTGCCCCGCCAGCAAACCTGACAGCAAGCGAATCGAAGTACCTGAATTACCCAGATCGATATCGATTTGAGGCTGTTTCAAACCGTCAACACCGACACCATGGACGGTCAATTCACCATTAACCGGCCCTTCAATTTCAACGCCCATGGCGCGAAAACTATTCAAGGTCGCCATTGCATCGGCTCCTTGTAAGAAACCCGTTACATGGCTGGTGCCATCGGCAATGCTAGAAAACATGACCGAACGGTGTGACATCGATTTATCACCAGGCACGCGAAGCTCGCCAGTTAAAGGACGCGCTGCTGAAGTTACAAATTTAATTTTTTCGGACGTATTTTTAGACATAACTACTCGTCTCCATCACCCGGCTTTCCGGCGTGAAAAATGCTGGAGAAATGATCTCTGGCGGATTTGGCGTTTTTAAAACAAGTCATTAACGATTCACTATCATCGGTGCTAATCCAATGACGCAACTGATCCAGATCGGCGCGATATAAATCGAGCACTTCTAAAATGGCTTTGCGGTTAGTGAAGTTAATGTCGTGCCACATTTGCGGGTCACTGGCGGCAATTCGGGTAAAGTCACGAAAACCACCGGCGGCGTAGGAAAATATTTCTCGACTATCATCCATTCGCGCCAAGGTATCGACCAAACCATAAGCTAGCAAATGCGGTAAATGACTGGTTGCAGCCAGCACTTTGTCATGGTGCTCAACGCCGATTTCATCGACCCGAGCACCAATACCCGTCCACAGAGCGCGCACCTTGGCAGTCGCTTGTGGATCAGTCTGCTCGGTTGGCGTTAGCAGCACTCGTCGATCTCGATAAAGCCCTTCAAACGAAGCTTCAACACCGGATTTTTCAGTTCCAGCAATCGGGTGGGCTGGCACCAAGTTAGCAGGTACTTCGCCGAAGACCTTTATTGCATCGTCAACCACGCAACCTTTAACACTACCGGCATCGGTAATAATGGTGTTCGGTGATAGCGCAGGTTTCATGGCTCGAAAAAGCGATTCAAAAGCGCCCATCGGCGCAGCCATTAAAACCATATCGGCATCTTTGACTGCGTCAGCAACATCGGTGGTGTAACTATCGACAACACCCAACTCAACCGCTTTTTGCAAATTAGCTTCGCCGCGACCACAGCCGATAATTTCTTTGACCAAGCCAAACTTGCGCGCATCTCGAGCAACCGAACCACCAATTAGGCCAACACCAATGACCACTAGCCGGTTAATTAGCATTGGCAGGTCCTGCACTAGATACTTCAATCAGTGCATCAATAAACGCTTGGTTTTCTGATTCAGTACCGACGCTAACCCGCAAATATTCTGGCATGCCATAACCTGCAACTGGCCGAACAATAATGCCTTTGCGCAGCAACGCATTAAATATCTGGTCCGAGTCCGCAGCATTTTCAGCCACTTTGATACAGAGAAAATTACCGATTGATGGCAAATAAGCCCACCCTTGCTGATCACAGGCATTCACCAGTTGCTGGTAGCCCGCTTGGTTCATCTGAATCACTCGATCCAAATAATCTTGATCAGTTAATACGGCTTCAGCGGCTCGCATTGCAATCTGATTCACATTGAACGGACGACGCACCCGATTTAGCAACCCGGCGACTTGCGGCGATGCAAAACTATAACCAACCCGCAAACCGGCCAAACCCCATGCTTTGGAAAAGGTACGCGTCACCACCAAATTGGCATATTGCCCCATATAATCGGTGCCACGCGGATATTGCGGTAAATTGACAAACTCACCATAGGCTTCGTCCAGCACCACAATTACCGACTCAGGCACTTGCACCATAAAGGCTTCAAAGGCAGTGCGGTCAAACCAGCTTCCAGTAGGGTTATTTGGATTAGCCAAAAAAACCAATTTTGTTTTATCGGTAATTGCCGCTGCCATTGCTGCTAAATCGTGGCCATATTCTTTAGCGGGAACGATCACCGCATCGGCACCCACGGCTTTAGTTGCAATCGGGTATACCGCAAATGCGTGCTCGGAAAACACCACTTGATCGCCCGGCCCAGCAAATACTCGCGCCAGTAATTCAAGGTTATCGTTTGAACCACTGCCTAGGGTAATTTGCTCAGAAGTAATGCCAGGATTACGTGCTATTAACGCTTGTTTAAGTGAAAAGCCAGCATCATCTGGATAGCGGGTTAAATCGGCCAAAACAGCTTCTGCAGCCGCTTTGGCTTTGGTTGAAATACCAAGAGGATTTTCATTGCTGGCCAATTTGACAACGCTGGTCAAACCTAACTCGCGTTTTAATTCATCTTCGTCTTTGCCTGGTACATAAGGCTTTAAGCCTTGAACTCCAACTTGTGCCAGTGCTTCAAAATCACAGCTCATTATTTTATTCCTAATTTCCTGCCCAGCAGGAATACACCCTTGGGGCCACATTCAAAGGCGTCTCGCCAAATTCACCTTTAAATGTTTTGATTTTCTGTAGGTTGGATAAGTGCAGCGCAACCTATCTTATTTTGCTTTAAAGCACTGCAATCGGATAAGAACCCAACACCTTGACTAACATAGGTTTTGTTGCGAACTCTTCAAGCACTGCTTGCATTGCAGGGTCATCGTTATGCGCCAACACATCAAGGAAGAACACATAGTTCCAATTGCCCTGACGCGATGGACGAGACTCGATTCGACTCAAATCCAAGCCTTTTCTAGCAAAGGCCTCCAGCATGCCAAACAAGGCACCTGGGCGGTTTTCTGCCGAAATCAGCAATGAAGTTTTATCTTTACCCGATGACAGAACGGTTTCTCGACCAATAATCAAGAAACGAGTGGTGTTGTCTGGCTCATCTTCAATATTGCTGGCATGAATTGCCAAACCATATTGAGTGGCCGCCATTTCACCGCCAATAGCTGCAGCATCGTCTCGCTCTGAGGCAATTTTTGCTGCTTCTGCGTTAGAGCCAACCGCATGCCGCTCAACACCCGGAAAACGTCGATCCAACCATTCGCGGCATTGCGCTAGCGATTGCTGATGCGAGTAAATTCGCTTGATAGTACCGATTTGGTTTTTCAGTGATTCCGGCACCATAAAATGGTGGTGAATCCGCAGTTCGACTTCACCACAAATTTTCAGCGGTGATTTTACGAAGGTATCTAGTGTGTGGTTAACCACGCCTTCAGTAGAATTTTCAACCGGCACCACGCCGTAATTAGCGCCGCCCGCCTCTACTTCACGGAACACTTCATCTATCGCTGGCAACGGCTTGGAAATAATAGAATTTCCAAAATGCTTTAACGATGCTTGCTGGGTAAAGGTACCTTCTGGGCCGAGGAAGGCAATTTTCATTGGCTCTTCCAATGCCAGACAAACCGACATCACCTCGCGGAATAAACGCGCCATTTGTTCATTCCCCACCGGGCCGTCGTTACGCTCCATAACCCGACGCAGCACTTGCGCTTCTCTTTCCGGGCGATAAAACAGCGGATCTTCACCCGCTTTCATCTTCACTTCGCCCACTTTTTCGGCACATAGCGCCCGCTGATTAATCAATTGTTGGATTTTGCTATCCAACTGATCGATTTCATCACGCAGCCCCGGCAAATTATCCGGTAGCTGCTCAAGCATCTGTTTTTTATCTTGTGACATAATTTGGTTCAACCTCTATGTCCGGCATCTACAGCCGCTATGCCAGACATCTACGCCAAAAATCAGGCAGTCTGTATTGTTTGGCTTTGCCAGTTTTTCTGTTCAAATTCAGCCATAAATGCAATCAAGGTATCTACACCGGCTTCAGGCATCGCGTTATAAATACTGGCGCGCATACCGCCAACACTTCGATGACCTTTCAAGTTCAATAGACCGCGCGCTTCTGCCTGTTCAAGGAATGCCGCATTCAACGATTCATCAGCCAATACAAAAGGCACATTCATCCAAGAACGATTCATCAGGTCAATCGGGTTGGAATAGAATTCAGATTGATCAATCGCTGCATAAAGCTTTTGCGCCTTACGCTGGTTGATTTCTGCAATGGCCTCTATGCCACCTTGACGCTTGAGCCACTTGAATACTTGGCCCGCCAGATACCAGCCAAAAGTTGGCGGAGTATTGAGCATGGAATCATTGTCTGCATGGTTTTTGTATTGCCATACCGTTGGCGTAAACGGTAAAAACTGCTCCATCAGATCATCACGAATAATCACAATGGTTAAACCGGCAGGGCCAATATTTTTTTGCGCACCGGCGTAAATAACACCGAAACGGCTAACATCGATTGGCCGAGACAAAATATTAGAAGACATATCGACTACCAACGGCACATCACCAGCATCTGGAATGTAATTAAATTCCAAGCCGCCAATCGTTTCATTGGTGGTGTAGTGCAGATAATCAGCATTTGGATTTAAGGTTAATTCCGATTGCTGCGGCACTCGGCTAAAACCGTTTTCGGTGCAATCACCTGCGATAGAGACTTCACCATAACGGCTGCCTTCTTTAATTGCTTTGGTCGCCCAAATACCGGTTTGAATATAATCAGCCTGACCCGATTTACCCAACAGGTTCATCGCTGTCATGGCAAATTGTGCGGTTGCTCCGCCTTGAAGAAACAGCACTTTGTAATTATCCGGGATATGCATCAGATCGCGAAGATCTTGCTCAGCTTCTGCGGCCATCGCTTCATAGGGTTTGCTGCGATGACTTACTTCCATCACCGAAACACCCAAGTTTTGCCAATCGCGCAATTCTTGCTGCACTGCTTTTAAGACTTCTTGTGGCAGAGTTGCTGGCCCTGCACAGAAGTTAAATACCTGCTGATTCACATCCACCCCTCCGACAAAAAGGGAGCCTTGCGGCTCCCTGTATCACTACCTGAATTACTGATCGTCTGGCTGTTGCGCGTCTTGCGCTTCACTAACGCCTGATCCTTCTATTACAGGACCGCTTTCAGTGTCGCCAGTCTCCGGATCGCCATTTGGTTGACCATCTGGATCAACGCTAGGCTCACCATCAATAACATCATCTTCATCTCCAACGTCCAGCTCAGCGATTCTCGCCAAACCAACCAGCTGTTCACCCTTGGAGAGTTTAATCAAGGTAACACCCTGAGTATTTCGACCGACCTGTGATACTTCATCAACCCGGGTGCGTACCAAAGTACCGCCATCGGTGATCAGCATCATTTCATCAGATTCTGCAACGGCTATTGCACCGACCAACTGACCATTACGATCACTGGTTTGAATCGCAATAACACCCTGACCGCCACGACCCTTAGTTGGGTAGCCGCTCATTGCGGTACGCTTGCCGAAACCGTTTTCGGTTGCCGTCAATACATCCGCATCGTCACGCGCTACAACCAGAGAAATAACCTTCTGACCTTCTTTCAATCGAATACCGCGAACACCCTTAGAAGTACGACCCATTGAACGGACGTTTTCTTCTTTAAAGCGCATCGCTTTACCGGTATCAGAGAACAAAATCACTTCCTGATTGCCATCAGTCAGGTCAACCCCGATCAGTTTGTTGCCTTCTTCCAGTCCAATTGCACGAATACCATTGGCACGCGGACGAGAGAATGCTGTCAGAGGCGTCTTCTTGACGGTACCGTTTTCGGTCGCAAAGAAAATGAACTGATCATCGCTATATTCTTTAACTGGCAGAATCGCATTAACGCTCTCGCCTTCTTCTAAAGGCAACAGGTTAACAATTGGCTTGCCACGTGAACCAGGACCGGCTCTTGGCAACTCAAAAGTACGCTTCCAGTAAACTTTACCGGCATTGGTAAAGCACAAAATCGTATCGTGAGTATTGGCAATCAGCAGACGATCAATTACGTCTTCATCTTTCATTTTGGTTGCTGACTTACCACGACCACCACGATGCTGAGCACGATATTCATCTAATGACTGAGCTTTAGCGTAACCGCCACGAGACAAGGTCACTACCAGCTCTTCTTCAGCAATCAGATCTTCGATAGACAGCGTGGCGACTGCATCGATAATCTTAGTACGACGCTCATCACCAAACTCTTCACGCAACTTAACGAATTCTTCACGAATCACTGCCATCAAACGCTCCGGAGAACGCAGGATTTCCAGCAGGCCTTCGATCAGCGATAACAGCTCAGTGTATTCATTGAGAATCTTGTCATGCTCTAAACCCGTCAAACGGTGCAAGCGCATTTCCAAAATTGCTTGTGCCTGAGCAGGAGACAGATGATAACCGTCGGCATGCAAGCCGAATTTCTCATCTAGGTCTTCTGGTTTACAAGCATCATCACCGGCACGCTCCAGCATTTCACCGACGGCACCTGGCTGCCAAACCTGCTCAAGCAGCTTTTCTTTCGCTTCTTGAGCATTTGGCGATGCCTTGATCATGGCAATGATCGGATCAATACTGGCAATTGCAACCGCCAAACCTTCTAATAAATGCGCCCGTTCACGTGCTTTACGCAGTTCAAAAATAGTACGACGGGTAACCACTTCACGGCGGTGGCGCAAGAAAGCGTTAAGGATCTGACTCAGGTTCAGCGTTTGTGGCTGACCATCTAGCAAGGCAACAATATTAATGCCATAAACGATTTGCATCTGAGTTTGTGCAAAGAGGTTATTCAAAATAACTTCTGGCACTTCCGCACGACGCAGCTCGATAACCACCCGCATGCCGTCTTTATCAGACTCATCACGCAGTGCAGTGATGCCTTCAATTTTCTTGTCTTTCACCAGCTCGGCGATCTTTTCGATCAAACGAGCCTTGTTCACCTGATAAGGAAGCTCGGTAATAATGATGGATTGTTTACCGGACTTCTCTTCCTCAACATTGGTTACGGCACGGACATGAATTCGACCACGACCTGTGCGGTATGCCTGGATAATTCCATCCTTACCGTTAATCACAGCACCTGTCGGAAAGTCCGGGCCTGGCACATATTCCATCAGATCATCGATAGACAGATCAGGTTGGTCAACCAGAGCGATACAAGCATCAACCACTTCACCCAAATTGTGCGGGGGAATTTTGGTTGCCATACCGACCGCAATACCATCCGAACCATTAACCAACAGGCATGGAACACGGGTAGGTAAAACGTCTGGGATTTGCTCGGTATCGTCATAGTTTGGAACGAAGTCGACCGTTTCTTTGTCCAGATCCGCCAACATTTGGTGGGCGATCTTGGCCATACGCACTTCGGTATAACGCATCGCGGCAGCACTATCGCCGTCGATGGAACCAAAGTTACCCTGGCCGTCGACCAGGCAGTAACGCATTGAGAAAGGCTGTGCCATACGAACAATCGTGTCATAAACAGCAGAATCACCATGCGGGTGATATTTACCGATTACGTCACCAACGACGCGGGCAGACTTCTTATAAGGCTTGTTCCAATCATTGCCCAATTCACTCATCGCAAATAAAACGCGCCGGTGAACTGGTTTGAGACCATCCCGTACATCGGGAAGCGCCCGTCCCACAATTACACTCATTGCGTAATCGAGGTAAGACTGCTTCATCTCGTCTTCAATATTTACTGGCAGTATCTCGCGTGCCATTTCACCCATGAAGGCGTTTCCTTATACAGTGATGCAAAACCAAAAGGGAAAATCGACTAACTGAAAGTCAGTGCCGAATCCCTTCGGAAAAAAGAGGATCGATCATAGCACGATCAAATAGCTCATGCGATGCCCAGAACGCTTCTCACGGCCTGTTTGTTAGGGTTTTCAATCACCCCTCGCTCTGTGACGATACAATCGATCAGATTTGCTGGCGTGACATCGAATACTGGGTTCCATCCGCCGAGCTTTTCACTTGCTTGGGGGGCGACCTGCTGACCAGAAAATTGCAACAATTCGCTCTGATCACGAAACTCCACCGGTATCTGATCACCCGATTCAATCGACAAATCAAATGTGCTTGAAGGCGCCACCACCATCATTTTGATTCCATGATGTTTTGCCAACACCGCCAAGTTATAAGTACCCACTTTGTTGGCAACATCACCATCGGCAGTAATTCGGTCAGCGCCCACCATAATCCACTTAACCTTACCCAGTTGCATTAGGTATCCCGCTGCGCCTTCCGCGATCAGCTTGACTGGAATCTGATCCTTAGCCAATTCCCAAGCAGTCAATCGTGCGCCTTGCAGCCATGGCCGAGTTTCATCGGCAAAAACCTGCTCGGTTTGACCATCGGCAAAACAAGCTCGAATCACCCCTAACGCGGTGCCCAACCCACCAGTAGCCAGCGAGCCGGTATTGCAGTGGGTTAAAATATTACCGCCGCCATGCGCTCGCACATATTCAAGCCCGAGCTCTGCCATAGCGTAATTGGCATCGATATCTTCATCGGCAATTGCCTGGGCCTGCTGACTCACTTGCTGCAATAACTGCTGCGCTGAATCTGCTGCATTTAACAGCAAACGCATTTTACCAATCGCCCAATGTAAATTAATTGCAGTGGGTCGCGATGCTTCAATATAGTCAAAATCCTTTGCAATCAAATCCTTCCATTGCGAATGATTGACATATTCCTGTAGCGAAAGCACACATCCCCAGCCAGCAGTAACACCAATCGCTGGCGCACCACGTACTACCATATCAGTAATGGCATCGGCCGCCATTTTAGCGCTATTACAGCAAACCCAATCTTCTTTATGCGGCAGGTAGCGTTGATCAAGCAGATAAAGGCCATCTTCAAATGACCATTTAATCGCCCGAACTTGGTCATAATTTTGCAATTGCTGCCTTAGAAATTGTTTCAATTCTGGAACTCCTAATTCGATACCATATGACACTAACGCTTTGGTATTAAAATCAATCAATACATTAACGACTATCAGTACGCCGATTACTACCTTGACTTCTCACCAGCACAAGCCCATCTAGCATCCCTCACAAACGGCCTAACTGCACCTGCAATTATTTTGGGTATATACTGCGCTGAATATTAAAAAATCAGTATAGGGACTCATGAAAGCTGCCGACTCGATCATTCACGCCCGCTGGGTTATACCGGTTAGTCCAACCAGCCAAGTATTAGAAAACCATTCCCTGATTATTCAACAAGATAAAATTATCGATATTTTGCCAAGCGCTGAAGCCAAAGCACAATATCAATCTGATCAGCAATACCATCTAACAGATCATGCGCTCATTCCTGGTTTGGTAAATTGCCACGCCCACGCAGCGATGAGCCTTTTTCGAGGTTTGGCAGACGACCTACCATTAATGAGCTGGTTACAAGAGCACATTTGGCCAGCAGAATCTAAATTTGTATCGCCCTCTTTTGTGGAAGACGGCACCCGACTGGCGATTGCTGAAATGCTTCGCTGCGGTACCACTTGTTTTAACAACATGTACTTTTTTAATCAGCAAGAAGCAGACATCTGCCAACAAGCAGGCATTCGCGCCAGCAGCGGTTTACCTGTTTTAGAATTCCCAACCGCTTATGCTTCCGGCCCAGATGAATACTTCGAAAAAGGTCTGGCGCATATTGATTACATAAAAGATATGCCATTAGTAACGGCTACTTGGGCACCCCATGCACCTTATACCGTCTCTGATGTTTCTTTTGAAAAAGTTGCCGAACTATCAGCGAAATATCAAATGCCAATTCAGCTGCATTTACATGAAAGTAAGCAAGAAATTGAAGACAGCATCAAACAGTTTGGTGTTCGACCGCAAGAGCGGCTAACTCGCACCGGCATTATTAATAAATATTTACAGGCAGTGCATTTCACCCAAGCCACCGAACAAGAAATTGAACAGCTCGCCGCAGCAGGTGCCAGCATGGTTCATTGCCCGGAGTCTAATCTAAAGCTGGCTAGTGGTTTTGCACCCATTGGCCGATTGCAAAAAGCCGGCATCAATATTGCGATTGGTACCGATGGCGCAGCCAGTAATAACGATCTGGATATGATCGGTGAGATGCGCACCGCAGCCATGCTCGCCAAAGCAGTCGCAGAAGATGCCACAGCACTTTCTGCTAGCGAGGCACTTTATGCCGCCACCATGGGGGGTGCAAAAGCAATGCATTTGGACGATAAAATTGGTTCTTTAGAGGTAGGCAAATTCGCTGACATCGCAGCAATCAATCTCAGCGATCTAGAATGTCAGCCGATGTATAATCCAATCTCACAAATAGTTTACGCAGTCAGTCGCCATCAAGTGAGCCACACTTGGGTTGCCGGGCGCTGCCTATTAAATGAGCGTCAATTGACTAGCGATTGTTTAAATCAATCCGAGCTGGTGAGCATTGCGACGCAATGGCGTGATAAGATCGCTCAATAATCGAAAGTAGATCCGCTGGCAAGATGCTTGCCAGCTGAATTCAGGACCCCGAGGAGCCAAGCTGTGACAGGTGCCACCCCGATCAATGCCGACCAACAAGAAATCGCCAAATTTGATGCCATGGCATCTCGCTGGTGGGATCCCGAAGGTGAATTCAAGCCATTACATCAGATTAATCCGTTGCGACTGGATTACATCAGCCATCTTAGTGGCGGTTTGCAAGGCAAAAAAATACTCGACGTAGGTTGCGGCGGCGGCATTCTTTCCGAGAGCATGGCTAAACTTCAAGCCGATGTAACTGGAATTGATCTTGGCGACGGCCCGTTGGAAATTGCCCGCTTGCACTTGCTGGAATCTGGCTTGGAAGTGGATTATCGCAAAATTCCGGTGGAACAACTCGCCGAAGAAATGCCCGGCCAATTCGACGTCGTCACTTGCATGGAAATGCTAGAACACGTACCTGATCCAGGCTCTATTATTGCCGCTTGCAAAAAGCTGGTAAAACCAGACGGCCATGTGTTTTTCTCTACCATTAACCGCAACCCAGCCGCTTGGCTGACTGCAGTGGTGGGTGCAGAACACATTATGAAAATGTTGCCTGTCGGTACTCATCATTATCAAAAATTTATTCGCCCTTCTGAATTGGAAAGTTGGTGTCGCGCCACCGATTTAAAACTAGATGATTGCACCGGCATTATTTACAACCCATTAAGCCGAGCTTTTACCACTGGCAAAAACCTAACAGTAAATTATATGGGGCATGCCACGCCGTTATAATTTCTACGGTAGGTTTGATAAGCCAAAGGCGCAATCAGACACATTGCATCGATTCAAAACATGTCTGATTTCGTTAAAGCTCATTAAACCTACAACACCCACCGATTAGGTCCGGAACTTGATGACTCAATCTATTAAAGGCGTGCTGTTCGATCTTGATGGCACACTATTAGACACCGCCCCTGATCTAGCAGGCGCACTGAATTTGCTACTGCAAGAAAATGGCCGACCTGCTCTGCCATTTGATATTATTCGCCCAGCCGCCTCACATGGCAGCGCCGCTTTAATCAAAACCGGCTTTAATATCGAACCCGATGATTCAAACTTTCCTCCACTACAAAAACGCTACCTGGAGCTTTATCTGCAAAATATTGCCACCAGTAGCCAATGGTTCGATGGGATTTCTGAGTTAATTGATTATCTAACCGATCACAACATTCGCTGGGGCATCGTCACCAACAAACCGGAATTTTTAACCTTGCCTTTATTAAAAGGCATGGCTGAAAAATCTCCGCTGGCCAGCCAACCCGCCTGCATTGTTTGTGGCGATACCGCAGCCAAACCAAAACCCGATCCGGCACCAATGCATTTGGCATTATCAAAAATAGCGGTCGCCGCAACGGATTGTTTATATATTGGCGATGCCGAGCGAGACATTCAGGCTGGCAAGGTGGTGAATTGCCCCACTGTTTTAGCCAGCTGGGGTTATATCAGCGATAACGATCAACCGGCGCTATGGCAAGCCGATTTTGATTTTACCAGCCCGACCGAACTACTCCATTGGTTAAGCAATTAAATTACTGCTTAATAATTCATTTAATTACCGAAAGTAAAAGAGCCAATATGTTTACCTACGACGCCAAAGAGAAACTTTTCCAAGATAAAGTCATTCTGGTGACCGGCGCTGGCGCTGGCATTGGCAAGGCTGCTGCACTTAACCTGGCCAAGTTAGGCGCCACCATCGTTTTACTGGGTAGAACTACTCAAAAGCTCAGCGACGTTTACGATGCAATCGAAGCGGCTGGCGGCCCACAAGCGGCAATCATTCCAATGAATTTAGAATCCGCCGGCCCAAAAGACTTTCAAGATTTAGCCGATGCCATTGAAAACGAATTCGGCAAGCTCGACGGCATATTGCATAACGCCAGCATTCTCGGCAGCCTAACGCCTTTAGCTAATTTCGACCCACAGAAATGGCTCAATGTAATGCAGGTAAATGTTAATTCGGCTTTCTTAATGACTCAGCATTTATTGCCTTCATTAAAAAAAGCAGATAACGCCTCCATTTTATTCACTTCATCTTCAGTGGGCCGCAAAGGCCGCGCTTACTGGGGCGCTTACAGCGTATCTAAGTTTGCTACTGAAGGATTAATGCAGGTATTAGCCGACGAGTTGGATGAAAACACCAACGTTCGTGCTAACTGCATCAACCCCGGCGCCACCCGCACCAGCATGCGCGCCAATGCCTACCCTGGCGAGAATCCAAATACACTGGCAACGCCAGATGACATCATGCCTGCTTACTTATATTTGCTAGGCGATGACAGCATCGGGGTAAATGGCAAAACATTTGATGCACAAAAGCCAAATGATCAGCAGCCGGAATAGATAGAAAAATACATACAGCGGCATTCATGCCTCGTTGCAATCGCTGAAAACAAAAATGGCCATCTAACTCAATAGCTGGCCATTTTTATTTTAATCTTAAAGAGACAGAAATATCGAAGCAGTTAATATCACCCAAATTTATTCAAAAACCACTAGATAGTAACAAACAGCTTAAAATCAAAAAACAAAGGTAACCATTCAGCATGTCACACCAACCGATCCAATTTCTCCTGAATAAAGTCCGGCCATTTACCCGCAAATAATAACGACAAAGCTTCCCCAACACCGACCCCATTTTTTTGGCAGGTCGATATATAGCTCCGGATTCTGCAATACGCTTTCACGCCATCCCATGAGCGGAAGCAGCCTGATATCTTCTGCTGAACCTTGCTCATACGGAAGTCCCGTTCACCCTGATTATTGGTAAACGGTGCTCGGGTATTACTCATAAACCGCAGCACGTCTGCTTCAAAATCTCGCAGCCGTTCTAATAAATTTCTCGATTTACTTCGTGCTAATTTCCCTCGTTTTAATTGACCTTTTTTATCCGCTTTTTTTGGCTCAGGTGCCGGGCATTCCCGGTCACCTGCTTTTAATATTTTTCGATATCGCTTCACCCATTTTTGACACTGCTTTTCATCCAACTCACCCCCCGCCTCATTGACTGCTTTATTCATTTCATAATGCAGATCTTCCATTGCCTTGGCCTACTGCTGGCCATGTTGCTCATGGGTTCGCGCCAAGTCACGTACATGAGGGGCGTTACACAATACATGCAAGCATAGCACAAATCGGTAGTAGCTTTTCCAGTGATCGTGTACCAATAAACCGGTAAATTTAGGCAAGATGTCGATCGCTTCCATTGCCTCGATACCTCTTGATTCATGCGCTTCAATCCACGTCCAGCGGTCATTGCTCGCGACATGTAGCCACTTTCGTTTACCATTGATATTGACGCCGGTTTCATCGGCATGAATCAAATCTCCAGCACGCAAAATAGCCGGTACTAACTGAGCAAATGGCTTCAGTCGATGAAAAGCTTCCTGATTAAAATTGGCAAGGCTACCGGTGCTGATTGGCGCATCCAATATCTCAGCGAAGTGCTTTTGAGTCCGTTCATAAGGAATCAGCTGGTAGCTCGACATATAAACCGCGTTGGCTTTAAACTCATTGCCATATTGTATTGGCCGAGTGACCCCTTGCGGAAACTCAGCAACAAACTGGTTACCCTGCTCGTCTTGTAGAATCTGCGCCCGATATTCGGTGACATATCGGGTAATACGAACATCAACTACTTGGCGGCTTTCACTGCCAACAACACGGTATTTTCCTTTCGGCAATTGGCTACGATCAATCGTAATATCCAGCACTTCATCTGGGTCTTTCACCGGTGATAAATTACTGCCTTTATGGCCAGGCTGCCCGCCTGGGTTTTTATTGCTTTTGGCGCGCGATTTCTTTTCTCGATTAGGATCTGCCGATGGCGGAATGCTGGAGTTTTTGCTGTTTAGCCCTTTGCTATCAAGCAATATCTTAACGACGAGCATCAGCATACGAACCATCGCCACCAGTTCGGGCGGTAAGCTTTTGCTTTTGGCTAACAATCGCTCGGTTTCAGCGATGGTTTTATTAATTTCGATTGAGTCCATGCGGTTATTATCGCACAGGTTTTCAGGGTGGTTTTTTTGTCTCTGAGGCTTACTGTGGCGACTTTTTAGAAGCGGAATGCTGATGCGCTATTCTGAGCAAAAAACATTGATAATCAGGTGTGTTAATAGCAGTTTAATGCGGCGTTTAAGTGGTATTCTGAAAGAGGTGCTTAAATTCGGGAAAATATCAAAAAACCTGTCAAGCGATTTTTATATTAAATTGTGCTGAATGGTTACAAACAAAGCAACAAAAGCAAGACTGATAATTGAAGCTGATTGATAATTCCTTCCAGCCTTAACCACTCGCACAACCTCCAACAAAAACGCTAAAGCCGCCAAGACAATTGAAATTGTCAAAAACAAATAAAGTGCATTTTTTTCAATAAAAAAGAACGGCGTTGGCCGAGCAATAGAAGTGGCGCCTGCAAGCTGACTTACCGTGAACCAATCTGTTACCTGCATTATTATTTGATCCGCGCCATCAATCGCTAGTGCATGCCTAGTTAATAGCGCCATCGCAAAGGCAGCAATTAAAATCAACCAACCTTTCCATCTCATTCCCCGGACTCTCTTTCAACTTCAGTCAATCGCTTTGGTAGGCACCCACTTTGCATCAAACATTAATGCTACTTTTAGCTACGCCATATTCAAAAGAACAAACCCACAAGCCAACAACTAAAGAAATCATTACTATACTGCCATATCATAACCATTAATTTGACCATACAACTTCAAACGGACCTGATATGTGGCACATTTTCTTTGATCTCGATTTAACTTTAATTTGCCGAAGAGACGCCACACAACATCCATCCAAGCCTCAACTCACCAATATTTCACAACATGTCATCGGAAACCTTTCTACCGGCGCGACAAACCAATACAACCCAACCGATCCCATTTGCAGCCCAATCTACCAGCAACAACACACAGAGTTCTTTGAACATTTCGCAAGAAATGCAGCAGGAAAAGCCAAATTGTTTTTTATCTCTGCTGGTGATTACCCAGAAATAAAAACAAAAACCATTTTAAAAATGTTCTTTGCAAGAAGTGAATCTTCACAGCACCTCATAGACAATGCAGGTTATTTTGAGCGCAATGATTTATTGCCTTTTGCCAATATTGACTATGATAAAACCCCTGAAGCAGAAAGAATTACTGCCATGGCAGAAGCTAAAGCTATGATGATGCAACTTCAGAGCGGTGAATTCGCAAGTGCCAACTCAGGACAGTCAATCTCCCCTCTTAATGTCATATTAATTGACGATGAACCAGCAAATCGGCAAGCTGTATTAAAAAAATATTTTCAAGTAATCAACCCTTGTGCAGCTAGTTACACTGCACGCCTTCAAACATTGCAATCACTCATCCCTAGTGGCATGCATAGGTTTATTAAAGATGATCAAGATCGCCCCCGAAAAACACTAAGCGAATTAATGCAATCACTCGAAATATAGATGAACACCTGTGCAACCAATCGCTTCATGAAGGCTTGCTATGCATCAAACACTAACGCTACTTTTGTCTACGTTACATTTAAAAGAAGAATCCTGAACCAACAAAGCTAGCAACTGCCAGAAGCAGGCTCAACGGGTCACCGCCCCAGCAACATAATGCATCAGCAAACTTCAGAAATCACCCCACATTTCATGTTCCTTTTATGCTCATTTTGATGCAACATACCCTAACGGAATTCCAAAAAATAACAAACAACAATAAGGAGTTGCCAAGCATGTCTATTGCTCAACCAGAAGCCAAAATTGAGACAATTACACCCGTTTCAAACAAGAGCAAGCAACCCCTCATCATTGAAAGCACCGGTCTGCCAAAGTTAGGTCGCAAAGAATATGAGCGGGAAAAACGCAAGCTGCAAATCGAACTGATTAAGATGCAGAACTGGGTGAAAACCAGTGGCGAGAAAGTCATCATCTTGTTCGAAGGTCGCGATGCTGCCGGTAAGGGGTCGGCTGAGCCTGTAAACAACTCCGTGCAACTATTTGTTTAATTGAACATTACCACATTTTATTGCAGGTGAAGCGAGCCGATCGAGCCCTTAACAACTACCAAGTCCCGACAAAGCCATTCTCTCTTGGTTGAATACTCGCAAGAATCGTCATCAACATATCTAAAGATTTTCCACGATCTGCAATTTGCGGCCAATCATTAATGTTAATGGTGCCGCGAATTTTAATTGATGGATGACGTGTTGTTCCGAATTTAGGGCTGCTAGAGAGCCATTTGAATTTTACTGCTTCACGATGATATGGATGCAAAGCAACTGCTAAATAACCATCAAACCCCGCCACCTTGACACGTTTGTTGGAAAATACACTCAGCATTCGTTTAAATGGGCCACGCTGACCATCAATCATTTTCTTCCAACCTTCGTTATAAGCCACCGATTCAACACGCATGAAACTCATGTCGCCCAGCTTGTATTCCACCGCGTACAACTCATTTTCATAAGCGCGCTGACGATTGAAAAGCAATTGATTATTCAGGCATAAACCCAACTGATTATGAGGCCAAGGTGCATGATTTACTAAGTTCATTTCGGAAAGCACGTTGTCAATCAACGACTGGTATTGTGACTCGAAGGTACCATTTCTTTCATATAGCGTGCCTCTTGAAAGACCTTCTTTCCCTGAAACCCCTAACTTCAGCTCAGCAAAATCTTTATATAAAAAAACATTTGAAAAATTTACTGGTCCATTTTTACTGTAGCTTTCCTGCATTCTTCGATTAATCCCAAGCATTTGCATGTCCCCCCTTTCAAAACTAGAGATATATTGCGTAGCCTCTCGCCGAGATTTTTTGGTTTCAATATTCGCCTCCCATTTTTCCACCCGATCATTACCATAATGAAATCCAACCTCATTTTCTGTTTGCCGATCATTAAAAGTTAAATGCAGGAATTCGCTTTCCAGCTGCGAAGAAATAATTGTTGAACCAATGGGTAGCTTCATTTCAAACCGGCCAGCGCAGTAGCTGTTAAAAAATTTAATTTCCTTATCTTGATCCACTTTTATTTCCCTAGTTTGTACACACGAGACCAACAAGCAACACACCAGAAAACTAAACGCTAATCGCAGATAAAAATTTTTTATTACAGACATATTCTTATCCTAGGAAGCACAAAACAAGCTTTACCAAGTCCCGACAAAGCCATTCTCTCTCGGCTGAATGCTCGCAAGAATCGTCATCAACATATCTAGAGACTTTCCGCGATCTGCAATTTGCGGCCAATCATTAATGTTAATGGTGCCGCGAATTTTAATTGATGGATGACGTGTCGTGCCAAACTTCGGACTGCTAGAGAGCCATTTGAATTTTACCGCTTCACGATGATATGGATGCAAAGCAACCGCTAAATAACCATCAAACCCAGCCACCTTGACACGTTTGTTGGAAAAAACACTTAGCATGCGCTTGAATGGGCCACGCTGGCCATCAATCATTTTCTTCCAACCTTCGTTATACGCCACCGATTCAATACGAATAAAACTCATGTCACCTAACTTATATTCCACCGCATACAGTTCATTTTTATAAGCTTTTTGACGATTAAAAACCAGTTGATTATTCAAACATAAACCCAACTGGTTGTGCGGCCAGGGCACATGCTTTACTAGGTTCATTTCAGAAAGTACGTTTTTGGCCAATTGCTGATACTGAACCTCAAACTTTTCAACCTCTGGATCTAAAACACCTATCGATCCTACCTCCTTTCCAGAAATAGCAAATTCAAGTTGTGGAAAATCTTTATACACCAGAACTTCCGTCATATAAGCAGGATCCAGCTTATTGTACTGACTATCATATAGGTGCGTCATACCAATCAATCCAATACCATTTGACGCTTTCTGCTCAACATAATCGTTCCCCCACTTGACCCTAATTTTCTCTGCACTATTTTCCCAGACAGCTTTTCGGTTTTGGCCAAGGTGCAAGCCAACAGCATTCTCTGTCTGGCGGTCATTAAAAGTTAAATGCAAAAACTCACTTTCCAATTGCGAAGAAATAATTGTTGAACCAATGGGTAGCTTCATTTCAAATCGGCCAGCGCAGTGGCTGTTAAAAAATTTAATTTCCTTATCTTGATCCACTTTTATTTCCCTGGTTTGTGCGCACGAGACCAACAAGCAACACACCAGAAAACTAAACGCTAACTGCAAATAAAATTGTTTTATTACGGACATACTTTTTTATTCCCGAAAGTACAACCCAAATATTACCAAGTACCAACAAAGCCATTTTCTCTTGGTTTGATCGTTGAAAGAATCGTCATCAACAAATCGGTTGAATTTCCAACCTCTGAAAGCCCCGGCCAATCTTCTATTTCAATCGTACCTTCAATCTTGAGCGCTGGAAAACGAGTGGTCCCAAATTTCGCATCAGTAGAAATCCATCTAAAATCTACTGCAGATTCACTGTAGCGGTTATCACTGATTGCCAGATTGCCTTTAAAGCCCGCAACGGTTAATTTTTTGGATGCAAAAAGGCTGAGGACTTTGTTAAATGCACCCTTTCGGCCATCAACCAGTTTTTCCCATTTATCACTGTATGCGATAGATTCAAATTTAAAATAACTACCCTCGCCTAATCTAAATCCAACTTTATAAAATTCATTCTCATATGCACGATTTTGATTAAAAACCAACTGATTACTCAAGCACAACCCTAACTGGTTGTGCGGCCATGAAAAGTCTTTAATCAATATATTTTCTTTAATAATTTTTGAAAGAGAAGCATTCAATTGATCTTGGTAGTTCCCTTTTTCATCAAGATAAAACCCATGACCCTGCCCTTCTTTAATTGAAAGAGAAAAATCAGATTTTGGAAATTTTTTCAATACATAAACATCAGACAAGTTCGATTCACCTGTCTCTCTAAAAGCATCAAAATGCTGGTTGAGCACAACTACTTTCACTTCTGATTGATTCTCTTTGTAAGCATAATCAGCATTTTTTTTCTTACGATCAATCTCAATAGCGTCTTTCCAGCGCTCCTCTCCTTCAACGCCATGGAATAAGCCTAGGCTCCCGATAGATTCAGCTTCTGAAAAATCGACATCCAAATGTTCACTCAACATCAATGATTCAACTAACTTTGATCGCAAAGGAAGCTGCAATTGAAAACGACCTATGCAATATTCTTGAAAAAAATCTTGATCATCCATGTTCAGATCCTTTGCTTTAATACAACCGACTAGCGATATAACTAGTGAAGCAATCATCAAACGATTAAGAAACACCATACTTATAATCCTCATAAAATGATTTTTCTATGTAATGCTCCAATTCAGATTTTACTGCTTGCCTCACTTCCCCAGAATCGTAAAACTCTTGATGCGCTTCTCCTTCAACTATCGGGAGCTTAACCCCGCATCCAAGAGCGAGCTGATTTCCAGCGCCTTGATGTACCGTTCCATCACCCGGTGCGCTTGGATTTTTTAGCTCAAATGTTACGGTTTGCAGCTTGGGATCTGCTACAGCACTATGGCCATTTAAAAATGGAAATTTTTCATGCTGCTTAACTTGTTGCTGATATTCATCTAGATCAGCAGCACTAGTCAGCGTAATATTTCTTTTGCTGAAGAATTTATTTGTAGAATTTTCATCCGCTAATAGCCAGTCACTACATACTCCTCGCGGATAATCATTTCCTGACCATATACACTCGTCATATGAAGGAAACTGAATATCAAGATCTTCATTAAATAGGATCAATGTTTCTAAGTGAAATTTATTAGATAATAAACTATGAAAATTTTTAACCATGGAAATCCTAATCCTATGATTTAATCCTAACTTTCCATAATCTACCTGAACTTTTTTTCTATCAGGCATCAGCAAATCGACAGACACAAAGCTGTACCAACTATCCAAGTCCTTATAAAATTCATAGATATTTAGCCCCTGATATCCTTCAAGCAAACTAGTTTTTTCACCTTGATCATTTTCAATCCACAACCAATCACGGGTACCATCAACCTTTTTGTAATGTTGATTTGGCAGCAATTCCAAACCACCTTGGCAAAACCCCAGAATTGCAGACACTTCTGCTCCATTTACACCCAGCACAAGACCCTCAAAATAAGGATAACCATGATGAGCATTAGCATAAGTCGCTGGACTGCCATGAGTTGGCATTGCGCCATGGATCATTTTATCTATCACGGCACCATCTAAAATTGCAGCAGAACGAGCAACATAACCGCCCATAGAATGGGTAATCACTACAATTTTAACTTTCTCTGGAGGTATGTCGGCCAGTTCAGATAATTCTTTCCTAATTTCAACTAAGCGCTGCTTCAGCCGTTTACCTGAATCCCGATTACTCAACATCCAATTATAACCAACTGCATAGGTTTGAATTTTATAGCCGGGGAATTTACGAGCAACATCACCGCAAGCAATCTCTTTTTCCAAAAAATTTAAATAATTGCCATAACTATCCCAAGAAATTTCGCCCCAGCCACGCGATTTGATTTCTTCGGTTCCAAGGCCTGTTCGACCTGTAATGGTATAGAAATATCTATCAGTCCCATCATCCACTTCGAGCAATCCATCATCTCTAATGACAGCTCCTAGCTGAGTATTTACTAATAAAGCTTTTCGATCTGCAGCATCTGAAAATGTAAATTCAGCCAAACTTTTTACAAAACGATATTTTCGACGTCCTTGCCGATACACCTCCGAAGCATCGTTTTTTAATTTCCCATAACTTCCTACCCCAACTTTTTTTAGGCTGTTATAAGACTTCGTCCAAAACGACGCATCTGAAGCTACCTCATAAGATTCCAGCTTCTCTTTATTTCTTTGGGCAGCTTCATCGAAAGCTGGTGATAACGATCCATGCTGGCCAGCCGCAGGGTCCCAAACAACCTCTTGGGTTTTGGTATTTCTTAATCGACTACCCATAATCCCCGGCACAAATACCAGCGCAATTGCTCCGGGCTTACAACGGCAAGGCTCGACGTTTGGGTTGGGTTTGGTGCTTGGATCGCAACAGTTCATGCAGCCTCCTTGCTCTCTAAAGGTCATCCGTGACCAGAGGAAAAAGATTAGCTGGGATTTAAACGGCGGGGAATAGCCAATATCTCACAGGGCGTTAAGATATTGACCACAATTTGATTTGGTTTTTATCCATTAAAAGCAGGCATTATATTGCCTGCACTGCGTCAACCACACCAAGATCCCAATATGGTTGCTCTCTACCAATTTTATCCAGAATAAAATCTATAAATACTCGCACTTTGGCAGGCAAATGCTTACGCTCGGGCAAAACCGCATACATAGTTTGCTGCGGCAGGCTGTATTCCGGCAGCACCCGCACTAACTCACCTGATCGAATTTGCTCGCTGGCAGTAAAAGTCGTTAGCCTTCCAATACCTACACCACCCAGAATTGCAGTCATTAGCGCTTCACTATTATTAACCTGGTAGTTCCCGGTTGGCTGAACTTTGACTGGGCCACTTTCTCCAATCAGCGTCCACTCTCTTGCACCGCTGAAATAAACATAATGCAAACAATTATGCTGATATAAATCTGCCGGGGTTTTCGGCATACCAAATTTATTTAAATAGTCAGCACTGGCAAGCAACATATTGTGGCAAGGCGCTATTTTTCGAGCAATCAATGAGGAGTCAGGTAAAACACCACCTCGAATTGCTAGGTCATAACCACCACCCACCAGATCTGCCACGCTATCTTCCATGACCATATCGATTTCAATATCAGGATATAACTGCAAGAACTGCGCAATTAACGGTGCAATATACAAACGCCCAAACGACATAGGCGTGGTAATTTTCAAACAGCCTTTTGGTTTCCCTTGCAACTCGGAAACAGAATCCTCAGCTTCTTGAGCCGCCGCAAGTGCATTCACCGCTTTGGCAAAATAACACTCCCCCGCTTCAGTCAAACTTAATTTTCGGGTGGAGCGATTGAGCAACCGAGCGCCCAAATGTGCCTCTAGTTGAGTGACTCGTTTGCTAATCGATGACTTGGATACACCCAGATTTCGCGCCGCCGCAGCAAAACCATTGTTTTCAACTACCGAAACGAATATTGCCAGCGCACTAAGATGATTCACCTTGTCGTTCTCTTTATTTCATCAGTAAGTTTCCAATATGCATGATTATCATTTATTTGGAAACAACTATAGTGACCTTAACAACTCACCAAGCCAAAGGAACTGCAACATGGTACGGATTGAACATGCCAACCTTTCGGTTGTAAAACTTGAAGATTCACTGGATTTTATTTTGACTGCCTTTCCTGAATGGAAAATACGTGCAAAAGGAAAAAATGTCTGGCACGGCGTTGAACGGCAATGGCTACATGTTGGCGATGACGATTATTATCTAAGCCTTAACGATAACGCCATTGGAGAAAACCGAAACCTTAGCGGTCATTCACCGGGTCTGGCGCATATTGCATTTGTTGTCGATGATATCGACAACATCGTAAACCGCTTAACTCAAAAGGGTTATCAGATTCGAGTGGATATGCTTAATAGCCATCCTTTTCGAAAAATTGCCTATTTTATTGAGCCTTCAGGGTTCGAATTTGAATTTATTGAATATTTAAGCCAACAACCGGCAGAAAAAAATCGCTACGACAATATTGGCTCAACCACCGTCAGTTTTGCTGCTGAAAACAATTAATGCATCGACTAATCAAATAATACTGGAAATACAGATGACTCAAAACATTACAGAAAACCAGGCCACTCAATTAATTGCATCGTTGTATCAGGCGGTCGACAGGCTCGATGCCAAAAGTGTCGGCCAATTTTTAACCCGCAATGCTCGCTTTCAACTCGGCAACCATGGTGCAATTTCGGGAAAAGAACAGATCATCAATGCCAACGCAGCATTCTTTCAGTCAATCAATACAATGCGCCATACCATTCTCAATATCTGGCAGCAAAACAACAATATTATTTGCGCCGGAAAAGTGCACTATACCCGCCACGACAGCAGCACTCTGGAGATTCCTTTTTCTGGCATTTTTAAACTAGAATCAGGGCTCATCAACGACTATCAGATTTACGTTGATATATCCCCTCTGTAATCTAATCAGGCATCCACATTGAGCATTCAAACCGGGCAATCACTATAATTGGTGCCCGGTAGAAGCTCAGATCAAAATCCCCTCTTCCCAATTTTAAGCGTAAAGCCCAGCTTAACATTCTGGTATTTTCCATTACCAATGTGCTTTAACTTCTATTTCTTCCAAAACAAGAATCAACATCTACCTACTCTGACTAAATAACAACTGCTACCCGATTTTTCAGTACTAAATAGATAATTGCATTCTGCTCAACCAGCTGGCATAGCAGACAAGATATTGTCAGCTTCTATCAAGAAAGCCCGAACAACCTGATGAAACCACCTCACATTTTATGTTCCTTTTATGCTCATTTTGATGCAATATACCCCTAACGGAATTCCAAAAAATAACAAACAACAATAAGGAGTTGCCAAGCATGTCTATTGCTCAACCAGAAGCCAAAATTGAGACGATCACACCCGTTTCAAACAAGAGCAAGCAACCCCTCATCATTGAAAGCACCGGTCTGCCAAAGTTAGGTCGCAAAGAATATGAGCGGGAAAAACGCAAGCTGCAAATCGAACTGATCAAGATGCAGAACTGGGTGAAAACCAGTGGCGAGAAAGTGATCATCTTATTCGAAGGCCGCGATGCCGCCGGTAAGGGTGGCACAATTAAGCGGATCACCGAACACCTCAACCCCCGTGGCGCACGAGTAGTTGCCCTAGAAAAGCCCAGCGAAACCGAGCTCGGCCAATGGTATTTCCAGCGCTACGTCTCTCACCTGCCGACCCACGGTGAAATGACTTTATTTGATCGCTCTTGGTATAACCGCGCTGGCGTTGAATTGGTAATGAACTACTGCACACCTCGTCAGTACATGTCATTTATTCGTGAAGTGGCCGACTTTGAGCGGATGATGGTTCACAGCGGTATCCGCCTGTTCAAATTCTGGTTCTCTGTCAGCCAGGAAGAACAGCGCCAGCGCTTTGAACGCCGTCGGGTCGATCCGCTCAAGCAATGGAAACTGTCACCGGTTGATTTAGCGTCTATCGACAAGTGGGATGACTACACCCGCGCCAAAGAGCAGATGTTCCATTACACCGACACTTTAGATGCACCATGGACCATCATTAAATCGGACGACAAGAAACGCGCCCGATTAAACGCCATGCGTAGTCTACTCAGTGAATTGCCTTATACCGGAAAAGATAAATCGGTCGCCTATGCACCTGACCCACAAGTAGTTGGTAAGCATGGCAATGGGTTCGAGTAAGTTTTAAAGATTGATATGAAAGCGAGCTTTCGGGCTCGCTTTTGCATTGCAAAAAACTTGCTGCTATAGCTATAGACATTCCAGACAACATTTCGATTTTAAACAATGAATTTTGAAATATCTATTAACAATCCTCGCTACGACCACCTCGACAAATTATCAATCGAATTGACTCGAGACAATTTCGCACTCTGTCGAAGCTATAGTAACCTGGCATGACAATTTCAACCCAGAATGGTCTGAAACTTCTCTTTTTAATGTATTTGAAAGCGACAACATGTACCCTCCAGAAATCTGCACAAAGCTTTTTGAATTTATCTGGAAAAAATGGAGGGACGAGGAAATTAATGAAAATTAAACAGAAAATGAGCTACAACTAATAGTCAATTGGATTATAGAATCTACTAAAAACAAACCAAAAAGCAGTCTACTATCTCAATGTTTTTAATTGTCTTTTATTTTTTACATACTAACCAATAATTTTACAGCAATAAGCCTCAACTCTCTCAGGCACTTCCAATAACATCGGCGTATATTGCATAACCTGCTGATGAATCTGCTCCAGCGCTTGATCTTCATATTCATGGGCAATTGCATTGCGCAATTCACGAATAACAATGAAATCCCGTGCCGAATCTATTAGCCCTTTCTTTTCCGCACGATTTATTCTGTCTCGAACGGTACCCGCTGATTCCAAGTCTAACTCGTCAATCAAACGTAGCTGTTTTTGAATCAGAATATCGCTTAGGCGAGCAAATCGTGCGGTTAGTGTTTCAAACTTTTCTTCATCCTCAGCAGATAACTTATGCACATCCAGAAGCTGGCAACGACCAAAAGACCAGCGCAAACGATCTGCCGCTTTGTGCATTTGCAACAAGTGCTGTTTGAGCAAAGCAATTTTCTTTTCAGTCATCAGAAATTCCAGTCATCAATTGATCTCAACAGCACCAGGTAAAATGGTTTGAGTGAATTCACCGCCACCGTCTTTATCAAGCAGTAGGTCGATTTTTTGATCACCTAGCTGCTCATGTAAATCCGCTAAAATATTTAATTTTTCAGCAAAACCCAGCCTAGGTGAAATCACCAGCAAATCAATATCACCGCCTTTCTTTGCATCATCGACCCGCGAGCCAAACAGATACACTTTGGCTTGCTGGTCATAGTTGGCAACAGTTTGGCGAATTGCGCCTTGCTCGCTTGCAGTTAATCTCATAAAACCTTCAATTCAGCTTCTACTCAAGCCAGCGCCCGTTTGAATGCAATTATATGGCAAAACCAAATGAATACTACCTGCACAAAAAAACCGCAGCCTGATTAATCAGACTACGGTTTTTTAAATATCACTTTTTCCAGATTAATTAAATCTTAGAGAAAGCCACACAAGCATTGGTGCCACCAAAGCCGAAGCTGTTGGAAAGCGCGTGCTTGATTTCGATATTTTCGATCAATTCACCGACGATCTTGTTTTCGCCAACGCCTTCATCTGGATTGTCCAAATTAGCCGTTGCCGAGATGAAGCTGTTGTTCATCATCAACAAGGTGTAGATCGCTTCCTGCACGCCAGCAGCACCCAGAGAGTGGCCAGTCAGTGACTTGGTAGAAGAGATGTACGGATGGTGATCGCCAAAGGCTTCAGCAATTGCATTCAACTCGGTAATGTCACCGGCAGGCGTTGAAGTGCCGTGGGCGTTTACGTAATCGATTGGGCCTGGAACGGTTGCCAGCGCCTGATGCATACAACGCACTGCGCCTTCGCCTGATGGAGCAACCATGTTGTAGCCATCGGAAGTGGCACCGTAACCGGTCACTTCAGCGTAGATCTTGGCACCACGAGCTACAGCGTGCTCGTATTCTTCCAGAACCACCATTCCGCCGCCGCCAGCGATAACAAAACCGTCACGGTCTGCATCGTATGGACGACACGCTTTATCTGGATCTTCGTTAGTGGTTAATGCGCCCATGGCGTCAAACAATACCGTTTGGCTCCAATGTAGCTCTTCACCACCACCGGCAAAAATAATGTCTTGCTTGCCCATCTGGATTTGCTCAACGCCGTTACCAATACAATGAGCACTGGTGGCACAAGCGGAGCTGATGGAATAGTTCACGCCCTTGATCTTGAATGGGGTTGCCAAACAAGCTGAAGTGGTTGAACCCATGGTGCGAGGTACCCGATATGGACCCACGCGACGAACACCTTTTGCTTCAAGAATTGCAACGGCTTCTAATGCGTTAGCGTTAGATGCGCCGCCAGAACCTACAATCAGACCGGTGCGAATGTTAGAAACCTGGTCATCTGACAGGCCACTATCTTTGACTGCTTGTTCCATAGATACATAAGCGTATACCGCTGCATCGCCCATGAAACGACGGTCTTTCTTGTTGATGCCTTCTGCAACATCTTCTTTAACCGCGGCACATACCTTAGAGCGGAGGCCCTTTTCGGCATATTCTTCGTTATAACGAATGCCTGTAGCACCAGTTTTCAGAGACTCCAGAACATTCTGGACCCCAGTACCGATGCTAGAAACAATACCCATTCCAGTAACTACGACTCTACGCATTTTTTAAAACCCTTCTGTGGATGTAAATAGACCCACTTTAAGATCTTTGGCAGTGTAAATTTCACGTCCATCTACACTGACAGAACCATCAGCAATGCCCATAACCAGCTTGCGACGAACCAGTCGTTTTAGATCAATTCTATAGGTAACTTTTTTGTTGGCCGGGGTAATTTGGCCAGTGAATTTAACTTCACCTGAACCCAGCGCACGACCACGACCAGGACTTCCGCCCCAACCGAGGAAAAAGCCAACTAACTGCCACATAGCATCAAGGCCTAAGCAGCCTGGCATGACCGGGTCACCAGGGAAGTGGCATTCGAAAAACCACAACTCAGGCGTAACATCCAGTTCAGCTTCAATATAACCAAGACCGTGAGCGCCACCCTTGTCGCTGATGGTAATGATGCGATCCATCATCAACATAGGAGGAACAGGCAACTGAGCATTACCTTCGCCGAACAGGCGGCCATTACCACAATCCAGCAACTGCTCACGATTGAAAGATTCTACGCGCGCAGCAGGTTGATCACCTGCGGTCTCTTCAGATCCAGCTGTCATTTACTATCCTCGGAATTAAATTCAATCGACAATTTCATCACCGGCAACTCAATCTATTGGCTGAATATGACATTCAGCCGGTTGCTCCGGGAAATTGCCCAAAATCTGCTGGCCAGCCGAAATACCCCCTTCGAACCTTGTAAGTGCCAACAAATTGTATTTTTTTCGATACTGAACTGTGCAGTGAACCCGCTGAGTATTCCCAGTCTGTGATTCAGCTGATTTTGATTATTAAGATTGCCACACGCCTGAGGCTCACTTGCAAAACCAGTACTGCAGAAATGAAACAGCTTGCGCCGTAACAAAATCCAATAAATCGAGTGTCTAATAATGCCGGAGTGATCGCCGAAATGGAAATCCTGCTTTGGGAGCTTATTACTGATATTTCTAAAAATAATAAACCGCTTCAGCCATTATCAGGCCTGCGACCCAATGACATTTCAAAGTAAAATGTCACATTTTAGCAATATTAAAAACCGGCATTTTCTCAAGTATTTAAGCAGTGGCAGGTGTTACCAGCAGACATGACTTGCGCTGGGGCGATACATATAGCATCAGCTAATAATCAAACGCTTGTCCCAATAGCAAAAGCCGCTAAGGCGCACCCAGACGGTCTGTAGGATAAAGCCGACAAACCATCCGCTGCTGATTGATTAACGCTACTTGCGCTTTGGTCTGCCGCTATTTGAGCGAGCAGCAGGTCGCGTATTATTAACACGACTATTAGAACGCGAACGCGATGGCGCACGCTGGCCTACACCTGCAACGGGTGCACTACTTTTTTGTAAGCCAACAGAAACTGCCATCCGCTCAACATCTGGCGCTTCCATTTCTGAGTACTGACCGTTTTTCAGCCCTGGAGGTAAGTCCATACCAGCATAACGAATCCGAATTAATCGACTGACCTTAACGCCCTGACTTTCCCACAAACGGCGCACTTCGCGATTACGACCTTCACGCAAGCTGACATGGAACCAACGGTTTCTGGATTCACCACCGGCTTCAACAATCGCTTCAAAAGCTGCTGGGCCGTCTTCTAGCTCAACACCTTTTTGTAAACGTGCAATCATCTCATCATCAACTTCGCCATAAACACGAACCGCATACACCCGCTCTACTTCGTGGCTAGGGTGCATTAACCGGTTGGCCAACTCACCATCATTGGTCACTAACAATAAACCGGAAGTGTTTAAGTCCAGGCGACCGACGTTAATCCAACGGCCGTTAGAAATTTTTGGCAGGGAAGAAAAAATGGTACGGCGACCTTGCTCGTCACGACGGGTACACACTTCACCTTCTGGCTTGTGATAGACCAATACACGACGACGGAAACCGACCTGACTTCTGACAGCAACCAAATGGCCAGAAACCTTAACTCGCTCATCACCGTTAATTCGATCACCTAATGTGGCGACTTTACCATTAACGCTGATTTGCCCTTGTTCGATCATTCGTTCGATTTCTCGACGAGAACCTACTCCAGAACGAGCCAGAATTTTTTGAATTTTTTCACCGGTTACTGCCGGTTTATCGCTTTCGCTCATACATCTTCCTGCATGCCCGGTGCTTCATCAGCAGAGACATGTTTATTTGTGGGATCCGATTCAGAATTCGTAGTATTCGACACCTGTGATGGTTCGAGCACTTCGATCTCTTCGGAATTTGTTTGCTCAAATACATCTGAGTCAAGCTGCGCATCCTGCCTTTTTTCTATCGGCAAAGCCAGCGCGTCAGGCTCAAGTGGGGTATCTGACTGACCATATTCTATATTTTGTAGTGAATTATCATCCGGCGATAGCAAATGGGTTAATTGATCAACCAATTGTTGCTGCGAAGGATTCAACTCTTCGGTGGCAGAATCGTTTAAATTTTCAATCGCTGGCGCATCGATTGTTTGGTGTATTTCAACCGCATCATTTGCCGGTTCTACTGTTTCATTTGCTTCAACAAAAGGTTGATCTGCCTGTTGCAATAACTCAGTTAACGGCGCACCTTCAAATTCAGCAATTGGCATGCTTGGCAATGATTGAATAACACTTGCTGATGGCGACTGTTCTGATTCAATCTCAGTTAATTCAGCCTTGCCTGATTCGCTTTGCTCTGAATCATCAATTGCCAAGCCATCTGCTTCAAATACTGGGCTTTCTGGTGCGAGATTATTTAATTCAGGCGCGGTTAATTTAGTATTTTCCAGCTCAGAAATTTCTGATGATACCGCTGCTTGTTCAGGCTTTACCAACTCGGTGTTATCTAATTCCGAATCTTCTAATTCCGAATCTTGCTGTCCAGCGCTGTGCTGTTCAAAAACAGCATCAGCCAGTGCGATATCTGATTTATCTGGAATTGAGGGTAATTCAAATTCAGGCAGTTGAATCTGCGCGACTGGTGTCAGCCAATTATCGTCCTGCGCCGGTGCTTTATCTTGCGTTAGATCCTGGCCTTGCCCTGTTGCTTGAGCTTGATCAGCAGCCGGCAGGTTTTCAGGTTCACTCGTGGCAAGTTTAACCTGGGTATCGGCGGTGCCTTCTGGGTTTTGCGGATCTACCTGCGTTGTATTTTCTACGATTTCTACATTGGCAGTTTGATCAGCAGCATCGCCGGTAATTTGATTGCCTTCAGCCGGTGGAACACTGTCAAATAAATCCAGTTTTTCTGCTAGCTGATTAATATCTTTTAATTCTGATAATGCCGGTAATTGATCAAGACTTGTTAAACCAAAATCATCGAGAAATTGTCGAGTGGTTGCATAAAGCGAAGGTCGTCCCGGTACATCGCGATGCCCAACAACCCTGATCCATTCTCGCTCTTGCATGTTGCGCATAATATTACTGCTAACCGCTACACCACGTACCGCTTCAATTTCACCACGCGTTACCGGTTGCCGGTAAGCAATTAAAGCCAGAGTTTCTAAAAATGCGCGGGAATATCTTTGCGGTTTTTCATCCCATAATCGGGAAACAATTCGTGCACACTCTTGGTTGACCTGAAAGCGCCAACCGGAGGCAACTTGCACCAGTTCGATGCCACGCCCGGCATAATCATCAGATAATTGCTGTAGCTGTTCTCGCACTATTGAAACATCCGGCTCACCGGTTTCCAGAAATAATCCGCGTAATTTTTCAATACTTAATGGCGCATCTGCAGCAAAAATAGCGGCTTCGATAACTTTTTTGATTTTTTCCGGTTCCATCAAGACACTCTTATTCGAAGATGTATTGGAGCAAAAGCTGCTTGTTGAACCAACTCAACCAAGCCTTCTTTAATCAGTTCCATCATTGCCAAAAATGTCACCACAATCCCTGGACGGCCTTCTTCTGGTAGAAACAAGGTTTGAAATTCGGTGAATTCCTGATCGGACAATCGCTCTAACAATATGCTCATTCGCTCGCGTACTGACAAGGTTTCATGCTTAATTTGGTGCGAGGTAAATAATTCAGCACGCTGCAATAATTCTGATAAAGAATGCAATAATTCATCTAGCGAAACTTCTGGATAAACCAGTTCTTTATCAACATCTGGCATGACGACTGAAGCATTAAAAACATCTCGCCCTTGGCGCGGCAATTCATCGATATCTTGCGCAGCTTTTTTAAACTGCTCATATTCTTGCAGTCGACGCACTAACTCAGCCCGAGGATCTTCTTCCTCTTCGTCATCTTTAATTTGTCTTGGTAATAAAAAGCGTGATTTAATTTCCGCTAGCATTGCAGCCATTACCAAATATTCACCCGCAAGCTCTAACCGCATATCTTTCATTAAATCGACATACGCCATATATTGCTTAGTCACTTCAGCAATTGGAATATTTAATATATCGAGGTTTTGCTTGCGAATTAAATACAGCAATAAATCTAGCGGCCCTTCAAAAGCCTCTAGAAATACTTCCAATGCATCGGGTGGAATAAATAAATCATGCGGCCATGCAGTCATCGGTTCACCATTAACAAACGCTAATGGTAACTCCTGCTGCACTGCTTGTTCGCCATCGGCATGAGTGTCGGCTGGTTGCCCTGCCGTCGAATCTGCTTTTAAATCTGACTGGGGGTCTGCTTGATCCACTTCAGGCTGAAGCGTATTTTCTGCAATATCTACATTCGCTGCAGCTAAATCAGTATCAGGGTTTTCTTCTGACACAACCGCAGCTTCTGTATTTTCATCTGTAGCAATATTTTCTACTGAGGCATCTTGATCTGACTGGCTCATTTAGTAATACACCATTCCCATGGCATCACGCACCCGATCAAGGGTTTCCCTTGCGACATCTCTAGCATCATCACTTCCCTGATAAATTATGTCTTTAACCAGCCCTGGATGCTCTTCATATTCTTTGGCTCGAACTCGGATCGGTTCCAGCTGAGCATTGATATTGTCTATCAAAGGCTTTTTACATTCCAGGCAACCTATGCCTGCAGTAGTGCAACCTTCGGTTACCCAATCACAGGTTTTCTGATCAGAAAAATTTTCATGCAACGGCCAAACTGGACAACGCAGCGGATCACCCGGATCAGTTAAACGCACTCGGCGGGAATCGGTCGGCATGGTACGGATTTTTTGTTCCACTGAGTCGCTGGTTTCGCGCAGCGAAATAATATTGTTATAGTTTCTGGACATGACGCGTCCATCTAAACCGGTAATTCTGGCCGCCTTAGTTACCAGCGTTTGCGGCTCTGCTAATAATTGACGGCCATTACCTTCTAAATAACCGGTCAAGCGATCTCGGTCACCCATGGTTAACACCTGCTGGTCTTCCAACAAGGCACGGCCCATTAGCAAAGCTTCTTGATTACCCTGCTCTTGAAATGAGCGGCGCAAATTCTGGTAAAGTTTGGAGACTTTTTTATTCATTTTACCGATGGCTTGCTCGGATTTTTTTTCAAAATCACTTTCGCGGCCATAGAGATGATTAAATCGACGGGCAATTTCCCGCGCCAATTCAACATGCACTTCATGTTCATCAGAGACCGTTACCAAGCCTGCCTGGTAAATCAGAATATCGGTAGTTTTTAATAGAGGTGAGCTAATATCAGACAAGCTTAACGATTCGTTAGCTTCTTGAGCTTCTTTAAACGCCGGCATCCGCTCCAACCAGGTGAGCGGCGTAATGGTCGATAGCAATAAATGTAATTCGGCATGTTCTGGCACCCGTGACTGCAAAAATATTTTTGCCGATGCCGGATCAATACCCACCGATAACCAATCGATTACCAGGTTTTGAATATGTTGTGCAATATTCTTCGGCGCCTGAAAGTTACGCCCCAGTGCTTGCCAGTCGGCAACACAGAAAAAACAATCATACTCGTGCTGGAATTTGAGCCAGTTTTTCAGTACACCGTGAAAATGACCTAAATGTAACGCCCCTGATGGACGCATTCCAGATAGCACTCGCTGATCGGGATGACCTGTGTTCAATGACTTCTCCTAAACACTGCAAAAACTATTTTATATGTGGCCAGCTAAATTACACTGCAACCTTTGTAAATTAATCAAAGGAAACCATAAAATGAAAAAAATTACTCAGCAAAAGCGTCGCAATTACCTTTACCTTCACGTAATACGATTGGTGAGTCACCCTGCAGATCAACCACAGTGGTTGGGTCATCACCACAAAAACCGCCGTTAATGACTAAATCAACTTGCGAGCCGACTCTATCGAGGATTTCTTCTGCATCTAATAAAGGGCTTTCATCGTCTGGCAAAATTAGCGAGCAACTCAGTAATGGCTCACCTAAAGCATCAAGCAACGCCTGTGCCACACGGTTTTCAGGCACCCGAATACCTACCGTTTTACGCTTATCATCTTGCAAGCGGCGTGGTACTTCACGGGTTGCACGAAGAATAAACGTGTAATGACCAGGGGTATGGCTGCGCAACTGGCGATACGCCATATTATTAACTTGGGCATAGGTCGAAATTTCACTTAGATCACGGCAGATCAAAGTGAACATATGTTTTTTATCCAGCCGACGAATCTGGCGGATTCGATCAACCGCTGATTTTTCATCCAGCCCACACCCTAGCGCATAACCAGAGTCCGTCGGATAAACCACTACCGCGCCTTGGCGAATTTGCGCCACTGCCTGGCTAATCAGGCGAGGTTGCGGATCTTGTGTATGTATCTCTAAAAATTGAGCCATCTATTGTTCCTGAGATAATTCGATCCAGCGATCCCAAACAGGTGAAGGCAAAGTTTGCCGATCATATTCGACACCCGGCTGAATCCAGCGTGTTATGGCACCATGATAGTCACTGCCCGCACCGCCTTGTAGCTGTAACATTTCTGTTAGCTTGAGAACCTGTCGTGCTTCTGAACTTTCAAGGTTATATAAAGGTATTTCAATTGCATGACCACCGGCCTCTGCAAATGCCTTGAGTAATCTTTCCCGTCGGCCACGGCCTGCTTTGTAACGGGTTGGATGCGCTAGCACTGCATAGCCTCCAGCCTGAATAATCCAGTCTACGGCTTGTGCCATTTCACACCACTGAGATGCGACATACGCAGGTTTACCTTGGCCCAACCAGCGTTTGAATGCTTTTTGTGGACTGGCAATTTGACCACTTTCTACCAAATATCGTGCAAAATGTGCTCTTCCTGGCGCAACACCGTCACCAGCTAACTCACAAGTGCCCTGCCAGACCTTGATAAAACCGGCACCTTCTAGCCGCTGAGCCATTGCAAAGGCGCGCTCTGTACGACGTGCTCTTTGTTGTTCCAGACGGGCTAATAACTGAGCGTCGGTATGGTCGATATTCAAACCCACCACATGAATTTCCAGCCCATCCCATAAGGTTGAGATTTCAACACCGCTATAACTGGCAATGTTATTATCAGCTGCCGCCTTATGAAATCTTGAGCAGCCATTAACCGAATCATGATCAGTCAATGCAGCGGCAGCGACTTCACGTTCCGCCAGTTTATCCACCAGTTCTTCAGGCGACATAGTGCCATCAGAAAAATGACTGTGTAAGTGAAAATCTACCTTCAAGATCTCATATCCTTTTCAAATTCATTCATATACTCAGTTTTTCTACGTCAGTGTTAGCCGCGTTTTAATCTAGCAAGTTGCTATGCTAGGTTGCTATGCTAAATTGTCTGTCCGCATTAGATGAGAGCCCATTCTTTCGATGAAACTGTTGTTTGATTTTTTCCCGCTGATCGCGTTTTTCACTACTTTCAAGCTTTACGGCATCTACCCCGCCACTGCGGTCATTATTGTGGTGACTTTGCTTCAATTTAGCTACCAATGGTTTCGCCATAAGAAAGTTGAGAAGATCCACCTATTCACACTGGTGATTGTACTGGTAATGGGTGGACTAACACTGATATTTCAAGATGACACTTTCATCAAGTGGAAACCCACCGTGGTGAACTGGCTATTTACAGTAATTTTGTTGGGTGCGCCACTGATGGGCCGCAATCTGGTTAAGGATTTTCTGTCTGGCCAAACATCAAAACCTGCACCTGACAGCCTTTGGACGAAGCTCAATATTGCCGCGGCATTATTCTTTCTCGCGCTAGGTAGTTTAAACCTGTATGTCGCGTTTAACTTCTCCCAAGAGTTCTGGGTCAACTTCAAAGTGTTTGGCATTCTTGGCCTGACCTTGGTATTTGTTGTCGCCATGAGCATGACCTTGATTCCGTACATCGATGACAAAGCAAAAAATTCCAAGTAATTTTTTGCAGATTCACCGGAGGCCGTCTTTGGCATTTTTTATTGCCATAGGCGTGCCTTCTGATTCTTTATACGATGACAATGCAAATAATTTCAAACAACCTTTTAAACGTCTCTGGAGGCAGCTTTTGGTGTTTGTTGTTGCCATAAGCATGCCTCCGGATTCTTTAAACGCTGACAAAGCAAATGATTTCAAACAACCCTTTAAACGTCTCTGGAGGCAGCTTTTGGTGTTTGTTGTTGCCATAAGCATGCCTCCGAATTCTTTAAACGCTGACAAAGCAAATGATTTCAAACAACCCTTTAAACGTCTCTGGAGGCAATTATGTGGTATGCCATTGTAAGTCAAGATATTGAAAACAGCTTGCCACTGCGCAAGCAAGCTCGCCCGGCTCATTTGCAGCGACTGCAAACCTTACAAGATCAAGGGCGCCTACTGACCGCAGGCCCGCTGCCTGCCATTGATAGTGAAGATCCAGGTGAAGCAGGTTTTACTGGCAGTGTGGTGATTGCAGATTTTGCATCATTAGAAGCGGCTAAGATTTGGGCCGATGCAGATCCATATGTTGACGCTGGCGTTTATCAATCAGTTTCAGTTAAGCCATTTAAGAAAGTGTTTTAAGCAACCTTTATGCAGGGGCTGGGGCTAAGCCACCCTACAACAATTGACTGCTGATTCGTTTTCAATAGCCCCTGCAACCTAATCAGTTCGCACTATGCGAAGGCAATACTCTTTTCATAAAATTTACTATTATTTTTGGCTTTTCCTTGAAAAACAGAATAACGACTGTTGCAAAAACTGATGACATGATGCCTAGTATAAAAGCCCAGACCGAACTGCCAATTAAATCCAGCAATCTCGGTTTACTTGCATCTTCAATCATAGCGTTTATCCTCTCCAACTCATTACTAGTAAGCACTTGAACAGCATCAAGATTTTCTTTTAATTTTTTAAATTCTCCAGCATCCTGCTTAAGCCTCTGAGATAGATTGAACCAAGATTTTTGCTGAGCAGTTATCTCAGCATCAACCATTTCTAAAATTCGAGTGGTTTTTTCAAAATTAACCTTAATCTCCGACAATGAATAAGCATCTATTTCTTTAGTCATATTCTGCAGCTCTTTAAGATGCTCTTGCAACAAACCAATGCTAATCGGGGTGCGTACAAGCATTATCAAATCAGCCTGATCTTGATTCTCTTTACCAAACATAAGCTCTGCTTGTTTGCACAAAATAATAACCATCAGCATGGCTAAGAAAAGCAGTAAAAATTTAAACCTTTTTTCAATCACAACCAAAACTTATAAGCTAAAAAAATCAAAACTGGAGATAGATACAAACCAAAAATATCACAAAAGAAAATGAACTCAACGTACAGAATTACCTCCACGAGCCCTCACTACCCTCGGCCAAACATATTGCCGGATTGCTAGCTTATTTGCCATTGTATCTACCAATACTTGATTACATACTGACGGAACATTGGAAACAGCCTGTTAATCCAGCTCATTTGGAATGATAGCAAGCCTTGGACTGTAGCCATTGATGGCGAAGATCCAGGCGAAGCTGGCTTTACCGGCAGCGTGGTGATTGCAGATTTTGCATCATTAGAAGCAGCTAAGGCTTGGGCTGATGCAGATCCATATGTTGACGCTGGCGTCTATCAATCTGTTTCAGTTAAACCATTTAAGAAAGTGTTTTAATACATACTGCAATATTGGCCCTTGACTCTTGCTTTGGTTCGGGGCTAATACTCGCCTATATCCATCCACATTACTTCTGCACAAATCAAACACCACTGCACCCATCAAAGCTCAGCATGCATTGCCATGCACTGAACTCATAGCAACCCACAACAGCTTAAACACTGCCATTCTCAGTAATCACTCACAATAAAGATTGAATATCACACGCCAAAATTTCATCCATTACTTAAAAACCTTACTTTTTAAATCACTACTATTTAGAAAAATAAAGACATAAAACCCTAATAAAATAAAAACTAAAGTAGAAGAATAAGCTTTACAAATTACCTATCAAGGTAATTTAATTGTAACCATTCAGCACAATTTAATATAAAAATCGCTTGACAGGTTTTTTTGATATTTTCCCGAATTTAAGCACCTCTTTCAGAATACCACTTAAACGCCGCATTAAACTGCTATTAACACACCTGATTATCAATGTTTTTTGCTCAGAATAGCGCATCAGCATTCCGCTTCTAAAAAGTCGCCACAGTAAGCCTCAGAGACAAAAAAACCACCCTGAAAACCTGTGCGATAATAACCGCATGGACTCAATCGAAATTAATAAAACCATCGCTGAAACCGAGCGATTGTTAGCCAAAAGCAAACGCTTACCGCCCGAACTGGTGGCGATGGTTCGTATGCTGATGCTCGTCGTTAAGATATTGCTTGATAGCAAAGGGCTAAACAGCAAAAACTCCAGCATTCCGCCATCGGCAGATCCTAATCGAGAAAAGAAATCGCGCGCCAAAAGCAATAAAAACCCAGGCGGGCAGCCTGGCCATAAAGGCAGTAATTTATCACCGGTGAAAGACCCAGATGAAGTGCTGGATATTACGATTGATCGTAGCCAATTGCCGAAAGGAAAATACCGTGTTGTTGGCAGTGAAAGCCGCCAAGTAGTTGATGTTCGTATTACCCGATATGTCACCGAATATCGGGCGCAGATTCTACAAGACGAGCAGGGTAACCAGTTTGTTGCTGAGTTTCCGCAAGGGGTCACTCGGCCAATACAATATGGCAATGAGTTTAAAGCCAACGCGGTTTATATGTCGAGCTACCAGCTGATTCCTTATGAACGGACTCAAAAGCACTTCGCTGAGATATTGGATGCGCCAATCAGCACCGGTAGCCTTGCCAATTTTAATCAGGAAGCTTTTCATCGACTGAAGCCATTTGCTCAGTTAGTACCGGCTATTTTGCGTGCTGGAGATTTGATTCATGCCGATGAAACCGGCGTCAATATCAATGGTAAACGAAAGTGGCTACATGTCGCGAGCAATGACCGCTGGACGTGGATTGAAGCGCATGAATCAAGAGGTATCGAGGCAATGGAAGCGATCGACATCTTGCCTAAATTTACCGGTTTATTGGTACACGATCACTGGAAAAGCTACTACCGATTTGTGCTGTGCTTGCATGTATTGTGTAACGCCCATCATGTACGTGAATTGGCGCGAGCCCATGAGCAAGATGGCCAGCAGTGGGCCAAGGCAATGGAAGATCTGCTTTATGAAATGAATACAGCAGTCAATGAGGCGGGGGGTGAGTTGGATGAAAAGCAGTGTCAAAAATGGGTGAAGCGATATCGAAAAATATTAAAAGCAGGTGATCGGGAATGTCCGGCACCTGAGCCAAAAAAAGCGGATAAAAAAGGTCAATTAAAACGAGGGAAATTAGCACGAAGTAAATCGAGAAATTTATTAGAACGGCTGCGGGATTTTGAAGCAGACGTGCTGCGGTTTATGAGTAATACCCGAGCACCGTTTACCAATAATCAGGGTGAACGGGACTTCCGTATGAGCACGGTTCAGCAGAAGATATCAGGCTGCTTCCGCTCATGGGATGGCGTGACAGCGTATTGCAGAATCCGGAGCTATATATCGACCTGCCAAAAACATGGGGTCGGTGTTGGGGAGGCTTTGTCGTTATTATTTGCGGGTAAATGGCCGGACTTTATTCAGAAGAAATTGGATCGGTTGGTGTGACATGCTGAATGGTTACATTTAATTAAACTATACAAAACAATCTGTTTTTTATACCAAAAACATAAAAACAAAATGAACTTTCTTTCGTCATTTAAAAACCCAACAAAGAACGCCCACCCATTCTCTAAATAAAACCAAGCACCCTAAAAACACAATATTTTTGCAAAGTCCTCGTGCAATGATCACAGCGCAATTTTCAATGCCGGAAAATAATTATGATTAAAGCTGTTTCTAATATGCTTAAAGTCAGCGCTGCAATTATGACTGCCTTAGCAATTAATAATGTTTATGCTCAAGAAGCATCAAATGATGACGATGTCCGCCCTGCACCACCATCGATTGGCACAGATATTCCTGTTACCTATTTTGGGCCACCGCCTTCTTCGGTAGAACCTGAACTTATCGGGCCCTATCAATTGCTCACAGCGGGCACGCTAGATGAAGATGCTGGAACAATAACCCTGCCGCTCTATCGTGGTGAGCTAAAAGAAACCGGCGAATCCATTTGGTATATCGTGACAGATACAACCGATAGTGCGGCAGCAGAAAGCCTTGGTTTAAATCATGCTGCAAAATTAGTTTTCGCCGATAATAGCCGCGGTGTTCGCATCGCCGAAACACGCCAAGATGGCACGTTATTATTTCACGGTGGCAGCGTAGACTTTTCACCAGTTCGTAATGTTGAGCCAGGCAATACACTCGACCCAAATGCTGCAGTTTTCCCACCATTAGCTGCAACATTGCAACCTGGTTCGGTGGGAGATGAGCTTTATTCACCATTGGTAAGAATTACCAACACCGGCAACCATATTTATAATGCGCCGATGGTGGCTTATAACGTAACCGCAGACGACATTAGTTTTTGTGACGGTATTAATGTTGATTACAGCTTGGTGCATGATGGCGTTGTCAGCATTTGTCCCGGTGAAGACAACGAGCCTGGCACCGTTACAATGCGACTGGTTTCAGGATTTAGTTTTGCTAAGCCGGTGTTATATATGTCTACCGATGCTAACGACCCACTTCCTGCAGCACTAGAAGGCGCGACTTACGCACCTGGCTTGCGTGATGTGGCAGTTGGCCGTGATGATTCATTATTTAGTGCAGTAGAGCGAATTTTCACCTTTGTTAACGGGCCAACTAACGATTTCCAAATTGCAGCAGCAACTGAAACACAAGCAGCGCAATTAGAAACAAATCCACAGCGCCAAGGTTTAACCAGCGCATTATTAGGGCAAGGCGGACCATTAAACGTACTTGGCGGCATTCCAACCGTGGCTACCGATTACAGTCCTTTATGGGATTTGAATATTGGCGAATGGACACAACAAGCAATTGATCGCGGTTATCGCTCACGCGTGACAGAAGAGTTTCAAATCCTTGGTTTTGTAGAACGTGGATTTATTACCGGCCCTCGCGGCGCTCGATATGGCTCATCAGGATTTATTGTGAACTGCCCTATTGTTCATCGTTTCCTGTAATTCATTTATGTCGTATTTAATGAGGCCTTCTCAAATGAAATTTATTAAAAAATCATCCGTGAAATATTCTGTTGCCATTGCCGTGACATTAGCTTTATCGGCTTGTGGCAATAGTTCTAACGAATCAAAAAACGCACCCAGCAATCAATTAGCTGGTGGCGAGCTAGCTCAAACCATTGCCGATGCAACCGCTGGAACGACCAATGCACTAAATGGTGCAATTCCTGGCAGCCCAATTGATTTTGAATCCGATGGCGGCGACGATGATGTTGCACCTGCACCACCGTCAATTGGCGCAGATATCCCAGTGACCTATTTCGGCCCATCACCAACCACCGTTAACCGCAATTTAGTTGGCCCACTGCAGTTATTAACTGCTGGCACGCTGGATTTAGAGTCGGTTAATGCTGCTACGGTTACCCTTCCTTTATACCAGGGTGTTTTAAGATCTGATAGCGGTGGTGGCAGCGACAGTGACAATAGCGATCGAGAAGTTTGGTATATCGTCACTGATACCTCCGATAAAGATAATGCCGAAGCACTGGGCCTTAATTTCAGTGCTAAATTGTTATTTGCAGACATACCGGCAAGCGAAACTGAAAGCAGAATGTCAAGTACTGTCAGAAGCGCTTATTACAATGCTGACGGCCAGTTAATTTTTTCGGGTGGCTCGGTAGATTTCTCTCCTGTCCGAAACCTAGGCACTCCAGGCAACGATGCATCTGGAACGAGTAATTTAATCTCAACAGTTACACCAACACCTGGCGCAGAAGGCTCCGACAGCGATAGTGATGATGGATTTTATTCACCACTGGTTCAAATCAGCAACGCTGGCAATCATGTTTATAACGCACCGATGGTTTCTTTTGCCGCTAGCGCTGACGAATTAAGCCCTTATTGCGATGGTATCGATCCATCAGAAGAAGTTGCAGCAAGGGCAATATTGCATGACAGTGTATCTCGCATTTGCCCAGGAGATGATGGAGAGCCCGGTACTGTAACGATTAATTTGGTTCAAGGCTTTAGCTTTGGCCGCCCGGTTTTATATCTTTCAACCGATGCTTCAACCCCCATTGCAGCGGCTTTAGAAAACGCTATTCATGCACCAGCATTAGCTAATATCCCTGTTGGTCGCGACGATTCATTATTCAGCCCAGTTGAGCGGATTTTCGGTTTCACCAACGGCCCAGTGAACCAGATACCTGAAGGTGAAACTGAAATTGAATCTAATCCGCAACGCCAAGGGTTTAATAGTGCAATTCGCGACGAAGGCGGCCCATTGAATGTGCTTGGTGGCATTCCGACGATTGCTACGGACTACAGTCCGCTTTGGGACTTAAATTTAGGCGAATGGACTCAAGAAGCCGTAGATCGTGGCTATCGTTCAAGAATGACTGAAGAATTTGCTATTTTAGGTATGGTCGAACGTGGTTTCTTGACCGGCCCTGGTGGCACTGCCTATGGCTCATCAGGCATTATTATTAACTGCCCGATTGTTCATCGTTTGCTGTAATTTTTAAAGCTTACCAGCCGAAGCCTCGCAATTATTTTGCGGGGCTTTTTAATTCAAAGGCCAGTATTATTTTCAAACTTCCAACGCACTACAGCTTTATATATCGCACTAATGCTTTGAAACCCCAACCGAGGAAAGATATCTGAATAAGGTTTATCTGCAGCAACCATTTTCTGAAAATTTAGCTGTCGCTGCTGGTCAAGAAGCAAACTAAAGCTGGTCCCTTCCGCTTTAAGCTTTCGCGACAAAGAACTTCGACTGCAATGCAGCGCCTCAAGAACATTTTCCAACGAGCTATAACGCACTAAATCCTGACTTAACAAGCCAGTCACCTGATGTGCAAACTCACCAATATAAGGGACATTCCGTTTAAGCGCTTTTTCAGACAAGAGCTGCTTTAGATAATTATTTTTAGATTGGACAGGCAAACTCCAGCAAGCATTTTCAATCAACAATTGATTTACTGGCATATCAAACTGGCAGTTTGGACCAAAAACTTTCTGCACAAGATCTATATTATCTGGTGCTGAAAATGAGAAATTTGCCTTGATTGGCTTTACAAACTGCCCGGTAAGATAACCGCTCCAACTAAGAAGTGCCGACATTGATCTTTGAATAGCAATTTCGGGATAACCTGAATTGACAAAACTAAATTCCAGTAGTGTTCCATTTTCTACAGGCGATGCTTGCCAATGCTCCGCAGCATTCATCAGAACAATATTGTTTACAAATACTTCAAAAGCTTCGCCAAGTGTTGCTGTCGCACCGATCCAGTTCGCCAGCATACCCAAACGACCAACCTCTATTTGCTGGCCAATTAAAATGCCCACTCCGCTACGCCCTGCTTTCAATTGAGCCAGTTGCCACAATCGAAGCAGCCATACTTCTGGCATTAAATTTTCAGATAAAGCAACTTTCCTGGTCGCAGCATTATCTTCATTAAGCAAACTGATAATTGAAGGATCAATTTCATTGCACTGTTCAATATTGACCAGGCCTCGTGAGATTAATTGATCCGCCAGGTCAATCACTGCTATCGCTGAAACTTCCGCCATCAACGCCTCTTCATAGTTGATACCCAGGGAGAAATATCTGAAACAGGAGGAGAATACCCTGATCGCATTATTCTCTAGAATCAGCTGAAAAAAAAGAGGATAGTGAAATGAAATACAGTCAAATCAAGGACGAAAGTCACCTGAGAAAAATCATAAAACCCTACCCAAAAATACTCGACAACCGAATTCAACCTCAGCTCGACTACTTTTGCCAGGAATTCATAAGTAAAGCCACACACTGCATACTGGGCACTTGCTCTAACAAAAAAAATCTTCAAATAAGGTTGCTTACAATTTCAGCAGTCGACTTGTCTGCAACAACGATGCAGCTAGCGGTTCAGGGTATCAATGTTTCTGCAAGCGAACCTTTTCAACCGGTGCTGAGTAACAAGCTCCAGGGTAGCTTGTATTTTTTAATTCCTGACATTGATCATGGTTTGCGGGTCAATGGAGTCATATGCAGCACTCAAACTGGCAGCACTTGCCAATTATCAATCACGGTCGAATCTGCTTATATGCAATGCGCTCGAGCGGCAACTCGAGCTCAGCTATGGGCAAACAACAACCCGGATATCTTTAATTACGGGCTACTGCTGACACATAATTGGTCCGGGAAGAGTGAGATATCACCCAAAGGAGAGCCGACCGATCTGATTTATCAGTTAAATGAACGGCAATGGGCAATACCAGAAAGGCCGGGAAATAAAGTAGCTATTTCGTTACGGAATATATTACAAACCGGAAAGGCCGCAATTTTACTACTCAATCAATTTGGGCATGCAAAATACATATCGGGGGCATGTTTTATCAGCGACCAACCTGAGCTGCTAAGCAGCATGTCTGTCCAAAAAAAGCCCGCATTACTCGCCACGGTTATCGAACAAGAAACGCAACTGTCAGACCAGCCTTTTCAGGTCCCAATGCTAAAAAATAGCACGCCACAAAAAATTGAACTGACTGATTTTTCCAAAGCGATGTCTCAGCACCTCCACCGATCAAACACAATCAAAAAGCTCTTACAGCCAGTCGTTACACTGGCCACTAAAATTGATATGAAACATTTGTATTAGATCTAAAAAAGCCCCGAACCATTTCTGATCCGGGGCTTTAAAGATGTTATCAGCAAAAACTTATTCGCTGATAATAATCTTGGCTTTCTCTCGCAATAAATCGAGACGACGCTCAACAATCTGATTAGCTGTCTGGCGCTCAATGTTTTGAGTCAAGCCGGCTAATGCTTGATCTTGAAGCTCTGAAGCATCTCCTGGTAATACCTTACGCAGGCGAACCAATGCGTAATCACCATTATTCAGTGCAATACCGGTTAGTACTGGCTGATCTGCTTTTGGCGCTGCCATTTTAAATGCTTCAGTAGTAATCAGTGGATCAACTGAAAACTGGAACCGTTGGCTAGCGTCATTGACGACCCATTGCAAAGGCGTACCGGCCAAATCGAGGGCGGGTGCGTCACCTTTTGCTAATTCAGCCAACCATTTCTGGCCTAAACCAGCCGCCGCTGTCGCAGCATTTTGTTCGGCTAATTCAGTTCTGATCTGCTGACTCACATCTGCCAGAGGCTTAACCCTTGATGGCTGATGCTCAGATACATGAACAACAACAACATGCTGATCGCTAAGATCAACTGCTTCACTGTTCAGGTTTTCTGAGATCACTTGATCAGAGAAAGCCGCGTCGCGAACTCTAACATCAGCAAATACACCACTCGCGGCAGTCTTTTCTATCCAACCACTTTGCTGTAATGGCAAACCGGTTTCATCGGCCGCGGCAGCTAACGAATCTGACTGCTCATAACTGCTGTTAACTAGCAAGTCATAAAGGTTTTGATACTCTTCTGCTGCACGGTTCTTCTTCAGATCTGCCGCAACCTGGTCACGTACTTCGCCTAATGGGCGAATTGAACCAGGCTTTACATCGCGAACTTCTACGATCTGAAAACCATATTCAGATTGAATGACTTCACTGAAATCACCTTTAGCAGGCAATGCAAACAGTGCAGTTTCAAATGTTTCTTCGGCCTGGTCGGCTACGATCCAATCCAGAACACCGCCTTGAGCCTTACTCGCTAGGTCATCAGATTCTGCTGTTGCAATATCAGCGAATGACTCGCCTGCTTGCAAACGTTCGAATACTGCTTCTGCTTTGGCCTTAGCCGCAGCGACTTGACCAGCATTATCCATATCTGCATTAAACAGAATATGTGCCGCTAAACGCTGTTCAGGCGTAGTAAATAATACTTGATTTTGATCGTAATAAGCTTGTAGATCGGTATCAGTAACTTGGATACTTTCAGCAATTTTAGCAACGCTCAGTTCGATATATTCAAACTGGCCACGCTCTGAAGCCATATAAGCATCTGGAGTCGCATTATATTGCGCTTCGATGTCTGCCTGTGAAATTGCTTTTGCATCCAACAGAGAAGCAGCTGGCACTGTTAGAACGTCAAAGCTACGACGCTGCTGGAACAGTTGAACCAGATTAATAATTTCTGAAGGCAGTACAAAATCACTGGCGGTCAGCACATTGTTTGCTTGACGATCACGCTCTGAAGGACCCAGTGTTCTCAGGAATGCCTGCTCATTTGGATAACCCCATTGCAATAACTGGCGTTCAAACAATGTTTTTGAAAATTTGCCATTTTCTTGAAACGAAGGTTCTGAAAGCAGAATTTGCTTTAATTGCTGATCGCCAAAATCAAACCCGGCTTTCTGATTCGCTTGGCTTAACAGTTCACGAGCAATCAAACCTTGTAATGCTTGTTGACGCAAACTGGCGTCATCGTACTGTGCAACGGCTTCACCCAGACGTTGGTTCTGATTCTGAAGCGCCTGCTGCAAGTTGTAATCGGTGATGCTCTCACCATTGACTGTTGCAACACCTGGTTGCCCGGAGGTACCGACTCCCTGAATACCCCATAGGGCAAAGCTGAGAATCAATCCGCCGATAATTACTCCCGCAACCGGCTTTTTAACGCCGTGGCGGATACTATCCATCATCATGACAGTGGCCTTGGTCTAGCTGAAATGAAAAGTGCACCCTAAGGTGCACTTAACTAATTAGCGGAGCGGCTGGAACTCGAACTTGCGACTCCCTGTGTTACAGACTGGTATTCTAACCAGCTGAACTACCGCTCCTATGCCTTGTTGGGTGGTGAGAGGATCGAACTCCCGACATTCGCCTTTTTAAGGGCGACGCTCTACCAGCTGAGCTAACCACTCGAAAAGGACTTAGTTAACTGCGTCTTTCAGAGCCTTACCAGGCTTGAAAGCTGGTACTTTAGCCGCAGCAATCTGGATAGTTGCACCAGTTTGTGGGTTACGGCCTGTACGTGCTGCACGCTCACGTACCAGGAAAGTACCAAATCCAACTAGAGTCACTTGATCGCCATCGCTCAGTGCTCCAGAAATTGTTTCTACCGTTGCGTCCAATGCACGTCCGGCTGCAGCTTTAGAAATGTCTGCTGCCTCAGAAATTGCATCGATCAGTTCGCTTTTATTCACGGACGTGTCTCCCTAAGGATTATTAGTGTCAATTCGAACCTGAAATCAGCCTGCGACCGTTTTATACCAACGCCTAGAAAGCGGTGTCAAGCGGATTCCAGAGGTTTTTGATCAATGATGACTTACTCTGTCACCGGTTTCCTTCAACTCTGGCTTCTCAGGAGTCTTCTTAATATCGTTTTTGCCACCGGTTGAATCAACCTTTTTCGCCAACGCTATTTCTAGAACCTGATCAATCCATTTTACCGGATGAATATTAAGTTTACCTTTAATATTCTCTGGTATCTCACTCAAATCCCTGACATTTTCCTCAGGAATTATAACATCTGTTATACCGCCTCGGCGGGCTGCAAGTAATTTTTCTTTTAGCCCACCAATCGGCAAAATCTCACCACGCAAGGTGATTTCACCGGTCATAGCCACTGAAGATTTCACTGGAATTTTACTTAAAGTAGATACCAGCGCCGTACACATGCCAATACCGGCACTTGGGCCATCTTTTGGTGTTGCACCTTCAGGAACATGGACGTGAATGTCGTTCTTTTCGTAAAAATCGGCTGCATAACCTAAATGTTCAGCCCGACTACGCACCACAGAAATCGCAGCTTGTATCGATTCTTGCATTACGCTACCCAACTGACCAGTGGTAACTACTTTACCCTTACCTTTGACCACCACTGATTCAATAGTAAGCAACTCACCACCAACTTCAGTCCATGCCAAGCCAGTAACCTGGCCGATTTGGTCTTCTGCTTCTGCCAAACCATAACGGAATTTCTTCACGCCAAGGTAATCTTCAATAGAATCGCTGGTAACCGTAACCGGCGCTTCAATCTGCTTCAGTGATAGCTGACGCACTACCTTACGACAAATTTTCGATAATTCACGATCTAGACCACGTACACCGGCCTCTCTTGTGAAGTAGCGCACAATATCGGTAATGACACTAGGCTCTACGGTTAATTCATCCGCTTTCAAGCCATTGTCGGTAATTTGTTTCGGCAACAAATACTTCAATGCAATGCTGGCTTTTTCATCTTCGGTATAACCCGGTAGACGAATCACTTCCATCCGATCCAACAAAGGCACCGGAATATTCATTGAGTTGGCGGTGGCAACAAACATCACATCGGATAAATCGTAATCGACTTCCAGATAGTGATCGTTAAAAGTGTTGTTTTGTTCAGGGTCTAACACTTCTAACAAGGCTGATGCTGGGTCACCTCGATGATCCATGCCCATCTTATCGATTTCATCTAGCAAAAACAGTGGGTTTTTCACCCCTACTTTTGACAACTTCTGAATGATCTTACCCGGCATAGAACCGATGTACGTACGACGATGGCCGCGAATTTCTGATTCATCCCGAACACCACCCAACGCCATACGAATATATTTGCGCTGCGTTGCACGAGCAATCGATTGACCAAGTGAGGTTTTACCAACGCCTGGAGGCCCTACAAGACACAAAATAGGCCCTTTTAACTTGCGGACCCGCCCTTGCACTGCCAAGTATTCCAGAATGCGCTCTTTGACCTTTTCAAGCCCATAATGGTCGGCTTCAAGAATCTGCTCGGCAACACTTAAGTCATTTCTGACTCGGCTGCGTTTTTTCCATGGCACACTAATCATGGCGTCAATATAACTGCGGACTACAGTAGCTTCAGCCGAAACTGGTGACATCATTTTTAACTTGCCAAGCTCAGAAAGCACCTTGTCATGAGCTTCTTTAGGCATGCCCGCTTTTTCAATTTTCTCAGCTAATTCTTCTAGCTCGCCGGCACCGTCTTCCATATCACCCAGCTCTTTCTGAATCGCCTTAATTTGCTCATTCAGATAATATTCGCGCTGGCTGTTTTCCATCTGTTTTTTAACTCGACCACGGATGCGTTTTTCCATCTGCATCAGATCGATTTCACTATCTAGCAGGGCAATTAATTTTTCTAATCGCTTTGCTACATCAATGATCTCTAAAACTTGTTGCTTATCTTCAATCTTCAGATTCATGTGCGCAGCAATCGTGTCACCGACACGACCTGGATCTTCGATGCTGGCCAGAGAAGATAAAATTTCCTGAGGAATCTTTTTATTCAACTTGACGTATTGTTCAAACTGACTCATCACCGAACGAGAAAGCACTTCACTTTGGCGGGGCTCCATCTCTGGCTCTTCAAGGCTTTGCGCCTCTACCACCACATATTCTTCCAGCTCTTCTTTGACTTTCCAGCTGGCACGCCCAGCACCTTCAACCAGCACTTTGATCGTGCCGTCAGGTAATTTCAATAACTGTAGAATGGTTGCTACGGTACCGATCGAGAACAAATCGGTTGTTTCCGGATCATCTGTTTCAGCATTTTTTTGTGCCACCAACAGAATTTTCTTGTCGGCAGCCATTGCGCTTTCAAGCGCATTGATAGATTTTTCCCGACCGACAAACAGCGGGATCACCATATGGGGGTAAACAACAACATCCCTAAGGGGCAATAATGGTAATTCCACTAATTCATCTACTCCGAGTGGACTGCTTTTGCTCATGGAAAGACCTCTTTACTCTTGATCTGAAATCAGAGCTGGCTGACTCCAGCGCTTGAGAAAACTGCTTGTGATTTGCCGTATAAACACAAAAGCCGGCCTGCGCCGGCTTTCATGTTAAGACAAACTATTGATTTGGAGCTGCTTGCGACTGAGCTTCACCACTATCGTACATCAGAAGTGGCTGGGCATCGCCAGAAATAACCGATTCATCAACTACGGCTTTGATCACATTTTCTTGGGAAGGAAGCTCGTACATCGTCTCGAGCAAAGCTTCTTCCATGATAGATCTCAGACCACGTGCACCGGTTTTGCGTTCCATTGCTTTTTTGGCAATTGCCTTCAAAGCAGCATCACGGAACTCCAACTCACAGCCTTCAAGCTCAAACAACTTGCCATATTGCTTGGTTAATGCATTCTTTGGCTCTTTCAAAATCTGAACCAAAGCAATTTCATCCAACTCATCAAGTGTTGCCACTACAGGCAAACGACCGACAAACTCTGGAATCAAACCAAACTTGACTAAATCTTCCGGCTCAACATCATGCAAGGTTTCGCCTGCAGTCTTACGTTGATCCTTGGCTTTAACTTCTGCACTAAAACCAATACCGCCTTTTTCAGAGCGCTGCATGATGACTTTTTCAAGGCCAGCAAAAGCACCGCCACAAATAAACAGAATGCTAGATGTGTCTACCTGCAGAAATTCTTGCTGTGGATGCTTACGACCACCCTGAGGGGGCACTGAAGCAACCGTACCTTCAATCAGTTTCAGCAATGCTTGCTGAACACCTTCACCAGAAACATCTCGAGTAATTGAAGGGTTATCTGATTTACGAGAAATCTTGTCGATTTCATCCAGGTAAACAATGCCTTGTTGCGCTTTCTCTACGTCGTAATCACACTTTTGCAACAACTTTTGGATGATATTTTCAACATCTTCACCCACATAACCTGCTTCAGTCAGTGTTGTCGAGTCTGCCATAGTGAAAGGAACATCGAGCATTCTGGCCATTGTTTCAGCCAACAGTGTTTTACCACTACCGGTTGGACCTAATAATAAAATATTACTTTTACCCAACTCAACATCGCTAGAGCTGTTCTCACCTTCTTTCAAGCGTTTGTAGTGGTTATAAACCGCTACCGATAAAACTTTTTTAGCCCTTTCCTGACCAATTACATATTCATCAAGGCTAGCCTTGATTTCTTTTGGTGTCGGAAGCGATCGGCTACCCGTTTCAGTACTGCTTTCTTGGGCTTCTTCACGAATGATGTCGTTGCACAGATCGACACATTCATCACAGACAAAAACGGAGGGACCCGCAATCAGCTTACGAACTTCGTGCTGGCTTTTCCCACAAAAAGAGCAGTAGAGCAGTTTTCCACTGTCCTCACCACCGCCGTGTTTTTCGTCACTCATATGTGACTACCTCACTAGCCAGTAAATTGTTTTCTAGATGCAGGCCTAGACAGCTAATTTCAACCCCCCGACCCGCATTCTTTTCAAAGCATAGACAAAACCGATAGCTTGCCAATTAACGACTGGTCAAAACTGAATCAATCAAGCCATATTCTGCTGCGTCCGCCGCACTCATAAAGTTATCACGATCGGTATCGGCTGCTACGCGATCCAATGGCTGACCTGAGTGGTGCGCCAAGACCCCGTTCAAGCGATCTTTTATCGACAGAATTTCTTTAGCGTGGATTTCAAAATCAGATGCCTGACCTTGGAAACCGCCTAATGGTTGATGAATCATCACCCGAGAATTTGGCAGACAATGGCGCTTGCCTTTTTCACCTGCAGTCAATAATACCGCACCCATACTAGCCGCCTGGCCAATGCACAGCGTACTGACGTTACACTTTACAAACTGCATGGTGTCATAAATAGACATGCCCGCAGTTACAGAGCCGCCTGGAGAATTAATGTAAAGATGGATATCTTTATCTGGATTTTCTGACTCGAGGAATAGCATCTGGGCAACCACTAAGTTTGCCATATGATCTTCAACCTGACCCACCAGAAAAATCACTCGTTCTTTCAGCAGTCGAGAGTAGATGTCGTATGAACGCTCCCCGCGCGGGGTCTGCTCGATTACCATTGGCACCAGCGCGTTTTCTGGCTGTTGCAAGATACCACCATGATTCTTGAAGAAGGATTCCATGATTATCTTTTTCCTTTTACCCGGTAAGCTTACGTATTAAACAAATTTATCATCGGGAGTGTAGATCAGTTTTCACGATAATTCCGATCAACTGATCTTACTGCATGAAACCACGATATACCACGCAGCGAAGGCTCAAACAGCTCAAAACAAAAAGGCCGACTTGCGCCGGCCTTTTTGTTGGTAACTAAATCAAAGCATTACTCGCCTTGAGTTTTCATCACCTCGTCAAAGCTCTGGGCTTTTTCAGCTACTGTAGCTGTTTCCAGAACCTTTTCGATAACTTGTTCTTCCAGTACCAGCGCTTCAATTTCTTGCAAGCGCTCTTTGTCCTGGTAGTAGTACTTCACAACCTCTTCAGACTGTTGATAAGGGGCTGCTACACGCTCAACCGCTTCCTTAACTTTGTCTGCGTCAGCTTTAACTTCAAATTTCTTGATGATTTCACCCATCAACAAACCTAAAGAAACGCGACGCGAAGCTTGCTCTTCCATACCACCGGTCATAGCTTCTGGAAGCTCGTCTTCAGCTTTCAGCTGCATCTGTTGACGCATCTGGTCAGCTAAGCGACCTTTTTCTTCAGCAACCAACGCCTTAGGCACGTTGAAGCTGTTTTTAGCTAGTAATTGCTCTAAAACCTGGTTTTTAACCTGGCCTTTCAGAGCATTTTCCAGCTCACGATCCATGTTGGAACGAATATCGACGCGCAGTGCGTCCATGCTCGCATTTTCCAAACCAAACTTGGTTGCAAACTCGTCATTTAATTCAGGTAAAACAGCAACGTTTACATTCTGAACCTTGGTTGCGAATACTGCTTCTTTACCGGCCAAGTGTTTAGCGTGATACTCAGCTGGGAAGGAAACCTTCAACTCAACTTCGTCACCTGCCTTAGCGCCTGTCAGACCTTCTTCAAAGCCCGGGATCATACTGCCAGAACCAAGCTCCAGGGCGTAACCTTCAGCTTTGCCACCTTCGAATGCCTCACCGTCAATGCTACCAACAAAGTCGATCACAACTTGATCGCCTTCAGCGGCTGCACGATCAGCTTTTTCCCAGCTCTTTTGTTGCTGACGTACCTTTTCCAACATTGCATCAACATCGGAATCAACTACTGCAGCAGTCGCTTTCTCTACAGAGATATCTGCAAAGTCAGCTACTTCGATTTCTGGGTAAACTTCGAAAGTCGCGGTAAACTCGATAGTTTCCGCATCATCTAGGTTCTTTGGCTCAACCTCTGGGGTGCCAGCAGGCATTAGAGATTCTTTTGCCAATGCTTCGTACAGGCTACGTTGAATAACTTTGCCTAATACGTCACCACGAACGTCAGCGCCATAACGCTTACGAACGATCTTCATTGGAACTTTGCCAGGACGGAAACCGTCTATCTTAACGCTACGCGCTATGCCCTGGAGTTCCTTTTCAATGTCTAAATTTACTTGCTCAGCTGGTACTTGGATAGTCAGCTTGCGCTCTAGACCTTGTGTCGTCTCTACGGAAACTTGCATCAAATCAACCTCGATAACAGCGGCCGGCAAGGCTTATTAAAGCCCAACTCGGTAATTAAGTGCCGCATTATAGGAAAAAGGCTTTCAATAGAAAAACAGGCCAGTCGCAGAACGACTAGCCTGTTAAAAATGGTGCGAGAAGAGAGACTCGAACTCTCACGCCTTGCGGCACTGGTACCTAAAACCAGCGTGTATACCAATTTCACCACTCTCGCTTTTTACAAAATCTTAATTAAAATTAATCAAGATTTAATCTGGGGTGAGTAATGGGGTTCGAACCCACGACCACCGGAATCACAATCCAGGGCTCTACCAACTGAGCTATACCCACCAGAAACTCTTATAAAACTAAACCGGCATATTACCCATTTAGCGCCGCAGAACCACTCTGCAAAATATGGGGTGAATAATGGGGTTCGAACCCACGACCACCGGAATCACAATCCAGGGCTCTACCAACTGAGCTATATCCACCAAATCTAACAAATTAAGATGGTACGCCCGGTAGGACTCGAACCTACTACCCTCGGCTTAGAAGGCCGATGCTCTATCCAGATGAGCTACGGGCGCTTAATTAAAAGCAATCACAACTGCCGTTTGGCGGCGACCCCTTAATTTGTGCTGCGCAGTCTACTGATGAGACCTCTACTCGTCAAGCACCCTTGTGCGATCAGTGTTAATCGGTATGAATTAAAGCAGTAGCGGAAGATTTTGCCAGCAAACCCTAATCATTTTTTAATCATTAAAAAAAAGCTCAGCGAAACACTGAGCTTTTCTTGGTTTTTTAACAAAAAAATACCGACTAACCTTTACGCCAAGTGGTTCCTTGTGGCCCATCGTCCAGCACAACGTTCATTTCTTTTAACTGATCACGAATCCGATCAGCATCCGCCCAGTTTTTTGATGCCTTGGCATCGGCACGCTGTTGAATCAATACTTCTATCTGTGCCGATTCATCGCCATTTGAACCGCCTTGAAGAAATACATCTGGATCTTGCTGCAAAATACCTAGCATTTCGCCTTGAGCGATTAATTCAGCAGCCAGCGCCGAGACATCTTGCCCAGCCTGCTTACCTCGATTAATTTCTCGAACCAGCTCAAATAAACCCGCTAGCGCCTCGGGCGTATTAAAGTCATCATCCATTGCTTTGGTGAATCTTTCTCGCCACTCACCCTTAGCTGGCTGCTCTGCAATCGGCGTAGCACGCAATGCAGTGTATAGACGTTCTAACTTGTCACGGGCTTCAACTAACGCATCAACCGAATAGTTAATCGGGCTACGATACTGGGAGCCAATCAATAGATAGCGCACAACCTCAGGATCATATTGCGCAAGCACTTCGCGAATGGTGAAGAAATTACCCAAAGACTTAGACATTTTTTCATTATTCACTCGAACTGCACCGGCATGCATCCAAGTGTTAACGAATTTCTCGCCATTGGCGGCTTCCGACTGGGCAATTTCATTTTCATGGTGCGGGAATTTCAAATCAGGTCCGCCGCCGTGAATGTCAAAAGTTTTACCCAAGCAGCAGCGAGACATTACCGAGCATTCAATATGCCAACCAGGGCGACCTTCACCCCACGGAGACTTCCAAGCAGGCTCACCCGGCTTGGCCGCTTTCCACAAAACAAAATCTAGCGGATCTTCTTTAAGCTCACCGACCTGAATTCGGGCACCTGATTGCAATTCGTCAAGAATCTTTCCAGACAATTTGCCGTAACCTTCAAATTTACGCACCCGATAATAAACATCACCATTATCTACTGCATAGGCATAACCCAGATCGATCAATTCCTGGATCATTTGTAAAATGCCATCAATATGCGAAGTCGCGCGCGGCTCTTCATCCGGCGGCAGCACACCGAGCGTTTCAGCATCCTGCCACATTTCGCCGATCATTCGTTCGGTCAGATTTTCAAAAGTTTCGCCATTTTCATTGGCACGCCGAATAATTTTGTCGTCAATATCGGTGATATTACGAATGTACTTCACTTGATAGCCAGAGCTACGCAGGTAACGAGACACCACATCAAAAGCCACCATCACTCGGGCGTGACCAATATGGCACAGGTCATAAACCGTCATTCCGCACACGTACATGCTGACCTGTCCGGCAACTAGTGGAGTAAAGGTTTCTTTTTGCTGGCTAAGGGTGTTGTAAATCTTAAGCATCGTTGAAGTTGCAATCCGCATCTCAAATCAGTCAGTGATTCTAGCGAATTTCTTCACTAAAAAGAAAAACCCTTATCAAAGAGCTACTGAGGTTTGCCATACAACAAGAAAAAACTTTGGATACCTTCAATCAATATCATGAGGCAATTCACCCAGATGTCACATCTTGTTTTTTAAGCGAGCTAACCATTGTTGCTTGGTTTAGGTATTAGCTCAAAAAAAAATAAACGACAGCTAGCCCTCCTTTTTTTTCAGCCGCCTTTGCTAGCGTGCGCCTAATTGCACATCCTTGCTGCTGTTTTCTTAAAGGCTAACTATGAAACGAATAATAAGCGTACCTCTTCTTTTTAGCGCTGTACTTCTTGCCGCATGTGGTGGTGGTGGCGGCAGTAGCGGTAGCGATGGTATAAATGATGGTGCGAAGGAACCACCATTGCAGGTACCTTTATTATCATTAGAAAAATCGATTTATCAGTTAGACACCGAACAGGCTTTTTCATTACCGATCACTAACCGCGGCGGCATAACCAACAGCTGCACGGCTAATCCGAATTTGCCACAAGGCTTGCGCGTCCTTCCTTCTCAGCAGAGCTGCGTAGTCACAGGAGCCGCACTGTCGGCCTTACCTTCAACAACTTATCAAATCACTGCTACCAATAGTGCTGGTCAATCTGACTTAGCTCTGACACTAGCAATCAGCGACATTCAACCCTTACAAGCACCTGCCTTTATTGCTCAAACATCTGCCTCATTACAAAACAATGCTAATAGGTCGATAGAGCTGACCATGGGTAATATCGGTGGCTCAATTGATCGATGCACTATCACTCCAGCGCTGCCTGGAGGTTTATCGCTGATAAGTACACCCTCAGCATGCGCTGTTGCTGGAACCTCCAATATTGAGAAACCAACTACAACCTATACCGTAACTGCGAGCAATGCCGTTGGCGAAGTACGCCACCGTATGACTATGAACATTGAAGGTGGTGATGCTTTGGCAACACCAATGCTAGTGCAACCATCAGTCAATCAATTTACCAGCACCACCCAAAGCAATTTTGGGGTGCAATTACGAAATAGCGGCGGCCCCACTACCGACTGTCAGATATCACCTGATTTGCCAGAAGGTTTAGTGCTTTATCAAAGCCATGGTAGCTGCGGTGTTAGTGGCTCAACTGCTAATGAATTATCGACAACTGCCTTCGTAGTGAGCGGTATAAATAATAGCGGGCGAAGCCAAGTGTCTATTGCTTTGACTGTGAATCGACCGCCACTGCAAGTACCAGCATTATCATTAGCGACGTCAACGCATCAGATGGACACCGAACAAGCCTTTTCATTACCTTTCATTAACAGTGGCGGCGCAGTCGATCGTTGTACTGCAAACCCAAGCTTGCCCGCCGGTTTAACTTTGGTGCCTTCTCGACAGAGCTGCCTTTTGGCTGGCGCAACCCTGTCACCATCACCAGAAACGACCTATCTAATTACTGCAGCTAACAGTTCTGGCAGATCAACTCTTGGGCTAACTCTAACAATCAGTGACAGCCGTCCTTTATTGGTGCCGGTTTTTGCTGCTCAAGCACCCACTTCATTACGAGGCAATATTAATCAATCAGCACAACTGAGCCTGATTAATAATGGTGGTGCGATTAACCAATGTGATATCACCCCAAATTTACCAAGAGGCTTATTGCTACTGAGTTCGCCTGCCACATGTGTGATTGCTGGCGCGACCAATATTGCAATACCAAGAACTATTTACACTGTAACTGCGAGCAATGCCGCTGGCGCAGCAAGCCGTAACTTGGCCATTACAATTCGTGGCAATGCGCCTTTGGCAACACCGGCGTTGGTGCAACCACCAGCCAACCAATTCATCACCTCCACCCAAAGCAACTTTGCACTGCAAATACAAAACAACGGCGGCCCAATTAACGACTGTCAAATAGCACCTGATTTACCAGAAGGCTTGGTACTCTATCAAAGCCAAGGCAGCTGTAGCATTGGTGGTGCAAGCACCGATATTAGCCCGGAAACAACCTATACAATCACCGGGCTCAACCGCAGTGGCCAAGATTCAGCTAGCTTTTCTTTGACAGTGAATGCACCTGACTTACAGAAACCATTACTCACACAAACTAATTTAACTAGCACTCTAACTGTCGGTGATTCTTTCTTTCTTGATTTAATTAATCAGGGTGGCATTGCAACTCAATGCATTATGGCTCAACAATCCTCTGCACTTCCCGCGGGCCTGAGTCTTTCCGTCGTCGCTGGAAGTTGTGTGGTACATGGCTCTGCAACAGCAGATCGCGCATTGACTGATTATGTTGTTCTCGCTCGTAATGACGCCGGAGACAGCGATATAACGCTAAGGTTAACGGTATTACCGAAGCCACCTGAAGCACCCGCTTTTGTTGCATTGGGCAATAACTTTTTCAGTTGGCAGCAAGGCCGCGATGTCATTCTCAGCTTAGAGAACAGCGGTGGTGATGTGACTGAATGCGCTATAACGCCTGCTTTACCCGCTGGCTTGTCATTTACTCGACAAGGTCGAAGTTGTGCATTACTAGGTACTGCCGATCAAGCGCTGGAATCAACTGTTTTCGAAGCAATCGGCAGCAACAGAACAAGTTCAACCCAGCAAAATCTCATCATTGAAATATTAGAAGGGACAGTTTACACCGGGGAAGGTCCAGACCCTGAAGGCTATGATCATGTCGTTGTGCTGTCGGAGAATCGTAGGATCAATGACGTTCCAGTGAGACTGCACACTGACATCAATGATCCTGAGTCTATTTTCCAATTGTCATCAGCCGGTTTTCCCAATCGTATCGCTTCGGTAAAAACAGAATCAGATGAACTCTTAACCGACGCTGACGAGATTGATCGGCTGTTTCGCCTATTTATTAATCCAGCGACTGGCATTGTTGAGATTTATGCTCAAAAACCCTTTGACTTTGAAAAGGGTGGCGGCTTTTACAGCATCGAATTACAGCTAGGTGATGACGTCGTTTCTTTGCTGTTGCGTATCTACAACGTACAAAACGGCAGTGAAGCTGAACCACTCACTATTAGCAGTTTTAATGAGTTTCACAGTTTCATGAAAGGTCGGTTTGTCAGCGAAAATATTGGTTTTGACTTAATTAGCCTCACCAGGGCTAGCGAGCAGAATCGTGCTGGAATGTTCATACAACTGGGTGATGACATTGACGCCAGTGAAACTAAACAAGCAGGCCGACACTGGCCGGGTTACTTCTTTGAAGGGCAAATTGATGGCCGCAGACATGTTATTGATGGTTTGAGATTAGCTGACGGAAAGAGTTTTTTATACCAAATCAATCGCTTCAACTGGATGAGACTTTACAACCTAGGCTTAACCGATGTCAGAACTGACAATACGATTATTAACAATAGAGGCGCTAATAACATCACTGACGGTGTTTTTGTTGAAGGCGTCATGGCATTGGCTGAGCGAAAAAGAATTACGAGCGCTCCCTTAACACTAACCGGTGATATGCGTCGGATATACGCCAATATGTATATCGATATCGGCCAAGCGCGCCGAACACAACGCATTCGCGCCAGCGGGCTATTTGCTTCAGGAAGCGCACCCGCTGTCCTCTATTCTGGCTATTCTAATGGGCGTATTGTCAGCCAAGACAACGCCCCAATGATAGGTGGCATTAATGGTTTTACCGACAATGGCAACGTGCAATCCATAGATTCAACCCAGTTTATTTCTGCAATTCAGTTTGATATCAGTAATCCAGCACGATCAATTAGTGGAGGTTTGCAGATTGGTGGTTTTTCTAACGGAACACGCGGCCTAGTACCAGCACTCGATGGCAGCAGCAATGATAAATGGCGCTTTATTAAAGATCGTAATAACAGCGTGATTGTTCGCCACGTTGGCAACTCATTGCGAGATATCGATAACGATGGCCTCGCCGACCCAGATGCGCCAAACGATTTGAACTGGGAGAACGGTGGTCGATTGGAAGCTGACGCAAAAAGCAGCAGCCAATATACGGGGGTTTGGTCAACCGGCGATTTTGATTTAACCGAAGGCCATATTCCGGTATTAAAAAATATGCCGTATCCACACATCAATGGTGCCGATTGGATGGATGCGCCTGACCCAGGTGTGGCGTATCAGCATAATATGTACGATTACTATTTAACCGACCCTCGCACACGCTAACACGTCACCATAATTATAAAAAAAGGAGCATTTTTGCTCCTTTTTTATATTTCAAAACTTTTTACTTCAAAACAATTAACAATTAACCAACGGCTTGCTTACGTAAAGCAGACGGAGACCGCCCCATAATGCGATGACAAGCTTGGTTAAATGACGCTTGCGAAGCATAACCCAGCTTTTGACAAATCGACTCTAGAGTTACTGGCGTATGTATTATCCAGTAATTCATTTCTTTTTGTCGCTCCAAGTCAAGTAGTTGCTGAAACCCACAACCATTGGCTGCAAGCTGCCGCTTCAAACTACTTACACTGGTATTTAACTGCTCGGCAATATAGGTCAATGAACTTTGTTGTACCGATAACCCACTTCGGATGGCTGCCCGCACTCTTATTACGGTATGCCTAGAGTCGCTACCGGCTGCCAATCGTTTTTCTTCAACCAGACTAATTACTTTATTTAGCATATCTGGCTGACTAGTAAGAATGGGGCAATGAAGCGCATCACGGCGAATAACCAAATTCGCACAAGGTTGATTAAATTTAACTTCAGCTTGCAGTAGTTCATCAAAATTAAAATTTTTCTCAGGGCAAGCATGCTCAAATTCAATCCGCTGAATCAAATCGGGAGATTGGTATCCAGAAATAACACGTAACAAGCGAGCACAATTTGATAAACGGAGCTCCATTAATGGCGCAGCCTGCTCAATTGTCCAGTGCGGGTTACTAATCGGTGTCTTAACTTCGTTATTAGTAATGAGTAAGCGCGTAGGAAAGCCCGGATTAAATACGGTTAAATAGCGACAGTAAAGTCGCAACGCTTGCTCAATATCGCGACTGTAATAGCTTAGTTGCGGTAACAACGAGAAGTCAGCAGCCGTCTGCTGCTGCCCAGCATGAAAACAAATCAATGGATCATTGCTAAATGCTTTTGCTTTGGCAATCGCCAACATAAAATCGCGTAAAGGTAGTGTTGCCGGTAATTGTTCAACCTGTGTCCCAAAGCGATTAAGGTCCATCGCACGTAAAATACGTCCGGTATTATGCCCTTGACGACGCAAATATTGGATCAAAGAAAACAGATGAACTGTATCTGTTGGAGCAAGCTCTGCGAACATAAAAACCGCCTTTAACAACCAACCATAAAAGTCGGTAACTTCATTGTAATGAATTACATTTTGAACAGAAAAACTACATCATGCCGATTAACCCGCCACAACAACACTACACTTTCCAACCCTAATTCCTTTAGTTAGTGCACTATTCGACTAGAAAACTAACTGAGCATAATAACCATCAGTTTTTATTCCATCGGTTGACCACCTATGGAGAGCAACAACATAAACTTGATCACCTTAAGTTTCACTACAAAACGTTACGAACGAACCTTTTGATCATGTGATCTTATATGGTTGATGCACCATATTATTAAGATCAACCTTATTCAATTGCCTATTCAATTACTTATTCAACTGAAAGTGCAGAAACCTATCTGATCAACTAAGTGATGAGCATTAGACACAAGAAAACTGTTAATTACTGGCGACAGCGGTTAGCGACAAATCCTGAGTGCTTTTGACAACGCAATCAGAAAATAACTCCCTTAGAGTTTCCAGCAAAATCACGATATTTTCCAAGTACCGCCTAATGACTTATCATGCAGCCAGTAAAAAAATCTAGGAGATAAGGATGTTCAAGCGAGCACTCTTGCTAGCCAGCTTAATTTGTTTTAGCTGGTCAGCAATGGCCAACACTCAGGTGTTAATGAAAACTAACCAAGGTGACGTTACGCTGCAGTTGTTTGATGACAAAGCACCTAAAACCGTTAAAAATTTCCTGGATTATGTAAAAGCCGGTTACTACGAAGGCACTGTTTTTCATCGAGTAATCCCCGGCTTTATGATTCAGGGTGGTGGTTTTGATGCCAAGCTGGCAAAAAAAGAAACCCGCCCTGCGGTTGAAAATGAAGCAGACAACCGCATTTCCAACAAGCGCGGCACTATTGCCATGGCTCGAACGAACGATCCTCATTCAGCCACCAGCCAGTTTTTCATCAATCAGGCCAACAACTCAAACCTCAATTTCCGCGAGAAAACAGCTCGAGCTTGGGGCTATACCGTATTTGGCCGAGTGATTAAGGGCATGTCGACTGTCGACACTATCGCCCAACTGCCAACAGGTGCAGGTGGCCGCTTCCGTAAGGATGTGCCACGAAAGCCGGTAATTATTGAAAAAATCATCATCATTGAAACCAGTAAGTGAGAATACCTATGACAGCTGTTGTATTGACCACCAACATGGGCGACATCCAGATTGATCTGGAAACAGAAAAAGCACCAAAAACTTGTGAAAGTTTTCTGGCCTATGTAGAAGAAGGCTTCTACAGCAACACCTTGTTTCACCGCGTTATCCCGGGCTTTATGGTTCAGGGTGGCGGTTTTGAGCCAGGTATGCAGCAAAAAGTGACCAAAGCAGCCATCCGCAACGAAGCAGATAACGGCTTATCTAATCTGACCGGCACATTAGCAATGGCTCGTACTAACGACCCACATTCCGCTAGCTGCCAGTTCTTCGTTAACGTTTCTGACAACAAATTTCTCGACTTTACCGATGCCCACGCTCAGGGCTGGGGTTATTGCGTATTCGCTAAAGTAACTAGCGGTATGGATATTGTTGAAAAAATTGTTGGCGTAAAAACGACTTCTCGCATGGGCCACCAAGACGTGCCAGTAGAAGACGTATTTATTGAATCAGCCAAGGTTGTTGCATAAACAATCAGCCGCCCGCTACTTATTAGCTGGGCAATATATAAGTTGAGTAATCTATGATCCGGTTTATTTCCGACCTACATCTGGATGCATCTCAGCCAAAAGCAGCGGAAAGTTTTTTCCAACTGCTACAACAACTGCCGGGTAATACTCGGCAGTTGTATATTCTGGGCGACTTTTTTGAAGCCTGGATCGGCGATGACTCCCCAGATCCCTTTCACCAGCAAGTGATGCAGCAACTTAAGCTAGCAACCGATACTGGTTTGAAAATATTCTTTATGCATGGCAATCGTGACTTTTTAATCGGCGAAGATTTTGCCAAAACCACTGGCTGTGAACTAATTAGCGATCCAATGACCATCGAGTTAGATGGCAAAAAAGTATTGCTGATGCACGGCGACAGTCTATGCACCGACGATTTGGAATATCAAAAAATTCGGCCAATGCTACGCAACCCGCAATGGCAGGCAGATTTTTTGTCAAAATCAATTCCAGAAAGAATCGCTTTTGCCCAGCAAGCCCGCGCTGAAAGTAGCGAACATACTAGCCAGACAAACATGTCGATCATGGATACCAATCAACAAGCGATTGAGCAAATCATGAAACAGCATAATGTCGCGACATTAATTCATGGCCACACCCATCGCCCGGCAGTTCATTCACTGCAAATTGATGGCCAGCCAGCCCAACGAATTGTATTGGGCGATTGGTATCACCAATGCAGCGTGCTGGAGTTCGAAAATGGAAAATTCGACCTGAGATCATCAGCTTTCTCCAGTTAGTCAGCTGGTATTCCTTGTAGTGACTCAGGTCATTCCTATATTGGCATGCCTCTTTATTATGACGTCCCTTTCCGGGACGTTATACCTCAACGCTGACACGACTTGTCAGTCAATTTTGGTAAGACTTCTCGGTGGTTAAACAAACCTCAGGGTTGCTCATGCATAATAAATTAAATTGGCACGACACATGTGCCATAGGCTTTATGACCTTTGCTCTATTCCTTGGAGCGGGCAATATTATTTTCCCACCGCTAGCCGGTCAGTTGGCGGGCGACAACTATTTACTATCAGTTGCTGGATTCTTACTCACCGCCGTTGGTATGCCTTTATTAGGTATTATTGCCATGGCAGTGGTCGGTGGTGGCTTTGAAACCCTCACCAAGCATTTACCAAAAACCGTTGGGGTGGTGATTGGTTTTGCAATTTATATGGCAATCGGCCCAATGCTGGCAATGCCAAGAACGGCAGTGGTTGCTTTTGAAATGGGCATCGTTCCGTTTATTGGCGAAGAGAGCAAACAACTGTTTCAAGCTGTTTGGTCTGTAGCATTTTTTGCAGTTGCCTGGGTGCTTGCAATCAATCCCGGCAAACTGATGCACACCATCGGAAAAGTGATCACCCCAGCATTAATATTCCTATTACTGGTGATCAGTATTTCAACCTTTATTATTCCCCAAGGCGAAATCGGAGCAGCTTCTGGCGAGTGGCTGACAACTCCTTTTTCTAAGGGTTTTACTGAAGGTTATCTGACGATGGATACCCTGGCAGCGATGATGTTTGGCATGGTGATTATCACCAATCTGAAAGCCCACGGCATCACTGATGGCCGCGCACTAACCAAATACTGCATTTATGCAGGTATCATTGCGGCGGTTGGTTTATCGATTGTTTATTTCTCACTGTTCTACCTTGGCGCAACTAGCGGCGGCATTTCACCAAATGGCACCAACGGCGCAGTAATCTTCACTCAATATGTTAATTCAATGTACGGCACTACCGGCGTAGCCTCACTGGCGGCAGTAATTATTCTGGCTTGCTTAACCACAGCAGTTGGCTTGAGCACTGCAGTCAGTCAATACCTTTGCTCACTTTGGCCAGCAATTAGCTACCGGACGATGACCACCGGCCTGTTGATTGTCTGTACCATTGTTGCCAACGTCGGTTTATCAACCTTAATCAGTATTTCAGTGCCAATTCTAATTAGCATTTACCCTGTTGCCATCGTACTGATTATTTTAAATCTATTGAAACCGGTACTGCGCAACCCAGAATCAGCATTCGGCCTGACATTGGCCGTGACATTTGCCATCAGCTTAATTGACGGATTAAATGTGGCAGGTTTTGAGTGGGCTAAATCTCTACAAGAAATTACCGCAATATTGCCGCTATTTGAACAAAGCCTCGGCTGGTTATTACCCGCAATTATTGCACTAGCAATCAGTCAGGCAATTCCACCGAGACAGCTCGCAGCAGCCTAACCGCTAAAAGCTTGATTCAACAAAAAAAGCCAACTCAATGAGCTGGCTTTTTGTTTACTTAAATTCAAAAAATACAGCAAGTTGGCTAAATGATAAAAACACTATATATCCGCTGCCCTTAAATTGAACTGAGGCTTTAACCAACTTGTTCCACTATCATCTGGGTCTTTGAACATACCTTTTGGGAAAGCCGAACCGAACTGCAACTCTCCAAGAGAATTAAATAAATCGGGCATAAATTCTTCAATCACTCTCTTAACCATTCTTGGACCGGTCATACTTGTAGTGCCAATAGTTCGAAAAGCATATGCTGAAACCGCCGCAGGGTAACTCCTTTTAGCTTCCCAAGATTTTTCCGAACAAAAAGGATCTAAATAATAGTAATACGCAACTTTTTTTAGACATTGATAGAGCAACTTATTGTTCTCTGAAGCGGCAATTATGGCATTGGAAAACAAGTTTCTGGTCGAAGGTAAAAACATAACTCCCCTAGGAGCAGACAAATCATCTAAAGAGTAATTTATCTCGACATCTGCATCCATGTATATCCCGCCATAACAGTTCAAAATTAGCAATCGAACTACATCGCTCGCAGCAGCATAATTTCTTAATGGCCCCCCCAACTCTCGAGCAACGATAGAAGAAATATGTTTTCGAACGCCCTCATCTTCTATCGCACATAAAGCATGCATTGGATCTAGCACCTCCACCTCAGACATTAACTCTGAAGATATACCGTCCATTCTGGCAATAGTATTATGGAGAACACCTGGGCGATCAGACCATATAAAGAAATTATAATCTGGGTTATCTAATATAACCCTTTGCATATTAGCTACGAATATCGGTGAAATGTCTTTCCCGTACCAAACCCAATGAATAAATTTCGGTATTTTCATAATTGTTAATTTAGGCTTATCTAAAAAACACTCTTTTTTTAGGCAAGCCAATCACACCCAAGCAGTTAATTTAATCTATTCTTTTAAAGATTATTGAACCACAGGTAAATCAGTTTACCAGTATAACTGGGTGGTGAGTCACAAACAAATAAAATCGAACCGTGAAAGTTGAATTATTGTAATTTAAAAGACTACATCAGCTTTAAGCGCATTCTTAGCGAAAACCGGTACCCACAGCTTTTCGGATATTTGAAAACCACACATCTGATTGATTAATGACTGAAGTAGCGATGATAGTTAAGCCAGCAATAGGGTTGGAGTGAGAAACGACCATTCTAATCACCCGCCTATCTTAAAAACAGGGTCTGAAGGACCTTTTCTGCTTGATCGAGATGAATACGACTCTAGTGTCGTAAAACGCTTGAAAAGCAGTAACCATTCAGCATGTCACACCAACCGATCCAATTTCTTCTGAATAAAGTCCGGCCATTTACCCGCAAATAATAACGACAAAGCCTCCCCAACACCGACCCCATGTTTTTGGCAGGTCGATATATAGCTCCGGATTCTGCAATACGCTTTCACGCCATCCCATGAGCGGAAGCAGCCTGATATCTTCTGCTGAACCTTGCTCATACGGAAGTCCCGTTCACCCTGATTATTGGTAAACGGTGCTCGGGTATTACTCATAAACCGCAGCACGTCTGCTTCAAAATCCCGCAGCCGTTCTAATAAATTTCTCGATTTACTTCGTGCTAATTTCCCTCGTTTTAATTGACCTTTTTTATCCGCTTTTTTTGGCTCAGGTGCCGGACATTCCCGATCACCTGCTTTTAATATTTTTCGATATCGCTTCACCCATTTTTGACACTGCTTTTCATCCAACTCACCCCCCGCCTCATTGACTGCTGTATTCATTTCATAAAGCAGATCTTCCATTGCCTTGGCCCACTGCTGGCCATCTTGCTCATGGGCTCGCGCCAATTCACGTACATGATGGGCGTTACACAATACATGCAAGCACAGCACAAATCGGTAGTAGCTTTTCCAGTGATCGTGTACCAATAAACCGGTAAATTTAGGCAAGATGTCGATCGCTTCCATTGCCTCGATACCTCTTGATTCATGCGCTTCAATCCACGTCCAGCGGTCATTGCTCGCGACATGTAGCCACTTTCGTTTACCATTGATATTGACGCCGGTTTCATCGGCATGAATCAAATCTCCAGCACGCAAAATAGCCGGTACTAACTGAGCAAATGGCTTCAGTCGATGAAAAGCTTCCTGATTAAAATTGGCAAGGCTACCGGTGCTGATTGGCGCATCCAATATCTCAGCGAAGTGCTTTTGAGTCCGTTCATAAGGAATCAGCTGGTAGCTCGACATATAAACCGCGTTGGCTTTAAACTCATTGCCATATTGTATTGGCCGAGTGACCCCTTGCGGAAACTCAGCAACAAACTGGTTACCCTGCTCGTCTTGTAGAATCTGCGCCCGATATTCGGTGACATATCGGGTAATACGAACATCAACTACTTGGCGGCTTTCACTGCCAACAACACGGTATTTTCCTTTCGGCAATTGGCTACGATCAATCGTAATATCCAGCACTTCATCTGGGTCTTTCACCGGTGATAAATTACTGCCTTTATGGCCAGGCTGCCCGCCTGGGTTTTTATTGCTTTTGGCGCGCGATTTCTTTTCTCGATTAGGATCTGCCGATGGCGGAATGCTGGAGTTTTTGCTGTTTAGCCCTTTGCTATCAAGCAATATCTTAACGACGAGCATCAGCATACGAACCATCGCCACCAGTTCGGGCGGTAAGCGTTTGCTTTTGGCTAACAATCGCTCGGTTTCAGCGATGGTTTTATTAATTTCGATTGAGTCCATGCGGTTATTATCGCACAGGTTTTCAGGGTGGTTTTTTTGTCTCTGAGGCTTACTGTGGCGACTTTTTAGAAGCGGAATGCTGATGCGCTATTCTGAGCAAAAAACATTGATAATCAGGTGTGTTAATAGCAGTTTAATGCGGCGTTTAAGTGGTATTCTGAAAGAGGTGCTTAAATTCGGGAAAATATCAAAAAAACCTGTCAAGCGATTTTTATATTAAATTGTGCTGAATGGTTACGAAAAGCATAAGATTAATTTGGCCAGGATCACTACTTCTATGAGTATTAATTACCGAAGATCGTTTTGAAGCGCAGGACAACGTTTAACTTTTTCAGGAGCTGACCTTGAAAGCTTACCGACAAAATTATTAGCAATTTTTTGGGCTTCAACAACCGTTTTAATTCCCGGTGCCAGAAGCACAATTTTTTCATATGCAGCGATTGCCGCAGTGCTATCACCTGAAATATCTAAGCTCTTGCCTAGAATCAACAAAGCAGGAACTGATACATTGATATCCTCACCGGCATATTGAATTGCCATTTCCGCATTCTCAATCGCAGTATAAAAGTCACAATTAATGAACGCTTGGGTGGCAAGCTCCTTTTCTTCTTTACCTGACTTTGAACTACAAGCAAGCAAAGATAGCGATAAGATAAAACAAACCAAATGCTTCATAAATATTTCCAATTATTAGAAGCTGGCGCCCGCACCAGTGAGCAGCAAACCGTCACCAACCCTGATATTTCTTACTGCAAGTAATCATTACTATCGAAGACAAACTAGAATACTTAACAATTTTTTATAAAATCAACCCGACCACGTATTAGCATTCCTTTGACTGGTAAGGTTTTTATTTGATTTACTCGCCACCTTTCCTTTGAATGTTAAATTTTTGCACCCAGTTGACGCCGAAATATAAAACACCACCTACCAGAGCGCTATACAGACACAGTTGATGCAACGCTTGCGTAGAAATCAGCCCCAACAACACATTGCTAGTTGTCATCGGGAAGAATGGCTCGACATCAGAGTGCATAATGCTATCGAGCAATACGTGACTAAATGTGCCAATGAAAGCAGACAAGAAAGCAACCCACCAATAAATTTTAATCTTCCAGTGAGCATTAAAACCCAATATGAAAAGACTAACTTCAGATAAGTACTTGCCGGTTAATGCTGAGAATATCGCTATTAAGCTTGCACCCAGATAAGTATGTGAAAAACCATGAAGGTGCCCCTCGCCAGATATCATGACGATTAGAGGCTGGATATCCATAACAACCTGCGCCCAGCCAAAAACCATTAAGCTGAAGCTGCCACGCAACAATGCTTTGACCACTATTGCGGGTCCCATGTGAAAAGGGGTAAAAGGCATACGCTCTCTACTTGATGATCCGCTCGATGAAATCGAATATTTAGTTTCAGCAGTGGGCCCATTACACACTAGAGAAATTACGCGCTAGTGCTAATGCTAATGCTTGTTCAGAATTTTACGTCGATGGTGAGCGCGTTGATGCTAGAACTAATAGCACTAACTTAACGAATAAAATCATGTTATTTCAAAAAATTACCTTAATGCAACGCAGTGGATTCACCTCCATGTGACTGGATTCCGCCAATCCCTGACGGGATGACGAGCCCAGCGGCATACTCCGAAGCCGTCATTCCGAGCATGGATGCCGGAACCTAGACGCCATGGATGACAACTCAGAAGTAATAAATTAAAATCAGAACTTTTAATTCAAATGCTTATTGCTTAAGTTAGTACCATTGGACGCTGGAACCGGAAACTGGCTTAGCTTGACGCTGGAACCAGCAGGTATGGACTTTAACTGAGCAATCTAATGAACCCGCTTACCGAACCAAAGCCTGCTAGCCATAACATTAAAAACTATACCAACATCGCTTTTAACACAGCTTCATATTCAGCAGGTATTTCACACATTCCAAAGTTTTTAGTTTTATACCATTTTATAAAATCAGGGTCGGTTATTACTAATGGCGGGTCTAATAATTCAAGCTCACCATTTTTTTCATATTCTACTGTATTTTTATAATCAAACTTCCCAAGCCATTTACCACCGGCCTTTCGAAAGCATTCAGTACACTTATAGCGATAAGCAAACTGGTAAATATTTTTTCTACCCTGTTTTTCTCTTTCAACTACGTAAATATTCGAACCTTCCGCCGCCAATTCAGCTTCTTTCTTTTTATTGGTGTACGAAAATGGCACTTTCCGGATTTCTGGATAAAGACTAGTTACAGGCCCCTGATCTTCTGGAATATGCCTTACAATATAAGAACTCATAGATCCTCTCTAAAAATATAACTGCCTAATACCATGCATGCTCGATACACTACCAACTCAGCTTACCAGCCACACCAGCAAGGCATTGATTCAAAACAAATTCACCATACTAATTGGCAACAAACCAAAACAAAAGTCGCATGCGCATTTTGACAAGGTAACAGGTTTCTGGTTATTTCGAAATGCCATTACAGCAACTACATGATTTAAAAACCAAACCCCCTTCAACCATGACGCCTCTGATAACATCAAAATTATTTCCACTAAAGGTAAACCAACAAGAATAGTTACTGAACTGATTATAAGATTAATTTATCCAACTATTACCATTTATTCGAACGGTGGTTTTTTTTGCGGGGGTACAGTTTTCGCTACATGTTCCTATGGATTCTTAAACAATCGATCTGAACCCGAACCGCCCACCCAAAATTGTTTCAACTGAACCGCATGCTTTCTCAACGATGCCAAACACCCTACTGCCCGGTGGAATTTATTACCGCCTTGGCCCATGGTTTGAATCCAAACGGCTTGGTCAATATTCAAACGTTCAATAATTGGCGGTAAAGTATTATCCATTGCAGCTTTTCCTGCACGGATAATCCGTGCAGTTTGGTCAACTAGCGTTAAGTAATCTTGATAAGAAAACGGAATATTTTCTTGTAGCCGATCTTTGCTTTTAAATGGCTTTAATTTAGGTTTAATAGCTAAGTTAGCTTTGGAAGTTTCATTTGATATTACTTCAATATCGGCATCAGCTGGTTTTTTCTCAACCTTAGTATTGCGAAGAATTCGTTGTTGGATTGAAGTATAATCAGACTGCTCTGGCGTTTTCGCTATACCTGCGCGCAGCGGGTTTAAATCAACATAAGCCATACAAGTTAAAATGGCTTGTTCATCTAACAAAGCCTGGGCTTTAAAGCGCCCTTCCCAAAAATGCCCCGTGCATTTATCTTCTTTATTCGCCATTCTTGCTAGTGGTTCATTCAGGCTGCGCATTAACCAACTTAAATCGACCAACCGCTGGCGATATTCATCAACAAAACTTTCAACATATTGCAATTCTAACGGCATTAAATTGTCACCCTCTAAATAACGGCGAACCATTTCAGGCCCTTGGTACACTTTGCACCAACGGCGCAAAACCTCATCACCACTCCAGCTGTTAGCTTTTTCTAAATTAACGCACAGCACCAAATGGTAGTGGTTACTCATTACGGTATAGCTAGCAATTTCAATAGAAAAAACGTCAGCCAGCAATGCCAAACGCTTAACAATCCAATCTCGGCGGTGCTCAAAGCTTTCACCGGTGTCCGGGTCAACACCGCATAGCCACGCCTTGCGACATACCCTACTCATGCAGTGGAACCAATGGCAGAACTGAGGATTCATTCCAACACGACGTGGCCCCACCTTGGCAATTTCAACCGTGTCGGTATAACGTCGACCAAAATCAAAGGTCTGATCAGAATGAGGTTTAGCAGAATTAAAATGGTGACCTGTCATAGCACCGCATACCTACGCTATTGAAGTTTAGGTAGCATATAAAACAAAAACCCCTCTGTGAAATTAAAAGAATTAATTCGCAGCGGAGCTTTATAAATCAATTTATGCCTGGCAGATATTTTTGGCATACCTACGCTATTGAAGTTTAGGTAGCATATAAAAGAAAAAACCCGCCGAGAAATCAAAATAATTAATCCCAACCAGGGCTTCATCAATTAATTTATGCCTGGCAGATATTTTTGTAAATCAATTTATGCCTGGCAGATATTTTTAGTGTTAATCAATTTATGCCTGGCAGATAATCAATTTAAAACGGACATTGAAATCAGGCTTATTTTATAAGGCCAGAGAAAAGGCTTTTTAGATCATCGTCAGTAAACTTTTCCTCGGCGATATCAGTAGAAGGCTGATAAGATGCTCTTTGTTCAGATGGATCATCTTCTTCTTCCAGTTCATAAATACGATCTTGAACAATAGCCTTTGCTTGATCGGGGTTATGACCAGTAATGTTTGCAAGTGAAGTTAAAAAATTAATATGCTCTGTAAGCTCATCCTCTGTATATTTATCGCTGATAGCATCAGTCGTCTCCGTAAACTCATAGTTAACCGCATTGTCGACAGCACTATCGACATGATCAGCCTCACCATGAGGTATATACTCATTAACTTTCTCAACAATTGATACTAATTCATCTGAAGGAATTCCTTCAGCAAATACATTGACAATTTTACCTTCAATCGCGAGCAATAATTGAGGCTTTAGGTGGTCGTCGTCGATATAGTTGTTAATTTTCCAGTGCAGTTCAGGTAGTTCCGGCCCATCTCGCCAAGAGACCAAATCAAGAGAATTAGTTTGAAGTAGGCTAAGCATTGTCTCAAGAAAAAATTCATCTTGTGAGCATTCCCACCAGCGAAATAGTAAGACTGCCCTTTCGGAAAGTGGAAGGTCGTCGCGGTGTAAGAATGTAGAACCATTTTTTTCTACACGTTCATAAGTTGGTGTTACAGCTATGTTGCGAGCAAAGCCCTTTAGGCATGATACAAAAAAGCGCTGATCTTCTTCGTGTGTTCCAAATACATCTATAATATGATCCCATAGATGGTCAACCCAGTCGGATCGACTTGCGGCGTTAAGTAATAACTCTAAAAGCTCTTTATTGGTAAGATATGATTTAAGGAAGTCTCTAAGAGATGGATTAATAAATGTTACCGAGTTGCTCGCAATCGAAATAAAACCTGATTCCAGTGTTCGCAAAGCTTCTTCAAAATCATTTGGATCAATCGGTTGTGAGTAAAATAAACATACTTCGCGGTGAGCCTTTAAATAATTAGCTCTAAGAATTTCAATGCTCTGTCCGTACTGGCTACCAAAAAATAAAGTGATCAAAAGATTCTGACACTTCATGTCAAGATTTTTAAAAGGCTTGCTCCAAATAAGGTCAGGGTTTTCTAAGGCGGAATAGATATATTTTGGGTAATCATCTGGCTCAACACGATCAAGGCAATCACTGGATACCGAAGCTATAACACGGGGGTTATAGTTCTTATGATCCACTATTTTTCTCAGCCAATCATCTTCAAGCAAGGATAAAAAGTGCTGCTGAGAAAGCCCTGAGGCCAACAAATGATTAAAAAAGATATGCGATTTTATTTTTCGCGTATATGCACCAATATCTAGTAAATATTTAGCCAATTGAAGCCGCCGATCATCAACATGATCGGACAATCTTCTAGCCTCCTCAAATATATGCGCCCGTGTAGTAAGAATAAACCTAGTATTTTTAGATGTCCTTACCCGTTTAACAAATATTGATAGTGCCGTATCTCGCTGAAGAAGGGATTGTCGATCAAGTTCAATTCGTCCAAGAAAGTCATCAAAGAAAAAGACTGTTGGCTTGTCATCTTCAATTTTGGCGAAGCCGTCTTCCAACGAGTTTATTGCATAAAACATCCATCCGTCGTTTAAATAGTTGTAGGCCACCATTTTTGCTAAAGTTGTCTTTCCTACACCCGGCGGCCCTGAAACAATTAATATTTTTTCTTCTTCTAGTTTTTCAATAGCTTCATCGAAACTCGGGTTGCGAGCATAAACCCTAAGGTCTTCTAAAAGTTCAGCTTTCGTTGCCTGTGTGTAGGCTTCAAGTCCAGACTGTAAAATTCGTTCAAGAACAACCGTACTTGATAACCAGAGTTTGATGTGCGATTTTTCTATGCTTGGGTTTCTTCTCAGCGCACCTTCGATGTCCTCGCGCCCCCATATGTCATCAGGCTGTGTTAGTAGATCGCCGAAAATAGTGACGAGTTCATCGGTTTTTTTAGGGGTCAGAGATTGAGATGTAAAAAACAAGTAGCGTTTTGGTGCAAGTTTTTTTATCTTCTCCACTTCTTTTTTTGCAGCCGTTTTTAGAGAAGAAAAGGCTGAACCCTCATAATGCTTGCACTGTAGTATCACTGTTCCGTCGCCCAGAGAATGGCGTCCATCTATCCCACCATCAGGTCCGGATCCAAATGCTGAAAAGCGTTTTTCGGTTTCAACCTGTGCAAGGTCGCGACAAAGGTCTTCAAAATCAATAGGGGATAGGTTTTCTAGTCTGGACATTAGTTTCCTAAAAATTTCAGTAGCGTACACTCAGGTCAATATTTACCATGACAATTCTTGAGTTTTAATAATGTCCGCTATGGGGACTTAGCACAATCATCGTATAACAGCTTAATAGTATGCATACTCGATATACTGGTTATGCAGTATATCGATATATTAACAACAACCTGAAATTCAATTGGTTTTCCTTTAACCAGCTAATTTTGGCCTCAAAACCGCGCATGCCTATTATCCCAAAATAACAGGTTTTTCGTTATTTCGAAACGCCGCCACAGCAACCAACTGATTCAAAAGTAAGTTAGCTGAAAGCAGGCAAACCCCGCAGTTACCATCCGTGGCGCTTGGATCCCGGCTTCCCTGCTCGGGATGACGCGGAGGCAAACAATACTCTTGAGCGTTTGCTGCCTGCGTCGCCCTAATCGGTACATCTGCCCGTGTACTTCCCTGCTTAGAATGACGGGTTCGGAGCATACCGAAGGGCTTGCCATCCAATCACATCGAGCTGCTGCAATTTGTTGCACCATAAAAAAAACGGCAGGTTAATAATTAAATTAACCTGCCGTTTTTATTCAAGCATTGGAACCAACTATAAAGCTAAGCGCTTTTCGGTCGGCGCATTGCTTGGTCTAATTCGTTAATCAATTGCATTTCTTCTTTCGTAAAACCTGCCTCCAAGCGGGCTGCTTCATTAAAAGGACCACGAATAGATACCGGGCAAGTTGATAGCAGTTCTTTAAAGGTGGCTAGCGGGTTGAGTTCTCGTTGACGACACAACCAGCCATACCAGCGGTTACCGACTTCTACATGGCCAATTTCATCATCCAGAATACGCTGCAGACTAGCAACCAACTCCATTTCCCCTATTGAGGTCAGCTTTTTTATAATGCCCGGCGTTACATCCAGGCCACGCGCTTCCATCAGCCGAGGCACTAGCGCCATTCGGTGCATTGGGTCATGCGCTGTGTCCATTGCCATTCGCCATAGACCACCGTGGGCAGGCAGATCACCATAATCACGGCCATAACGGCGCAAGTGTTCGCGCAGCATTAAAAAATGCTCAGCTTCTTCTCGGGCCACTTCTAACCAATCGGAATAATAAGGGTCTGGCATACCAGAAAAACGACAAATCGCATCGAGCGCTAAATTAATTGCATTAAATTCGATATGGGCCAATGAATGAATCAGGCCAATTCGCCCTTCTTCAGAACCTAAAGAACGAGAAGCCAATTGCGATGGCTCGACTAGAACCGGTCGAGTCGGCCGACCGGGTTGATCGAGTGAGGCATGTGATTCACCAGAAAAAAGGGTTAATTCACCTGCTAGCCATTGGTTTTCCAGTTGAAATACCAGCGAGCATTTTTCATCGCACTCACTGCTTTGCAGGGCTTCAAATGCCCCTTGTTGCATGTTGGTCATTAGAAACTCCGCACGCCCTTTTTCAGCGAGCGAACTAGTTCAGTTCTCTGCTTTGCCTGTGCAGGCAAATATCTCAGCTGAATATAGAGATTTGTTATTTTATCGATTTGGGCATCTTTTTCGGGCCATTGCTCAATTAACCGCAGCTGGAAATCAATCGGCCCTTCGTTAGATAGTCGCGTAACACCGCGTCTGGCGCATTTACGACAAAATGCCTGATACGCCATGGATTCTGCTGATAATTTTTCTCGGCCAAGCAACAAGGCAGACAAAGCAACCATTGAAGCTATTCCCATAAAGGCAGCAAACAGCGCAGCGAGTTGCCAAGGCTTTAACGTATCTAAACCGAAATATTTTAAAAATTCATTTTGCCTCTGATGGTCGTAGCCAATTAGCCAACGGTTATAACTGTTATTGACCGAATCCCAAGCCAGCCGTGCACCATTAAACCAACTGTCGCGAATTGCGGTTTCAAAGAATGAACTTTGGTAACCCGGATCACGTTGTTCTAATGCCTCTTCAACCGACTGCAACACCCGCTCTGGCGCGACCGCACCGGTTGGGTCAATTCGAGTCCAGCCAGTACCGGGCAGCCAAGATTCAACCCAGGCATGGGCATCACGCTGACGAACAATCAGGTAATTACCGACCGGATTATATTCACCACCGAGATAACCAGAAACCAAGCGCGTTGGCAGGCCAACTTCTCGTAAAATAACCGCCATTGCACTGGCATAGTGGCCACAAAAACCGCGTCGGCTATCAAACAAAAATTCATCTACTGGATTGTTGCCTAATCGTGGTGGCTCAAGGGTGTAATAAAATGGCTGCTGGTTAAACCACGCCAATACCTGCCTGACAAACTGTTGCGGATTAGGATATTTCTTAAACATATCCCGGGCGAATTGCCGAGTTTGTTCAGCATAACCATCAGGTAATTGGGTTTCCAAATCTAATTCAAAATCACTAATCGAACCAGCCATTCGATAAGACGGGTAAGAAAGCAATTGATACAAAATCGGCAAATGCAATTTACTATTGGCTTGAATATTACCGCCATAAGCTGCTGTGGCATCTAATGGCACGCCCGAAGGCCGATCGAGCGCAAACATCCAACGCTGCTCGGTGGCACCCAGTGTTATTTCATATTCATAAGCCGGGCCAGTTGGCGTTAGTTGATGCAACGACTGAAGCTGGCCAAGGTAATATTCCTGAAGCTGCTTAGCCCGCGGCGCCCGCCGCCAGCGCACACCATCAAACTCAGATAACACCATTGCCCGCCAATAAAGATCGCTTCTAGCAGGTCGTTCGCCAAAGAATTTAGCGCGAAATGCCACTTCATTGGTTTTGCTTAAACGAGAAAAATCACCCGGCGACACTTGGTCAGACAAACCAACCTTGGCCGATGATTCTTTCCAAATACTCCACAAGGGCGTTGATAGCCGAGGGAAAATTAAAAATAGCACCACCGCTAATGGCAGCGATTGCAGCACCAAGCCACCACTTAATTTCAGCCCGGCTTTCCAACTAAATTCTGCCCGGCCATTAACGCTAATTAATCCCATAGTGATCAACCAGATAGACAGCAGCAAATACGCGCCCATCAGTAAGGTTTGATCAAACAGGAATAAAGTTAAAATTAGAAAATAACTGGTGCAGGCCAATACAAAACCATCACGGGAGTTTTTTAATTCCCATAATTTTAATGCCGCCATCACCAATAAAAATGAGGCTGCGCCTTCTAGCTTGCCCGAGCCAGATAAGGTCATGCCACTGGCAACCAAGCCAACAATTACCAGCAGAGGTTTAATTTTTTTACCCGGTAGCGGCCAGTTATTGCGCAGGCGAAACCATTGCCATAGGGCACCAACACCCCAAATAACCGTTACTAACCAGGAGAATCGAAAAAAGTGCGGCAACAAAACCACACCCTGCAAAACGATTAATCGTTGGATTTGTTGTTGGCTTAAATTACCTTGCATTATTAACCGCCTCCACTTTATGGGATTCGGCAGTGCCACCTTCAAAAAGCGCTAGCGCCTGCAAACATTGTTTGAAATGTTTTTTGCTAGATGCTGGGCCTAATGTGGTGCCGGGTAATTTCATTCCGTAAATTAAATTACGTCGATCAGCTTCTAATATTTGCCAAGTCAAATAACTCAAACGTCGCTCAACGGCTATGCCAGAAAATGCATCCCATTCGAACCACATGTCGTCACTAACTGCAGCGTCAAATACTTTAGTGAACAATCCCTTCTCACTGGCCAAAGCTTTCCAGGCCAAATGACGCGGTGAATCACCAAAATGATAAGGGCGCATGCCTTGATAATCTTCCTGGCCCGGAGTTGGGTTAGGTTTGTCACCATCACCTCCTCCTCGTTGCGCTAAACGCTCTGGCGGTGCTAACGGGTGCGGATAAACTAAAACTTGAGAGGATAAATTCTGCCAGCTCCAGGCACGAATCAACCCCATTGGAAAATCTGTTTCCACTTCTAATGGCGGCGCTTGTAACCAGCCTCTTTTACTGGCGGCCACTTCAATATCGACCACTTCTCGACCACCTCGCAGATGATCCAGATTTTTCCAATATTCAGAAATTCGAAATCTTAATTGCTGGCGGCCTTTTCGTGGTGATTCAACCACCAATTGAAAACTAGCTAAATCGCCAACAAAACAGGCTCTACCTGAATTAAGCGATAGTTTTAATCCAGATAAATTTCGGTAGGTATAAACAATGGTTGAATGTAATAAACTACCCAGAATAAATGTCATCACATAAGCGAGACTTTTTTGGTAGTTCATTGCCGCCAAAAGCATCAGCAACAATAAAATAATAAATACCGCGCCGCGTGCATTGGGCAGCACATAAATACAGCGGTGATTTAAAATTGCCTGAGCAGATTGCGGCGCTCGACGCAATGCCCAGCGCCTGACTCGCGTAGCAAAACTCATAGATTAACCGACACCGCCTGCAGCAGGTTTTCAATTCCCTGATGATCCAAGCTGGCACTTCGACCATCTACCGGTTGTAACCGGTGTGATAACACACAGGGCACCACCGCTTTAATATCTTCTGGCAACATATGATTGCGACCATCGAGAAATGCCCAGGCTTTAGCCGCAGCCAATAAAGACAAACCACCACGTGGTGAAATACCGGCGCGATATTCACCCGACTGGCGAGTATAAGCCAAAATTTGTTGCAGATAATCCAACACCGCATCACTGGCAAACACTTCACTGACCTGCTGTTGGAAATCAAGCAATTGCTGCTGATTCAACACCGCTTGCAAATCGGTCATCATATGTTTTCGATTACGGCCAGATAGAATCTCTCTTTCTGCCTTATGATCGGGATAACCCAATTCGATCCGCATTAAAAAACGGTCCAACTGAGATTCCGGCAAAGCAAAGGTACCGCTTTGTTCAATCGGGTTTTGCGTTGCGACAACAAAAAACGGCTCTGGTAACTGGCGCGTTTCACCTTCAACCGTTACCTGCCCTTCTTCCATCGCTTCCAATAAAGCACTTTGTGCTTTTGGCGTGGCGCGGTTAATTTCATCAGCCAACATTAGCTGAGTGAAAACCGGCCCGGGATGAAAACTAAAACTGGCGGTATTACGGTCGTAAATTGAAACGCCGGTAATATCTGCCGGTAACAAGTCACTGGTAAATTGCAGTCGCTGGAAATCCAGATGCATCACTTTAGCCAAGGCATGTGCCAAGGTAGTTTTTCCCATGCCCGGCAAATCTTCTACCAGCAAATGGCCTCTGGCCAATATACAGGCGAGAGACAATCTGACCTGTCGTGACTTACCTACCACGATTTGATCAAGGTGCTTCAAAACTTCAATGAGTGCCGACGGTGTTTCTTTTTTATCTGCCAATAAGCGCATCTACAGACATTCCTTATTCAGGCTGCGCAGTCTCACAGGAGACCATGAATTTTATCTTCTGTGAGACTCTAGCTGCGCAAACATGTAAATGATGTGAATCGACTCAAACTGCGGACAAACCTTTTGCGATATCCGCCTGCAAATCTTCTAAAGCTTCTAAACCGACAGCAATTCTAACCAAACCTTGGTGAATTCCTGCTTGCTGACGCGCTTCTTCTGTCAACCGACCATGGGTGGTGGTTGAGGGATGGGTCACCGTGGTTCGGACATCGCCTAAATTGGCAGTCAAACTCATCAACTGAACATTGTTGATAAAACGGAACGCTGCTTCACGGCCGCCTTTGACTTCAAAAGACACCACACCACCAAAATATTTTTGCTGCTTTTTAGCCAGCTGATGGTGTGGGTGACTTTCCAATCCAGGAAAATTAACTGTTTCGATTTGCGGTTGCTGTTCAAGCCACCGGGCTAATTCTAATGCCTGGTTACAAATATATGGCATCCGCAGTGGCAGTGTTTCCAGCCCCTTGAGGAATACCCAGGCATTAAATGGACTCATGCTCGGGCCACAAGTTCGCACGATATTAAAAACTTCATCAATTAAGTCTTGGCTGCCACAAACCGCGCCACCAATACAACGGCCTTGGCCATCGAGATATTTGGTTGCTGAATGCACGACCAAATCTGCACCTAACTCAAGTGGCTTTTGCAAAATAGGCGTGCAAAAACAGTTGTCTACCACCAGCAATGCATTGGCTGCCTTAGCAATTTTTGAAATCTCTGGAATATCACCCAGCACCCCTAAAGGATTGGACGGGCTTTCCAAAAACAGCATTTTAGTTTCTGGACGAATACCGGCTTGCCATTGCTCTAGATTCGCCACTTCGACATAACTGGTTTCAATACCAAACTTGCTAAAAACCTTATCGAACAACGAAGGTACTGAACCAAATAATTCTTTGGATGCCAGAATGTGATCGCCCTGCTTGAGCAGGCCCATACATAAAGCTGTAATTGCTGCCATGCCCGATGCAGTGGCCACACAAGCCTCGGCAGATTCCATCGCCGCTAAACGGCGTTCAAACGCCTGAACGGTTGGATTGGTAAAACGGGAATAAACATTACCTGGCTGGTCGCCAGCAAAAGTAGCTGCAGCATGCTCTGCACTTTCAAAACTGAAACTGGAATTGAGGAACAATGCCTCAGAGTTTTCCATTTGATCCGTTTTTTCAACACCGGCTCGCAGCGCTACCGTTTGCTCTTGCCAAGCCGATGGATTGAATGGTTCTGTCTCACTACTTTTCACGACTCATCTCACAGCTAATCTTTGCAACGAATTAACACAGCAAATAAAAATACACATGGGTCGATTGGATTATCCAACCGACCCATATCAAAAAACAAATACCGTCATCACCGAGAATTTAAAGCCATACCTCGATATAGGTTTGATGAGCTTTAAGCGAAATCAGACTTTTAACCAACATAAAGTTACTTTCTGTCTGATTGCGCCTGCGGCTTATCAAACCTACAACATTAAATACAGCCATCAGCCAAGCGACCGGTAATTAAATTTTATACCGAATTATGCAGACTAATCTCACTGTCATTAAGTTCCGAATTACTCTTGGCTTGATCATTACGCTCGGCATCTAACCGGGCGAAATATGCATCATCAATATCGCCTGTTACATATTCACCATTGAACACCGATGCATCAAAGTTAGTGATCTGACTTTTACTACCCCGCGTCGCATTCACTAATTGATCAAGGTCTTGATAAACCAACCAGTCTGCGCCAATTTGCTGTTGGATTTCTTCAACACTTCGCTCGTGGGCAATCAGTTCATCGGCGCTGGCCATGTCGATACCATAAACATTCGGGTAACGAACCGGCGGCGCAGCTGATGCAAAATAGACCTTAGCCGCACCGGCATCTCGTGCCATTTCGATGATCTGTTTACAGGTGGTACCACGAACAATCGAGTCATCGACTAGCAAAACATTTTTGCCTTGGAATTCCAAATCAATCGCATTTAGTTTTTGTCGCACCGACTTTTGACGCTGCTTTTGACCCGGCATGATAAAGGTTCGCGCGATATAACGGTTTTTTACAAAACCTTCGCGATATTTCACCCCTAGCTTCATGGCCAGTTCTAGCGCCGAAGTTCGGCTGGTATCTGGAATCGGAATCACTACATCGATGTCATGCTCAGGCCGCTCGGCAATAATCTTGTCTGCCAGCGCTTCACCCATTCGCATTCGGGCTTTATAAACAGAAATACCATCCATTAATGAATCAGGACGTGCCAAATAAACATGCTCAAAAAGACAAGGCGAATAGCTTGGATTATCGGCACATTGGCGGGTATTTAACTGACCCTCTTCGGTAATGCAAATCGCTTCACCTGGTGCAATATCTCGTTCCAGTTCAAAGCCCAGCACGTTAAGCGCCACGCTTTCTGAAGCCACCATATATTCTTTGCCTAACTCGGTTTCCCGAGAGCCAAATACTACTGGACGAATACCGTTAGGATCGCGAAATGCCACCAGACCGAAACCAACGATCATTGCCACCACCGCATAGCCACCACGACACCAGCGATGCACTCGTTGAATCGCATCAAATACATCTTGATGGTCCAGCTTGAGCTTGCCTTGTCGTTGCAATTCACGGGCTAAAACATTCAGCAACACTTCTGAATCGGAGGTGGTATTTATATGGCGCATGTCTTCGCGATATAAATCCTGTTTAATCTGTTCTGCATTGGTTAGATTGCCGTTATGCGCCAACACAATTCCAAAAGGAGAGTTGACGTAAAAAGGCTGAGCTTCGGCTGAGCTATTACTACCGGCAGTTGGATATCTCACATGAGCAATACCGATATTGCCATGTAGTTTGCGCATGTGGCGAGTATGAAATACATCCTTAACCAGACCATTGTCTTTTCGCATCGACAATTTTCCGTTCTGGCAGGTGACGATTCCGGCGGCATCTTGCCCCCGATGCTGCAACACAGTTAACGCATCAAAAAGACTCTGGTTCACCGGCGAACGGGCGACCAGTCCTGCAATTCCACACATTCTGCAACTACCTCGGACATATATTAGGGCTTGTGCCCTGTGGCCTGAGTCTTTGCCCAGGTTCTTTTATCTTTCCAGCAAATTAAATTTACTGTCATTTTTGACTTACCAGCCCGATCAGCTGGTAAATCTGCATATTTTATTAACCCACTATCAAGAAATAGCTATTAAGCAACAACATGTTTTGATAGTCAGTTACAACAACGCCCCGATCAGCTGATCAAGGCGTTGGCTTGTTCTGGCAAGAATTGCTGCACCCAATTGGCCAACAATTCAAAATGAGGTATCAACTGTGAACCCTGCCACCAGGGATCTTGTACTAATGGCGTCCAGCTCATCAGCAATACCGCAACGGCAACCATTAAAACGCCGCGAGTTGCGCCAAAGAAAATCCCCAGCATCCGATCAGTTCCACTTAAACCGGTCGATTTTACCAATTGGCCAATCAGGAAATTAACTAGCGCGCCGATAATCAGCGTCACAACAAACAAGCATACGAAAGCCGCTGCAAAACGCAGTGATGGCGTATCAATACCCGCAGAGAAATGAATAGATAACGGTTCGGCAAATCTGACTGCCACGCCAAAGGCAGCAACCCAGACAACCAAAGAAAGTGCTTCGCGGGTAAAGCCGCGAACCAGGCTGATTAGAGTAGAAATTCCAACCAGACTAATGATGACCCAATCGATCCAGAGCATGAAGGCTGTCAGGGCTGATCAAAGATGGCGGCAGTCTAACAGAAGCCGGGGTATCAGCCCAGCGGTCTGTAACTGATAATTTTCAGATCAGGAAATTCTTCCAGCAACTGCTCTTGGTAAGGCTCAAGCAATGATTTTTTTAACTCAGGCCCCGCCAAAACACGCCATAAAGAGCGCTCACCTGCATTACGATGCCGGTAAAATGCCGGAATTTTTTTGCCATTCAACCGACTGACTAGTTTTTTAGCTGATGCTTCGCTAGATAAGGTTGCTAATTGAACCACCCATGCTGGGCGAGTGGGGTCTGCTGGAACGGTTGATTTAACTACTAGCGGTTCAGTAACTGAAGGCGTACCAGTAGAAACCTCAACCGAAGAAGCACCAACAACCAGCCTATCAATTCGCGGTTGCTGCGCTATATCCGTCGATTCAACCTGTTTTTCCATTTTGCTAATTTTATCTTGCAAGCTGGCGTGGTCAAATGGCAAAGGTTGCGCCACCGTTGCTTCAGGTTTTCGAGGCAACGGTTTCCATGGCACATGCTGGGGTTCCGGCGCCCCATCTGGTAACACTAAAGGCAAAATTATAATTGCCAGAATAGTTACGACAGAAAGTCCAACGATCCTTTGTTGTACTTTTTTGTTCAAGCCAACCTCTCCTGTTGAAAATATTGCATCGCTTGGGAAACCGTAAAAAACGAGCCAAAAATCAACACTCGATCTTGCGGGCTTGCCTGCTGTAAAACCTGTGAAATAGCTTGGGCAACCGTATCACAGCGAGAGATATCAGCAACAGACAAATCTGACAACAAATCAGCCATCGACTGACTACTACTTCCTCGCGGCATATCCAACCCGGCGACATACCAGCTATCGACAGAATCTAACAAAAACTGCAAGCTACCAGCTCGGTCTTTATCAGACAACATAGCAATCACTGCATAGGTTTTACCCTGGCAATTTTGCTCAGCTAATTGCTTTTGCAAATTTTCTGCTGCTTGCGGGTTATGCGCCACGTCGACAATCACTTGCGGTGTTTGCATCACGGTTTGCATTCGACCGGTCAAACTGGCTTTTGCTACAGAAGTAGCCAATTTGTCTCGCTGCAGCGGTAAACAATCTTGCAATAACTGACTGGCTTTTAATGCCAGCGAAATACTTTGCCAAGGTAATTGCAATTGATTAATTGCAATCGATTCACTGCCCGATTGCCACAACCAGCTTTTGTCGCTTTGGCGTTGCATTGAAAAATCATTGCCGGTCATTTGTAACTGCGCACCGACTAAAGCAGCTTCTTCGGCAATCGCTTTTGGCGGATTCATATCGCCATATAAAGCAGGTTTTCCTGCCCGCATAATACCGGCTTTTTCTCTGGCGATACCTTCAAGGTCATGCCCCAGATAATCCATATGGTCCAGTGCAATCGTGGTGACTATCGCCAAATCACAATCGGCAATATTGATTGCATCTAACCGGCCGCCCAAACCTACTTCTAGCAGCACCACATCGAGCTCAGCTTCAGATAAAATAATCAAGCCAGCCAAAGTAGTGAATTCAAAATAAGTCAGAGAAACACCGCCCTCCACATTTGTACGGGCAGCTTCGATTCGCGCTAGTGTTGCGCAAATTAATCCATCATCCGCTTCATTTCCTGCCAAACGAATGCGCTCGTTAAAACGAATCATGTGTGGCGAGGTATAACAGCCTACTTTATAGCCAGCATCGCTATAGATTTGTTCAAGGGTCGCAATGGTGCTGCCTTTGCCATTCGTGCCAGCAACGGTAACCACAGGAATTGAAAAGTTAGGCACGCCTAGCTTGTCTGCTACTTGCTTCAGCCGCCCCAACCCCAGCTCGATTGTGCTGGGGTGGAGTTGCTCAAGATAGCTTAGCCAGTCTGCCAAATTGCTTGGCAGTTGGCTCATACAGCAGGTCGTAATTGAAGCTTGGAAAGAATTTCAGCAAGCTCATCGCGCATGTTATGACGCTCGATAATCATATCGATCGCGCCTTTTTCCATTAAAAATTCTGCGCGCTGAAAGCCTTCAGGCAGGCTTTCACGAACCGTTTGCTCGATGACTCTAGGACCGGCAAAACCGATTAAAGCATTGGGCTCGGCTACGTTTAAATCACCTAACATGGCCAATGATGCCGAAACACCACCCATGGTTGGGTCGGTTAACACTGAAATAAACGGAACACCTTTTTGAGCTAATTTAGCCAAAACCGCACTGGTTTTTGCCATTTGCATCAAAGAGAATAAAGCTTCCTGCATTCTCGCGCCACCACTGGCAGAGAAGCAGATTAACGGTGCACCCGTTTCCAACGACTGATTCGCCGCCTGGACAAAACGCTCACCGACTACCGCGCCCATAGAACCGCCTTGGAAGGCAAATTCAAAAGCACACACCACTACAGGAGCGCCTTTCAGCGAACCTTTCATGGCAACCAGTGCGTCTTTCTCACCGGTGGCTTTTTGAGCCGTAGTAATACGATCTTTATACTTTTTAGTATCGCGGAATTTCAGGCGATCCACCGGCTCCAATGAGGCTCCAATTTCCTGACGATCTTCAGCATCCAGAAAAATATCCAAGCGGCGGCGCGCACCAATTCTCATGTGATGATCACATTTTGGGCACACGTCTAAACAGCGTGTTATTTCAGCACGATACAAAACCGATTCGCACTTTTTACATTTGATCCAGAGGCCTTCCGGCACTCCTTTCTTTTGCCGGGATTCAGTACGAATCCGGGCAGGAATCAGTTTTTCAAACCAGCTCATTCAATTTATTCCAGTTCAGTTAATCTCATTATCCATAGCCTTTCTCATGGACGAGATCATCGACTCCAATTTAGCGGGTGCTGAGGCAGGATCATCGTTTGATGCTTCCAACTGGCGAACCAGTACGCTGCCTACAATGACACCATCACTTACTTTGGAGACAGCCGCCGCAGTTTCTGGCGTGCTGATACCAAACCCGACGCCAATTGGCACTCGAGTATGTTCGCGAATCTCAGCTACTTTTTTCTCGACAGCATCAACATCAAGGTTGGCGCTGCCGGTGACCCCCTTAAGCGAAACATAGTAAACATAGCCGCTGGCCAATGCGCAGATTCGTTTAATCCGGTCTTCTGGCGAAGTCGGTGCCAAAAGAAAAATAGGATCAATTCCACGCGCCTGAAAAATTTCTGCAGGCTCGGCCGCCTCCTCAGGTGGCATGTCTACTAGCAAAATGCCATCAACACCTGCATCCGACGCCTTGTCAGCAAAGGTTGGATACCCCATATGCTCAACCGGATTTAGGTAGCCCATTAATACAACGGGCGTTGTTGCGTCTTTTTGCCTAAAAGTTCGAACCATATCAAACACGTGAATTGGAGAAACGCCTTTTGCTAGCGCTCGCTCACAAGCATGCTGAATGACCGGACCGTCTGCCATGGGATCAGAGAAAGGTACCCCTAGCTCGATGATATCTGCTCCACCCTCTACGAGGGAATGCATAACATCAACGGTTATCGAAGGATCTGGATCACCGGCAGTAATATAAGGGATCAGCGCTTTACGACCTTGGGCTGCAAGCTTTGAAAAAGTCTCGGCAATTCTGCTCATAGTAAATCCCCTAACGTCACACCATCGATTTGCGCAACAGTATGAATATCCTTATCGCCACGACCCGATAAATTAATCACGACCACTTGATCTTTGCTCATTTCAGCGGCCATTTTCATACCATGGGCCACTGCATGACTGGATTCTAATGCAGGTAAAATACCTTCAGTCCGATTCAGCGTTCTAAATGCCGCTAAAGCTTCGTCATCATTAATCGCACAATACTCAGCACGTTTAATATCTTTGAGCCATGAATGCTCAGGGCCAACACCTGGATAATCCAAACCGGCAGATACCGAATGGGTTTCGATAATCTGTCCATGTTCATCGGCCATCAAGTAAGTACGATTGCCATGCAATACGCCGACTTTACCAACGGTTAATGGCGCAGCGTGCTTGCCGGTTTCAATACCCAAACCACCCGCTTCCACACCAATTAAACGCACTTCTTTGTCGTTAAGAAATGGATGGAAAATACCAATCGCGTTAGATCCACCACCGACACAAGCTACCACTGCATCTGGCAGTCGCCCTTCCAGTTGTTGGATTTGCTTACGCGCTTCTACACCGATCACTCGCTGGAAGTCACGTACCATTTCTGGATACGGATGCGGCCCGGCCACTGTGCCGATAATATAAAAGGTGTCATCGACATTGGTTACCCAATCGCGCATTGCATCATTTAATGCATCTTTTAAAGTGCGCGAACCTGAAGTTACTGGACGCACTTCAGCACCCAATAATTTCATTCGATAAACATTTAATGCTTGGCGGGCGATATCGTCTGCGCCCATGTAAACAATGCATTGCAAACCAAAACGAGCACATACCGTGGCAGTCGCTACGCCGTGCTGGCCAGCACCGGTTTCAGCAATAATGCGCTTTTTGCCCATTTTGCGTGCTAACAATACCTGGCCGATGGTGTTGTTGATTTTATGTGCGCCGGTGTGATTAAGGTCTTCACGCTTCAAATAGATCTTGGCACCGCCAACATCCCGAGTTAAATGTTCCGCAAAATACAACGGTGAAGGACGACCCACAAAATGCTTAAGGTCGCTTTTATATTCTTCAAGGAACTCAGGATCATTGCGGCTACTTTGCCAAGCCTTGTCGAGCGCCTCAAGTGATGCCATTAAAGTCTCGGAAACAAATTTTCCACCGAAGCGCCCAAAACGCCCCTCAGCATCGGGCTGCATGCACAAGTCTTTTTGCTCAGTCACCTTTAACTCCTTGAATAAACTGCCGCACTAGTTGCGGATCTTTTTTTCCTGCGGAGGCTTCAACGCCACCGCTAACATCAACACCGTAAAGCTTACTGCTTCCCAGTGCCAAAGAGACATTCTGAGGGTTTAACCCACCAGCAAGAATAATTGGCTTTGCCAATTGATCGGGAATTTGAGACCAGTCAAAGGTCTCTCCAGTTCCGCCATATTCTCCGGGTTTGAATGCATCTAACAATAATGCCTGGGCATTAGGATGCATTTTGGCTATTTGGTGCAGATCAACATCTGGCTTCATACGAACCGCCCTTAAATAAGGGTGATTGAACTGTTCACAAAACTCAGGGGACTCATCACCATGAAACTGAGGAAGTAAGCCTGGCCATCGGTCCAGTAAAGATTGAACAAACGCTGTTTGTGCATTTACAAACAAGCCAACCGGCGTCACATGCCCGGGCAATTGATCAATAATTGCCGCAGCCTGTTCAACGCTGACATAACGCTTGCTCTTTTCAAAGAACACAAATCCAAGTGCATCGGCTCCAGATTCAACTGCAACCTGCGCATCCTGATCACGGGTGATCCCACAGATTTTGATCCAAACCACTAAACGCTACCTACCCCAAAAATCAAAAGAACCAGTAAAGAGTGACGCTACTGGAATACATTGTTATTCAACAAACATTGAATGAAATGCGCCAAAACGATCATTTGATCGTAAACCAACAAAGGAAATTTCCTTATAAGGAATAACCTTAACAGGGGGGCAAGCCGGATTCCAGAAACAAAGGTCCGATTGCGTGTTTAGGTAAGTTAAATTGTTCTGGGTAATCAACTTCCACCAGAAACAATCCATTCGGCGGTGCAGTAATACCTGCCTGGCTTCGATCCTTAGCTTCCATTAATTCAGCCGTCCAGGCAACCGGTTTCAAGCCAGCACCGACCTCCATCAGCGCCCCAGCAATATTCCTAACCATATGATAAAGAAAAGCATTAGCTTTAATATCGATGATCACATACTCAGCTTGGCGGAATACATGGATATGCCGCATAAAACGCCAAGGGGTATTAGATTGACAACCATGCGCTCGAAATGAGGAAAAATCTCGCTCACCCAACATCGATTGGGCCGCCAAGTGCATCAGTTTTTCATCCAATGGGCGGCGGTTCCAACTGAGGTGTTTACCAAACAAAGCAGGACGCAGCGGCGTATTGGCAATCACATACCGATAACGCCGGGCAGTCGCACTGAAGCGGGCATGAAAATCATCAGAAACCGGCTTAACCCATTTAAAACTGACACCATCCGGCAAGTTAGTATTACCGCCAAAAGTCCAAGCACGCTCATCGCGAACTGCATCGGTTTCAAAATGAACAACCTGTCCTGTCGCATGAACGCCGGCATCAGTTCTACCGGCACAATGTACCGTTACCGGATGGTTGGCAATTTTCGACAGAGACCGCTCTACAAAAAGTTGTACTGTATGAACATCATCTTTCTGTCGCTGCCAGCCTTTAAATGCCTGGCCATCGTACTCAACACCTGCCGCAAATTTCATTTGATTCTCTTAACACTGAAAGTCCAACTGCTCGCTATTGGCTAAAACGCCGCGACAGCAAATAATCGGCATTATACCCAAACCACCTCAAGATGCAGGATTCACATCGCCATCTTGGAGTGGCTTGGGTATATACCGAAATACAACAGCATGCTGGTGATTCAATTGAAGCAGCCAATTTGAGTCGTCATGGCTTTGTGGTCAAAACTTTGTTGATGCAAACTTCTATTAGCGACTCCAATACAAACTCTCACTTTTCAAAAATTAAAAAATTATTTATCACGTTTTTAAAAAGTTTTTTATTCGGCTTTAATGCTTCCTCTTTTAATTAAAAACAAACCACCCTTTCAGAAACCCTATAACAAAATATTGGCAACTCACAATACAAACATTCTACGCAGACCAAACCATGCTTAATCAAGCGAAAACACTAACAAAAACTTAACTAATAACTCTTTAAAACATCAATTTCAGTATACCGGACTACCAGTTACACCAAGTACAGCCCCACAGAGCCGCCAAGCGACTTAATTGGCATTAACATTGATATCATCACTTTAATCTATTCCATTTCCATTCTTTTAATTTGTAATTGTATGACAGGTTTTGTCGAAATAAGCAGCTGCGCTCGCTTGGCTTAATTGCAATGCTTACGGCTTTTTCTGACAACCCGTTACAAGCAATCAGTTGAAATAGGCGGTTCTATTATGAAAAAACAGGCTTTAGCCAACATATCAGGGCTCAGCTTACTGGTATTTGCATCAGCCGCCCAGGCAGTCTCAAATACTGGTGATGGCGCTACAACATTAAGTGATGGGCCGTTATTTGTGCGCCAGGGTGTCGAGCCTAATCTGATTCTAACATTAGACGACTCAAACAGTATGCGTAGAGCACTGATTGATGGCAGTAATTTGGGCTTATACAAAAATATGAGCCCAGAATTTAATGAGCTGTATTTTAATCCAGGCACTCCGAGCAACCCAATTATTTATATGCCACCAAAACATGCAGATGGCACGCCTTATCAAACCAGCTGGAATAGAGCTTATGTCAGTGGTTTCAAAAAAGACTTAAATGGTGATGGCAATGAAGACTTCGTCGATCTTTCGGTTAATTTTCGACCTACAGGCTTATTTCCATTAACCTCACGAGACCTTCAAAGAACCGTCGCGGAAAATGACGACAGGCACCAAATTATAGATCCGGATGGATTGCAGATGTTGCAATGGCATCCCCACGGACTATTACAACCAGTAAATCTTGGTCACGCAGATCATCCCGGCCATGATGACAACGAGCTAAGAAAAGCTGGCGAATCAGCTTACTATTACCAATTCAAAAGTACATGTGATAGATCAGTTGCAGCAAATGCAGCAAATATCAATAATACTAATTGTTTTGAAAAAAAAGGAATTCCAGCATCTCAGCAACAAAATTTTGCTAATTGGTATTCATTTTATCGTACCCGGTTATTAGCCACTCAGACTGTTTCTAATCTAGCTTTTTCAGATTTAGATGAAAATTTCAGAGTGGGCTGGCAAGGCATGCTGTCTTGTTACCTTGAAGACCCCGCCCCCGCGAATGCTCCAGAAGCATGCCAAACCAATGGCCGAACTATAGACAACCGAGTGCTTCCCTTTACGCCGCAGCACAAACAAAATCTAATAGAATGGCTTGAAGATATTCCAGTTCGCGACAGCACACCGACTCGCGAGGCCATGTATCGTGCTGGAGAATGGTATAAAAATACCACCGCCAGAGGCCCATATGCTGTATTTGATCGAACAACTGGGCTAGCTGCAGCGCCTGCTGCAAGTGGTGCATCTAGTTGTCGAAAGAACTATCATCTATTAATGACTGACGGCACCTTTACATCTACGAACTACAACAGAAGATCCAATGATAGCACCACTGCAAGTCTAGCGGCTGTAGATGATTACGTTGCAGCGACTGCTACACATAATGCCGATAATATAAATCAGACCTTAGGGGATGGTTTAACCGAATATACCCCCCGCACACCATTTAAATCAGTTGCACCTAAAAGCCTCGCCAGCATGGCTTTTTACTACTGGGCTACTGACTTAACGGGATCGGCATTAGATAATAATGTTGCAATTTCGGAAGATGCAATTAGAGAACCATGGAATGCCAGATATAATTCAGCAACTTGGCAACACATGGTGAATTTCACAGTTGGGTTAGGGCTAAACAGCCTATTGAACGATGGTGACTATAACGGCAATACCTATGGTGGACTCTACGATCGCATCATAAACAGCCCTGGAGATGTCGGTGTAAATTGGCCTTCAACTGGCTTCGATGGTAGTGGTAACGCTCGAACTAAAGTACTTGATTTATGGCACGCAGCAGTTAATTCTCGCGGTCAGTTTTTTAGCGCTTCTAATCCACAAAACCTACAAGCCGCTTTTAGAACAATTTTTGGCAATCTCAGCGAAGAAATACCTGCTGCTCAAGTTGGTTTTTCTGGCGCAACTTTAGGCACGGCTGACTTTGCTTTTTCCTCTTCATTCAATAGTCAAAATTGGTCTGGTGAAGTAAAGGCCAATAAATTATTTTCCAATAGCCAGCCACCGCAATTGCTCACAAATTCAATCCCTTTGGTACTTAACAATGGCTCTGAAGTTACTGCATCTGGCGTACTAAATGCTCAATCAGCATCAGATCGAAATATTAAGCTTGCTAGAAAAACTGCCACTGGCTTTTCTCTGATTGATTTTTCATGGAATAGTTTAAATACTGCCGAAAAATCATTAATGAATGTAAATAGCTCGCTACTTGCAGATAATAAAGGGCAACAAAGATTAAATTGGCTTCGAGGAGATAGAAACAATACTCAAATTAATCAACTGCGGACAGAGCAAAACCGTTTAGGCGATATTACTGCAGCAGCACCTGTGTATGTTGGAAAGCCCGACAGCTATGGCTTGTCGACGCTGACGCCGGAAGGAACTAGTTACGAGTCTTTTATGACAAGACAAGCTAATCGGTCTCCTAGACTTTATGTTGCAAGCAATGATGGCATGCTGCATTCATTCAATGTTGATGCTAATGAATTAAATGTAAATGGCGGAAGCATTCTAAGCAGCGGTGATTTCTTTAAAGAAGAGTTCGCCTACATACCTTCAGATTTACTAGATAAATTACCACGGTTAACTGACCAAGAATATAATCACCAATATTATTTAGACGTCACACCGACTGTTCAAGATGTTTATGCTTCAGGTAGCTGGAAAACCATTTTAATTGGTGGCATGCGCGGTGCTCGAAGTATTTACGCATTAGATATTACTGACCCAGACAACATATCTTTGCTATGGGAATTTAATGAAAAAAGCAACCCTTTGTTGAATTCTGAATTACTCGGCCATACCTATGCCAAGCCAGTCGTTGCAAGATTAGCGGACGGTAAATGGTACGCGCTAGTCAGTAATGGCTATGATAATCAGAGCGATGGCTTACCATCCTCTGGTAAAGCGGCATTGTTTGTTATCCGGATTGAAGATGGTGAATTAGTTAAGACTTTACAAACCAGCCCCGGCAGCGCAACTAACCCGAATGGTTTATCAGAAGTCGCTTTAGCGGATATTAACGGTGATTTAATTACTGATTATGCATATGCAGGCGATCTTTTTGGCAATTTATGGCGCTTTGATTTTAATAAGCCAGATAGCAACAATCCGTTTGGTACCAGCAGCCCAAGCGACTGGAAAGTAGGCCTTGGCCAACAACCTCTCTACTCATCTAAATCAGAAGTTTTCAATAGCTTAAGTAACACTCAAACTACTCAGCCACAACCAATTACTAGCCATCCCTACGTGGTTAAGCACCGAGAACAACCTGGCCATATTGTGTTATTTGGCACCGGTAAATACATTGAACCTGAAGATCATTTACAAGCCACTGCATCAAGAAACAGCTTTTATGGTATTTGGGATCAACAAACCAAAGGCACACAATCCAATAGCGTAAACATTCAGCGTAATAATTTGCTACAGCAAACTATTACCAATTTTTCAGTTAACAAAACCTTCGAATCAATCACCGAAGTCGTTCGAACAACCACTGAAAACGAACCTGATTGGCGAACAGCTAGCAATACTAATGGCCAATTGGGTTGGTATTTAGATTTCCCTGCAGGCAATAGCAGCGAAGGTGGTGAAATGGTGATTACTGAAGGTGCTGTTCGAGGTGACCTATTACTATTTCAGACCTCTCAATTAGCAGCAACACCTTGTGAAAATACGCTAAATAGCTGGCTATATGGCTTGGATCCCGTCACTGGTAAAAAAGTGACTTTCCCTCAGTTTGATGTTAGTGGCGATGATGAACTTGACCTGCAAGATCAAATTTTATCCCCCCAAGGGCGTCAATCAATATCAGCTTTGGAACTTAAGCGTTTAGGCGCGCCATCAGTAATTGGCGATTATATTTATTTCTCAACCACTTCAGGCGTGACTAAACGACGATATCAGTCAGGTTCACGTAGAAACGCTAGGCAAGTGTGGAGAAAACTAAAGTAACTTTGCTAAGCGAATAACCCTAAAAAATCTAGGCAGCAAATATTGTTGCCTTTTTTATGCCAAAAAATCAAACAAAGACTGCATGCGGAAAGTGATGTAAATCACATTTAATAAAGACTATACCTTGACAAAAAAAATGGCTTTTAGAGAAGAAAAGTAACCATTCAAAACAATGTGACCAATTATTCTGTTAACCCGCCCATAGAGTCGCATACTTAACGATTTTGCTAACTCATCGTTATAACCTCACACGATCTTTGAAAAACCGATCACATGTTTCGTCTAACGGCGATGCTGCGATCAAACGGAAACATCGCTTCAACACTGGAACCAGATTGGGTCAGCATCTACCGAATCCAGATTGAAGCGAGGGGGGAAGGTTGCCTGCTATGCAGAACAAAAAAATAACTATTTCAATCGCCTTGTCGGCTCTATTGTTACCGTCACTTGGTTATGCCGCAGAAGCAACTCAAAGTGGCCACGCTATTAACGCACTATCTCAATCACCAGCAGAATTGTCTGAGCCAATTGCGCCTAACATTCTATTTACCATTGATGACTCCAATAGCATGCGCCGTGCATTTATTGACGTAATCATAGGTAATAAAAAGCCGAATCAAGCATTAGAGGCTCCAAAACGCTATTATTATTCAAGTGAACTAAATGGCATTTATTTTGACCCAACCATAGATTATCAACTTCCTTATAAAGACAACACCACTCGTTTTTCTACCGAGTTTTCTGCAGCACACATCAATGGTTTTCAACCCGATTTAAATACTACGTACAATTTAACAACCCAATACCGCCCAACCTGGCTATACCCTAAAAAAGGTGATTCTAAAACTGATTTCTCTAAGCAGAAATTTGCACTGCATCCAACTATCGATACTGTTACTGCAAGCGATAGCGATAGCGACAAAGTATTTACTTCAAAAAATGCAGAAACTACAGCCTATTATTACCAATTTAAATCTACTTGCACCGGCAATCAAAAATTTATTGAAAGCTGCTATGAACTAAAAACACCCGACACTGCCGAGCTGAAAAGAAAATTTGCGATATGGTACTCATTTTATCGTACTCGCTTATTAGCAACTCAGTCCGCTATCAACCTTGCGTTTTTTTCTAGGCAAGATAAAACCAATAACTTTCGCTTTGGTTGGCAAGGATTACTTAATTGCTTCCTTGATAAGGGCACTGAAAATCGCTGCCCTGACAATATAAATAATTTCATCAAGCCTTACACCGAGGCCGACAGAAATAATTTTATGACGTGGTTAACTACAATCAAAACTAAAGAATCAACTCCAACGCGACAAGCCTATCATAGGGCTGGCCTCTGGTTTCAAAATGAAACCAAAGATGGCCCCTATGCAATTTATGATGAAAATGGCAATGCTAGCGCTCCGACTAAAGCTAGTGCGTCAAGTTGTCGCAAGAATGCACAGATTTTATTAACAGATGGCGCATATACTCCCGACCCCAAGGAGAACAAGCCATCATACTATGATGCAGCTGCGCTGCACGATGCAGACAACACTGATATTACACTACCAGATGGTTCTGAATACACGTCGCAAGTTCCATTCTCTAGCGAGAGTGAAAAAACACTGGCCGATATTGCTTTTTATTATTGGGCAACTGACTTATCAAATTTGCTTAACAACAACATTAAAACTAAAACATCTACTAATAATTGGAATGCACGAGGCAACCCAGCATCTTGGCAACATTTAACCACCTACGCAATTGGACTAGGGTTAGATAACTTTTTTGATTCAGGCGATTATCTTGGCGATACCTATTCTGGTTTTTTTAAAAAAATAGAAAGTGGCACACCCACTCAAAATGGCACACCTACTCAATGGCCGACCTATGAAAGCAATGCAGCGCAAACTACCGAAATAAAAAAGAAAAAACTATACGACCTATGGCACACTGCAATAAATTCACGGGGCACTTTTCACAGCATAGACAAACCAACCCAGCTCCAATATGTATTGGATAAAATTCTTACCGGATTAAACGAAGATTCTGCCAGCAACAGTAAAGCTGATTTTTCTGGACCTACTGCAGATTCAACAAAATATGGCTTTACCGTTAATTATGCTCAAGAATTTTGGAGTGGCGAGATCATAGCCTCTCATCTGGATAACAGTCTTGTTTTTAATACCGACACCAATCCCAGTAAGTCTATAAAAGCCAGCCAAAAAATAAAGACTCCAGCCAACCGAAATTTTTTATTCGCTGACACGGCTCAATCGACAGACAATACTTCACGATTAGAAAAATTTAAATGGAGCAAATTAAACGATGCCCAAAGAGCGCTGTTTAATATAACTGCAACCAACGAAGCAGATAGCTTAGGTGAAAAACGACTGAACTGGCTAAGGGGCGCTAGAGACGAAAATCTGCGAGCTCGACCTGGCGCATTTGGCGATATTACATTTGCCTCACCGGTTTTTGTTGGAGCACCTGACAGCTTTGGCCTTGCAAACATGAAATCTGAAAATGGTACATTAACCAGTGCAGCCGGCGACTACAAAGCGTTCGCGACAGCGAATGCTAATCGCAAGCATGCTTTGTACACTGTTACCAATGACGGATTACTGCATGCCTTTGACGTTACCACTACGGCTACAGACAAACTGCCAACCGCTAATTATTTTGACGAGTTATTCGCTTTCACCCCTAGTGCATTACTGCCTAAGTTAGCTCGTGTTTCTGATTTAAATTACATCCACAAATATTTAATGGATAGTACTCCGGTAGTCTCCGATGTCTACATTAATAACAAGTGGAGAACGGTTTTAATTGGAGGCATGCGTGGTGCACGTAGTATTTATGCACTCGATATCACCAACCCTGAAGAGCCAAACCTTCTATGGGAAAAAGATCAAAGTGACAGCAGCTTATTAGGTTTTACTTACGCTAAACCTGCCATCGCTAAACTTAACGATGGTAAATGGTATGCTTTAGTTCCTAATGGCTATGTAGGTGCTAATACAAAGCAAATAGATGGCTATACTGGCCACGCTGCCTTATTACTAATTGACATTGAGTCTGGTGACATTGTGGTTTCAGAAAAATTAGATACCGGCATAGGTTCTGCTGCTGCACCTAATGGGTTGTCTGAAGTTGCACTGGCAGATATTAACGGCGATTTGATTACCGATTATGCCTATGGCGGTGATATATACGGCAACCTATGGCGCTTTGATTTTGTTAATAGTAGTGAAGGATTTGGTTCTGGCTCATCTAGCGACTGGAAGGTCGGCCTTGAAGGTAAACCACTATACTCTGCAAAATATAACGGCCACCCTCAGTCAATTACCACAAAACCATTAATTTCCAAAAACATCCATCAGGATAAAGGCTATGTAATCACTTTTGGCACTGGCCGATACCTATTTGATTCCGATAGCAATAACAATCAAATCTCTGAATCAACCAACTCCTTTTATGGCATATGGGACCAACAAACTGATGGCTCTAGCTCCAACGAAGTATCGATTACGTTAGACCGTACCATTGAAGCTGGCCAACAATCTTTATTAAAGCAGGAAATTTCAGAGCAGGTGATTGCTAATTTTTCTAGCTCTCGACACATCATTCGAACTTCTACCGACAAAAAGCCAAGTTGGAAAAGCCCGCACTACGGATGGTACATGGATTTAGATCAATCGATCGACAATCCTAAAACACCTGAAATGACTATTTTTAGTGGCGAATTACGCGCTAATTTATTACTAATGTACACATCGCAGTTTTCTAAAAACGAAGGATGCTCTAATGATGATGGTAATAAAGTCAGTTGGCTTTATGGTATCGACGCCACCACAGGTAGCCGGGTTAAGTTCCCTCAGTTTGACTTGTCTGATGATGATGAATTTACCGATGAAGACTTGCATGTTGTCGATGGTAAAAAACAATCAGTTTCAGCAGAAAAACTACCTAGTTACGGTGCTCCAGCGGTACTTGGGAATTATATCTACTTCACACTCCCAAGCGGTGATCTAGCCAAAATGAAATATAAAATTGATACCATAAAATCTGCCAGACAGTCCTGGCGACGACTAACCGACTACCAAGAAGCACCCATCGAAAAAGAAGAATAGAAAGAATAAAAAAGCGAGCCACTTAGGCTCGCTTTTTTATCACAACGGATAAAGCTCTAAAGCATTAAACACCAAAGAAATAAAACTTTGACGCAAATATCGCAGCCAATACCCACATGCTGACTGACACTTCAGAGTGGCGACCTGCCAATAGCTTTATAATCGGATAACTAATAAAACCGAGTGCAATACCATTGGAGATTGAAAAACTTAACGGCATCATTAATGCAGTAATTACCACTGGGCCGGCTTCAGTTAAATCATCCCAGTCAATTTTCACCAATGAGCTCGTCATTAAAATTGCAACATAGAGCAAGGCTCCTGCAGTCGCATAACTAGGTACCATTGCCGCTAATGGTGAGAAGAACAGCATCAGCAAAAATAGCAAACCAACCACAACTGCTGTTAGACCGGTTTTACCACCAACCGATACCCCTGCAGCACTTTCAATATAAGAAGTCACGGTGGGCGCGCCAAATAAAGCACCAATCCACGAAGCCGTGCCATCAGTGACCATCGCTTTGCGCATATTTTCTACTGAACCGTCCTTACCGACCAGCCCTGCCCGATCACCCACTGCAATTAAAGTGCCCGTGGTATCGAATAAATTAACAAACAGGAAGGCAACAATTACGCCAATCATTTCAACATTCAGTGCGCCCATAATATCTAGCCCACCTAAAATTGGCTCAATCGATGGTGGCGCTGCAACCACGCCACTAAAGCTCACGGAATCATCGCCAATTAAGGCAATCACACTGACAATTGCAATCGCTAATAATACCGCTGATTTCATTTTTCGCTGGGCGAACGCCAAGATCAGGCACAAGCTCAAGCAAGCCATTAATGGTTGAAAAGCGGTGATATCACCCATGGTGACGAAGGTTGCTGGGTTAGCAACAACGATACCGGCATTTTTCAAACCAATTATTGCCAAGAAAAAACCAATGCCGCAGGTAATACCACTGCGCAAACTATCGGGAATACTATCGACAATCCATTCGCGAACCCGAAACAAGCTCAGCAGCATAAAGCCAATTCCGCCCCAAAACACACCACCCATAGCTTGCTGCCAGCTATAACCCATACCCAGTACCACGGCATAAGCAAAGAAGGCATTCAAACCTAGGCCAGGTGCCAAGCCAATCGGCCAGTTGGCGTATAAACCCATAGCGATAGTTGATAACCCTGCAACGAGGCAGGTAGCAACAAAAAGAGCGCCCTTATCCATTCCTGCAGCCGATAGCATGCCAGGAATCACAAATACCACATACACCATGGTGATGAAGGTAGTGAAACCAGCAACCAGCTCAGTACGAACAGTGGTTCCTTTTTCAGTCAGATGAAATACTCGCTCCAACAAGCCTGAATGACAGGTAGCCGAAACTTCTTCTGCGCGATCAGCGCGAACTTTACTCACGGGCGACTTCCTTAATTTGGAAAAATTTTACTGTTTCCAGCGGGATTTTTTATTTGAGATAAAAAATCTATTCCGCCTGATGTTTAGTGGGAAAGCCCTTGTAGCAATTGCTTGGGCCTTCCATTTCCAACGTCACAGCAGCATTCGATTGAACATCCAACGCTGATGGATTCTGCGCTGCTGCTAAGTCAGCAACAGCGATAAGTCGCTTCTGCCATGATGTGACTGCTAAAACAGTCAAGGCAGTGAATAATATGATTGGAACGTTATATTGAATAACGTAAGGATACTTACTCAGACGAACTAATAACAATAAAATTAAGCTGTTGCACGTTCGCTTGAGATACAAACGAAACTCGGCAAAACACTACAAATTCGCTAGTAATTTGCGGCGGCATTATCCATACATATCAGCAGACCAGCTTGATCTCAGACAACAAAACAGAGATTCCTTGATTCAGCAACAACAAATAAAAAATAAGCCACTCCTTCAACAGCATGAACCAGCTTCCAAATTTGATGGAAGTTTTCCACAAAACATGGCCATTGAGGGCAATCCTGACATTAAACCTCCAATATTTTTCTATGCTGTTCGTAATATATTTTTTGGTTTTGAAAATAGATGGTTATTACTTCCCATTGAATGGAAATAAATACGACATCTCGTGCGAGCATCATTTAAAAAATAGTTTGTTTTTCTAGATGATTAATATCAGAAGGCAATAAATATTCATTTAAAAAAACAATCTGCAACTATACAAATTAACTACATATTAGCGTGACGATATTACTTGCTGTAGATCTATACAAAACAACCATCTATCACATCTTGTAGCGTAGCCTCTGACACAAATACAAGGAGCGATCTACAATCAGCAGAATATGTCAATTTTAGTTTCAGTCTTAAATAGCAGTATATATATGAAACAAAAACAATTTTCCACCTACTCGTTCTTTTTGTTAATAGGCCATACATTTCTTTGTCTGATGAGTCTCTCAGCACAAGCAAGTGAAAATGAAAGTGAATTTTTATTAAAAAATTCTCTAACGGAAATTTGCCTTGGTACTGCACCTTATAATGGCAAAGGAATTAAAATAATTCTTCGCTTGCCTTGCGATCCGAAATCACCGTCACAACGCTGGCAAAATACGACTGATGGCGTGTTGGTCAACAGTGATGGCTTATGTCTTGGCCAACACTCCCTATCTCCACTGATGCTGGGATTACGTTGCAGCTCAATAAAGCAAATACCGCAGCTCGCGGCCGTAAAATTGAATGATCAATTGCTACAAACTACTTTCCAAAAACGCACTAACCATGCAGTGCCCAGATATAATAACTATCTGGCTTTTATTGACAGTGCAGTTGAGCCTGCTCACAAATGGCATAAACACCCTGTTCAATCTACATCTCAAGTCAGCTTGTCTGATACAGGTAATATTAAAGTCAACTTTATCAATCTAGATTTTGGAATAACCAATGACAATGACAAGTACAACTTCTGATGTTTGTTGTTAATGACAAAAACACTAAAACTGCGGTGAGATTTATTTCTTCAGATAATGACCAAAAAAAATCCCGCGCTTATTTTCCAATAAACGCGAGATTTTTCTTGCGAGGGTTCTTTAGAGCAATGGTTTATTTTGCTTCTGGCTCACTAATTTCAGAAATTAAACTTTTACAGCATGATTCAACAGCATCAACCACGCCTTGATAACCAGTACAACGGCACAGGTTACCCGAGTGCTCTTTGCGGATAACCTGTCGATCTGGCATCTCGCCTTTAGCGAGTTGATCTTTATGGGTTTCTAAAAACTCGGTCGTTTTCATCACCAAACCTGGCGTGCAATAACCGCACTGCACTGCACCAGTGTCAGCGTAAGCCTGCTGCACTTTACTTAATCGCTCGCCTTTTGCCTGACCTTCGATCGTTTCAATTTTTTTACCTTCAGCCCACACCGCCAAACTAATGCAACTATCAATCGGCAGACCATCAATTAAAACCGTGCAAGCACCACACTCACCAACACCGCAGCCTTCTTTCGCGCCGGTAAAACCTTGCTCTCTCAGCACTTCCAGTAATGATTGTCGAATATCAACGGTCAGCTCAACTGGCTTACCATTGATTTCCAAGCTAATAATTCGCTTCATTGCTTTTTTCATTAAACGGTACCTCCCGAAATCGCCCCTACCAAGAAAGCACTTTGGGCTCGTTCAATGGCTTGCTTTGAGACCTTGCGTGATAAAGTTCGAATAATATGCTGACGGAATTCCTTACCGGCTCTCCATGAGTCACGGGGGTTTAAATCATCTAGCACCATCTGAGACAACTTTTCCAGCAGACGATCAATACTCGCAGCATCAGCAATCGACTGACCCACCATGGCAAGTTCAGCATTACGACAGCGCTTAGGTGTTGGAGCAGATACGGTATAAGCAATTCTAAAGTCGGCTAATTTATTACCTGCACTGCCACCTTCAAGCCGGCAGGCAACTGAGCAGCCGATGGTTGCAATATCCATTGCGCCACGCATCGCGTACTTAATAAAATGCCCACCCATGTTCTGATAACCATCAACCGGTATCACAATGTGCGCCATTAGCTCACCAGGATTTAGCGCTACTTTTCCCGGACCGAGATAAAACTCCTCCAAAGGCATGGTTCTTTTGCCTTCAGCTGACAATAATTCCACCTGAGCATTCAATACCAATAAAGGCGAAGAATTATCGGCACTTGGCGCACCATTGCACAAATTACCACCAATAGTGGCTGCGTTTCTCACTTGCGGCCCACCCAACGAGCCAGCACCTTCAGCCAATACAGGAATATATTGTTGAACTAGCGGATGATTAATCACTTGCGAACAAGTGACGCAAGCACCTATTTCAATTGAACCGTCATCGCGCATTTTAATATCAGATAAATCTGGTAAACGGCTAATATCGACTAAATTAGCAAAGCATTTATCGCCTTCTCGCAATTTAATTAATACATCGGTACCGCCTGCAAGAATTTTACAATCTGGATATTGTTCAAGCAGAACTGCTGCATCTTGTGCACTGCTGGCCCGGTGATAAGTATTTAAGTCAAACATTACTAATTACTCCCCCAATTACCCTAACAGGCCCGCATCACGGAAATGAATAAACAATGCTTTTGGCGACATTGGCAAAGAATCCACCTGAACACTTGTTGCATGTAATAATGCATTACGAATCGCAGGTGCTACTGATAATAGCGGCGGTTCACCCAATGATTTATTACCAAAGGGGGCTGTCGATTCATCTGTTTCAACAAAATCACAATCAATATCGGGCAAATCAAGGCAGGTCGGCATTTTATAATCTAATAAATTGCCATTTAATATTTTTCCGTTCTTGGCATTTATCAACATTTCTTCTGCCAGCGCACCGGCAATACCCATACCAACACCACCTTCTACCTGGCCTCGAGCTAACAGTGGGTTGATAATTTTACCGGCATCATGGATGTTCCAGATTTTTTTTATTTCAATCCGACACATATCTAAATCGACTTCAATTTCGGTGAAGGTCGCGCCATATGCATAGGCATTGGCGGTCATTTTAGTCGACATTTCAGCGGTAATCTGGCCACCACGCTCTTTGTGATAATAAGCATCTAATGATAAATCTTGTAAGCTCAGTAGTTTTTCACCACTGGTGCGTTCAATAATATCTTTCTGATGGATATCTAATGTTTCTGCTTTTTTCTCAAGCATTAATGCCGCATGGTCAAGAATCTTTTTACGCAGTTTTTCTGCAGCACCGGCTACCGCAGGGCTGGCAACATAGGTTTGACGAGAAGCAAACGCTCCTGGGTCAAATGGTGTGCTGTCAGTATCCTGAGTAGAGACCACTCGAATCATATCAACCGATATACCTAATCGTTCTGCCGCCATTTGCGCAAAAACCGTGTCAGAACCCTGGCCTATTTCAACCGCTCCAACATGTAAATTGGCTGAGCCGTCCTGGTTCAATACCATTCTTGCACCAGCGATTTCTACACCAGCAGGATAAGTACCACTGCCGTAGGCAAAGCAGGCAACACCGACACCGCGACGAACTCGACCGGTCTGCTGCTGTAATTCTTTTCGCCGCTGATCCCAATTAAGAATGTCACGACCTTTTTGCAAACACTCAATTAAACCGCAACTATCAATTGCCTTACCAGAAAGCGGATTAATATCACCAGCAACTGCAGCATTTTTGATTCGGAAATCTACCGGGTCCATGCCAATTTTGGCTGCGGCTTGTTCCATCATATTATCAACCGCAAAAATAATTTGTGGCGAACCATAACCACGCATCGCGCCGCCGGCAGGCAGGGTCGAATAAAATGTTTTTGCGTTATAACGAAGCGCTGTCCGCGGATATAATGGTGCTAACTTACTACCGGCTGCCTTACAAATGGAATGACCATGGGAAGCATATGCACCGGTATTAGAAAGCACATCTAATGACAGTCCTTTTAAAGTGCCGTCATTATTAACACCAGCTTTAATTTTGACATCAAATGGGTGACGAACCCGAGTCGCTACCATATTTTCTTCGCGGGTCATTTCAATTCTAACCGGCAAACCACCCAGCTTTTTAGTCAGGAACGCCAGCATGGGTTCAAGCACGACATCTTGCTTATTACCAAAACCACCACCGATTGCCGGTTTAATCACCCGAATTTGGTGCAATGGCATATCGAGTGACTGGGCAACAATTCGGCGGCAAATATGGGGGATTTGGGTAGAAGAAACCACCACGATATAATCCAGATCATCCATATAGGCATAGCCAACATGGGTTTCCATATGGCAATGCTGCACCATTTGCGTAGTGTAACGGCCATTTAAAAGATGATCGGCATCGGCCAATGATTGCTCAACATTACCCAGAACATATTCATGGGCACCGCATTCATTTACTGATGTTGTACCTTTACCTGGATGAAGATCTTCTGCATCAATTTGATAAGCCTGCTCAGCCGTCAGAATCGGTGGTAACTCTTGATACTCAACTTCGATCAATTCTAATGCTTGGCGCGCAATTAAATCATTCGCTGCAACCACAATGGCAATTTCATCACCGTGATAACGAATATGATCGGTCAATAGCATGCGGTCTTCGACATCGCGGGCGCGTGGATCTAATGAATAAGCGTGGCCAGCGGTGGCGAAATCAATTTTGGGGACATCTGCGAAGGTAAATACGCCATCAACACCAGGCAGCACTTTGGCTTTCGAAACATCAATAGAAGTGACACGCCCATGGGCGATGGAACTGCGTAAATACTTAGCAATACGCATTCCGGGAAGGGTGAAATCTCCGGCGAATCTGGCGCGACCTGTAACCTTGGCAGCAGCCTCAATGCGCGGGACTGAATCTCCTACGGCCATAAAATCATAGCTCCCTTTTATTAGGGTGAATCCCAATGCTATTCCAGCAGTTACGCTTGCTAAAACATGCAGCTGATCTTCAGTGTTAGTGACTGCTTATCGACTGGTTTTTTTCATTGATTTTCAACAGGTAAATCAAACAATTTCTGATGAAAATCCAGCGTAGCCTTTCTGGAAAAAACAACTTAGAAACGATCTACAGGAATCAGTGCAAAAAACCTGCCAGAGCGACGGGGACAGATCATTAAAGGAAGGAGTAAACGAATACTTTAGTGTTCGAAAAGAAAGAAAACCTAGTCTTTGAAAGAAAAAAGAGAACTTTAATCAGCCTTATACTCAATTATAGAGCAGCTCTCTATCAAGCAGTAAAACAAGTGCTAGGTAAGTAGCTGTTTAATAATTGATTATCAGTTTGATATTACTAAAAACGACAATTTATTGTTAGGGCTTTTGGGCCAATGCAACAATATCTTTTTGCAACGTAGCTAATTGTTCTACATAATCTTCAGCAGTAGGATTTAAAGTTCTAAAACCAAAAGTTTCAGCACTAAATCTGAAATCAACCTTATCATCTATAAGAACGATTCTTTTTTTCTGCTGTTCTGTGGCGAGTTGAGCTTCACCAATAACATCGTAGATCAGATCAGTTTTTTCCCCTTCATAGAAAATTAAGTCAATTCGGTTATATACTCTTTCTACAGAAAAAATTCCTTGGCCATAAAAATATTCAATCATCTCTAACAATGAATCCTTATCATTCGCATAGCCCGCTGCTACGATATAAATTTTACAATAACTAAAAACCAATGGTTTTATCTTAATAAAAAATTGCTGATGATGCATTTTAAACAATGGACTATGAATGTACCCACATGCCTCGTTAATATAAGGCTCTCCACAATTAGCCATGGCCCTATCTCTCCATCCAGCCTCCATCCACTGCAAATCATTTGCATGTGAAGCCAAGGTTAAATCCACATCAAAAAACAAATGGTACATTGCGCTTCCTTGCCAATGTCTAAATAAAACCAATAAAAAAAGCGACTACCCATCTCTCGGTAACCGCCTTCTAACTCTAGCAATGATTATCAATAATGCATTTGCTATTTAATCGAAAGATTTACTTCTGAAACGCTAGCTTGCCATCAACATAAGTACGATAGATATTTCGATCATCGCCAATCGTCATTAATACAAACAGCTTTTCAGCTAAGGATTTAGAGTTTTCCCAGCGCAGCTGTTGCAAACTAGTCGCTGCCGGATCCATCACCACGAAATCTGCTTCTTTGCCTTGGTCGAAGTTACCTAGCTTGTCTTCCAGATACAACGAACGAGCGCCACCCAGTGTTGCATGATAAAAGCTTTCAAATGCAGAGAGCTTTTTACCTTGCAACTGACAAACCTTATACGCCTCATTCAGTGTTTGCAGCATATTGAAACTGGTGCCTGCACCAATATCAGTACCCATACCGACGCGAACATTATACTGCCAAGTTTTGTGCAGTTTGAATAAACCACTGCCCAAATACAGGTTCGACGTAGGACAGAATGCTATTGCAGCGCCCTTATCACCCATGCAGCAAAACTCATGATCTTCCAGATGCACACCGTGCGCAAACACCGAACGTTCACCGACTAACTTGTAGTGGTCATAAACATCCAGATAACCATTTTGCTCTGGGAACAATTCTTTTACCCAAGCAATTTCATTGAGGTTTTCTGATAAATGAGTATGCAAATAGGTGTCAGGATATTCTTCGCGTAATCGACCCGCTAGTTCTAGCTGCTCTGGTGTTGAGGTTGGAGCAAAACGCGGGGTAATCGCATAAAGTGCGCGGCCTTTTTTGTGCCATTTTTCAATTAACGCTTTGCTATCGCTATAACTACTTTCTGGGGTATCCAGCAAATAGTCAGGGGCATTGCGATCCATCATCACCTTGCCGGCAATCACCCGCATATTAAAGTTTTCTGCTTGCTCAAATAATGCATCGACCGATTCAGGATGCACACTACAGAAAACCAAAGCCGTGGTGGTACCGTTACGGAATAACTGATCAAGGAATAATTTTGCCATTGCAGTGGCATATTCCTTATCTCCGTATTTACGCTCGGTTGGGAAGGTATAGGTGTTCAGCCATTCCAATAATTGCTCGCCATGGGCGCCAATCATTTCCAGTTGAGGATAGTGAATATGGGCATCAATAAACCCTGGAACAATCAGCTTGCCACGATAGTCATGTACTAAAACATCGTCGGCAAGCAATAACTTACCTTGCTGATATTCGCCGGCAAATTCTATTTTGCCGTCTTTAACAATTAATAATCCATCTTCTACACTGCGAACTTGTTGGTCAATATCTTGTGGTTGATCCACTACTTTGGCGATATCGACCAAACTGCCGCGAAAGGCCTTCAAGTTACCGGCTGACTGAGCCATAACATTATGTCCTCGATCTATTTCATCACTAAGCATTAGGCTTTATAACGCAATTAGCGCGCCAGCTTTCCTAAATAACCTAGCATCTAACCGTTTGCCCGCTGCTTCAGAGCTCTATTTACCGCCATTGGCATATTAACTGTACCAACTGGCAACTCTTGTTCAATCAAGCATATATCGCATTTGCTAGTCCTTGGCACACTGCGTGAAACCGTCGATCCTTCGACTCGGTGAACTCACTTGAGGCTAGATTTAAGCCAAAAAAAATCCCGGTGATCGCTCTACTGGAGCAATATTGCCGGGATTTCCAAGTATATTGCGCAAGGATATTATCAAAATTGATCACAAGCGTCAGAACAGTTTATCAATCTAGTCAATACCACTGTCTGTTATTCGATCATTTTGGCAAAAACCATCGCTTAACATTTAAGCGCGCTTACCTGCGGCGATGGTACTTAAATAACTCAAGCGCTCAAACGCTTCTGGATTAGGTACAGCCGATTCGCTCATAATGCCGCGCATTTCATCGATAGATTGCATACCCTGCACTTCCATCCACTGTTTAATGCCAGACAAAATAGTTTGGACATGTTCAGGGCCATGTTTAATCAAACAAGAAGCCAACATCACTGAATCTGCACCAGCCAACAAATATTTAATCGCATCATCAGCGCAATACACTCCGGTCGTTGCTGCCAACGAAGTTTTTAACTTGCCATATAACACAGCAATCCAATGCAGCGGCAAAGCGATATCACCAGGATGGCTATAGGGCGGTGCTGATTTTATCTGCAAACTGTCAATGCGGAAATCTTGCATCAGCAGCCGGTTGAACATCACTAATGCATCAACACCAGTCTGGTCCAGCTGCTTTGCCATATTGCCAAAAGCACTGAAATAAGGGTCAAGCTTGAGTGCTACAGGAATATTAACCGACTGCTTCACTCGCCTGGCCGTTTCAATATAGTGGGCTTCAACTTCACGGCCGCTAATATCTAACGATGGCGGGTGATAATACAAGTGCAGCTCTAGACCATCTGCACCTGCTTGCTCCATTTGCTTGGCGTACTGTATCCATCCATCAGAAGTCACGCCATTAATGCTGCCAATAATAGGAATATTTGTCGCGTCTTTAGCCTTGCGAATTAATTCCAGGTAATGTTCAGCAGCTTCTGAATAATGGCCATGACGCGGCAGAAAACTTAAAGATTCGGCAAAGCTGTCATCTCCATATAACTGCAGCAAGTCATCAAAATCCTGCTCAGCTTGCAGCTGCTCTTCAAACAGGGAAAACAACACCAACCCACTAACACCCGCATCTTCCAGTGCTCGAATACCATCTAAAGTCATCGACAAAGGACTGGCCGAAGCCATCAGTGGGTGCGCCAGATCCAGCCCCATATAACGGCTACTCAGATCCATATCATTCTCCCTTACTTCGTAAATGTTATTTAACCGCTATTGAATCGGTTTGATCCGTTATCCGCAACTTCTTTATACACCCAAAGTAACCAGCGGTGCTGTCAATGCATCGACAGTTTAAATATGACTCACATAACACCATTCTGATAAATCAGTAAATCCATGCAAATAGCTTGCCGAAACTAGTAATCTTTAGTATTTCACTGTTTACTCGAATCAATACAAAATCGTATAGCAGCCAAAGGTAGCGGTAGAGATCCATATGCAAGGGGGAGCAAGATTCTAAAACTTATTCAAATATTCAAAGATAAACTGGAGCATTATTTAACGTCGACCTTCCCTTAACATTGCCAGTGATCTGGGCGCTTATTAAATCTACACTTCTAATAGGTTGCGGGTATTGTAGGTCAGAAAATGCCTGCCATGCTCCGCAAATATTATTCGGACAATTTTAAGTTTCTGCGGCTATGCATTAGCACTTGCCACCAACCAATCAGCTTCAGATATAATCTAAAACATCAAAGCCCAACACCAGAAACACAATTAAATTAAAGAATTAAGATAACCCGAATGTAAAATGAACACGTTAACATAGCACCCCTCTATTACTTTTAAGTGACCCACTGTCTTTTGAGAAACATGTAATTCTGCATAGCTTGTAGACTTTAAGCGTTACAATACTTCTCTTGTTTTCATTGATTGATTAAACAGTTAACTGCTAGATATTTCATTCTAAAAATTAACACCGAAGATAAAGTGCAAAGCCAAAATATCAATAAGTCATAACGCTCTGCTTCAATAAAAACAAACAACCAGGCTTACAATATGAAAAGCATTAAATGTTTTATTTCAACCATATTAATTCAAATAATTTTTTATGGAAGTGCCTACGCTGAAGAAGCTACTACTCTGAAAGAGAATCAATACTCTATTGAAACACATAAAGTAATATGCGAAGAATCATCTTATCAATTAAGTACGCAAGCTGAAGTCGATGCCTTCCCGGATGATTGCCAAATCATTACTGGAGATTTAATCATTGGCAACGATCAAGAAATTAAATCAAATATCTACAGCATATCAAGATTGAAACATTTAACATCAATAGGTAAAAGCCTTCAAATCAGAAACAATGAATCATTAACTAGCCTTTTTGGTTTGCACGGTATTACTTTTATAGGAAAAAACTTACTCATTAGTGAAAACCCACTACTCTCTCAATTCGACTGGCTTTATGCCCTTACTACTTTGGAGGGTGACCTATCTATCGATTCAAATAACAGTTTATATAATGTAAGCGGACTTTCAAAATTACAAGATATTGGAGGAAATATCAGTGTCATTAACAACGAGTCTTTACCCCAGCTGTATGGAATTAATCTAAAACCTGACAATATTGTAAATGACGAACAAAACTTGATTATTTCAGGGAATCCATCTCTCTCAGATTGCTCTAGCCTTTGCCCGGCACTCTTGAATAAATCAGAGTTAGATGGGGTGAATATTACCAGGAATAAAGCACAGTGCTCTAGCCTGAATAGCGTAGAAGAAGATTGTAGAATTGAAACACTTTGCCCAGCAAAAGACTATACATTTGAAAGACAAAGCGAAATTGATGATTTTTATGCTAAAAGCCAATGCACTCGCATCCAAGGAAACTTAATAATAGGTAGTGCCACACCTAACTTTAACGAAACTTACGACATAACGAATTTAGAGGGTCTTAATATGATATCCTCTGTCGCCAATAATCTTTCTATCATGGTTATTCATGACTTACAAACGATAGATCCTCTATCTAAGCTTATTTCGGTTGGAGGACACCTTAAAATTTCTGCTAATAAAAACCTGACGAATATCGACGGACTTTTTAATTTAAATTCGATAGGACGTTGGCTTTATATTGCTTTTAATCAATCACTTGAATCGATAGAAGGCATTTCTAATGTGACGTCAATTCATGAAGGATTAGAGATAGAGCACAATGATAAATTGGATAGTCTAGAAGGTTTTAATATAACAGAAGTGCTTTCTCCTTTTAAAGGAGATGCTTTAATTATTAATGACAATAACATGCTGAGAGATTGCTCAGCCCTCTGCCCTATTATAAATAAAAAAGATCTTAACAATATTATTTTTATCCAAAGAAATATCGGATCATGCTTCAGCAATACAGAAGTACTAGAACATTGCGCTGTTAATTATTAAACTGATTATGTTTAAATAATCGACGGCGCGCCAAAGCTGCGGTGTGTTTTTTGTTTTGACAGTTTGACGCAACGGCAATAGTAGCGCTAGGCTCAGCGCTTGTAATTTTTCTGTCCCAGAGCAGTTTGCTAATAAGCTGGTGAACGGGTGAGTTGGTGTTAAAGTTTTATACATGAACTTCACCATTAAACATACATCTTGAAACTGCAAATAAAATTACAAAGCCAAACATCCTATAGCTAATTGCCGTTTAATTTAAAAACAGACAGTTGGACTTACAATATGAAAAACATTAAATGTTTTATTCTGACCATATTAATTCAAACAATTTTTTATGGGTGCGCTTACGCCGAGGTCGTTACTACTTTGGGTGAAGTAATATGCAAAGAATCATCTTATCAATTAAGTACGCAAGCTGAAGTCGATGCCTTCCCGGATGATTGCCAAATCATTACTGGAGATTTAATCATTGGCAATGATCAAAAAATCAAATCAAATATCTACAGCATATCAAAATTGAAACATTTAACGTCAATAGGTGGAAGTCTTCAGATCAGAAACAATGAATCATTAACTCGCCTTTTTGGTTTACACGGTATTACTTTTATAGGAAAAAACTTACTCATTAGTGAAAACCCACTACTCTCTCAATTCGACTGGCTTTATGCCCTTACTACTTTGGAGGGTGACCTATCTATCGATTCAAATAACAGTTTATATAATGTAAGCGGACTTTCAAAATTACAAGATATTGGAGGAAATATCAGTGTCATTAACAATCAGTCTTTACCCCATATTTATGGAATAAATATTGCGCTCGCAGATACTATCAATTACAAACAAAATTTGATCATTTCAGGGAATCCATCTCTCTCGGATTGCTCTAGCCTTTGCCCAACTCTTTCGAATAAATCAAGCTTATTAGATGGTGCTAATATTGCTAGAAATAAAGCGCAGTGCGCTAACTTGAATAGCGTTAAAAAAGACTGTGGAGCTGAAACATTTTGCCCGGTAGGAGATTACACCTTTACAAAACAAAGCGAAATTGACGACTTTTATGCAAAAAATAAATGCACTGGCATTAAAGGCAGTTTAATTATAGGTGCTGATAATAATTTTGACGAAGCTTACGATATAACAAATTTAGAAGGTCTTAATATGATATCTTCTATCGCTAATAATCTTTATATCGTAGCTGTTCATGGATTAAGAACGATAGAACCTTTATCTAAACTAACATCGATTGGAGGAAAATTTACGCTTAATGGTAATGATAACTTAATTAATATTGACGGGTTGGCTAATCTAAAATCGATAGGACGCACAATCTATATCGGATATAATCAATCACTTGAATCAATCAAAGGAATTTCTAATGTGACGTCAATCTATGAAATGCTTCATATATCTTCCAATGACAAACTAAATAATCTAGAAGGTTTAAATATAACAAAAGTGCTTTTTCCTAGTTTTATTTATTATCCTAGTGCCGATTACCATCCTTATGAAAACAGCGTTTTAATTATTGATCACAACAACATTCTGTCAGATTGCTCTGCTCTCTGCCCTATAATAAATAAAAAAGAAACCAGCAGCCTGATTTCCATCCACGAAAATGTTGATTCATGTTTTAGCAACACAGAAGTCCTAGAGTATTGCGCCGCTAACTATTAAAACGCTTGCAACTTAATTATCAATGACATTTCAAAACATTAGCTATTGAACTCGATCACAGAATGATCAAATTGCATCTCATGTTGGCACTATAGCAATTATGTCGTGATCGAAATATATTTTTTAATAATTGAAAATTTTCTTGATTTTTGGGGCACAGTCGGCTCGCCTGATAAAATGCGCCATAGACATATTTAGGGTTTCAGAATTCAATAATTATTCTGTATTTTTAGGCGCTAGAGGTACGGAATTTAATAAACACCCTTAATGTAGGTCGTCATGAGCGAAGCGAATAGCGACTTGCCAACGAAATGTCACGCTTCGCCGAGGCTCAGGGATGACCTACGAGAAGATACAGAAAGATTATTTATTTCCACGGCCCTTATTTCAATAAACCATCAGGGTAACTTATTGCCAAATACTTGCTGCCAAATACTTGCCACCCATAATCGCACTTGGTCAATGCAAATACTCAAACACTTGCCACCCACAATCGAATTTGGTCAAGCACAAGATATTTTTATAAAAAGCAAGCCAATAAACAACCCAACCAGCTCACTCATAAATTATTTTTCATCTTGCATCGCTATTCTCTTGGGTAACAAGATTTTCTGTTACTAGCCTAATGGCATCTATACCTAATCCAGTCAGCGATATGCCAAGGCAACCTTTACGTAGATCAGAGCGGATAAAAAATAGAATGGAACAGGCAAGTACAGGCAGCCATAGATATATTTAAATAATGGCGAACGTGCGCTTCAAATCTGATATCCAGGCAGGCGAGCCGTTTGCACTCCCAGTAGATTCATCAAAGTAATTTACACAGCGAAACCAAAACTGTAGATGATGGGGTCACCTTCCGTCACACTTAACAACCCCTAGACTAGCTGACTCTAAACCAATCTACTGATGATAAAAAACATTTTTGGATGGATTGATAAAGCCGTGACTGACCGGTGTTTTGCGATGGTTATGGCTACCGCATGCTTTGGCCTTTACAAGATATAGTACAGACTGTACTAGACTCGATCTAACTAACTTAACCACTTATTCATCGGTGATTTTTGGATACTCAAGCACATCAAATGGATTTGCAGCAACCAGCAGGGATCCACCCGATCTATTGGTTTTTCTTCGATTTGGATCAAACCTTGCTGTGTATTGATAGAAAAAATTCGAAAGAAAAGCTCTCTAGAATTCAATCTCAGCATTTATCAGATAGTGAAATAGTCGATTTTTCTACTAAAAAACGAATACTTGCATTATATGCTCAAGAACTTCCTCCTATTTTACAAATATTAAACCGTAGCCCGCTAGTATCTTTTAATATATTAACTACTGCAACTTATGATTGCTCAAAGACAATCATTCCCTTCATTGAAGAGACTTACCTAAATGGCGGTGATTTTAAAGGAAAAACTATCAACCGAACACAAGTAGCATCTTTCTTAGAAGAAACCAATGACCATCACCAGAAAATAGACCTTTATTCAAAAGGCAATTATATTAAAAAACTCTTACACACTACTAACACCACCTACCAAAACCATCACGTAATATTAATTGATGATAAAATCACTCAAAGAGAATCGGCAAAAAGACATAATTTTATAGTCATTGACCCTACACAACCAGATTTTATTGATCAACTTACTAGTTTAGTATCATCAATAGCCCACCCAGACACTAGTACGTCATCAGAACCATGGCAGCCCTTGCGCAGATCAGCGCGGATAAGAAATAAATGATAGCAAAATAAGTGTCGCCTTTTTTTCAGTACGCCACCCATGATTTTAAATATATCTTGATCAAAAATTTAAATGATCGAATAACTACAAAAACTTAGCATTCAGCGCGATTGCGGCAACCATTTTCTTCTTCTCGAATGCAATTATATTAAATTGATGCCACGGCGAAAACCGGATCAGCTCCGGTTATTTAAATTACATCTGATTTTAAAGATTTTGGATTTAGACCCACTCAATAAAAACGACTATCAAGAAGGTGGTTGTTTTCCAGGCGATGGTATTTGCTGTCGCCAAGTTTCAGTTTGTTGTTTAACTCGATCACGAAACTGCTTGAGGTTCAGCGCATTACCCATTGCGTGGGCAAACTGTCGCGCACTGGCCATCACAGTGCTGCGACCGCTCATGGCAGAAGCCCACCAGCGTGCATCTGTTTTGATTTCTAATCGTTCAAAAATGGGCGGCAAACTGCTGTCCATGTGTTTCTTATCAGTGCGCGCCATGCGAGCACTGGCATCAACCAATTCCAAATAATCTTTTAATTTAAATGGCAGCAGATGAATTTTATCTTTGATATTAATGCTAGATTTGGTTTTGCTATCAACAAAAGGTTTTAATCGGGCGAAATTATAATCGTAGCGCCGCTGATTATTTGTTTTTCGGCTTTTCTTTCTACGATGATTACTGGCAGGTAATTCAGTTTCCACTCGGGCTTGAACCGAAGTGTAATTCGAACTTTCTGGCGTTTGTGCAATACCGGCACGAAGCGGGTTAAGATCGACATAAGCCATACAAGTTAGCAGGGCTTGTTGATCCAGCAATGCTTGTGCTTTAAAGCGGCCCTCCCAGAATCGACCAGTACATTGGTCTTCCGCGTTGGCCATTCGTGCCAGCGGCTCGTTAATTGAGCGCATAAACCAGCTAATGGAATATAATCGCTTGCGATAAATAGTATCAGCAGTTTCTTCAACCCATTGAATTTGCATTTGAGTCAGCATGTGAAATTTGTCAGGATCGAGATAACTCTTAACCCATGGATGCGCCTCGAACACCTTGCAATATTGCAACAACACCTGCTTGATATTCCAGTTTTTCGCGCGCTGCACATCCACAAAAACCACCAGGTGGTAGTGGTTGCTCATGACGGCGTAAGCTGCGATATCAACCGCAAACGCTTTGCTCAGTCGATCAATTCTATCGACAATCCACTGGCGGCGATGGTCGTAATTTTTACGGTGCTTTTTGAGTAGTGTTGGATCTTCTCCGCACAACCACCCTCGCCTAACACAACGCGAAATTACATGGAGAAATGGATTTTCTTTCGGATCGTATAGAATTGCTCTGGGTGATGGCATGATGTGAAAATGACAACTTTTTCAAGTGCCGCTCCTGCAAAAATCAACGGTTAACAAAGATTAAATCAATGGCAACTGAATGAGAAATCAAATGTTTTTTGACAGGTATAAATAATATCTTGGGTGGCGTTATTGTTTACAAAAGCAACGCTATCAAGTATTTTTTCTGACGCTCTATAGCATGGGTTTGCGGCTCAGCGAAGGACTGAATTTAACCATTCATGATATCGATAGTAAAACCATGCAGTTGCACATTAGAGATGGCAAAGGCGGTAAAGATCGGCTAGTACCGTTGCCTCAACGAACCCTGTTGGCACTGCGCAGCCATTGGAAAACCCATCGCCACAACACTTTGATTTTTCCTGGTTCAGGTAAAAACAATAACGTACCTATGGACAGAGGTGGCGTACAAAAAGCACTTAAAAAAGTCCTGCAAGATTGTAAAATAAATAAACTGATTAGCCCGCATTCTTTGCGGCATTGCTTTGCCACGCATTTGCTAGAGCAAGGGCTGGATTTACGATCGCTGCAAATCCTGCTCGGTCATGGCAGTTTGAATACTACTGCGAAATATACTCAGCTAACCCCCATCAAGCAAAACAATGCCGCAGCAGCCATCAACCAACTGGCCAACCATTTAAACTTGCAGTGGAGCTTACAATGAGCCAGTTAATTCAATTGTTGCGGAAGCATCGTGATTCATTTGAAACGCAATATCGTCACCAGCTCAATAAAGATCAGCGCAATGCGATTCATGCCCTGCTTAATTGCCGAGTGTCTTCACCGGTCAATTCGAGTTGGGCTTGTACCCGCTGCTCGTATGAAGACAGCCTGCCGATGTCCTGCGGCCATCGGCACTGCCCACAATGTCAGCAACAAACCACATCTGATTGGCTGGCGCGACAGCAAAAAAAACTGCTGCCCGTGCATTACTTTATGGTGACCTTTACCTTGCCATTTGAACTCCGATGTTTAGCGAAAACCCATCCTAAAGCACTTTATAAAATTATGTTCACGGTGAGCGCGTCTATTCTCAAAAACTTTGGCCAAAGCAAAAAGCTTGGCGATATCGGCTTTACAACGGTATTGCATACCCATAGCAGGCAAAGGAATTTACACCCGCACTTACATATTATTGTGGCGGCGGGTGGATTTAATACTAAAACCAAGCAATGGAAAAAAGGCAACCAAAAATACTTATTTAATGCCTTTGCTTTAGCAAAAGTCTGGAAAGCTCGGATGCTGCAAGCAATACATGCGCATCAATCATTATGGTTACCTGATTATCTGCCAGAAAAATGGGTGGTCGATTGTCGCAAAGTCGGTTTTGGTCTGCCCGCATTAAAATACTTGTCTCGTTATTTATATCGAGGCGTATTACCCGACAAGGACATTATTAAAACCACCGACACTCAGGTCACGTTTAAATATCAAGATAGCCAGAGTAAAACAAAGAAAACCAGAAGCTTACCGATACTCGAATTCTTATGGTTGATTATGCAACATGTTCTGCCAAAAGGATTACAACGGGTGCGGGACTATGGTTTTTTACGCGGAAACGCCAAAAAGCTGCGTTATAGAATATTACTGGTACTCAGCACGCTATTGGATTACATCATCCCCAAAAAAATACCAGAGAAAACCAAGCCCCGCCGTATTTGCCCTTGCTGTAAAGAAGAAATGCGCTGCCTGGGCGTGGTACGACCGGTCTAGCCGAAAGGCAAAAACAATAAGGATAATGGCGTAATTATTGAGCAGGAGGGCCGTTACAAAAAGACCTAAAAAATGCACTCTCAAAAATGCTGATTCCAGCGTTTATAGCTTTGCTCGCCCTGCATTTAGCGGCAGGGCGTGACCTACTTAGTTGAAATATCTGTAATTTACTATAGAGAGTGCCACCCGGGCTTGTTCAACACCCGGATAAGGTGTCGGCTGCGCGACACCTATCCTTATTTGTTAGGTTTATTTACCTGCTTTTTTAGCAGCTTCTTCAATCCAATCACCTAGATTATTATAACCATCATTCAAGTTCCAATCGTAGGTTTTATAAATTGCTGAAGCTTTATAACTTTTTCCATCAGTACATTTGACTAGATGCCCATCTAATGGGTTTTTACCTTTTTTACTAACCCCTTTACCTAGGCCGTTTATGTTGTGTATATGTATACCTACTAATCCATTTCCTCGCTCGATACTTTTTTCGATTTCGTAGTTAACCCAAGGACGTTCAGATGTTTCGGAACCGATTAAAACGACAGTTACGCTAGTGTTTTCAAACTGTTTATTAATCCATCTCTTTATAGCTAAGTCAGTATCTTTTTGGACTTCCTCCCAATCAGCAGCATCCCAAAATCCTGCGTCGTCTTTACTTTTTTTAGTTAACCATGAATTTCTAACGATCCCAATTCGATTGATATCACCTGTATAGTGAAAACTGAAAAATGCTCTTCTAGCCATTAAATCTACTCCTTTATTTTGTTAACTCTCTAATGAATTTTAATAATACCGGAATTTTTTCCGCTAATGTTGTGTTTGGATCGGCTAGTTTTTCTAGATAAGGTTTAGCCATTAATGGGTCAGAATAATATTGTTCTATTGATGCAATAATAATCTCATATATTGCTTTAGACGCATACCCAGTGCAGGCTATGGGTATAGCTATATTTCCTAACGATACTGAAATTTCAAACTCTCTAATTACACCGTTTGCATCTACAACTTCATCGTTGAGGTTTTTATTTCCAAATAAAAACAATGAAATACCACTTAACGATATCATTTGATTTCTATATTCCTCCCAAAGTTCAGGTAACTTTTTGCTACCAGACTCAAATTGAGGAAAAGGTCTTAACACTAACTGTGATTCAGAATATTTCAACGGATTATTGTATATAGCTTCAAGTGCACCATTGATGACAGAACTACCTACTCCCCAACCAAATCCATTTACGATCCTAAAGTTTTTTTCGACTATTTTTTTAGATACTTCATGAATAAATCCTACTGATTCGACTCTTGAGTAAGGGTCATAAATTTCTGCGCTCCCAGATATGAATATTGTTCGTTTTTTGTAACGAGTTTCTATTTCACGCAAAATAGAAGTTATATGCGCATAGTCATCAACGAGAAGAGTTTTAATTCCATATCTTTTAAGATCGTTAATTACTAACTCTTGTTTTCTAGAGTTATAATCATAAGAAGCTTGATCAGGGTTTAAGGAATCACCAAGTACATGTTTTTTCACAATGCAATAATGCAATCGTTTATCTTCTTTAAACCTAAAGTTAAGTCGACTTAATACATAATCCAAATTAGGGTCTGTAAAGCTAAACCCAAGAAAAAGGAATGTTTTAGTAATCAGCTCTCCTGTAAGTGCATTAATAAATGGCTCGTGAGTTTGATGGTAACTTTCATATTGTTCTTTCGTAATAATTGCATCTGATGGGTGCGAAACATCCCCATGCATTTTATAAATGACAACGTCTCTTTTAGGTTTATTTGAAAGAAGCTGCTTATTGTTATATTTAATATCAGGAACTTTTCCCTGCTTCAAGAATGACTTCTCTATGATTTCATCATAGTTTGTCGTCCAAACTGATGAGATAGGTAATCTAGCAATAATACGATGATTTTCACCCTCGGCTGTATCCTCAGTAAACTCTTCAAGAATTTTCCTACTAATTTTGGAGCGTGTTCTGTTTTCATTTACGTGAAACTGTGCCAAGGAAACTAAATCTGATTCAACTTTCACATCAAGACCAAGGTCTTGAGCAATTTCTTCCATCAAATCGGTCCAGTTTACAAAACCTAAAGGAATGGATAAGCCAGCCCCAGCAAATATAGATGCAGACCCTTCATGTAGGTCCTTCACATAATCTTTAATAAATACTTCAATTTCGTTATTGAATGTCATGAAATTGATTCTCCCTGAATACTTGGATAGAGTGCGCATAATGCATGGATAAACCTAACAGCGACCTATACCGCATTTTTGCCGCATAGTCTTATATAAATATGAAAGACAAATTCCGCTTTAGCTCGCCGCTAGGCCTTTACTCTGGTGGCTTGCTTGCCTTTTCATGGCTTGTTGGCGACGATATATTTTGATTCCGTGTATGTCAATTGATTGAACTATCGACAAAATGCCGCTGAACAGAGGGTTTTTGAAAAAGCACCTCAACTCATTGAAATAAAATGGTTGTTTTGCAGTTTACTCAATCGACATATACGGTTAACTTTTGTTGAGTTTGATAGCCACCAACACTGTATCTAGACGCAGTTTACCAACACCCATTAACCACAGGCCAACGAAACATTTTAGCGATTGCTTATTTGCTTCGAAGGGAATCTGAATCGATATTCCAAGGAAGTCGATCGTTGGTCGAAGGGCTGATTTCCAGTCTTTTGGGAGCTCTGTCAGTAACAGGTTCAACTAACAAATTCAATCAGCCACAAGGGTTGCGACCGTTACTTTCCCGCTTTTGGTCATTTATATCAGGCTGCAACTGCTCTGTTGTACGCACCGGACTCAACATCACTAAATAACCCGTTTTTTTCGGCCAATAGCAAAGGGGGGGGGAATCACACTTTCTGCATTTTTATTGACTTATAAACGCCAAGCTTCCCAGCAGCGAATCAGATATGTTTAATTTTATTTAAGTAGAACGATTTTCTTCGGAAAAAAAGGCCGCTTTCGCGGCCTTTCAAGGTTTATTTTCTAGTTAGCATTAAGTAATCAAGTCACCGTCGCCAGTTTCTCCGGTACAAAATCTAGCGAGTTATGTACCGCCATTTCTTCGTATACGCCCCACTTACGTTGAATCAGATTCTGTGCTTCTTGCAGCAGACCTTCTGCTTCTTTTGGTGCAGCGCGAGTGAGCAAGCGATAACGCATTTCACCATTGATATATTCCTTAAGCGGCACACTAGGTCGCAGGGAATCAAGGCGGAAGGCATTTAACCCTTGGTCACGCAGTGAAGGGTTATAGCGGAATAACGGCCAATGGCCACATTCTACTGCTAGCTTTTGCTGACGCATTCCCTGGCGCATATCGATACCGTGGGCAATACAGTGACTGTACGCCAAAATAATCGACGGCCCCGGGTAAGCTTCTGCTTCACGAATTGCTTGCAAGGATTGCTGCGGGTTGGCACCCATTGCAATGCGCGCTACATAGACGTTTCCGTAAGCAATCGCCTGCAGTGCCATGTCTTTCTTGGCGGAACGTTTACCACCACTGGCAAACTTAGCAACCGCCGCTAAAGGCGTAGATTTAGAAGCCTGACCCCCTGTGTTGGAATACACTTCGGTGTCCATTACCAGCACATTGACGTTTTTGCCACTGGCCAATACATGATCTAAACCGCCTGAGCCAATATCGTAAGCCCAGCCATCACCACCGACAATCCATAATACTCGTTTAATTAATCGATCCGATAAATCGAGTAGTTCACGGGCTTTAGGATCGTCAATATCGACTAATAAAGTATTTAACTGTTCGAGTCGATCTCGTTGCATTGCCAGCTCGACTTCTGTTTGCTGCAAGCAACCTAATAAACCATCAACCAATTCAGCCGGTAGCTTTTCACGCAACTGGCTGAGCAGGTTAGAAGCCATTTCCATTTGCTTATCAATTGATAAACGGAAACCAAAACCGAATTCAGCGTTATCTTCAAATAATGAGTTAGCCCATGCCGGGCCACGACCCTGCGCATTTTTCGCCCAAGGGGTTGTTGGCAGGTTGCCACCATAAATTGAAGAACAACCGGTGGCATTAGCAATCATTAACCGGTCGCCAAACAGTTGGGAGATTAACTTCAGATAAGGGGTTTCACCACAACCGGAGCAGGCACCTGAGAACTCAAATAAAGGCTCAAGATACTGGGCACCACGAATGGTTGAGAAATCAACATCACTACGTGAGGTTTGCGGTAAAAATTCAAAATGATCGAGATTGGCTTTTTCTGTTTCCAGAATTGGCTGCTTCTCCACCATATTAATCGCACGGCCACCGCTCTTTTTCGGATCTTGAACCGGACAAGCTTCAACACATAAGCCACAACCGGTGCAGTCTTCCACATAAACTTGTAAGCGATAACGAGTTTCTGGGAAACCACGTGCAGTAATTGGCGCGGTGACAAATTCTGCCGGTGCAGTGGCTAAATAATCCTTATGGAAATATTTGGCGCGAATCGTCGCATGCGGGCAAACCACCGAGCAGTTACCACATTGAATACACAGATCGGGCTCCCAACCGGGTACTTCACGGGAAATATTACGCTTTTCCCATTGGGTGGTGCCTGTTGGCCAAGTGCCATCCACTGGAATTTCACTGACCGGAATTAAATCACCTTCACCGGCCATTAATTTGGCAGTGACTGATTGAACAAATTCAGGTGCTTTAGCCAGTCGCTGGGCTTGCTCGGAATTATCTGCCTCAGCGAGATTAACCTGGCCAATCTCAACCTGGTCTAAATGCGCTAGGGTTTGATCGACTGCAGCAAAGTTACGCTCAACTACTTGCTTGCCCTTGCTGGCATAGGTTTTCTCGATCGCTTTTTTGATTTCGGCAATCGCTTCATCGCGCGGCAATACACCCGACAAAGCAAAGAAACAGGTTTGCATAATGGTATTAATGCGTGAACCCATTCCAGAATTTTTTGCCACTTTATAAGCATCAATGACATGGAAGGATAATTTTTGATCAACAATAGTTTGCTGGATAATTTTTGGCAGTTTTTGCCAAATTTTATCTGCCGGCCATTGGCTGTTTAATAAGAAGCTGCCGCCGCTTTCAATATTGCGCAGAATATTACCCTGCTCAAGGAACGTATCCTTGTGGCAAGCAATAAAGCTGGCGGTTTGAATTAGGTAAGGTGCTTCAATTGGGTGGTTACCAAAACGCAGGTGCGAAACGGTTTGTGAACCGGATTTTTTCGAGTCGTAAACAAAATACGCCTGGGCGTGGTGGCTATCCATACTACCAATAATTTTGACTGAGTTTTTATTGGCACCGACCGTGCCGTCTGAACCCAGGCCATAAAACATAGCGCGAACGCTTTGTGGATCTTCGGTAATAAAGCGGTCGTCATAATCGATACTGGTATGGCAAACATCGTCAATAATACCGACGGTAAAGCGTTTCTTTGGCTTGCTTTCAGTCAGGTGAGCAAAAATACCTCTGACCATCGCCGGGGTGAATTCCTTGCTGGATAAACCATATCTGCCGCCGATAATTTTTGGCAAATAGTCTAAGTCACCATCGCTATAGGCTTCGGTAATGCAAGTTAAAACATCTTGGAATAATGGCTCGCCAGTCGCGCCTGGCTCACGAGTACGGTCCAACACGGCAATCGATTTAACCGTTTTTGGCAGTACTTCAAGCAAGTGCTCCATCGAGAAAGGACGGAACAGGCGAACCTGCAGCATACCGACTTTTTCTGAGCTATCGGTTTGCTTTAAATATTCAACCGTTTCATGAACCACCGAAGCGCCAGAACCCATAATTACAATAACGCGATCTGCGTCTTCAGCGCCGTAATAATCAAATGGCTTGTAATGTCGGCCAGTTAATTCACCCAATTGTTGCATTGCGTCAGCAACAATTTTCGGTGTTTTTTGGTAATAAATGCCTGAAGCTTCACGGGCTTGGAAATAAACATCTGGGTTTTGTGCTGTTCCGCGAATCACCGGGTTTTCTGGATTCAAAGCACGATTTCTGTGCTCAGTTACCCGGTCAAAATTAACCATTTCCCGCACAACTTGGTCGTCAATCATTTCGACCTTGTTGTATTCATGGGAGGTTCTAAAACCATCAAAGAAATGGATAAAAGGAATGCGTGATTCTAGGGTGGCAACGTGCGCCACCAGCGCCATATCCATTGACTCTTGAACCGATGCCGAAGCTAACATGGCATAACCGGTACTTCTGGCCGCCATTACATCTTGGTGGTCACCAAAAATCGACAAGCCCTGCGTGGCCAATGCACGCGCTGCAACATGGATAACCGACGGCGTTAATTCACCGGCAATTTTATACATATTAGGCAGCATCAGCATTAAACCTTGCGATGCAGTAAATGTGGTGGTTAATGAACCGGTTTGCAGTGCGCCATGCACCGTACCTGCAGCACCACCTTCACTTTGCATTTCTGCAATTAAAGGAATAGTGCCCCACAGGTTTGGCTTGTGCTCGCAGGACCATTGGTCTGCCAGCTCCGCCATGGTTGAAGATGGGGTGATTGGATAAATTGCACACACTTCGCTCAATTTATAAGCGATATAGGCTGCGGCTTCGTTACCATCAATAATCGACATTTTTTTGTCTGATGGATTGAATACTTTTTCAGAGCTGCTCATGAGCGCACCTCCTGAGTTTGAACTGCATTTTCTGTCGATGGCTCAGCATTTAGCTTTTCAACACCGACCATTTCAATTGCATGGCATGGGCATTGGTCATAACAAGCAGAACAGCCGGTGCAACGCTGATAATCGATTTTATAACCATTACCCTTACCGAGCTTTTGAATGGCACCTTCTGGGCAGCTGCCGTAACAGCCATCGCATTCAAAGCAGTTTCCGCAGGAATAACAGCGTGCCGATTCAAATAATGCTTGCTCGGCAGTTAAACCGCCAACCACTTCAGAAAAGTCATTACGCTGTTCTGGGGTTAAAGCCGGTTGCTGCTGTTGCGGTGCTAGGGTGCGATACCATAAATGTAATTTTTCATGGCCAATGACCGGGTTTTTCGCAGGCTTTTCAAATGTGGTGTTATTTAACCAGGCCGTAATATGATTGGCTGCTTTGCGGCCATGGCCGACTGCAATGGTTGCCGTTCTGTCTGATGGCACCATATCGCCACCGGCAAAAACACCGCCGTGGCCAGTCATCATGTTTTCTGCCACTTGAACTGTGCCATCGCGGTTCAATTCAATGCCATCGACATTCGCCAACAACTGACTTTCGATATTCTGACCCAACGCCATAATTAATGTATCGGCTTGCAGGGTTTCCATACGCCCGGTTGGTTTGGGTCGGCCATCTTCACCGATTTCCATTTCCTCAACCTGAATATCATCGCCTTCAATTTGCTGAATGGTCCGCAGCCAATGGATTTTCACCCCTTCAGCTAACGCCTCTTCGGCTTCAAAATCATGCGCAGGCATATGCTCACGGTCACGACGATAGATGATCATTACTTCATCTACATCCATCCGCTTCGCTGTTCTGGCAGCGTCCATTGCAGTGTTACCACCACCGTAAACCGCCACTCTTCGGCCCATTTTTGGCTGCTGGCCGGTACCAACATCATGTAAAAAATTAACCGCATCTAACATGGTGCCCGCTTCACGGGCAGGAATATCAGTGCGTTTGCCGATGTGCGCGCCAATGGCAATAAATGCCACATCGAAGCCACCTTCAGCTTTTTCTTTGGCTAAATCTTCAACCTTATGATTGAGCGTGATTGTAACGCCAATGTTTTCTAATCGGTCCACTTCCGCCTGTAGAATATCTCGCGGTAATCGATAAGCCGGAATACCAAAATGCAACATTCCGCCAGCCACCGGACCCGCTTCTCGAATTTCTACCTGATGACCTGCCAAACGCAAATGATAGGCCGCTGACAAACCACATGGCCCAGCACCAACCACCAAAACTTTTTTACCGGTTTCGATTGCTGGCGGCTCAAACTGCCAATTTTGTTCAATTGCTAAGTCGCCTAAAAAGCGCTCAATACCGTGAATGCGAACACTTTGACTGGCATCGCCTTCTACATCGACGCGGTTACAGCCACCTTCACACGGGTGATAACACACCCGACCAAAAACCGATGGCATGGGGCTAGTTTCGCAAAAAGCCTGCCACGCTGCTCGAAAATCACCTTCCTGGGCATACAACATTACTTTTTGAATATTATTACCAGCGGGACACGCCTGGTTACATGGAGGTAAGGAGTTTTGATAAATAGGTTTGCGGCTCCGGGTTGCACCGGTGCCTGTATGCTGAACTGGCTCGGGCAAACGAGCCATATCCTTAATCGTCATGATACGTACCTGCTGATTCCGGGTCGTGAACAACCCTGGAGCTCAGGCCCCGTCTCTGGGCATCCTGCCCGCCTTGCACAGTGCATCTTAAAATACTTTCAAGATGCTGCTGGGGCTGCGAAATTCCACGCCGGCGTACATGCCATTCGCCTGGAAAATCGGCTCAAAAAGTTTTGCACCCGGCTACACTGCCAAAGTCTCGATTTGGAACCTGTAGCACTGAGATGCCGTTAACTACATTACTAACTACACGATCATTTAAATCTGAAGATTCATCAGCCACTCAACTTCTATCAATCTGAGAAGCGAAAAGATGAACAACCAGAGTCAATTCTCATGAACACCTTCAACATAGAACATCAACCAACCCGTTTTCCCAATATAAATCAATAAAGTGGGGGTTTTTATAAGTTGACATTCAGTTTCAAAATGAAATTCATAAAATCTCATATAAAATCAATCAAATAGCTCGCTGATAACACAAATATCAAACTAAGCAATTTAATCACTATCGAACAGAGATGAGAGCAAATTCTGTGCCTGTTTGTAATTGAAATGAGATTAAACTGAATAAAAAATGCAATTGAGAATTAATCGTAATTAACTCATCCAAGATTAAATTGGTCTGATCATCTTCAGTTGTGCGGTTTTAATCTGCATCAACAAAACGACAGCATCAAAGCTGCATTTTTTGACAAGTGATTAGTTTTTCAACAGCAGGGTTGTCTATTCTCTGGTTTGGAAAGAATCAATGGCTATACTTGCTCCATCACTCAAATGGATTTGAAAGATGTGGCATATTTTCTTTGATTTGGACCTGACCTTAATTGTGCGAAAAGATATTGCACAAGCGCTATCCGAAGCACAAAGAAAACACCTGTCACCACAAACAAGTAATCTTACCGCAGGCTTTGCCCGGGGTGACAAGGAAGGTGATGTGGTCTTCAGCCCACTATATCAAGATCTACACCAACAGCTTTTTCTCGCCTTGGCTGACTCTAATAGCAACTTTCACTTTGTCACTGCAGGATCTTATCTAGAAATACCTACCCGTTTTGCATTAAAGGCTTTTTTTTCTAATGGCAACGGACTTGTACGCCGTTCAATCGAAAATGCGCCTTTTATAAACCGCGCCGCGCTCGATAAACTGATTGGAAACGATTTGGATAGTTATGACAAAAAAAGTGAAGATTTTGAACAGATATTAATTCCAGCTCTTGCATCAGCAAAAACTGATTATATGAAGCGTGTTTTTATGGAACAATCTATCGATAATTGTCAGAAAATGATTCTTGTTGATGATAGCGAATGCAATCGGTTTTATGCATCTCATTATAACTTTCAGATTATTGACCCAACAAAAACGAACTATGGAATTATTTTAAGGACATTAACCAATGCAATTTCGTCCGACGGGGAATTTTATAGCTTTCATAACCACGATACTAATAAACAACCCCCTGTTGCCGCCCTTGGAAATTAAGCAAGCAACAGGCTGTAACTAATAGGTAATTTCACTATATGTGGCTAATTTTTTTTGATCTTGACCAAACGCTTTTTTATCTAAAAGATCACCCAGTATTTTTATCTGAATCACAACTATCTAACACTAACACTGCACCTTGCTATAGCATCCCAAATCAAAATACAGGCGATGGTCAGCCAGAAATGCTTTTGCTACAACCAATTTACTGGTCTCTACATAAAGAATTTTTTAATCTCCTTTATGAAAATAAAGATAACTGCAGTATTTTTTTTATTACAGCTGGTAGCTACTACGCACAATCTCTCAAACCCACTTTAGCCAACATGCTCACAGACAACTCAGAAGAAAAAAAAGATTTCATAGAGCACTCAACCTTCATCAATGCCTCTATCTTAATGCGATACTTTCCTCAAAATCTCGATTGGTCAGATAGAAACGCCTATCTTAAGGCTTTTTCCGATGCAAAAGCACAGCAAATGGAATCAAGTCATTTACGATTGCAGACTAAAAAATTAATACCTGCTCACAATGTGATTTTGGTTGATGACAGCGTTATAAATAGAAGCACTGCTTCAATGTATGGTTATCAGGTGATTGATCCAACTAGGGAGGACTACAAAATGGTACTACAAACATTAATCCACTGTATTAATTCTAATTCAATATTTAGCAACCCTCATAATCGATGAAGAAACCATACTGGGAGCATGCTAAGCAACACCGCTATTGTTTTTTCTTGACACTCTTACTACAAACACTATTTGTTTCAGCTAACACTAAATAGTTGCTATTTTAATAGCCATCATTCAAACGGATTTGAAAGCATGTTGAATATTTTCTTTGATTTAGATCTGACGTTGATTATTAGGCGGGACATTGATCAAGTGCTATCAGGGGTGCAGCTGGACTATCTATCATCACAAACCAGCAATCTCACCGTAAATGGTAGCCAGAGTTTTAATGGTGTTGATATTGTCTTTAGCCCGCTTTATCAGCAGCTTCACCAGCAATTATTTCTAAATTTAGTTTTAGCCGGTAGTCGCGCTCGCTTTCACTTTATCACCGCCGGATCTTATGAGCAATCACCGACTTGTCTCGCATTGAACACTTTTTTTTCTAACAGCGATAGGCGTGTACAGCGAGCAATTAACTCTTCAGATTTTATAAATCGTAGTTTTCTTGATGGCCTGATTGGCAGAAAACTGGATGATTTCGAAGGAGACCCTGAGGAACGCAATGATAAATTAGTAGAAGCTCTCGCAGTAGCAAAAGCAGATTATATAGAACGTGTTTTAATGTCTCAATCTGTTAAAACTCGCAACAATATGATTCTTATCGATGACAGCGAAGCTAACAGAGAAATTGCTGTTAAGCGCGGTTTCCAAGTCATTAATCCTACAGACGACACTTACCCAATTATTATAAGAACTTTGGCTAGTGCAATTTCAGGTGATTATTCCTTTTACAGTTTCCATAACCATGAAATAAAAAAAGAAATATTATTTTACAATCAAGAAGCTGACATCTACACGTAATTACTAGATTGGACATACTCTCTATGTGGCACTTTTTTATTGATCTTGATTCAACATTATTTTGTCGTAGAGACTTCGACATGTATTTGACCACACCGCAAATAGAAAATCTTGAAGTCAATTTGATTGGAAATCTTTCGACAGGAAATATAAACAAATACAAAGCTGGAGATCACATTTGCAATCCAATTTACCACATGCAACACCGTCAGTTTTTCTCTAGCTTGTGTGGAAATTTTAGTGCGAGCATTTCTATAACATTTATAACAGCTGCCAGCTATAAAGAAATGCCGACAAAAAACATTTTGTCGATTTTTTTTGGTGCGGACATCAATAAAAAACTCATGATCAGCATGAAACCATTTTACAATCGAAATGATTTAATAATCGCAGCAGGAATCGATTACCAAACAGCATCTAATGAAGAACGAGTTAATGCAATGGCAAAAGGAAAAGCAGCGGTGATGAATAATGTATGGCGAACAATATCAGGACATGCAGGTTTGGCAATTCCTCAGCAGAACTTTGTTCTTATCGATGATAACCCCATCAACCGCTTTGCAGCCATGCGGCGAGGCTTTCAAGTCATCAACCCAGCAGCAGCAGATTACGCATCAGTATTATCACTCTTTACTAGCAAGCTCCCAGCAACAAATATTTTTTCACCCCATAGAGACAACTACTGCGATACTGATTGTCCGGTGAAATCTGTTTATTCATAATTTGAATAGTTAATTAAAAGCAGTAAATATTCAGTTGTCACTTATATTAAAAAACCGGACACTTCTCAGCACCCGGTTTTTTTATCTTTAATGCTTTGATTTAAAAGCATCTCGCATCAAGCGCTATTAAGTAACCCTAAAAATTACAGTTTACCTAAAGCTTTCAATACTTTTTCTGGTGTCATATGCCAATCACGTATCCACACACCAGTCGCATCGTGGATTGCACTGGCAATCGCTGGTGCAGCAGCATTAACCCCAACTTCTGAAACACTCTTAGCACCGTAAGGCCCAACAGGATCGTCACTTGGAATTAATTCAGCCCGCATATCTGTTGGCAAATCACCAATCATTGGTGCACCATAATCACGGAAATTAGCGTTTAATACCCGGCCTTTTTCGTCATATTTAATGCACTCAAACAAGGTGTGGCCAATTGCTCGCATGCTGGCACCGTAAATTTGACCTAATGCCTGATCCGGATTAATCGGTGTACCACAATCTAGCAAGGCATAGAACTTACGTAGCTCTACTTCACCAGTGTCGGTATCAACGCCGACTTCAACGAAGTTTGCTCCATAAGGGAAGGCAAATTCAGAAGTAATAAAGCTGCCTTTACCATGCAACTGACCTGGGCCAGTACCGCACTCGGCGTATTCTGCAATTTGTTCCAGTGACAGAAACTTTTCGCTACCATCGATGCAAATTACTTTGCCCGGGAATTCCAAATCCAGATTATCAACCGGTTGCTTCATCAAACCAGAAGCGACGTTTAATACTTGCCTGCGCAGATCTTCAGCAGCTAAACGGGCAGCGTTACCTGAGAAACAAGTACCTGATGATGCATAAGCGCCCTTATCAAACAGACAATGGTCGGTATCACCCGAAACCACATGAACGTCGGTTAATTCGGTTTGCATCACTTCTGCAGCCAGCTTTTGCACCACAGTATCTAAACCCGTTCCTAAATCAGCACCACCCGAGTGAATGATTAATGTGCCATCGGAAGCTAACTTAGCGGTTGCATTCGCCTGATCGATATCCGGAATACCCGATTTTTGCATCATGGTAGCAACACCACGACCAATCTTGATATTTGGCTTTTTCGGGTCAGTCTTAACCGAATCCCAATCGATCATTTGCTTGCCGCGAGCAAGAATTTTGCCCAGCGCACAAGAATGCGCAGTCGGTACGCTCGTTGGGGCCTTACCCTCACCGACCTTACCTAAAAGCTCTAATTTCTGACCTTCATGAACCCGAGTTTTCTCGACCATTTTTAAATGATCGATACCCAGCTCATAGGCCATTTCTGCGACAATCATCTGGATTGCGAAATTGCCCTTAGGCCCGCCATAACCCTGATATGCGCCGGTGGGCACAATATTCGAGTAATAGGTGGTCACGGCAAATTTCACATTATCACAAGGATAAAGCGGCAAAGAAATCGCCGGCGCGTTACAAGGAACCGTCAAACAGTGGTTGCCATATGGGCCGGTATTAAAACGGAAGTTGACGTCAAAAGCGGTAATGCTACCGTCTTTTTTAGCACCCATTTTAACGGTAATTTCTGCCACATGCCGGGTAGAAGTCGCAATAAACTCTTCTTCACGATTATGTCGGAAATGCACCGCACGGCCGGTTTTATAGGTTGCAAAAGCACAAACTTCTTCGACCAGAATGTCTTGCTTGGAACCGAATCCACCGCCGACACGCTCTTTTTTAACGTGAATTTTATTTTGCTTAATGCCCAATACTTTTGAGATCTTGCGGCGTAAGTGCCAAGGCACCTGAGTCGCTGCACGACATACTAAGCGGTCACCATCCATGTAGGTGTAGCAAAGGTGTTGCTCAGGAGGCAGCTGCTGAACCTGGCGAGACTGATAAGTCCGCTCAAGAATTACGTCAGCTTCGGCAAAACCTTTTTCGATATCACCAATATCACCGTGGCCACGTGCCGCAATGTTTTTATGCGGTTCGCCACCAAATGGGAAATTGAAATGAACCTTGCCATCACGTGGATCAGCAAATTTATTCATTTCTGCCAGGTTATCTGGCGCACCGGCGCTGTAACTAATTAATGATTGATGAATAATCGGTGCATCGTCAGCCATTGCTTCTTTAATCGACAACACTGGCTTGAGTACTTCATATTCCACCACAATCAGCTTCATTGCAGCTTCAGCCGCTTCAATAGACTCTGCAACCACTGCAGCTACTCGATCACCGTAATGGCGCATTTTCTGGGCAAACATACGACGATCAAGTGGTGATGGCTCAGGTGCAGTCTGGCCACCTGGGGTGTAATAAACATCTGGGCAATTGCGATGATCAATAATCATTACAACGCCTTCTACCGCTTCAGCAGCAGAAGTGTCAATGCTAGTAATATAAGCACTAGCGTGTGGGCTGCGCAGCATTCTTAATACGCAAGAACCTTCTTCTACAAAATCTTCAACAAAGCTTGGCTCTGCTTGAATACTTTTAACTGCATCAGGTTTAGCGACGGCTTTACCAACAAAACGATTGTCGCCAGAAAAATCCGGTACATTTAATTGCGGGCTAGATTGTAAATCAGAATGCATTAAACGCTGACGCGCTAATTCAACCGCTTCGAAAACTTGTTGGTAAGCACTTTCACGCAGGAAAATACCCGACAAAGTATCGATAACTTGAGCTTTGGTTGGTTTGGCTATCCGCGTCAACAAATCAGTAATTAATAGCGCTAATGCAGGATCGTTATAACCCGATTGCACCACACCACAATCGACCATTGCCGATTGAACTGCGGTTAATTCGCCATAACTGTTAAGTGACTCAGGTGTCACCACCTCAGCACCTTCCAGTTGCGCGGCGATCAACAGAGAGGCATTGACCGCCGCACCACCTAGTAAAATAGTGTCGGAACCGGCAAAGCCTGCTCCATCATCACTATTACGAACTGCGCGATAACCCAAACGCTTTAATAACGCTTGAACATTTTCGCCAACATTAGCCTGCACCTGACAAGGACGGCCATTAAGAATAAAAGAAATCATTATTTAGCCTCCTCACTCAGGACTTGTTCAGCTAACGCTTTTTCGACCAGCCTGCTTACTAACACACCGGCTAAATAAGATTTGGCTTCAGCACCGCCAATAAAATCAGACTCAGGTGCAATCGCTTCTTTAACTGCTAAAACAATCGCTTCAATTTCAGTAGTGGCCGCCAGTGTTAAATCTAACAAAGGTCCAACACCCGACAAGCCAATTTTTAACTGGTCATCATGAGTTAAAGCAACGGCAACACACACCATTGGCTTAGCACTACAGGTATTGGAAATTTTATGGCTGAAACACGCTTTAATATTTAATGGCAAACGAATTTGAAGAATTAACTGGTCGGATTTTTCAGCAATATATTTTTTCAGGGAAACATTATTGCCCTGAGCTAAAACTAATTCAGCGTTTAATGCTAATAAAGCGGGCAATACAACACTATGCTGATCTGCTAGCGCAATTTCACCACCTAAAGTGGCTTGGTTACGCAGGTTACGGCTGAACATTTGCCCAAGTGCATCAGACAAAGCAGCAGGAATTTGTGGATGGTCAATCAGTGATTGCAAGCTAGCCGTTGCGCCAATTTCCAGAGCAGTCTCAGTTGACTGAATCTGGTCTAAAGCAAGCTGACTTAAGCTAATAGCTATCTCTGCTGAAGAAATAGAAGGTTTGGCGTTGAGTTTTGACCCACCCGCCATCCAAACGGCATCTGCAGCAAACTGCTTCTTCAGTGCCAGGGCTTCGTCCAGCGTATCTGGGCGATGAAATGCCTTGATCATTTTTCACTCCTCTCCGGAGACTGGAGTGTTGCCACGGCGATAAGCACAGCTGGCAACAAACTGACTCCCGTAATTCAACTATCTGCCTATTTGGCAACATTTCCGATGATGTAGATCATTGGTAATGCAGCAAAACACATAATTGGTTTGACCTATGTAGGCTTGATGCACTTCAAGCGAAATCAGACACTTTAACTACAAAGTTATTTTCCACTTGGTAGCACCTACGGCTTATCAAAACACTTACAGAAACCCCTGCAAAAGCCGTTCCTATCATTTTGATCAAAGCTATTACTTGCCATTAAACCGATTTCTATTATTGAAATGACACACACAAAAACGCCCCGCGATACCATTTACTGATAAAACGGGGCGATTTATTACACGCCGAAGAACACAAATTTCAGAGCAAATAATGCAGCTAGTGCCCACATGCTGATAGAAATTTCAGAATGACGGCCTGCCAACAGCTTGATTAATGGATAAGAGATAAAGCCTAAAGCGATACCGTTAGAAATTGAGAAACTTAATGGCATCATTAGCGCGGTAATTACGACCGGACCGGCTTCTGTCATATCGTCCCAGTCAATTTTGGCCAGTGAACTGGTCATCAGAATCGCAACATAAAGCAATGCGCCCGCAGTCGCGTAACCAGGCACCATTCCTGCCAAAGGAGACAAGAATAAAGTCACCAAAAATAGCGCGCCAATCACAACCGCAGTTAAACCCGTACGGCCACCAGCAGATACACCTGAAGCACTCTCAATATAAGAGGTCACGGTAGGCGTACCAAACAATGCACCAATCCATGAAGCTGTTCCGTCAGTAACCATTGCCCGGCTCATATTGCGCATTTTGCCATTTTCATCGGTTAAACCGGCACGGTCACCTACGGCAATTAGCGTACCGGTGGTGTCGAAAAGGTTAACGAACAAGAAAGCAATAATGACACCGACCATTTCAACATTTAGCGCACCCATAATATCCAGCTTGCCAAGAATAGGTTCGATGGAAGGTGGCATAGATGCAACGCCGGAAAACTCGACATGGCCAGTCGCCAGAGCAATCAAACTCACCACTGCAATCGCAATTAATACCGCAGCTTTTAGGCCACGCTGCGCTAATGCAAGAATCAGAATCAGGCTTAAACCTGCCATTAGAGGTTCAAAGGAAACAATATCGCCCAAGCCAACAATGGTGCCTTGGTTAGCAACCACCACACCAGCAGTTTTCAAAGCGATAATTGCCAAGAAGAAACCGATTCCACAAGTGATACCTGCACGTAGGCTCGGTGGAATACTATCGACAATCCATTCGCGCACTTTAAACAGGCTCAGTACCATAAAACCGATACCACCCCAGAATACGGCACCCATCGCTTGTTCCCAGGAATAACCCATCCCCAAAACTACCGCATAAGCAAAGAAAGCATTCAGACCAAGCCCAGGTGCTAGGCCGATTGGCCAGTTGGCATACAGACCCATAATGATGGTAGATACGCCAGCAATCAGACAGGTCGCAACAAATAGTGCGCCCTTATCCATACCGGTGGCGGATAACATACCGGGAATCACAAATACCACATAACACATAGTGATAAAGGTTGTGAAACCGGCCAACACTTCGGTTTTTACTGTGGTTTTATGCTCGGTTAATTTAAAAAACCGATCCAATGTACCTTCAATGCCACTTTTATTAGCAACAGCAGAAGCGGTTTTGCTTTCAGCTGTCACCGCGGCAGTTTGGTTGTCACTCATGGTTCTTTACCTCGATTGGAACTTGCGTGTTTGTTCGCGATCGCTAGTCGTCTCCCCACGACTAGCGATTGTTCAATCCAGAGCTGGCAGCATTTTGGCTGCTGCCGAAGCCCATCCTGGGCTTGCTAATTTTTTAATTCTTTACTTCTCCTGCATGCTCCGAAGTACGGAGTCAATTGCTAGCCTTGTGCCATTTCGTAGGTTTGATTAGCCAGAGGCGTAATCAGACATTTTGCTACTCGGCGTTTAAATGTGTCTGATTTCGTTGGAACTCATCAAACCTTTAACATCCCTGGCGAGAATGACCACAGCAACCAATTAACCTCGGCACTTTTTGCATACCAAAAATTAATTCCTGTGATTTATTACCCCAGCTGATCCATGGCGCTCCACAAGCGTTTACCTTGTTTGGCCGCCTCGGCATAAATGTCACTAACATCGAATGGAAATTCGCTGTTTTCCAGTACCACCTTGCCATCAACAATTACCGTGCGAACACCGCTTGAATTCATACCAAATGCCATGTGGCCCGGCAGATTATCTGCCACCAATGGCGTTGGCGTGGTGTAGTCATAAATTAGAATATCGGCCTTGTAACCTGGTTCAATTTTGCCGAACTGGGCGTCAAAGTTGCGTTCCAGCAATTGATTACCGTTATTGAGGAATTTCAAGAAACTATCTGGCCACATAGAACCTTTGGCATCACGGTGCTTAAAGAAAGCCATTTTCAGTTCTTCAAACATATCGGCACCAATACCATCAGTGCCCAGCGCCAAGTTGCGGTATTGGCCCAGCTTGTGGTTATAGCCAACACCATTGTTCATATTGGAACGGGCGTTGTGTACTAAAAAGCCATCACGCTGATTTAACAATTCAATGTCGCCATCTTCAAGAAACAGCGCATGACCAATCACACTCTTGTGATTCAGCAAACCAAATTTGTCTAAACGCGCCAATGGCTCCATGCCATACATATGACGACTATGGGAAACGTCGTATTTATCTTCAGCAACATGAATATGAATGCCACGACCGGTTTGTTTAACGGCTTGGCCCATTAATTCCAAACCCGCATCGGCAACGGTAAATGGCGCATGGGCACCAATATGCGCTTCTACCAGATAAGACTGGTCTTTTTGGCTATCAATCAAATTAGCGAAGTTAACGTTTTCTTCAACGCCGCGCTCTAGTTCACGCAGACCGCCGTTACGATCTGTTGTTTCATAGCAGGTCATGCCACGTAACCCGGCTTTAATAAAACCGTCGCGTAAAACACTCAGCGAGCCTTCAATAAAATTAGGTGAAGCATGGTGATCAATCACCGAAGTACAACCCGATTTAATTGCTTCTAATGAGCAGATTAAACCTGAGTAATAAAGTGATTCTTGGTCGAGTGCTCGGTCTAATTTCCACCACAGGTTTTGCAAGGTAGAAACAAAGTCCGGGCAAGGTTTGATGTCGGCCATAATGCCGCGCGCCAAACCTGAATAAAAATGGTTATGGCTACAAACCATACCCGGCATGACCAGCTTGCCTTTAGCATCGATGACCTTATCCACCACCATACCGGCAGCGATTTCGATGGAAGATTCCACCTTAACGATTTCGCTACCATCAACCAGGATATCGACACCTTCCTGAATTTTGGCTGGATCAGATTCACTAGGGAATTGAACCAAGGTTGCATTTTTAATCAGCAACATAATTTTTTCCTTCATCATTCGAAGATGAAATGTAGGTTTGCTGCGCTTTACGCAAAATCAAACCTACATCTCTAAATATTTAACACCGCGTATTACAGCTCGGAGTAATTTGCTAGCTCCCGCGTCATCCTCGCAAGGGCGACCACATGGATGTGGAAGGTAGAGCGACGCATGGAGCCAAAGCCGAAATGGCGGGGGCAGAAAAATTGCGTCCTTGCTTTTTCTGCATTCGTTACCTCCGTGTAACTTACCCAGAAACAGGGAAGTTAAACCTGCAACTTCCTACCAACCCCAAACCTTCACCCTCCATGGCTTATGGATTCCGGCGTCCATGCTCGGAATGACGCGCTGCCTAACAATTAAACTCGGAACCACCAAGCACTCTACAAAGCTCCAAACAAATCGGGCGAGCTCTGTGGTTATAAAAAACCAGTAGCTCGCCCGGTATGCGTTACAACAAAACTTCATTCAACAAATGGCTGTGATTGCTCATCAGGTAGTTAATAATCCGCAACTCATCACCCAGCTCAACTATCGAATCACCCACCAGCAGACCATTTTTATGTCCTAGTTCAAATTCACCCGACTCGACTCGTACCAGCACCTTTTCTCCATCGACCAGGAAGCCGAAGTTAGTGCTATCACGATAATCTTCCATCAGGCTGAACAGGGTGAATTTCTCTTTGTAAGGACGGCTCATCCAGTTACAGAACTGACCGCAGTTTCCGCATTCGTTGCAGTAAGCATCGATATGAATAATCTGCAGCGGATCTTTAAACCCTGGGATTGGAAATGCCATATTGGCGCGGTTAGGACAAACATCGACGCACTTGGAGCAAACGCTATTACATTCCAAACAGCGACTAGCTTCCTGAGCGATAAAGCCTTCATCACCCTCTTCAACCAGTTTCAGTGGGATGGCACCTTTACGATCAAAGATTTCATCAATTGAAGTCCGTTCTTCACGCTCCAGAACTTCCAACGAAGTACCTTCTCTTTCCAGCGCACAATCCACCGCTTTGCGAGCACAACCAATCGCACTGACAATGCTGGATGGGCCGGTAAAGGCATCACCCATCAGGAATACGTTTTCAGCGGCGGTTTCACAGGTTTTGCTGTCAACCACTGGCCAGCCATCTTCAGCCAGCGCAATGCCTTTAGCTTCCAGAGCAGCGCAATCAGGACGCTCACCAATTGCAGAAATCAAAGTATTGATTTGCAAGGTAACGGTTTTATCGGTTTTAACCGGGCGACGGCGGCCTTGCTCATCTGGCTCGCCTAATTCCATTACTCGAGCGACTAACTCACAAGAACCTTCACCGCTCTCCCCTTTTGAACCAGCGCTCATGGACTCAGGGCTGATTGACTCGGGATTAGTCAGGAAGCAGAAGGTCACACCATCCGCCTTGGCCATTTCATATTCTTCACGGTCGGCCGGCATTTCTTTTTCGGTACGGCGATAAAGCACCGTTACCTGCTCGACACCTGGCAAACGCAAGGCTGCGCGAGCACTGTCCATTGCCGTATTACCACCACCAACCACTGCCACATGAGCACCAAGTTGAAGTGCGGTTTTATCCATATTGAACTGACGCAGGAAGGAAAGTGACTTAATTACCTTGCTGGTATCACCCTGCGCTCCATCACCAGTCAGGGGAATTGCACTACCTTTTTCAGCACCGGTACCAACAAATACATATTTAAAGCCTTGGGCTTTTAATCCATCAACGGTTAATTCCGGGTCACAGCCAAATTCAAAATTCACGCCGTTATCGGCAATAAATTGAATGTCCTGCTCGATTACTTCAGCAGCGATTCTAAATTGCGGAATTACATTTTTAACAATGCCGCCAGCGTTAGCTTCTTTTTCAAACAGGGTAACCGGGAAGCCGCCGCGTGCCATAAATAAAGCAGCCGCCAAACCAGCGGGGCCAGCACCAATGACTGCACATTTTTCCTGACGAGTAATTTCCGGCTTTTGCCAGCTACCACGAAATTCTTTCCAACCTTTTTCTACCGCGATTTTTTTCATTTCGCGGATTTTTACTGACCCTTCATAATCCTGACGAGTACAGGCGTACATGCACTGGTGATCACAAATATGCGCTGTAATTGCAGGCAATGCATTGCGGCTATAAACCAGTTCCAGCGCCTCACGGTACTTACCGGCGGCCAGCATTTGCATATATTCAGGAATATCTTGCTCAATTGGGCAAGCCTGCTTACAAGGCGCCATAGAACAGTCAGTCAGAGGTACTTTTACCGGCTTTTTACGCTGGTTTTCATGCCACTCTTTTTGAGTGTAATCATCAACCAGCGAAGCTTTGGCCAGCGCTTCTACCGCATCCACATCAACCTTAGTCATGCCCCATGCATCGCTGGTTTCCAAGCGATCTGCACAGTCTTTTAATCGCAGATAACCGCCAGGCTTGAGCAGGTCGGTCGCCATGGTGATTGGGCGAATGCCGGTATCAAAAATCTCGTTAATATTGCCTTTCCAAGCACCACCGGAATAAGACATTGGCAGCTCACCATTAAATTCACGCGCTAACAATGCAGCAACGTTCATAGTTAATGGATAAAGCGCCCGGCCCGACATATACATTTCAGGCCCAGGCAAACGACCTTTATGGTTAATGCTTGCCAGAGTATTGGTCAATTTAACGCCGAAACGACGGCCATGCTCTTTACCGTTTGCTACCAGTCGATGCAGCATTGGCAAGGCTTGTTCAATTTTCAGATCATGCTCAAAGCCTTCAGGATTCAGACCGATATAATCAAAACCACAACCATCTAAAATACCGCGAACGGTTTTAAAGCCCAGTAAGGTCGGGTTGAGTTTGACGAAGGTATTAATCTTCTTCTCGGTCAACATGTAGTTACAAATTGCTTCGATTTCTGCTGGTGGGCAACCGTGCATGGTCGATAAAGTCATCGACTGACTAATGCCCCCAGGAATGCGGCTGGGTAATTCGCGCAAGCGTTGAATACGCTCGGCTTCGCCTTGCAGCCCCATCAATTTGATAAAGTCTTCATCATTTACCAGCGCCTGCAACTGAGCTTTGTACACGGCAAACATTGGGTGAGCAGCAGAATCCATCATGTCATCAATGAAGGTCTGCATCCGGTCGGTTTTAATTCCTTCCAGGTTGTAGCCAACACTCATGTTGAAAATAAATGAGCGCTTGCCATCTGGCTGCGGATCAAATAACTCTTCCAATAAATAAGTTAAAAACCAGGCTTTTAAATATTCATCATGCGCCTTGGTTAAGGTAAATTCAGAAGACCATTCGGTATTAAAACATTCGTCTTCTGGATCAATACATGGCTTTTCAATTTCCAGTTCATCCATTATTTGAACGGTTTTCAGTTCAATAAAACGGCCACCGGTAAGCCATGAAGTTAAAATATTTTGAGTTAACTGGGTATGAGGTCCGGCTGCTGGACCGACAGGTGTCTCAGCTCGCTCTTCAAAGACCTTAATATGATGGGCATTCTGCTTGCGGAAAAACTGCTTAGCAGGAATACCAAAAATGCTGTTGGTTTGACGATACTCACCCACAATCCGCTCGATCAGCGATTTGAATGGTACGGGTCGCATAATATCAGCCATAAAACTTGCCCTCTCCTGACCAGCCATCATCTGAGTAATTCTGATGTACCAGTACTTTTAATGCTGGTTACTTATACCCGTCATATTCGAAGACACAGCGGCATTGCCTACCTGCAACTCCAATTATTTCGTGTATATAAAAAAGCATCTAAAAAAATAATGAGAAAAACGCTTGCTGAAATGGCTTTTGACCAGCGGCCAAGTCAGCACCTGCAAATGTATTGCTGAGTTTTTTGCATCATTCGTACCAGTCTTGAGTCAATCAATGGTCAGACCGATCACTAGCATCAACAGAAATGATATGAGTCAAATTTACGCAAGCCGGTCATGCCAAATTAAAAACTTTATCGACCGATAAGAATTAGGTTTTGATTGATTTAGTCGCTTATTGATATGCATTCTCACTACCAAGCCAATCAACCGCCTACATCTATATAGGCAGCGACAAAAGCGCGGGGGTTTTATCAAGCTGGTAATGAGGGTGGTCGGGGGAAACTGGGAGAGGATCAGAATGAGAGGGTGGGAGGTGGATGGGTAGACGCCAAGCAAAAGCAAACTGTTATTACGACATGCTCATATTTACAATTTTTTTATAGTGCAAAGTAGAGACCCAAACGATTTCGCTGATATATTTGACTAAATTTATCACAAACAATAATTTCAACACCTAATCATCGTAATAAGTATTCCCTCCTCCCCTCCAGAAAATTTGATGCAAGTCATTAATTTGTGCTTCCCCACCAAGAAAAACCTCGCCACTTAAAAATATCATTGACTAAAACAATAGCTATCGTAATCTTCCATATACTATTTAATTGCAATCTAAAATCATGAATATAAGAATCAAACTTGGCTTAGCACTAGTTTTAATTTCATCTGTAGCATCAGCAAGCGTTCTGATGTCTCAATGGACAGAAGGCACAAATCGATATTGTAAATATAGCGATGGAAGCGTCATAAAAATCAACTATGGGTCTACTTGCTTAAGCACAAATTAGCAGCCCCCACACTATCAAATAAATAAGGCCTTTATTCAACAGATCATGTTACTTAGATCACTGCCACTCCATTGACATATAGGAAAAATAGCAATGTTAAAGCTTATTGTTTTTTTTGTTGCGTGCTGGTTTATTTACAACATAATGAAAGGAATATCTACAAGTCGCAGCCAAGAAATTGGAAAGGAGGCAAGGCATATTGCAATCTCTGAATTTAGCGTTCCAGTTGCGTACTATAATAATGCCATCCTCAATCATATAGAACATGTAAAGAAAGCAGCTTTATTTTTAAAGGAACAAGATGATAAATTTAGAAATTTAAGCTGGCCAAGACTGATCGCATGGACCATTTATGGTGCATATCGCGACGATTGTGAACAGTATCGATATGGTAATCCAATCTCTCAAAATAAATTTGAAGACTTGAATATCACTTCTCAGATAATTTCCTCTGAATTACAAAGGGCGCATCTCGCAACCACTCTATGAACGTCATCGCCACCCATCATTCAATTTATTCCTGCCCAAAAACATTCAATTTCTCATGCGGTTGTCATTGACTCAATCTTTGACAACCGTTGATATTTGCAGGAACGGCACTTGTAAAAGTTGTCTTTTTAACATCATGCCATCTCCCAGAGCTATAAAAACATGCCAGGCATAATTCAAGTTATGCCTGTACCACCCCATTGATTCTTTTCATTTCTCACAGCCACTTAACTGAATTATTGTATTCAGATTCTAATAGCGTAGGTGGTTGTGCTATGTCGGGTCATCAATTTAATTCTGCCTTTTCTGCTCACTCCGAAAGCAATACTGACACTATCGAAATTGCTCGAGTTGGGCCACGCCGTGCAGGGATGAACACCAAGCATTGTCATTGGTTTCACTGCGTCAGCAGGGTATGTCGTAAAGCGTGGTTGTGTGGCATTGACCCGGATACTGGCGAGAACTTCGAGCACCGTCGTGACTGGATAATAAAACGCTTGGCATTATTAGCCGATGCATTTTCAATTGAAATTGCCAGTTATGCATGGTTGATATTAAAGAGCAGAGTAATCACTTCGCACTCTAACTGAAAACTACCCCTACCTCTTCAGCACAAGCTTGCGCCTTGCTTCAAAGTGCCCTTGAGAGTAAAAGTCGGCAACGAGTATCATAGTGCGCTGTTTGAATGAAAGGGATATTACAGACTCTCTAATTCGTTTCGAAAACATACCCGAAGAAGCTTTAACTTTTCGATTCGACTCAATATTTCCTTCAGATAGTTGCAATTGATATAATTGCCCCTTAGTGACTATATACAATTTATCTTTTTTGTTACTACCCTTGCCTTGATCAAAAACCTCTAAATTTATCACCAATAAGTCTTTGGAATCACTTGTAATAATTGCTTCAACTTTGTTTTTAGAATTTTTTATGCGGGGTGATTGATCTGAACCATAGCAGTAAATCTCTTCAAGACTTCCTTGCCACTTTCCCTTCAATTTCTTGGTCAATGTTTGAACTTGCTTTACCTCTGAAGGCAACAGTTCAATCCCCTGCGAGAGATCGTAATAATCATCATTTAACTGTTTGAAAGCTGGTGAAGCTTCAAAGCAGTCCACCTCCTGAGCAGACACAGCATGACTGAACATCAGCAGAAAAAGTATAATAACAGCAGGCACAAGAGCACCATAATGGCTGGGTTAGATTGCAAATAGTAACGCAAAACAAACCTTTAATAAACGCCATTAGCTTTATAACTAACTAAAATCTGCCAGGCATAATTCAAGTTATGCCTGAACCATCCCATTAATTCTTTTCATTTTTCACAGCCACTTAACTGAATTATTGTATTCAGATTCTAATAGCGTAGGTGGTTGTGCTATGTCGGGTCATCAATTTAATTCTGCCTTTTCTGCTCACTCCAAAGGCAATACCGTCGAAATTGCTCGAGTTGGGCCACGCCGTGCAGGGATGAACACCAAGCATTGTCATTGGTTTCACTGCGTCAGCAGGGTATGTCGCAAAGCTTGGTTGTGTGGCATTGACCCGGATACTGGCGAGAACTTCGAGCACCGTCGTGACTGGATAATAAAACGCTTGGCATTATTAGCCGATGCATTTTCAATTGAAATTGCCAGTTATGCATGATTTATATTAAAGAGCTGAGCAATCACTACCATCTGGTATGAAGTGTCAATCTGGAAAAAGCCAACAGCTGGCAAGGTGATTAAGTACTTCATCGCTGGTGCAAAGTGTATAAAGGCCCAGAAATTGTCCAGCGCTATTCAGCTGGCGATAATTTAATGCCATCTGAAGTAAAACATGTCGAAAGTTTTGTTGAAGAATATCGGGAAAGATTAACTGACATCAGCTGGTTTATGCGCAGATTAAATGAACCTTTAGAAAGACTAGAGCACAATTTGATAAAAAGTTTGTCAACTAAAGCATAGCTACCAAGTCAGTCATATATCAGCCGTTTTATCGCTGGTTAGCAGACAGCTCAATTTGATGTGATGTGCTGTGCTGTGCTGTGCTGTGCTGTGCTGTGCTGTGCTGTGCTACTCACTCTAGTGAACAACTTCAGAGTTTGCAGATATCTTTTTTACAGCCTCTTTAGCTATACTAAACCCAATGCTTTCACGGAAGATTTGTATGCCCATTGAGATGACAGATTATAAGAAATATGCCGAAACTTTCGGATGCACTTACCGTAGCGTCTACAAGACTGATATTTTACGTCAACAATCTCTACTTACATACCAAAACACCCTCTCAAAAGACGATCTCGTTCAATTCTATGGCCGATCGGGCAAAGGTTACCGCCTCGGATTTTGCGCTCTTTATATTAACTGTGCTGGCAATGTAGAAGCATATAATAACGCATTAGAAAAAAACCCATCGCTGATGAGTGTAATTTCCAATCAACATGCATATGAAAGCGCTAGTCAATCTGAATATGAAAACAAAAAAGATCATTATCAAGCTGAAGCAGATAGCTTTCATAAACTGTGGATTGCTCGTCAATCATCTGAAATCATAACTATTGGAACTAGCAATACATTTATTGTCCTGCTACAAATATGTGCAAAATACTTAGCCAAAACTGGCTTGGTGGTATTAACACTCTATTACGAGAAAGATACAGCAATTTCCATTATTCTCAATCATTCTAAGGAAAACGACTTGAGCAGGCTAGCGATGTTCGACCCTTGCAGTGGTCAATATGAAACACCTCTCAATAAAGAATCAGGAGCTCTTGTTTTGCAACTCATCCAACTTACAAATAATATTTTAACTGGTTATCGTTCATACGGTTCTGTGTTAGCAATTATAGCCAGCCCTGCAATTAATTACCCATCAAATAAAATCACTTAGATTTTATAGTAGAAACCAAAAACCACTGAGCACACTTAAACCACTAATTAATAAAGTGAACACACTCAAAGCAAGGCAAGAAATTACTATCTAACAATAGAATGAACTCCTCAGAAAGTTATCTTTAATATTTTAATCTAGATAAACACCTCTCCATCAAACTAAAATGTTAAGAGGTTTTTATGCCCTATAGTGAAAAGCAAACGCTAGCAATAATTCAACATTAATTTGATAAACAATTATTAGGCTCATCATTATTATTACATGCACCATCATTTTTAATTAACAACGCACTTCCAATCAATGCTATTAGCTTTCCTTCTTCGTTCTCTAGCCTGAATATTTTATGAACAGTGAAAAAAAAGATACAAAAACAGGCAAAAAAACTTATAAAATTTAATCGCAAGCAACTTCATGACTTTCACATTTATTAAACCAAACTGCCAACATTAAAATGGCGCTTCTACACTGCCTTGCTTTTTCGAATCTACTTTCGCCCAACTAAGCCCTTGCAACTTAAATAAACCTAATTGTCTGATAAGTCTATTACCTTCTTTATCGGTGGCAACGAAGAACACATTGTCATCCGGTATTCTAAGATGAATCACTGATGCTAGGAAATACATACGACGCAATGCCGCAGGGAGAATGCCCGCACAAGTAATGACTCTACCTGGTATAAAATGTTTTCTGAGCTGCTTATGTATCAAAGTTTTGTGCGGCAGTTTGGATTGGTGCGTCAACTTCAGAATTTTTCCATATGAATTTTGGGTTTTATCATTTTCATAGGTATCAACCATGTTTTCTAATATTTCTCGTATAAAAGGACTTTCTTGCGCGCCCGAATACAAAATATTATTATCAACAAAATGATTGACATGCATAAATGCTGAACTACGTTTATCTCTACTAATAAGTTCATGAGTTAACAAATGATCATTTGTAACCTTGTCATGCTGGAAATGAAAGGGGATAATTCTCTCTGATGACAATTCTTTGTATATTTTATCAGTAGATTTTTTTGGTGAAAACACATCATTCTTTGTAGCATCAAAACCAGTACCAATGAAATCACTCACCCAAGTAAAATCCAAGTATAATCCACCATAAAAGTACAATGCAAGAATTCTCAAAATATCGCAAGCATATGAATACTGTTTCCACAAAATATAAGAGCGCACTCGCGTATTTAAATCACAAACTTTATCGGCCAGAACCATCAGCTCATTAATATCTTTTATTTCAAATACACCATATAATTTACTATGTTTTTGTGCCAGTAGTGTTGGAGCATTGGTCCAGAGAATATGAGCAACCCTGCCTTTCACTCTCCAGTGCCTTTCTAGATTACGATTAGTGTTCGCAACACGAATTAAACATTCTTCATCAGGGCTGCTGCCTAACCAAACTCTATGGATAATAGCGACTCCATCTTCACTGGATAGCTGCTGTACGCTTTGATTGAAATTTTTCTGAAATTGGCTCATGAAAATATTACAAACCAGAAGCAATTGATCTTTTATTGGTCCTGAAAGATCCAAATCTATTTTTATCATGCATGCGTCACCGCCTCGATATTTCTTATGTTCATCGGTATCTTTAATGCAGTAAAAATAAACTTGGCAAACCAATAAATAAGCATTGGAAAAATTATTTTTTCTCTGATAAGCCTGAATGATCTCTATAAATCTCTGCAACACAGCAATGCATCGAGATGTTTTAGGTGATGGCGGCAATTGATCAGCAACAACGTCGTCGATTACTTGCTGAAGGCGCACGCAAAGCATCTCAAATAAAGGCTTAAGCCAATAATTACTTTCAATACTAGGAAGATCTAAGCGTTGTAGTGGCATGATCAATACTGAGTTATTAATGAGTGATAGTTATGATAGTCAACTAAAACCTGAATCAGCCAGAGAGCTATGTTCTAAAAGCACCAGACGTAACAGTAAATGCTTGAATTAAAGCATTTACTGTTACGTCCGTCACTATCCAACTACTATCTCTAGCAACTGAGCTCTCGTATTTATGCTCAAAATGACACGTTCAAGGCATGCCGCGATACTCACCAAGAAACCATAGTTACGCCAATATAGGTGATACAGGCAGCAAATGTTCCAAACATTTTCCTTGGATTTCTTCCATCTATGGATCGTCATGCCAAAACTAAGATTGACAGTACTTAATCATATAGAAAATACCTATGAACATAGACTGGCTGAATCGCCTTATCTTATGTATTCACCCGCAAAATATTGATTTAGTTTTTTTATAACTCACCCTAAACCCAAGCCGCTACCAGCTGTAAACAATGTATCGAAAAACAGCGTTTTCTCAGTTTTAAACAGACATTGATTACCAAATATTTACAATTCAATTCTAACAAAGATGACACAAAAAGTTTCATTAAATATTCATACCATATTTACTTATTTAAATTGCAAGACAATTAAAACAACGTTACCGTTTAGTTAAACCGTTGCACAACTAAAAACTACAAGATGCAAAGGAAAGCGCCATGAGTAAATCCCACCCAAAACGCATACCTATTTTTCGCGTCGCGCCTCAGCATTGGCTTTTAACTGCTTGTTGCCTATTACTGGGCGGCCTGGCAGGCTGCGACTCTCAAACCGAAGTTGCCAAGGCATCGATAGATGGTGACTTTAATTATTCAGTCAGCCACACCTTCTCTATTAATGATGTTCAAGGCGGCTACAACGGCACCACTTTTGCCAATAATCCGGCGATTATTTGTGGCTTACCTGATAGCAAGAACTCCGAATGTCCAGACAATGCAGCTCAACCAACAACCGTGAAAAAAACTGGCGAAATTGTCTATCCAATTGATAGCCAGTTTGGTTATTACGTTGAAGACTTTGTTGGTGCTGCAGAAAAAAAATTCGACCAGAATTACGGCGAAGGATGGGTTGCTGACTTAGCTAATGGTTTAATTATTGCCAATGCTAAAACGGTTTCATTTAAAGCACCTAAGCGCACTGGCAGTTGGTGTGCAGGTTTAGGTGGCTCATTGGTTAAGTGTTCCACTGAGCATTACACCACTATGGAGCATGTTCTTACCTGCTATGAATCTGTGCCTTACACTACAGATAACCCCACCAGCACCGATCAAAAAAATTTACTTAATCCAGAAAATGGCAGCATTGTTGGAAACTGCTCGGAAACCAAGCTAGACGATAATTTACTGCTTATGGAAGCTGGCAATCTTACTGACATACCACTTACCAGCATTGTTCCTGGCGATCAAATGGAAGCAAATGAGTCAACAATTCGTGATGATATCGCAGTAGGAAAAGATTATTCAATCACTTTAAAAGATGATGGCAAACCATTATATCGCTGGGGAAATGCTGTTAAACGCCCAAATGATATACGGCTTTATGCTCGTATGGCATTACCCGAAGAATGGAAAGTACCGGGTGCAGAATTTGAAGTACTAAAAGCCGTTTTAGTGCTTAACCACCATATCACCAACAATCCTAACGATCAGGTGCGTCCTGAAGATATGGAAAATGAAGCTGCAATTGGCCAACTGCCTGAATATGTTGTCACTGGCTCAGATTGGATGTCTAGCAAAGAATGCTACGAAGGCGATGGCGATTATATTCCCGCAGGAACCTTATTTAAAAATAGTAACTTTACCGAAGAAGCAGCTTTTTCCGAAGATCTGCAATTAGGCTTAACCAACGCTTGGTACACTACAACAGACCGAGACCCATTTGCTGCGGCATTAAACCCCGATGAAGATATAACCAATGCGACCGGCCCACGCTGGCGATTAAAGTCGAATAAATTTGGCCAGGACATTCCATCTTTGGAAATTCCAACCAAAAATTGTTTGCAACCTCCATTCGCTCACGGCGTCGACAAATATCCGGTTGGTGATGAAACCGTCACCACGCTTAATCTACTGGATTTTGAACCCGATATTGAATCTCCATTAGCCAGCAGCCTTGGCTGGATTGATGCAAGCCATAACGAAATTAACATTGCCAAAAGCGGATTGAATACCGACGGTAACGGTATATCCATCAACGGATTGCCACTTACTGAAGATTTCGATTTGGCAATTTATGTTAAAGGCGATGCAAAAGGGACTCGCTTATACGACGCGACTTTATATCTTAAATATCAAGCCATAGCTGCTGAGGAATAACATAATGAAAAACAATCATTCACCTATGTTATCAAATAAAAAATTCCGTCTGGCCGCGGGCTTGCCTTTGATGTTATGTGCATCACTTGCTAATGCGGAAATTATTACCACCAGTGAAACACACGTTTTTAGCGTCAGCGATATTCAAGGTGGCGAAAACTTCGCTACTTACGCCGATGATAAAACGGTTCTGTGCGGCATGCCCGACAGCAGTAAACCCACCTGCCCAACCGATGTGCAGCAGCCAAAAGCAGACAAAGATAATCACACCTTATATCCGATAGAAAGTAATTTTGGATTTAACGTGTCTGATTTTGTCGGTGCTGCCGACCGAACTTTCGACCAGAATTATAAAGAAGGATTTGCCGGTAACATTGTCGACCCTGATCATGGCGCAGGGGTAGCAATTGCCAATGTGGCAACCAATGTTTTCAAGGTAAAAGACCCCTATGGAACTTGGTGCTCAGGCCTCGGTGGAAAAATGGTTAAATGTTCATCTGAGCATTACGTGGTGATGGAACATGTATTGACATGTAATGAAACCATCCCCTATTCCACAAAAGATCCACTGGGCGGTATGCAAAAAGATTTGATAGATCCTGAAACCAAACTCAAGGTTGGAAGCTGCGCAGATGCAAAACTAGATAACCAATTATATCTAGTACGCAATGGAATAGTTACTGAAGAAGCTTTAACTAGTACAACGCCAGGTGATCAAATGATCGCCAATGAATCGACTGTTCGTGATGATATCGCAGTAGGGAAAGACTACTCGATTACCCTCAAAGATGATGGTAAGCCATTATATCGTTGGGGTAATGCAGTAAAACGGCCTGTAGATATTCGTCTATATGCGAAAATGCCACTTCCACAAGCGTGGAAAGAAAACCCTGAAACGGTCTACCGCATTACCAGCGCATCACTGTCGGTCGTTCATAGCATTACCAATAATCCGAATGATCAGATTCGCCCAGAAGACATGGAAAATGAAGCAGCAATTGGTCGCTTACCTGAATCTGAATTCTCAGGCGACAACATTATATCGGCAAAAGATTGCTATGAAGGTGACGGCGACTTTATTGCGGAAGGTACTTTGTTTAAAAATGCAGAGTTTGCAAACCAAACTGCATTTTCTGATGATTTAAAACATGGATTAACTAACGCATGGTACACCTCAACTAACCGCGGTCCTTTTGAAGTTGGTGAAGAATCTGCAACTCGCTGGCGGCTAAGACCTAATAAATATGGCCAGGACATACCTGGACTAGAAATTGCCAACGCTGAAGCTGAATGTGTACAGGCACCACCTTTTAGCAAACATACGCAAAAATATACCGTGGGCGATATCGTCACCACTACCATTAACCTGCTTGATTCTGAAGACATTTCACCTCTACTCACTAGCAGCGGCTGGATAGATGCAAGCCAAAACAACGTCAATATCGGCATGGCGAGTAATAGTGTTGAAGATGGTAACGGGACTTCCATCAACTATTTACCATTAACCGAAGATTTTGATTTAGCGATTTATGTCAAGGGCGATAAAAAAGCGATTCAACTTTATAGCGCAACGCTTAAAATCGAATGGGATGACCAAAACTAATGACCAAGCAAATAGAGCAATGGCCTAATCAACGCCATCTAGCGACAGTTTTTAGGCCAAGCAACCCTACAATTGTCAACATGCTCTTATTGCTAATACTATTAGTTCAAGCCAATTTACTTTGGGCTGCTGCCGATGTAATGCCCAAAGGAAAAGGCGGTCATTACGCCACGCGTAACCAACAATCTGCGGTAGCTTTTTTGCTACCGCAGGCCTTAGCCTCACTAGAAAATAGCTCAACTACTCAATTTGAAAAACAACTAAAAAACAACCAGCAATGGCTAACTGCTATTGACAGAAAAAACGGCCAAAGCTTACTTGGGCTAGCCATTATTAAAAATAAGCCTGCGAAAACATCACTATTAATTGGCTATTCTTCAGCATTAAAAACCCTCAACCGAAGTGGTCAAACACCATTAATGGTTGCTGCCAGTTATGGCAACATGTCTGCCAGCCAATTATTAATTGCAGCTAGCATCGACATTAACCATAGAGATAATTTTCAGCGCAGCGCACTATTTTTGGCAGTAAAAAACAACCAACCAGAAATTGTCAGCATGTTATTAAAAGCTCGTGCTAACCTGCATTTAGCTGATGAAAACAATGCCACACCATTACTGCTTGCCGTTCAATCGGGCAAATTGCCATTAATTAAGCAACTGCTGGAACATGGTGCCAATCCAAATGATCGTGATAGCAAAGGTCGGACGCTATTAGCCATCGCGACCCAGCGACAAATGATTACCATTGCAAAACTGTTGATGTCTTATGGTGCAGATCAGCACGCTGTCGATGAAAATGGCCGTTCCGCTTTTATGCAGGCTGCTGTTGATGGTAATACAAAGTTTCTGCATTTATTAATGACTAAAAATCGCAATTTAAATCAGCGCGATCAATACGATCATAACGTGCTACACCTCGCCGCCAGCAGTGGCAACCTGGCCGCAGTCAAGCTATTGCTACAACAAGGCTTAGATATTAATAGCCGACAAAAACATCAATTTACCCCTTTAATGTTTGCTGCAAATCTTGGCCATAGCGATCTAGTGAGTTATCTACTGGAACAAGGCGCCGAGGTAAATGCACAAAATAGCGGCAAGGTGTCTGCATTAATGATGGCTGCAGGCAATGGTGACATTAAGAGTATCCGTTTGTTAATACAGCATAATGCTAAATTGAACTTGGCCAACACCGCTGGATGGAATGCATTATTCTATGCCATAGCCAAACGGCATAGCGCAGCGGCAAAACTACTGATTCAATCTGGAATAAATATTGACTGGCAAGATAACCGCGGGGCAACCGGCCTACTACTCGCTGCTGGCAACCATGCCAGCGATATTGCCGAACAATTGCTGCAGCGCGGCGCCAAACCAACCATTTGTAACTATCAAGGCTTTAGTCCGCTAATGGCTGCTGCATTATCTGGCAATAACGATTTAATTAAATTGCTGCTACAGAAAAAAAATGCGATTAATGAAACAGATAAGCAAGGAAGGAGTGTTTTACATTGGGCGGTACAAAGCAATCAACAATCAACGGTTAACCTGCTATTGAAATCTGGCGCAATCATAAACGCACTAGACAACAAACAGCGAAGCCCATTAATGACTGCCGCGGCGTTAAACAAAAAAAATAGCCTTGCTGAATTATTATCGGCCGGTGCAGACAAAACCTTAGTTGATCAACAAGGGAAAAACGCTGCACACTGGGCAAAATCTCGTGGGCATCTGGCCGCATTACAACAACTACAGTAACAAGAGTTCTGTTCAATTTTTTTAAAAATTTCAAAAAAAACCGCTGGCAACTTAATCGTTACCAGCGGTTTTTTTATCTATCGAATTTACACCTGACAATTACCTGTTTCAGCACTCATACAGCGGCCGCGCAACATCCGATTCACCACCACCCAAACCCATGGTAATAGCATCATTAGTGATAGCTGCTCAACCGCCAGCATCTGACTTCCTGCCAGGCATGCCACCACAATCGCAGCACCGGTCATTTGAAATAATCCCAGCAATGCTGATGCGGTACCGGCCCGATCACCAAAAGGGGCTAACGCATTGCCAGCACATACCGCCATCATGGTGGCAAAACCAACACTCGCGGTGAAAACTGGCCCCATAAAGGCCAGCGGATGCATGATTGATCCCAGCGCATATTCTGCTACTGCGGCAACGGCCATCACTGAAACTGAACCCCATAACGCCGTTTTTTTACCAACCTTTTCAATCAATTTTGGCGCAGCAAAAGCGCAGGTAATATTAACCACCGCATTGGCACCAAACCATAATGCGTAATCTCTTGCTGATAGCCCCATATCAATCATCAAACGGCTTGGCGATTGTGTGACATAGCCAATAATCATCGCCATGCCTAATAATGCCAGCGTGGCATAAAAAATGAATACCGGCACCGTCAGAACTGCTTGATATCGGTTCCAGCTAAACAACTTACCTTCACTTGAAGTATTTGCAGGTCGGGTTTCAGGCAGCATTGCAGTTAATGCTGCCAACATGATCAAGCCATAGCCGGCCATAAACCAAAAGTTAGATTCCCAGCCCCACCAGACGGTCAGCAAACCACCTAACAAAGGCGCGACTGCTGGAACAATACAAATTACCCCATTGAGATAACTGAACATTGCACCGCTACGCTGAGCACCAAAGAAATCTCGAACGCCAGCAAATGCGGCAACCGACAGACAACTTGCAGCAAGTCCCTGGCCTAATCTTGCCGCCATTAATACCCAATAAACGTCAGCGCTGGCAGCAATTGATGAAGTGATAATATAAAGCAGCACACCTATCAAGCCGATCGGCCGACGCCCATAACGATCCGCCAGTGGGCCTGCGATCAATTGGCCTGTACCAAATGACAACATAAACATAGGTAAGCTTTGTTGTATCCAAGCGACAGGAACCGACAAGGCTTGCGCCATTTGTGGAATCGCTGGCAAGAAAATATCGATTGCCAACGGGGAGAACAGTACCATTAACATAAACAGTGGCAGGGGATTGCTTAGGCGCATTAAATCTCACTTAACTAATGGTGAATAACTAAAAAGTCATTAAATAAAGGTCGCAAGCAATCTTAACTTACGACTCAAAAACTGCGCGGATTGTATCCGCCTTACCCCTTAAATTAAAATGATCATTATTATCTTTTTGATAGTCCTTGTTGGAATAGCTCAATGTTTCAAGCTGCCGTCCTACTGGTTTCAATTTTTCTGACTTGAGCAGAGTAACTGTCAAACGAGAACAACTCATCAGCAGTTATCTCCCTCCAAAAAAGTGGCAAAACCTTAAATTAGAAAACAACAAAAAAGCTCAACCGAAGATATCGATTGAGCTTTATAAAAACATCTAGTTGATTTATTTAATTAAACGCAGAGTCCATGGCACTCTAAACGCTGCACCATCGTGTGTTTTAACCATACCCATAATACAAAAAACCAAATGGCATAATGCGACAATTGGAATCAGCAAGATGCCAATAACAACGAAGGTTAAAGCAAATGCTATCGTATAGGCCAAGATGAGCGTGATTGACCAGTTTAAGGCTTCCTTCGCCTGATCTAGCAGATAGGCATCATCTTTCTTGAATACATAAATGATGAGTCCTGGTACAAAACCAAGAAAGAATGTAGCGAGCCAAGTAAGCAAAGCGAGATTTTTGCTATCTTGGGTCACAACTACTTCAGCAGTGCTTGCTGCGGAAGTTGGCGGCCTTGAATCATCTTGGGTCTGCGGTTTTGTATCGAGATTACTGTCCATGTTGAATTCCCTGATTTTATTGTTATTGGCGTCCACTGCCAGGGGAGGTTTGTTGCACCTGCGGTATCTTAACTTTATTTCATTGAATTTGACCAGAAAATCTATCGATACCCAGCTAAAGATGGTTTGCTATACCTTTTAAGTTAACACCCGATCTATTTCATTGTCTTTTGTCGGACGCTACAAAATCAGGCACGACTATTACATTTGTCACCGACCATTTGTAATCAAGAAGTTTTCTAGAGCTAGTCTATTACAATCACCATAAAACTGGATAGCACTCCGAACTATTTTGTAATTGCTAAAATGTGCAATACAAGGCTTCATCATACGGAGTTGGGCGTTTCGATTGCAGGTTTAATTTATTGCGTTACAAACAATGAAAATGAATATCCAAAAGGCTTGAAATGACCTACCAACCAGTTAACCAACAGGACTAATAAATACTTAGCCATGCTTAAGAAACGATAGAAAACATAGCTAGTAAACCAGATTAATAATAAACCAAACCAGAATTATTTAAATCACGACATAAGCTCTATTAATCTTAGAAAACCCACAAACCAAACCCGGTTTAGCAACTACCCCACCACTACTACCTTTCCTTCATGCAACAATGAAAAAGCTAGTAAACTGGAATACTATTTTTTGCCAACCAACCCTCAAAACAAATAACAAGTTTATTATTAAAGAACGACACCATTCATTTTTACTAAACTGTCAAAACAACAACATTTATTAATTTTAAATTCAACGTACTTTCTACTTGGTAAAACTATGAGCATCAAAAAAACATTCACCTTTAGCACCCTGTCAGCATTATTATTTGCGACTCAAAGCTACGCTTTTGACGTTACGGTTGATAGTACTACCAATCGTAATTATGTTGAGCTTAACCAGCCTGCGATCTTTACTTTTTCTGTCGAGTATTCCGCCAGCCCTAGTGAAGCTGCCAGCAGAACAACCAGCATTTCTTTTGCTCATAGTAATAGTGATGTTGAAACTGTTGTTTCCAGTGACACTACTACCTGCAGTGACCTCACAACCAACACTTTTGGTCAGTCTAGCTTTTCTTGCCCATTAGTACTTCAAGCCAACACGCCACAAACTATTCAGGTCCAAATCACAGCAAACTCCATCCCTTTGGATGCGCTAGGTATTGTTGGCCGCATCACTGCTTCAAATGCTGAAACAGATCGCTTTAATAACGACGCCTACCCTACAATACAGATTGTTAATCAAGTACGAAGCAATCCTCAGCAAACCTTGGCTTCAGCAAATAATGCCAGCGTTGTACGAGCAATTGATGTAAACGGTGATAGTTACAAAGATCTACTTGTGGGTTCCCATGGCGCATCGACGGTGAAAATTTTTATTAATCAGGGTAACGGGTTATTCAGCACAACACCTATCTCTTTGCCCGGAGCAGCAACACCATCAGCCAATGAAATTTTAGCGGGCGATATTGATGGCGATGATTTATTAGATTTAATTGTCACCTACCCTTCTATCCCTGCATCTAGTGGAGTTCCAGCCTCAACTGGTGGCTTGGTGCAATATGAAATAAATGATCAGCAAGTTTTTTCAGTAGGCAATCTAGTCTCTGTATCACCACAAGACATACGATCTGCAGCACTTGTAGATATCACAGGAGACGCACTGCCTGATTTAATTCTAGGAAATAAAGGGCCGAATCTTATTGTCACTAATACAGGCTCAAGCATTTCTCAAGCAAACAGCCCAAGCCTTTCTATTGACGGCAATTTTGAGACTCGCGGCGTGTTAACCGCATTAATTAATGATGATACCGTGCCTGATATTTTCTTTATGAATCAGGATGGCCTTAGTTATATTTATGAGTCCATCTCAACAGAAACTTCACTGGCAACAAGGTTTCCAACACCTGAAATCGACGACAATGTAATTTTTTCATCAAACTTTATTGCCGGTAAATTTACCAGCTTTGGTAATGGCGATGAAACACCTGACTTTATCGGTGCAGGCATACCGGGGGTCCTTGGAAGATCAGTTGACTATGGCCAAGGTTATTTGGTTGATGCTTTAAATTTCAATCATTCTTTTAACAGCGCGAGCTTCGCTCCAGTTCCTAATTCAATAACTGATTTATTAGTATCCGACTTTGATAATAATGGTCGCGACGATCTTTATTTACAGCTATCCAATGGAGATGGCTTACTCTATAGCCGTGGTAGTCGGAAACAAAATGTTTATGATGCAGCACCTGTAGCTTACAATACAGTATCAAATCCGGTGGTTACTTCTGCTGACATAAACAATGACAACTATCCTGACTTGATTGCTGCATCGCAAACCAATGGCGGTACACAAATATTTTTTAACCCATTAGGTTCAAGTGATGTGTCAACCACACAAGGCAGCGAGTCTGGTGGTGCTGTCTTTTCATGGATCTACTTATTATTGCTGCCAATCTTCAGTATTTTTTACTTGAGACGGAAAAAATTATAATAAAAACAAAAAAAAGAGCTGGCGAAATACCAGCTCTTTTTTTTATCTATAAACCTTATTTACAAAGTTTATCTACAAGCCTAATAAGCTTTTTTCTCTTAACTTACGAATTTCTTTTTCATCGGTCCATTCAATTAAACCACTTTCCAAATCGAGTAGTTTAAGTGTGAACTTGTAATAAACGCTGCGCTTATCACTCTGGCGTTTTACAATGCTCGACAAATTGCCGTAAAGCATATATTGCGCGCCAATTTGTCGACCAACTTTTACCGCAGTCGCTTGATTAACTAACCCAGTGTCTTGCTGGTAAGACAGTTGATCCTTTACTTGCTTCAGCGCAGTGGTATCTATAAATCGGTAACTACCTGAACGCAGAAGTCGACTTTGAATGGTGTCCGTGATGGATTCTGTATCAATATGTTCACTGGTTTTGTTTTTGATTTGATCAACAAACATTACCGGACGGCTATTGGCGGTAATTTTCACCAAAGGCCCAAAACTCAGCATGTCATCAACCATTGCCGTAGCAATTTGCTGCAAGTCAGTCGAACCAAAATTCTCATTAACCGTTTCAACCGATTGTGGATCTTGGTAAACGATTTTTGTACTACAGCCAGCAGCAACGACTATCAGCGGCACTACTAATGTTATTTTCAAGAATCTTAAAGCCATTTTCGAAAATTTCATAAATTTTCTCCGTTAATCCCTAACTAGAATTTTAAAAGACACAGCCTGTGGCATAGGTGCCGTTGCTTGTACAAACTTGCTCTCACTTCCTGAGAAAATGACTCGAGTCCATGGTCGCTGCTCCGTTGCTAATTCAAAACCATCTTGATCAAACCATTGAAATTTATATTCAAAATCTAGTTCAAACACCCAACGGTTTCGCAATTCAACTTGCGCTTTAAACAACTCACCTACTGTTGCTGTTTTAACAGCAGCGATTTCCAGTCGAGATGATAGCAACGGGTTATTTTGACTAGAAATAATAGTGGTTTCTTTACCAGTATCGACCACCGCCGATGTATTGACTGCACTACAACCCGCCAACGCTGTTAAAGCTGCTGCGGCAAGCAAAGCCTTGAATTTCATATTCTCACCTTTCAGTTATTCCAGCGTATATTACTGGCGATTAATCGTAAACTCTTGATAGTCGAGTAGGTAGTTCACTCTAAGCACACGTAAAATCCGCGTTTCTCCTGGAGCAATATCTAGCTCAACTTCTCTACTAATTGCACCTGAATTCAAACGAATCTTTTGTTTGCCCACCGGTAATTGTCGGCTCAAAATCTGCACGTTATCTGGCAAAGTCAGCCAGCTTCTCAAATCAGGTCCAGATGTTGCTAAGGTATAAACTTGGGCTGCAATAAAAACCAGTATGTTGTCATTATCAACGGTGTTATTGAGTAATTCATACTTGGCTCTGCCACGTAAAATTTCTCGAATTAAAATACCGGGGTAAGCTTCTTTTAATGCTTGAACCGCTAAACCTTGAATATTGGCGATTACTTGCGTTTGCCCCAGACTCTCTCTTTCGGTAGAAACCTGCAAACTACTGCTATTCCATTTTTGGTATCCGGCATACCAAGGAAAACTGATTGGCAAAATTTTATCCGGGTACAACCAAATATCCAAAGAAAGATCACTTCTCGGCTCAACTAAACCATCTTCATAAATAACAACCAGCCGGCCATGTTCCTCATCGGCCACTTGCTGCCCCTGCTCAAGTCGGTGCAAATCAGCAGCAAGCCAAGCATTATCTGGAACCAGTGTACTAGCCTTTCGATAATCAACTAACGCATCGTTAGTATTACCTAATGCTTCCCAAATAATGGCTGAAGCGTAATAAACAAATGCATTCTGATAAGAGTTATTAACCTGTACCTGCTGCTGACTTAATTGCGGAAGCGCACTATCTAGCTGAGACAAATCAATATGAAACTTTTTGGCTTTATCGATCTGATTAGCCGAACGCTCAGAAAAATTGTCTTGCAAATATTGCTGATGTTCAGCGGCCTTGCGTAACTCAACTTGAGTCGCAACCAGATTATTTTGTCCAAGATAATTAAAGGCTTGATACAAATGCAACAAAACTCGCTCATATCCATATTCAGGATATGTCAGCAAATTATCATTAACTGCCAATGATGCTGCTTGAGTTGCCCCATTACTAATGTCCAAGACTGCTTCTGTGTCACGTTCCTGGTATTGGCGACTTGCGGCATCAAAACTGATTTGCGAAGCAGCGTATTCAGAAGCTAGCTGTTGAACTCTCCCGTTTTCCAGCTCATGTAAAAGTAAATTTGGTCCGGGCGATGTAGATAAAAGCTGCGGTGGCTGGCTAGCCAAAGATTGCCTGACCAGTTCGGCCTGCTCAGGATAGGGAAGAAATATGGAACTGGTTGCACAACCTGACAGCCCTATAAAGAGCATTAGCGACAAGCAAACAACCTTCAACATCCTTATAAGAGGCAAGAGAAAAACCTTAACGACTCGGTTAACTTTCGCCAAGTCTAGCCTTACCACTACTTAAAAAGAAGGAAATAATTCACAGTTAACTGCTATTTAACGCCTGTTACCGAAAAAAAATTGATCAACTGATATGTAAAACAACCTCGTACAATAAAAACCAACTATTGATTACTTTTGTATTGATTTGTAAATACTAAAAATCTAAGCGTATTTTCAATAGATAAGCGAAAAGGCGGTCAATCGAGCAACCGCTCTGTTCAATAAAAAGTAACTGTTAATCTTCTAACTGATATTTCTTAATTTTTCGATACAAGGTAGCAATACCAATGCCTAGCGCATCCGCAGCTTTCTGCTTGGATTCATTGCAGCGACCGAAATGAGCCAAGGCTTGACTAATGGTATGCATTTCTAGCTGCTCTAAATCAAAATCATCTGTTGCTTGAGATGGCACTAACTGCACTGGAGCAGCAGATCTTTCAGCAACCTGTTCAGCTGCCACCGGCACTGGTGCAATAATGGGTTGTGCCGCTGACTGTGAATATGGCTGAGGTGCTATGGCAGAAGCAGTAATCAAATGTGGCTTTGGCCGAACAAAATTCGGATTAAAATAATCGGGTAATAATTCAGTATCAATACTACGGCCAGGCTCAACCATATTGACTAAAAATTCAATCAAATTACCCAGCTCTCGTACATTACCCGGCCAGTTCCAGCGAAGCAGCAAATTTTTAGTTTCACGTGTCAAATCTGGGCGCTGCACACCAAGATTTCTTGAGTGAAGCCCGAGGAAAAAATCAGTCAGCAATAAAATATCTTCGCCCCGCTCTCGAAGCGGTGGCAAATACATAGGTATAACGTTCAAACGGTAGAATAAATCTGCACGAAACAATTTTTGTTCAATCAACTGATCAACGTGTTGATTAGTTGCAGAAATCACCCGAATATCTACTGGAACAGTTTTACTTGAACCCACTGGTGTCACTTCGCGCTTTTCTAACACTCTCAATAGCTTGGCTTGTAAATGAATCGGCATATCGCCAATTTCATCCAGAAACAAAGTGCCGCCATCGGCGCTACGAATCAGGCCAGTACTACCTTTGCTCGATGCACCAGTAAATGCGCCTTTGACATGACCAAATAATTCACTCTCCAACAATTCAGCTGGAATTGCTGCACAGTTAATTGCCACAAAAGGTCTCGATGCTCGACAACCAGAATCATGAATCGCCTGGGCAAGTACTTCCTTACCTGTGCCGCTTTCACCGCAAACCATGACACTAGATGGACTGGAAGAAATTTGTGCAACTTGCTTTCTAAGTTTATCCATTGCCGCCGACTTACCGACCATTCTCTGTTTTTGGCCGGGGCGTTTCATAGTTTCGGGTGGCATATAGTCGTCAGATAACACCAGAATTTGTTGACTACCACAGTGTAATAATTGCCCGGGTAATCGCTGCTCAATATCTGCCATACGAATTAGATATTCTTGGCGAAATCCGGCAGAGGAAGATGCCTGGCCGAACGGCCGAAGCATGACATCTGATTCCATTAAATCTAAAGAACCTATACCTAATTGTTCTCTGGCTGACCGATTGGCAAAAATAGCGCGCCCTCGATCATTCATCAATAAAAGCCCTTGATTTAAGCTACTTGCCAGCATTCGAATCAAAGAAGCAGAGTCCATCACTGGCTGGCTATCTTGCAGCACTTTTGCAATAAAAGACTGTGCCATACCTTTAATGTATTCTAATAAGTCGGTGATATTATCGAGCAGGCGAACCCGTTGATCTTGATTAAAACACACCAGATTAATCACACCGAGAATATCATTGCCAATAATCAGCGGAACGCCCATCGAGGCAGTTTCTGTGCAATTCTCTCGCTTACTACACCCCTCACAAGCCACGTCTTGGCCAGCATGACGAACAATTTTGTGGTTTCTGGTCGACAATACACCGCGCAATACACGTGTACCACCATGCAATTGTTTACCAATATCTTGCCCATAAGGCCCTGTGCCAGCGACACGAACCATATCTGTGTCAATCACTTCAACTTCGAGTTTTAGTATTCGGGACAACACTTGAACAAAACGGTTTACCGATGACTGGACAGACATTAATTCAGATTGCACAACAAGCTCTCCTCCCTAAAAACTGGTTGTCCGCCAGCAAATAATCTGACTGACCAATTTTGAAGCTGATTTGATTATGGTAACAATCGGAATAAACTTTATTGAGTTGAGACAACAAAATGATAAAAACAGGACACTTTATCAAATTGATTGAAGTGTCCTGCATGCATATTTAAGTGTCTATTAAACTATTTTAAAAACCTGCAGCTTGCTCAATCGACGAATAATATTGAATCTCATTTTCAACTTCTGCTTTAATCGTAGTGCCCGCTAAGCCTTCAATTATTTCAGCAGCTTGTTCTAATGAACCAATACCAGATAATTTCCCACCATCACGAACAAAACCATTGGCTGCTTCCACTTTTGGTCCCATTGAACCTGCAGAAAAACCAAAAGAATCCATTTTGTCTGGCGTTGCCAAGCGAATATCTTGAGAAGCAGGATCACCGTATTGGGTGGCTACCGCAGCGACGTCCGTCAAAATCAACAAAGCATCAGCACCAATATCACGCGCCAGCACTCGAGAAGCGCGATCTTTATCGATCACCGCTTCAACACCTTCGAGTTTTCCATTAATGCGCTTAACTGGAATACCACCGCCACCACCGCAAATTACCGTAATGTCGCCACTGGATAATAAATGACGCAAAGAAGGTAATTCGAGAATTTCACTTGGCATAGGCGAAGGCACAACCCGGCGGAAATATTTACCATCGGCCTTGATTGCCCAGCCTGGGTTTTTCTTTAACAGTTCTTCTGCCTGCTGCTTGCTATAAACCGGCCCAACAAATTTATCTGGGTCAGAAAATGCAGGATCTTGAGGATCAACCAATGTTTGAGTGGATACCGTGCACACCTTACGATCTGGCATAAAATTGCGCAGTTCTTGCTCGAACATAAAGCCGATCATGCCTTGAGTTTGGGCACCCAAAGCATCCAGTGGATAAGGAGCTACATCGCTATAAGCTTCATTCATTAATGCCAGCAAACCCACTTGCGGTCCATTACCATGGGTTAAAACCACTTGATGATTCTCTGCCAACTTGGCAATAGAACGAGCAGCAGTCCGAATGTTTTCACGTTGAACGCTACATTCCAACGGCTCGCCCCGCTGTAAAATGGCATTTCCACCTAAAGCTACAACAACCAGCATAATTCACCTCTAACGCTCTTAAAATCATTCAGACTTGTCAAACACGTCTGATGTCTGTGATTTTAAGATCTATTTTTAATTTAAAATTCATGTAGTAAAAGCAGCTGAAATTTAATCATTTCAGTGTTGCCCCCTACACTTGATATTGCATGATTCAATGCATCATCCATACCAACTTCTTAGGGCTTCAAAATATAATAAACACCCTGTTTTTCGAGGTGTCGAACTTTAGGTTGTGGGTAGGTTTGATAAGCCTTCGACGCAATCAGACACTTTTGGAATCTATCGCCAGATGTCTGATTTCGTTAACACTCATCAAACCTACAACGTCCGAGACAATTTCAAATTCCTGAGCCTCTTAGCTATTTTTAAAATTAAAAAAAACAGTGCCAAAGGGTTTCTATAAGTATAAAAGGTATTAATTGGTGGTATTAATTAGTGGCGTGAACCATGACAAATAGCTGGCAGACAATCGTTTGATCAATCTGCAAATATATATTGAGAATTGCAGTTGTCTTGTTAATTTCTAATGGTGAAAAAATATCAAAATGCGATAAATAAACTACAAAAAAAATACGCTCTCAGCTGCCTACCCTTTACTACTCATTCTAACCTCTCACAATGAGAATAAGAGCAAGGACTGGCAGCTGGAAACGCATGATATATCAGTTATTACCTTGAACTAAGCTGTTTGAAAGAAGTGATATTCCTCTGGCAAACCCGAGCGTTTTAAGAACTCGCCATACCCTGGAGCACCGACAAATTGTCCATCCTTAGCAACAATCTGACCACGTACCATAGTCAGAACTGGCCAACCACGAACTTCCATACCTTCAAATGGGCTGTAGTCGCTATTTCCATGCAAATGGCGCTGAGTAATGCGAACACAGCGGTCTGGATCAAATATCACTAAATCAGCATCTGCGCCTTCACGAACCACACCCTTGCGTGGATATAATCCAAATAATTTAGCAGGTCGAGTGCTGGTTATATCGACAAAACGATTAATGCCCAGCTTGCCTTTCATGACCCCTTCAGAAAACATCAGCGGCATGCGCGTTTCAACACCTGGTGCACCACCGGGACACATTCTAAAATCATTTCTTCCCGATAATTTTTGTTCGAAAGTAAAACTACAATGATCGGTTGCAACGGTAGAAATACTGCCATCTTGCAAGCCTTGCCATAAGCTGTTCTGGTGATCCATATCGCGCAATGGTGGGCTCATAATATATTTCAAACCACCCATTTCCGGCTCGTTATAACGGCCGATATCGAGGGTTAAATATTGCGGGCAGGTTTCAGCAAAAACAGGCTGACCTTCTTGCTGGGATAACCGAATATAATCTAGTCCGGGACCATTAGATAAATGAACAATATACAAAGGTGCATTACCGGCAATTGCTGCTAAATTAATCATCCGAGCAATCGCTTCTGCCTCACATTCTGGTGGGCGGCTTAATGCATGATAAATTGGCCCAGTATTTCCTTGGGAAATATATTTCTGCTGCAACCAGCTAATTGCTTGATCATTTTCTGGGTGAACACAGGCTAAGGCATCCAGCTGACCTAACCGTTCAAGCACACGAAGCACTTCGCCATCGTTAAGCTTGTGTTTATAAGTTAAATAAAGTTTAAAACTGGAAATACCTTCTTGAAGTACCATCGATTCCATTTCATCAAGAATCGAATCATCAACATGTTGAATGACGCCATGAAAGCTGTAATCGACCACTGCTTTATCTGCTGCAAAAGCATGATAACGTGCTAATTGATGGTGGAGATTGCAACCTTCAGGGCCAAAGCCCATATGGTCGATAATCGTAGTGGTGCCGCCACAGGCTGCCGCAATTGTGCCTGATTCAAAATCGTCACAACTTTGCGCCAACCCCACATCAATATTGAAATGGGTGTGAGCGTCGATGCCACCGGGCATTACATATTTACCAAATGCATCGATCTGCTCGGCATCAGGCCGAAAAATTGATGGCGCGATTTCGGCGATCTTACCGTCTTCAATTAAAATATCGACATGGCTGGTACTATCAGCATTAACCAAAGTTGCATTTTTAATTAAAGTGGCGCACTTACCGCCCTCTTTCGCCAGGTTATTATCACTATTAATCTGAGCGTTTTTTTCTGCGGCTGACATAATTTTTCCTCTGGGATTAAACACCCGACTCGAAACATTCTGAGTCGGGTGAATCATGCCTAAGTCAGATCTTGTTTTTAACCAGATCGATTACGCTTTATCCAAATACATCAGCGGAATAACTGCGTACATAGCGGCACAAGTAACCAAATCTTCTTTCCAAGTTTTCTCGTTAGGGAAGTGCGCTTCTGCTTCCTTACCAGGGCCAAAGCCGATGCAAGGAATACCATGGCGACCCATGATAGATACGCCATTGGTAGAGAAGGTCCACTTATCAGTACGAGGTTCTTTGTCGAACAACAAGCGATAGCTGTCTTCCAGTGTTTCAGTCACTACGTGATCCGATGGAATCACCCATGAAGGGAAGTAACATTCAGTTGGGTAAACTAGACCTGTGTATGCTGGGCGATCATAGTTGTACATGGTCACTTCACCTTGAGCCGCTTGTACTGCTGGCAATGCGCGAATTTCTTCCAGCGCTCCTTCCCAGCTCTCACCTGCAGTCAGGCGACGGTCAATTGAAATAGCGCAGCTATCTGCAACCGCACAACGACTTGGTGAAGTGAAAAACACTTCTGAAACAGTCAAAGTACCCTTACCCAAGAATTCATCATCACCTAGATTTTCACTAAGCACTTTGATTTCGCTAAGGATTGGAGCCATTTTAAAGATTGCATTGTCACCACGTTCTGGCGCAGATCCGTGACAAGAAACGCCCTTCACTTCAACACGAATTTCCATCCGACCACGTTGACCGCGGTAGATGCCGCCATCGGTAGGCTCAGTAGACACTACAAACTCAGGCTTAATACCGCTTTGTTCGATAATGTACTGCCAGCAAAGACCGTCACAATCTTCTTCTTGAACGGTACCGGTAACGATTAACGTATAATCATCTTCCAGCCCTAAATCTTTAATGATCTTACCGGCATAAACCATTGAAGCCATGCCGCCTTCTTGGTCTGATGCACCACGACCTACAATGATTTCGTCGTCTTCAAAACCTTCATAGGGATCGTAGTTCCACAGTGATTGGTCACCAACACCGACTGTGTCGATGTGTGCGTCCATCGCAATAATCCGCTCACCATGGCCCACATAACCTAATACGTTGCCCATTGGATCGATTTCAACCTTGTCAAAACCAACCTTTTCCATTTCTTCTTTAATGCGCAATACAACTTTTTCTTCATCGCAAGATTCACTAGGAATGCGAATCATATCGCGCAAAAACGCTGACATATCAGCACGGTAACCTTTAGCTTTCTCTAGCACTTCAGAAAAAGGAATGACTTTTTTATCGCTCATTTGATTCACCTCAAAACTTAAATACTGATTAACAATTAACGCTTAATAATTAATGCTTTTACCGAAATACCTTTTCAGGCTTCGCTTACCAGTAACTCATTAATTGAGCCTATTGGCTCAGGTAATAGTGGATTACCTTTCGCTGCGGTAGCCGCATCTTTAAGTCCATTGCCGGTTGCCAAAACTACAACTGTGCTGTCAGCTGGCAACTGGTCTTTTACTGCCAACAAACCAGCAAACGCCGTTGCACCTGCTGGTTCTGAAAACAGTCCACTCGATTCAGATAGATACTTTTGCGCTTTTAAAATGGCGTCATCTGCCACTCGAATACAGCGCCCATCGTATTGCTTTAAATAACCCAATAATTGATAGCCATTAGCTGGCACATCAACACTTATTGAGTCGGCAATCGTGGTGGCAGAAATTTTTTCGAAATGCCCTTTTTCCATCGCAATACACAAGGCATCGCTATTAGATGATTGCACCACCCAAATAATCGGCATTTCATCAATTACACCCGCTTCGATTAAATCACGGAAACCCTTGTAAACACCGCCAGCAATACAACCATCGCCCGTCGCTACAAAAACATGGTCAGGTGCTTTTTCCAATTGACGGACCATTTCAATGGAAACGGTTTTCTTACCTTCAATCGTCATCGGATTAAAAGCAGTATTTCGATTCATGCCACCAAATTTATTACTGTAATCCAGCGCGAGTTCGCAAGCCCGGTCATAATTACCGTCAACCAGAATTAAATTGGCACCATATTGTTGCGCCTGAATCATTTTTGCTGCTGGTGCAGCCTTTGGCAGAAACAAGGTAACCTTCTGACCTGATGCTGCTGCAATACCGGCCATGGATGAGCCCGCATTACCGGTGGATGCCAACACAATTTCATTAATGCCATTTTCTTTAGCAAATGCTGAAACCATCCAGGATGCACGATCCTTGAACGAACTAGTTGGGTTAGCACCATCATCCTTAATAAATAAATTATTTAACCCAAGCGATTCACTCAATCGAGTCGGTGACCACATCGGCGTATTGCCAACAGGGATGGGGGCAAAGCTTTGTTTAGAAACAGGTAACCAATCACGAATATCACTCAATGAAGTACCAGACAAATCACTTTTTCCTTTAACAGAAAAATCAACTTCTAATACACCACGCAGTGGTTCATTTACTTTTTGCTTACTTTTACAAGCAGGACAAAGCATCAAATCAGTTGAGATTGGATAGTGAGTGTGACATTCATTACAGCGATACTGCGCCATTTTTAAGCTCCTGAACTCCCAAAGTACCCGGGATTAAAACCCCGGTCTGCCTTAAAAAGGCAGACCGGAACACCGATCAACAATTACTGCGCTTCTACACGCTTTTGTGAACGCTCGATTAGCTCTTTCAGTACTTTTGCTGGCTCAGCAAACTTACGGTTAAAGATCATTGAAGCAATAATGAATGGCTTCCAACCCGCTTCTTTATAAGTGTCTACTAGGTATTTATTAAATACGCCTTCAGTCACTTCGCCTTCTTTACAAGAAACACCGGTAATATCTGCTGGTAAGCAATGCATATATAAAGCTTCACCGTCTTTGGTCTGCTTCATCATTTCTTCGGTGCAATGCCAATCTTTATGCTGGGCATTTTGTGCTAGACATTTCTCTTCTAAATGCTTCAGCCCTTCTTGGTCATTGGCATATAACAATTCTGTACGCTCGCCCATTACCTGATATGGCGCCCAGGATTTAGGGTAAACAATGTCGGCATCTTTAAATGCTTCTTCCATGCTGGCTACTTGAGTAAAAGAACCGCCGCTGGCCTCAGCATTGTGCTTAGCGGTTTCAACGACTTCAGGAATCAGGTCATAGCCTTCTGGGTGGGCCAGCGTCACATCCATACCAAAGCGAGTCATCAAACCGATAATGCCCTGAGGAACTGACAGTGGCTTGCCGTAACTTGGAGAATACGCCCAAGTCATTGCAATCTTTTTGCCTTTTAATGCTTCTAAAGAACCGAAATGCTCTTTTAACCATGCCAAGTCCGCCATTGACTGAGTTGGGTGGTCAATATCGCACTGCAGGTTAACTAATGCAGGGCGCTGGGCCAGTACTTCATTTTCTTTACCGAAGTCCAATGCATCAGCTACTTCACGCATGTACTTGTTGCCATGACCAAGATACATATCGTCACGAATGCCGATAACATCTGCACAGAAAGAAATCATATTGGCTGTTTCACGAGTAGTTTCACCGTGAGCAATCTGGCTTTTGCCTTCGTCTAGATCTTGAACTGCCAAGCCCAATAAATTACATGCTGAGGAATAAGAAAAACGTGTCCGGGTAGAATTATCACGGAACAAAGAAACACCTAGGCCAGAGTCAAATACACGGCTGGAAATATTCTGGTTACGCATTTCACGCAAGGCATCTGCAACCAGCAGCACTTGCTCTAACTCTTGCGGGGTTTGCTCCCAAGTCAGCAAGAAATCTTTCAGGTGCAACTCAGAATCCAGTGATTCAATCTGTTCAAGCAACTTAGCTAAATCGGACATGATGGGTTTCCCTTAATCTGATAATTAATAAAATCAGTCGATACGCTCAACACAATCGATACGTTCGACGCTGAGAAAGCTCCCTACCGAGTCCATCAAATATGCAAGGAACCAGGAGCGTCTCGCTTGCCAGATACAGTTCAATTTGCGTGCCAGCTAGGAAAAACCAAATAAAATTAAATAAATAACCAATAACAAACAACAACTTAAAACTTTATCGCATTAGTGTTCAAAACAACCTATGCATTATCGAAATCTAATTAGTGAATCAACGCTAGCGGGTTTATCAGTTTGATCTTCAGCACTACAAAACAGGAATCAATATGAAAATTTGAGTGGGATCTGAATCTGCGAGATGGGCTTAACTCATTAATAAGCTTCACATCCAATTTTAATTATCAAATGGTCATACCAGACGAACTAGCTACTAACACCAAAATAAAATAATTTTAATCAAACGATAGCTAAGCGAATCCTTGAAACTAAATATTGATTACAATTGTGTTTTATCACTTATGATCGATTGAAACAAACGATTGTTTGCCGCAAAAGCGGTATTTTTTTGTCGCCGTTCATCTGTTTTGCTTTCAAGTTGTTAGGTCCTAAAGCCGATAACTTGTTATCAGGGCACATCAGAGAGCAGGCTATGATTCATCTCAGTTTTAAAGCTAGGATCTATTTATGTGTGGGAATGGCAATTTTGCTTTCCCTGTCGACTACCAATTATCTAGCTTATAAAGAATTCGAAAAAAATATTGCCAGTAGCGCTAATAGCTACTCGATGTTGGTACTCGACTCACAAGCCAAAGCAATATCTGCCTGGATAAGAGCCAAACAAAGCCTAGTCACTGCCTCAGCAGAATTTCTTGCTAACAATCCATCTTCCGAAATGATTATTGCCAATGCTCGGCAAATGGTGGTGACCGGCCAATTAGAAGAAGCCTACATTGGCTATGAAGATGGCAGCGCCTATACCAGCCAGAAAGGATTGCTTGATGCCTCGAGTTACGATCCAAGAGTTCGCCCCTGGTACGCCGATTCCAAGCAAACCCGCCAACTAGTAGTAACTGATGTCTATGCAGATGCTCTCACCGGCAATAATGTGATGAGCATTGGTATGCCAATCATTATTAATGGTCAGTTTTCCGGTTCTGTTTTAGCCGATATCAGCCTGGCTGAAATTACTAAACGAGTGCAATCAATTCAGTTTAAAGGTGGCTATGCCCTTTTATTCGATCAAAAAGGTAAAGCACTGGCTGATTTCGCCGGCGTTAAAAAAGACGGTTCTTTAAGTGGTTCAGACCCAGAATTGCGAAGCTTAGAAAAAGCGATGATCAGCCAAAACTCTGGCAGCTTAGAGTATCAATTAAATGGCGATAATAAAGTCGGCTTCTTTAACGACATTGAATTGGGTGATGGTAAAAAATGGAAGCTACTGGTTACCGTTAACCAAGAAGTAGTTTACGAAGAGTTAAATGAAGCGGTTAGCTTTATGCTGCTGTCAACGCTTGGCTTTACCATTTTGGGCGTTGCGATTACGATTTTAGTATTAAACATTCTCTATCGCCCTATCTTAGTCTTAAAGCAAATGATTCAAGATTTAGCGGGTGGCGAAGGTGATTTAACTCGTCGTTTAAAAGTCACTAGTAAAGATGATCTTGGACAGATTGCACAAGGCGTAAATACCTTTATTGGTAATTTACAATCGATGCTGAAGGAAGTTTGCCAATCCACTGGTTCAATCGCCAGCAATATCGATCAAATCAGTAATATTACTCAAGCAAACCAGCAGGTGTTAGATCGCCATAGCAGTGAAACTGAGCAGGTCGTTTCTGCCGTCACTGAAATGAGCGCTACTGCGTCAAGTGTTGCCAATAGCACCGCCGATGCCGCTAGCCACACTCAGCAAGCGGCTGAAGAATCATCTGCTTCACAAAAAGTAGTCAATCACGCGGTTGATAATGTTCAATCATTAGTCGAACAAGTTGACCATATGGCCCAGCGCATCCAAACCATGCATCAAGATACTTTGCAAATTAGCTCAGTATTAAATGTAATTGGTGATATTGCAGAGCAAACCAATTTATTGGCATTAAATGCGGCAATCGAAGCCGCTCGAGCTGGCGATCAAGGGCGCGGCTTTGCAGTCGTTGCCGATGAAGTTCGCGCATTGGCAGCAAGAACTCAAAAAAGCACCGCTGAAATTAATAGCATGCTAGATCAGCTTAATCAGGCTTCATCTTCAGTTGAAAATGCCATGGGCAGCACTCGACAATCTTGTCAAAGCACAGCAGAAAGTACCGCTGAAGTGACCAGTAGCCTAACAACCATTAATCACACCATTTCCAACATCAACAATTTGAATATTCAAGTGGCCACCGCAGCAGAAGAACAAAGTGCAGTCGCCGATGAAATTAACCGAAACTTAGTTAATATTCGAAACATTGTTGTTGAATTAAATTCTCGTGGTGGTGAAACTGGACAATGCGTTGAAAACTTAGTTAGCACCAATCAGCAATTGGAACAGCTAATCGGAAAATTTAAATTAGATTAGCCGGTAAAACTTTTTTTCAAACGCTATAAAACGGGCCTCGGTCCGTTTTTTTTCAGCTTTACCTTTACGATAAGTAACACATAAAGATTCAACTAATTTTACTTAGCAGCAATTTGCTAACATCTGTTGATTGATCGCTGACAATAACGTGACATGTTTTCAATATCGGGCGTAATTTATTGACGTAAGTAATACTTTCCCAGTAAAAGAATCGTTAAATTGCTGACAAAATCTCTTGCCGTACTGGCGCCCTGCTTTTAACCCGAGTGACCTATTGAATGAATAATCTAAGCTTTAAGGCACGAATTTATTGCTGTGTCGGTCTGGCCATTATGTTGTCACTTTGCGCTACCAACTTTATGGCTTATCGCGGAATTGAAAAATCCATTTCAAAAGCAGCCAATGACTATTCAATACAAGTGCTCGATTCTCAAGCACAGAGTATTGCCAGCTGGATTGATGAAAAAAATCGTCTGGTAGATGCTGCTAGCAATTACCTCAGTCAGGTTAAAAATCCTGAAGCAATCATTCAAAATGCCCATCAAATAGTTGAATCTGGCCATTTAGAAGACGCTTATATTGGATGGGAAAATGGCCAAGCAATTTCAAGCAAAAATGGCAGAATGAATCCAGATGCATACGACCCTAGAACTCGACCTTGGTATATTCAGGCAAAAAACGCTCGCGCTCGAATTATCACCGATGTTTATATTGATGCCACCACCAAAAAAAGCGTAATTAGTATTGGTAAGCCTTTTACAGAAAATGGCCAGTTCTCTGGTGTGGTATTGGCAGACATCAGCCTTGAAGCTGTCACGGAAAAAATTCAGAAAATTCAGTTTGATGGAGGTTATGCATTATTATTCGACCAAAATGGTCAAGCATTGGCTGATTTTGCCTCAGTAAAAAAACAAGGCACCCTTTCTGGTTTAAGCAACGAACTGGCAGATTTAGAGAGAGCAATGCTTTCCCAGAAATCTGGTAGCGTTGAATACACCATGAATGGCGATAATAAAATTGGCTTTTTCAGTGACATTCCCCTAGGCAATGGCCAGCACTGGGAACTGCTAGTAACTGTTAACAAAGCAGTGCTCTATCAGCAGTTAGACAAAGAAGCGACCCGCATGATATGGATGACATTATTGTTTACCGCAATGGGGGTGTTTTTTACCACCATGGTGCTCAATGTTTTATATCGTCCAATTATCAGTTTAAAAGCAGTCGTTCAAGATTTAGCGCGTGGTGAAGGTGATTTAACCCGTCGATTATCAGTTGATAGCCGCGATGACTTAGGGCAAATCGCACAGGGTATTAATACCTTCATTGAGAATCTGCAACAAATGTTGCTCGATGTAAAACAAGCCACCGGCCATATTGCATCTAATGTTGGTGAAATTGACGGTATTACTCAGGCTAACCAGAAAGTGTTAAATCGCCATAGCAGCGAAACCGAGCAGGTAGTTTCTGCCGTTACCGAGATGAGCGCAACAGCATCTAGTGTTGCCAATAGCACAGCCGATGCCGCAAGCAACACTCAGCAAGCAGCCAATGAGTCAGAAATTTCACAGCAAGTGGTTGGCCAGGCAGTCACTAATGTCGCAGCACTGGTAGATGAAGTCGATGCAATGGCACAAAAAATTCAGGATATGCATCAAGATACCCGCCAGATCAGCACGGTATTAGGGGTGATTGGTGGCATCGCTGAACAAACCAATTTATTAGCATTAAATGCAGCAATTGAAGCAGCACGTGCTGGTGATCAAGGCCGTGGCTTTGCCGTAGTTGCCGACGAAGTACGCGCACTTGCTGCTCGAACTCAGCAGAGCACTTCTGAAATTAGTCAAATGCTGGATAAATTAAATAGCGCCTCTTCACAGGTTGAGCATGCAATGGACAATACTCGCCAGTCTTGTCAAAGCACTGCTGATAGCACCTCTGAAGTCACTACCAGCCTTGGTGCAATTAATAGCACCATTGGCAACATTAATAGTTTAAATATTCAGGTAGCCACTGCTGCTGAAGAACAAAGTGCCGTCGCAGATGAAATTAGCCGCAACCTGGAAAATATCAGAAACATTGTTCTGGAATTAAACCAACGTGGCAGTGAAACCGGTAATTGTGTTGAAAGCCTGGTAACAGCCAATACCCAGCTGGAAGGTCTGGTTGGCAAATTCCGTTTGCAATAATTTTTTTGATGGTGCGTATACAAAAATATACGCACCATCAATCAGGCTGGCTTTTGATAAAAATCAGCCAACAAATGCGTACAGTTAACTTTAATCGGCAATTTTTTTTGAAAAACTTTTGGCTGGTTTTCGCCGATAGGCACCAGCATTAATTGCCCTGATTGGGGCTTTTCAGGATTGATCCGTGCATCATATGAAATAACGAAATAGAAAAGATAAGGATAAATCCATTCAAAATAGCTCATCGGCAACTCGCTTGTTTCATCCGATTGCTCAAGCTTGGAATTCAGAACAATTTCAGCCTGTAGCTCGATGGCACTCAGTGGCATATTATCTTTGCAGACCATTACCCCCATTTGTGGATCGACCATAATCCACTTGTTCAAATCAGGAGAAAAGAACTCAGTTACAGCATGAGCTGCGCCACTCTCTCGGGTTTCTACATCAGCCCTTGCCAACCAAAGTATACGCGAAACAAGTCCAACAGCATTAAGCACTGCATTCAATACAATTGAATATTCGACACAGCGAAAACGTTGTCCTTGCAGTGCTTGCTCGATAATAGATATCGGGTCTGATGATTCAGGTTGATTGACCCCATCATGCTGCCACAAGCCATGTACCCACTGTGTGAGTATTCTTACCTTGCTGTAGCTATCCTGAACCTTTGCAGTTTTTTCCAGCAATTGAAAACGGCTGCGCATTTCTCTGAGATAGGGCTCATCATAAGATGAGTAAATGGGTTGGAAGTCGGCCATCGTTGTCTTTGAAAACTCAAGGACAACTTTTCTTGCTAGAGTCTCATGCGACATAACCACCACCGTAACCGGTCATTTTAGGACGTTCTGTTTTTGATCGACTACCAGGCTATTTATTTTTGAAAAAATCCTCTCATCTATAACCCTACCAGGATTGACAACCCGGTTTTGCAAAGGGAAATATAGCAAATTCGCAACCTTAAACTTATCCTTTAAACTCACGCTACCGACAAGATTTTTCTTTGATTTTAATACAGAAGAAAATTTTTCAACATATTCGGCCAACCTTCCATTTTTCTTATGATTCCATTCTGGGATAGCGTCTCTCAACCCTACAATGTCACCTCTTTCAAAAAAACTATTGATTTCACTATATTCTCGCCCAATTTGGCTACTCGAAAAATCAAACTCCACCCATACATCAGATTCAAAATACTTTTTCTCCAAAGACATGTGAACGGGCAAAGAAATAGCTCTCACATCCAAAGAAACAAAAACAAGCAAACAAAAGAAAAACAGTCTCATAATTTCATCCTATAGACTAATGCCAGGAAAAATAATCACTTTAAATGGATGCGTACTAAAATCATCACGACCCAAAGTCACTTTAAAGCCAAGAGAGCTATCCAGCGCCAGCCATCACTCGATTAATATCTCTATCAATCGGCCTAATGACCTCTTTCGGCGCAAAATACTCTGCCGCCAAACACATTCAGTCAACACGAAACTTGCTTGCCGAAACTTGCTTGCCACCCACAATCATGTTTGGCGAATAATAAGATATTTTTATAATAAGCAAACTAATAAATCATCAAACCAGTTTACTCATAAGTTATTTTTTATCTCGTATAGTCGTCCTTTTGGGTGGCATCAGTTTTCTACTTTAATTTGCTGTTGCTCGCACCACTGTTTTTGTGAAAGCTGGCTTTGCTGCCATTGTTCGATACGCTGCTGCCAGATTTGTTGTTTGGTCATGAATGAATCCCCTAAAAATGGAGATCACAGGTTAGAGCGAAAATTCAAAGGAAAACAGATGGGGTTAATGGGGCGCTTACTTTCGAAATGGCAGAAGCAATCAGCTCAAATGCAAATATTCTCGGTGTTGTTCAAAATAGCAGCCATTTTTTTCATCATTTTTAAACCGTCAACTATTCTATAATTAACAAACCCCAACTTCGTCAAGCCAGACAAATATGCCACGAAACCCAGATAAAACTAACATTTCCTCAACAAGCACCTTCCCTCAATGTGACTACAGATTAATTGACCGTCATATTCAATCAAACGATTTATCTGATTTACTTGCAAGCAAAGCATCACAATTTGGCGGATGTAGAACTAAAAAATTTGAACAACAGTCTTTTAATATAAAAACAGGCATGGGTAGTTGGTTTAAAGATCCAGCACTCACCCCCGATCATCAAGTTTGGGGTGGCGCTTGTCACGCTCTATCTATTACCTGGATTACTGAACATGCCCATGGTCGAAGCATTTGGCCATGGTTGCAATGTTCATGTGGTGACATTTTATCCGGACCTGCCAGCTATATTTTGGCACTGCAGGCAAGTAGTAAAGGTGTAAGTGAGCCATATTTTAATTATTTTACTTACTACGGAAGTTCCAAATCTCATTGGCAGAAAATGATTTTTAATTTTTACGGCATGACACCCTACCCCTTAATTGGTCAATACGACTATGAAGCATCAATCACCTTCCAGAACAATCCAATCAAACAAAATTTGGATCACCTATTATCTGAGATTTTTAATACTACAGATCATTATATCTTACTGAGATTTTATAACGTTCAGCAACATGGCCATTGCATAAGCATGTGGTCTGGAAAAGATATTGTGCTTTTTGACCCTGAAATAGGAGAATTCTGGTTCCCTTCTAAAGACGGGTTTACAGAATGGTTTTATGAATATTGGAAGAAAGCCTGCCTCACTCATTTTGTCCTACCTACTTTTTACATTTCTAAATGGACTTGCTCATATAAATAGCAAGCTTCTGGCAACATTAACATCCATGCCATACATCATTGCTTATCATATTGATGCTGATAGCATCTGCACTCTTTTTCCCTGCCACATCGCCCACCATGCAACTTGACTTATACATCAATACCCTTGGCAAACACTTGAAAAGCTGTTTCGATTTTCCAGTACAGAAAATTGGCATCGATGCCGGTTTTACCTGTCCTAATCGCGATGGCACGCTAGGTAGAGGCGGCTGCACCTTTTGCAAAGCTATCCAGCGCCAGCCATCACTCGATTAATATCTCTATCAATCGGCCTAATGACCTCTTTCGGCGCAAAATACTCTGCCGCCAAACACATTCAGTCAACACGAAACTTGCTTGCCACCCACAATCATGTTTGGCGAATAATAAAAACTTGCTTGCCACCCACAATCATGTTTGGCGAATAATAAGATATTTTTATAATAAGCAAACTAATAAATCATCAAACCAGTTTACTCATAAGTTATTTTTTATCTCGTATAGTCGTCCTTTTGGGTGGCATCAGTTTTCTCAGTTTTCGATGCAACTAAAAAAATCAACGCTTTCGGTTGGTGGTCAGTCCAACCGGGAAGTTGTTACTTGAAATACTCATTTCTTCAACCCAGTTAGCAAAAAGTTGCTCCATCATTTCCATCCGCTGCTGAACCAGCGCTGTATTAAAAACGTTCCCGAAAAAGTTAAAGCGTATTTGCCCATCAAAATCAGCGGTACAATAATCATTCTGGCCCCTTAGCCCTTTCATCGGGCAGTAACTGGAATGATAATAGGCTTGGTCTCGAATTAAACGATCCGAAATCCGTAGCACAGTATCAAAATCATCAGCGTAATCGGGGTCATCACAGGTGATAACTAAGCTTTGCCTGCTTTCATCGAGATTGCTTTTTATCCATTCCAGCTTAAACTCTGGTGTTTTTTCAATTTCTAATGGAGCTTGAATGTCTGCTAGGTCAATTGCCAGTTGTGCGCCAGTTAATGCAACTACCTGGTCAGTAGTTAGGCCAATATATAGCAAGCCGTTATCCTGATCTGCAAAAGTTCTAAAGCGCGATGATGGATGCCAATGTTCAGGTAAGGCTACATCACGAATCAGTGAAAGGTCAGAGCGATTAAGAATTAACAGCTTGCGCTGACTGGCATGCCCATAAATAACCAATGAATCTGTCACATAAAGACCGGCACTGAATTCTTCAATTAATTGGTCTGTCCATGGGAAATTTTTATGCACAAGCACCTTGCCACTGCTCGCATCTAATACCTGCAATTCATAGCTGGTCGCTAAGTAGATTCTGTCGTCAACCAGCTGCCAGGCTTCGATCTCGCTTTGCGTGAAGTAAGTCCAGTTTTTATGGCCATCTTTAAGATTAAAATTAACTAGTTCAGATGTCCTTTGTGAAGCGCTTAAACCCGACTTTTCAAGCAAACCTTGCTGCAGCGCCTCTTTCTTATCAAAAGAACCTAAGTTGACCAGTAAGGCATCTTTATATAACCGAGAGAAAAAACGAGAGTATGGCTTTACATATTCAATAGCCTGCAGTGGACTGTTCCATAGTAACTCCAGATTTTTATCATAAAGGCTCAGCTTATTTTCTCTATCAATAACACAATAATAATCACCTACCTGCTCATCAAACCAATAGTCAAGGGACATGGAAGCAACTAGTCCACTATTCAAATCAACGCTCTTAAACATATCGTCAAAACAATCATATGCGATGATAGTATCCGTATAGTCAATGTCAAAGCTAATTGATCTGCTTAACGAGCAAAGAATATCCTCATTCCCATCAAGCTCTTCTTTGTTGCTAGAAAAAAAATGATACTCCCCAGAATCAAAGCCATTTCCATCAGGGAAAAGATCGTCTTTGATTAGTGCGTAACGCTGCCCATTAAATAAAACTGTTCCAGAAAAATGCCCTCCACCGTAGTCTAAAAAGCTTGTTTTTTCTTTCAGCAAAGACAGTTTCCCAAGAAAGGAATCACTGCAGACAGCTGGATGATCAGGGGCTTCCCCTTTCCATAAGTCGGGAGATTGAATATAAACCATTTTCATTTTTTAATGACACTCCCAAGAGTATTAATTATAATAAAACCACTAGCTTTCATGTCCTTAACAGCGCCATTAACATACTGCCTCCACTTATCGCCATCGAACTTTTCATCTCCAATAATGAGCTTATAAAGATCTTTCCTTTTATCTTTTCTCAGCATTTGTTTTCTAATATGCTCATAGACTTCCACTGTAATGTTACTTAAATCATCTGCTGTTGGATTAATACTAACTTGCTTGCCACCCACAATCGTGTTTGGCGAATAATAAGTTATTTTTTATCTTGTATAGTCATTCTTTTGGGTGGCATCAGTTTTCTTGATGCAACTAAAAAAATCAACGCTTTCGGTTGGTGGTCAGTCCAACCGGGAAGTTGTTACTTGAAATACTCATTTTTTCAACCCAGTTAGCAAAAAGTTGCTCCATCATTTCCATCCGCTGCTGAACCAGCGCTGTATTAAAAGCGTTCCCGAAAAAGTTAAAGCGTATTTGCCCATCAAAATCAGCGGTACAATAATCATTCTGGCCCCTTAGCCCTTTCATCGGGCAGTAACTGGAATGATAATAGGCTTGGTCTCGAATTAAACGATCCGAAATCCGTAGCACAGTATCAAAATCATCAGCGTAATCGGGGTCATCACAGGTGATAACTAAGCTTTGCCTGCTTTCATCGAGATTGCTTTTTATCCATTCCAGCTTGAACTCTGGTGTTTTTTCAATTTCTAATGGAGCTTGAATATCTGATAAGTCAATAGCGAGCTGCGCTCCGGTTAAGTCAACCACTTGATCCGTAGTTAACTCTATATAGAGCAAGCTATTCTCCTGATCGTTGAAAGCTCTAAACTGGGAGGATGGATACCAGTTTTCAGGTAATGTGACATCACGAATCAGCGAAAGATCAGAGCTGTTCAGAATTAATAACTTACGCTGCTCGGCATGGCCATAGATGACCAGTGATTCTGTCACATAAAGACCGGCACTGAATTCTTCAGTTAATTGGTCTGTCCATGGGAAATTTTTATGCACAAGCACCTTGCCACTGCTCGCATCTAATACCTGCAATTCATAGCTGGTCGCTAAGTAGATTCTGTCGTCAACCAGCTGCCAGGCTTCGATCTCGCTTTGCGTGAAGTAAGTCCAGTTTTTATGGCCATCTTTAAGATTAAAATTAACTAGTTCAGATGTCCTTTGTGAAGCGCTTAAACCCGACTTTTCAAGCAAACCTTGCTGCAGCGCCTCTTTCTTATCAAAAGAACCTAAGTTGACCAGTAAGGCATCTTTATATAACCGAGAGAAAAAACGAGAGTATGGCTTAATATATTCAATCTCCCGGAGTGTGCAGCACCATTGCAAAGCTAATTCCTTATTATAAAGGCTTATCTTGTTTTCTCTATCAATAACACAATAATAATCACCTGCTTGCTCTTTCCATCCAAGTTTTATTTTTTTCGCAACCACCTTGCCACTGATCAAATCAACGCTTTTGACGATTCGTTCATAGCAATCATAAGCAATAATCACATCGTTATATTGAATATCAAAACTGATTGATCTGCTCAATGAGCAAAGAACATCCTCATCAATTTTAAGTTCTTTTTTATCTTGGGAGATAAAATGATACTCCCCTGAGTCAAAACCATTACCCTCAGGATTTAGGTCATCCTTGACCAACGCATAACGTTGTCCATTATAAGCAACTGTTCCTGTAAAATAAGGCAGTCCATAATGCAGGATTCTTATCTGATCCCTATTGATAGCGAGCTTTCCACCAAACCCTCCTCTACAAACAATTGGAAATCGAGGATCTTCCCCTTGCCATAATTCAGACGCTGATATCAATATTTTTTTCACTTGCCAACCACTCCAGCTAAGGCGTTAATAACCACAAAATCATTTTCTTTCATTTTTTCAATAATATCGTCAACTTTAACAACCCACTTATTTTGGCTGTAATTTTTTTTAGGACCAACAATAAATTTATAGAGATCTTTCTCTTTATCTTTTCTCAGCATTTGTTTTCTAATATGCTCATAGACTTCCTCTGTAATGTTACTTAAATCATCTGCTGTTGGATTATGCCCGGCAATACTTGGCAAAAAGTGCCATTGCTTTTTATGGCCATTAACACTTTTGGGTTTAGCAAAAGGAAACTTGCTTGCCACCCACAATCGTGTTTGGCGAATAATAAGATATTTTTATAATAAGAAAACTAATAAATCATCAAACCAGTTTACTCATAAGTTATTTTTTATCTTGTATAGTCATTCTTTTGGGTGGCATCAGTTTTCTACTGCAAAAAAAACAATGCCTTAAGCCCAGCAACGACACCGCTCATACGTCAAATCTCCAAATAAATTTGATTGTCCATTGACTCAAGAAAAACATTAGAGACAAGACCATCACAGATAAACACTTTAGCCCCTCCCCCACTTCTAGAAAAAATGTAAATTTGACATTCTTTTGTCAAAGAGTAGAGTTTTTCAAAGACTAGGTTTTGACCAAAAATTTGAGATAAATACATAGAATCCAGAGACATACCATTACGCTCAACCCATTCCAAAACAACCTTTTTAGAATCATTCGAGAAGATGGCGAACTCAAAAGCATCTTCGAGAGAAAATGCTTCTATTTCGAATAAGTTTATTAACTTTCTATTTTCCCTACCCTCTCTCTCAAACATCAGAAAACCAAGATTATCGACATCAACTACCCGCCCAAAAAAGCAAGATGAAAACTCAATTTTAACGACATCCAAAAGACCAAGGAAAGTTATTTCACTCTTATTTTTTCTCGCATAAAACCCAGCATTGAGCATCTCCTTTAATATAGGATCCAGCTCATGAAGCCGCTCCAATTTATAACTAGAATCGACTTTGACAACTCTTACAAAACTTATCGGATCAAACTTGAGATCACGATATCTTTTCTTGACAAATAAAACCACTTCCTCCCCTCTATCAACAATAGCTATAAGCTCATGTCTTACCAACCTTTTTTTGAGCCTATTCAAACCATCAATAAAATCTTTATCCTTATCATCCAACCCATTCAAAAATAGTCCAGCAAGAGACTCACCAGCGTATATTTTCCTTAACGTTTCTTGGTAAAAATCAACTTGCCCATGAAACTTACCACCATATTCGGCAACATTTATCTTAGCAACCTCACCTTTAAATTTAAGAACGGTATCAGAAGGCCTCAACTCCTCTTCGATACTTACATTAACTCTCAAATAAATAGAATCATCACTGTAGACAACAAACACAGCTCCCAGAAAAACAACAAGAAAGAAAATATAAAGAAGTATTTTTTTTGAAATCATAAGAAGAACGGTCCAAAAGGTATCTTTACAGCGAAACTTGCTTGCCACCCACAATCGTGTTTGGCGAATAATAAGATATTTTTATAATAAGCAAACTAATAAATCAACAAACCAGTTTACTCATAAGTTATTTTTTATCTCGTATAGTCGTCCTTTTGGGTGGCATCAGTTTTCCGCCACCTCATCTCTGAGAGAAACAACCTCTACCATTAACAAATCAAGTTTTTTTTGTATCTCAGAACTTTCATCAGGCTGATTCCCTGAACACCCTTGAAGACTCAAAAAAAACAAACACATCAGCAAATACTTCATCACTTACTCCAATACAAAAAAAACAGCCACAACCCCTTGTAGATAGCCACTCAAATACCTTTGAAAATCTCATTATTTTCAGCAGAGTAGAAAACATTTGAAATTAAATCATTACAAACAAACACATTCATAGAGCCCTCTTTTTTTGAAAAAACATAAATTTGGCACTCATCGCTCAACGGAACAATTTTACTGAATTTTAAGCCACTACCATAAAGCGATGACACTGAAATCTCATCCAACCCCAGCTCACCACCTTCCACCCATTTCTTAAGGGTATCAACTGAAGTTTTTGAAAAATAAGACTCATTAATTACAACACCTAGCTTCTTATCACCCTGCTCAATCAAATCAACAATCGAATCATTCACCGATAATTTTTTTCCCGTCACAACAATAGAATAACCACTTTCTTGATATGTTTGACACGAAAAAAAACAGCCTAAATTAATAGCTAAAGCATCAAAAAAACCTAAAAATTCAATAGGTGCCTGATTCTCTCTTGCACGAAAGCCTATTTCTAATAAAGCCCTAGGAATTACTCCAAGTTGATTTCCTGGAAAAACCTTATATTCACCCCGCCCTTCATCAATAATTGTACGCACCATTAATGGTTTGATATCGTAGCCAATCAGCTCTCTTTGAGTAAACAGGTATGTTTTCCCGCCATATTCTATGGCTGAGAGTAATTTTTCAGAGGCAATTTTTCCTTTGCCAAATTGCTCAACCGAAATAAAATTTGCAACCTCATCACTCGTACCATTTACAAAAAAACCCTTTACATCATTCCCTGCATGGATTTTTTCCAGAACACCGCTATAAAAATTTATTACATTTTCATAGCGACCACTGTATTCATCTATTTTCTTTCCATAAGCTTCACCTTGAACCTTGACAAAGGCGGTTGTTCGAAAAGTACTCCCTTCTACACTTGCATATATCGGAACATATAAAACAAGGCGAAAACTGAAAAAAACACTAATCAAAGCCAAACAAAAAGCAAAAAACAATCCAAGCATTATTTTCATTAACTTTACCTCTGTTATAAAAAGTATGGACCAAATGGAATCGTCACTGGAACATCCTTTAACTTCCCTGTCGCGCCTGTAATGTCAAATCTATAGTCAAGCCCCTCCAGTCAAAACTAACACCACTAGGTGCGCCACAATGTTTTCCATTGGTTGAGTATTTCCATGAAAAAAATTTGCTTGCCATCCACAATCGTGTTTGGCCAACAATAAGATATTTTTATAACAAGCAAACTACTAAATCATCAAACCAGTTTACTCATAAGTTATTTTTTATCTTGTATAGTCATCCTTTTGGGTGGCATCAGTTTTCCTGAACCTTAGAACCTGTTTAGAATCTCTATGCTGTGAGATAATTACAATCAAAGTACTTATGTAGCAGCCTTTGATGTCCGAAAGACAGCCTTATCCCAGCGATGTAACCCGTGAAAAATTTGCCTTGATTTCTCCCATACTTGAAAGTGCTCGCAAGCAAACAAAACCCCGGCAAATTGATCTTTATGAAGTATTTTGTGCGCTCTTGTATCTTTTGAGAACAGGCTGCCCTTGGCGCTGTATTCCTCATGACTTTCCAAAATGGCAGTGCATTTATTCCTATTACAAAATTTGGAAAGAACCTGCACAAGATGGTGGCCCAAGCCCTCTTGAGCAGGCTTTAAAAAAATCAGGTTGGCGAGGAGCGAAAGAAGCAAGGCCGCCAGAAGAAGACTAGCTTTGGCATCATCGACGCACAAAGTGTAAAAAACACTGATACTGCTGAAGAAAAAGGGTATGACGCTGGCAAAAAAGTATCTGGGATCAAGCGGCATATTCTGGTCGATCATGGCGGTTTACCACATGCAGTTGCCGTGTCTACTGCAGACGTTTCAGACAGGGAAGGCGGTTTGTTTTTAATTGAATCTCACCAAGACAATTTATCCGATATAGATAATATTTTGGTTGATGGTGGGTATACTGGAAAACCATTTTCTGAAGGTGTTAATTTGCTTATTTCATCCAAGGTTCAAGTGGCAAAAAGATCAGAGTTACACACTTTTAAAGTTATTCCACAACGTTGGGTAGTGGAGCGATCATTTGCCTGGCTGGAAAAGAACCGAAGGCTATGGAAAAACTGTGAAAGATTGTTAAACAGTAGCTTAAGTTTCATCCACTTAGCTTTCTTAAGGCTACTGCTTCAGAGATCCTAAACAGGTTCTTATATTTTTGCTACCAGAAAACGCTTTCTTCAAAGTCTTACGAAGTTCGTCGGCAACGTCTTTAACTACCTCTTCCTTCATCTCTGAAACGTGCTCATCTATATTCTCGCTATTTTCCTAGATTAGCTCGTCTTTATTAAACTCGCACTTACATGATGCGCAAGTCATAATTTGTATTGTTTCATCAGACCCTTCTTCATAAGAAAAGTCTGAACAGCCGCATGTAGGGCAAAGCAGGCTTATATTTCTGTTGTATTTTTCAGGATTCATCCTATCTCTCCGTCATGTAGGGACACGTAACGCCGCCGGCATGCGCGGCTTTGTAGTAGAGGCGAAGCCGCAACGGAAAAGCCGTCGCTGTGCCTGGCCTTGTTAGCCATTTGGCCCGTCATATTTTTGATCGAATATCATGAATATTCTATTATTAACTCTTTCAATCCAATCAAGTACATTCGTCATATTCTCGTCTTCGCAATCAATCCGCCTCAACCAAAGCCTATAGGACTCGTTACAAAACTTGAGTGTAGGGCTGATATATCTTACATCGGCCTCATGATAAAAAGGATATACAGAGAATGTTTCATCTTCGTTCTTTTGAAGGCACCAGTCCATGGATTCGTTCCATGATCCGTGTATAGATTCCGACATCATCCCGTAGGTGTATTTATACAGATCTTCATCTGTAATGGTTTTGAATATATCGAAAAAGGTCTTCCCTTGAAGCCTCCATCGATTTTTCTTTTGCTCCTTGAAATCGTCTTCTGAGAAACCTTCTAAGTCCATTTTCTCCTGAACTGACTTAAGCAGCCTTTTGCCCGCCTTTGTCTCAAAAAAACGAGAGCCTTCCTTTAACTCTCGTAGCATTCTCAGTCGATCTTTATATGAGCATTTTCTGTAATCATCGATTACAGCTGAATCACTCATCAGTAAATATTCAGCGGTTATTGCTGCTTCAATTAACGGCCTTTCCAATATGCTTATGATCTCGGCATTATCTTTTTCATAGTAGGTTACGATTTCTTTGAGTAGCTTCCATATCCTAGTTAATAGCCCCAATATAGGAGCATCATTTAAGTCAAACCCACTGGGATTACGCTCTATATTTCGAACTCTTGTAATGCAATCATAAATCTCTGCAACATCCTTTACGAAAGTACCAGTAAATCGATTTATATCATCAAGTGACTTCAGGCTATCGCCAACATACTCTTCATCATATCGACTTATAATAGCTTCTATTTCGTCCATGCTTTACTCTGATGTATGGCTAACAGCTTAATAGTATGCATGCACGATATACCGGTCTTGCAGTACACTGGTAAATTTGCAACCATTTGAAATACATCTAATTTTCCTCATGCCTACCAATCCTGCCCGAGAAACCGCGCATGCCTGTTATCTCAAGATAACAGGTTTCTCGTTATTTCGGAACGGACTCACCTCAACCTATTGATATGATGTTATTTAAACTGGTTTACCTTCGGTAAAACGCGCATTCTAGCGATACCGTTCAGTCAAAACGCGCATAAAAACCAACGCTCTCAGAAATAGACTGTTCATATACAGTTTTTCACTGCAGGTTGCTTTGATGGCTTTGAGGTGAGTTATTTGGTACTGGAAGTCTGGTGGTTTGACGCGAGAGGCTTGTTTAAATATCTGGTTAGGGTTTAATTAAACGACTCATTTTTCTATGGCTGAATCACGTTAAGGATTCGGAAGATATAAAACACTCTGAAAAACCCGAGTGCGCCTGAAGCTTACCCAGGCTACAAGGCTAAAGGTTGTACGGAACAGCCTTGTAATTGATTTCAACGGTTGATAGATCCACCAAAAACCACAAAACAATTCCGACATAATGTTTGCAGGAAATTCACCGTCATCCCCGATCTATTGCCAGGGCAAACGCATGATCAGGTATTTAAAAACAACAGCTTCTCAAGGTAGCTTTCATTCATGCAAGCTACCAGCCGTTTTCTTTTCATGCTGAGCCTTGGTGTCTTATCGTGCTTCAATAAATTCATTGATACTTGCCGCATAATCGTCATATTTTCTGCACTATAGTCTTTTCTAGCACGTTGTTCGTCTTCTCTGAAACACATGTCCAGCGTCCAGTGCATGATTTCCACCTGCCAATGCTGCCGGGCTGCTGAAAGAACCTCTTCTGCTGATAACTGATTGTTACTGCAAATATAATAATGTGTTTCGAAAGATGTTTTTTCATCGATTGTTCGGCTTCTATCTATCCGGACAATGCTGTTTAGCGATGTCCATTCTGCTCGATTTGGTATTAAGTCAGAGGCATCTGCCACCCAGCAACGACGAATTTCATCCCGGTTTCGATTCTTTTCACTACTTTCAAAAAAATTAATCTCTGGGCGCCTGTAAGCTTTGGGTTTCTTTTTTTCAAAATAATCATGAATATACTCGTGTAATGTAGGCTGATTACCTTTTACTGCCAGCAAATAATCTGCGCCCGATTCAATACACGCTTGAGTGATATCTTTTTGGCAATTTAGCGCATCTGCAGTAATGATACTGCCTTGTGCGTCGATCAATTTCAGTAGGTCGGGTAATGCAGTAATTTCATTAGTTTTTTCATCTACCACTAATTGCCCCAGCACGAGCTGATTTGCGCAACACCAGGCATTCATCATGTGCATTGCGCTCTTGCTATTTCTTTTGTCTTGGCTTCTTCGGGCTGTTTTCCCATCGAGTGCAATGACAGACAATGTTTCTTTATCTACATCTTTGTGTTGTTCAATAAATCCTTGAACCCACTCAATAAAGCATTGCGTGAACTGCTCAGGCCGTATTCTTGAGAATACTCTTCCAAGGGTGTCGTGACTGGGAACGCCATCACTCATATCAACAAACTGACCAAGCCATGCTTGTTTATTTTCAGCAAATGTTTCAATGGTCTCCCAGTCATCTGCACCGCATAGCATGCCGCATAGACTGATCAAAAGAATTTTATCTAGGGAATGAGTGACCTTACCTTTTTGGCGAGGATCTTCGATATCTGAAAAGTAATCAAGAACAGTAGGTGACATGGCTAAACACTAAGATTAAAAATGCCTGTATTCTAACATTTTTTTATGCGTTTGCCCTGGATCTATTGCCTATAGGGAATTCATCGATACCCCCGAAAGTTGCAGGTCGCGCATAGCGCTCCGTGCAACCTACGCGGGCAAGCAATTAATTTATCGATTTAATTCCGCAAACCCAACGCCAGCGATCATTTGATTAATATCTCTATCAATCACTCTAATAACGGCTATTGGCGCAAAATACTGCCGCCAGTCACATTCACCCAACAGTTTCTGCGCAACTGATGTGATTCTATGAAATTTAGCGCAGCAAAAATACTGGATCAGGTCCGGTTAGTTTGGTTTTTAAGCTTTGTTTGAAAAGGCTAGCTAGGCGGTGAGGTACCACCGGAGTTGGAGTTTATTTTAGCTGCTTCTACGGCTTATTGTTCTCGCCAGGCCTTTGTTTGCTCTCAGCCTTTATTCTTTAACTCGCTGACGAAACTGCTTCAGGCTCAACCTATCACCTATCGCATGAGCAAATCGTCGAGCGCTCGCCAACACGCCGCTGCTGCCGCTCATGGCAGTTGCCCACCACAAGGCTTGAGTATCAATGTTTAGAGGAATCAATAAAATCGTATTATCTTTCTATAGCGCTACCAAGGTCTTTAAACTTTGCTAGTGCTCGCTCACGGCTAGCTTTCAAATCAACAATTGCGAATGGGTAATCCTTACCAAGTTTAATATTTGCTTGCTGCAATATGTCATCAGGCGCATTGGAAGGATCAAACAGGTATTTATTGGGCAGCGCTGCAATTTCAGGAACATAGCGGCGAATATATTCGCCATTTGCATCAAACTTTGCGGCCTGGGTGACCGGGTTAAAGATTCGAAAATAAGGTGCGGCATCGGCACCACTACCGGCTACCCACTGCCAGCTGGCGCTATTACTAGCCAGGTCAGCATCTACTAAACAATCAAAAAACCAGCTCGCTCCTTCCTGCCATGGTTGAAGTAGATTTTTCACCAGAAATGAACCGACCAACATTCGCACTCGATTATGCATATAACCGGTTTGCCATAACTCACGCATACCAGCATCAATAATTGGAATTCCAGTTTGGCCTTTTTTCCATGCTAATAAATACGCTTCATTTGCTTTCCACTGAAAATTATTAAATTTTTTCTGGAAATTTTCAGTGGGAATTTCAGGAAAGTGATATAGCAAATAGTAAGAGAACTCACGCCAAGCCAGCTCACTATGAAAATGATCAAGATCGCTTTGCAATGTATCTGCGCCAGAATCAGCCAACACTTTATCTGTTGCTGCATACCAGACCTGATTTGCCGAAATTTCCCCAAAATGCAGATGCGGTGATAAACGGGAAACACTAGATTGACTTGGAAAATCTCTGCCTTGTTTATAGCCAGCTAACCCTTGATTGAGAAAGGTCGCCAAACGTTGCTTCGCTGCATTTTCACCAATTTGCAATTCACCTGCGGTATTTTGCCAACGTGCCAACATATCATCGGCCCAATTATGCTCAGGCAACAGCTTTAATTGATCTATCGAGCTTCTCGTTAGCTTGGAAATATCAAGCAACTGATCCTGATTTAAATCCACCGCAGGTAATGGCTCTCTGGGCACCTGTGCAGACAGACAGCCACGACGGTAGAACGGAGTAAAAACCTTATAAGGCGTTTGATCTTTTTTAAGCACTTGCCACGGCTCCCATAGCAAGCTTCCGTTAAAACTCTGACAGGCTATGTTTCGCTGCTTGAATTTGGCCTTTATTTGCTTGTCTCGCTGAACCTGCCAAGGCTCATAACAACGATTCCAGTAGACTGAATCAGCCCCGGTTTGCTCAGCCAGCTCAGCAAGAATCTTCGCCGGGTCACCGGAACAAACCAGCAAGCGCCCATTCAGAGAATGATCAAGTGCAAGCAGACTGTGGTGTAACCAGCATCGACTGGCAGCACCAGCAACAGATGCCTTCGGCCACTTCTGATCATCGATATAGACTGCCAGCAGCTTGCCACCGCAAGACTTCATACGCGCTACTGCCGCGTGTAAAGCGGGGTTATCCGACAACCTCAGATCTTGTCGAAACCAGATAATAGAAACCATAAGCGACTCCTTGTCACAGTTTAAAATACCGACTCAGCTTCTCAGAAAACGATCAGAATGCCGGATAGTTTTCGCTGTTCTTGATTGTAATCAGTTTCATGGATCAGACATAGTTGAGTGAACCACTCAAGCACTTTACTCTCGCTGAAAGATTCAAATCCGATGCAGATTCATCAGCCCAGAGGACGAATTCGCATCGATAAACTAATCAGCAAGCTAAACCTATTTGCCGGTTTAAAAGACTATATTTGAGGAACATGTTATGAGCGAACAAGCTAAAGAAACTGTTGAAACTACCAAGCCAGCAACTGAAGCGACTGCAGCAGAAGTAACACCTACTGAAGCAGAAACTAAAAAAGCTGAAAAGAAGCACGATGAGCCAGGTTTCTGCTGTGGTTCATGCTCATAATATCGATTTAAACTGCACATCGATAAAGCTCGACCGTTGCAGGAATTAAAATCAAAAAAATGCCAGAAGTTTAAGCTTCTGGCATTTTTTTAAAGCTAGCGATTTACTCCGGAATTTTCTTGCCGTCCCAGGCAAAACATCCACCACTATCTTTAACTGTTAATTGGTCTATCACCTGTAAAAGTTTTTTGGCAGAGTAATCTGCACTAAAAAGCTGTTCTGGCTTAACATTTTTCTGAAAAGGTTTAGACAATCGACTATCAACAGTGCCCGGGTGCAACCCGACAATAATCGCCTGCTTGTTTTTCCTGGCCACTTCAATTGAAAAGTTTTTAATCAGCATATTCAATGCCGCCTTTGAAGCACGGTAACTATGCCAACCGCCTAATCGGTTATCTGAAATACTGCCTACTCGAGCAGAGAGCGCAGCAAATATTGTTTTTTTATTTTTGGCTAATTTAGGTAAAAATGCTTGAGCAACCAGTGCAGGGCCAATCGTGTTAATAGCGAATACTTTTTGCATTGCTACCGCATCGATATCTTTCAGGCTTTTTTCTGGCTGGAGATCATCTTGATGTAACAACCCGGTTAGCAACAGCACCATATCTAACGGCTGCTCAATAGTTTCTGCTGCACGCTCAATTGAATCCGGGTCAGTTAAATCAATCGAATGGCAGCGAATGGATGCTAAAGCTGGCAAGTCATCCGGTGTAGCAGCGCAAGAACGCGCAAACAAATGAAGGTTTGCACCCGCTAGTTCTTTGCCTATTAAACTCATCATCGCTGAGCCAATCGCGCCTGAGCTGCCAATAATGGCGATATTTAACGGTCCGGGAAAGCTGGCAAGTAGGTTTGTGTCATCCATTACTGACTCCTGTTCATTGCACTTCAGCCAAAAAATGACTGCAGAGAAGCAGTGTAGCAGGCTTAGGGAAGGCTCAAGCTAACAAGCTTATCTCGAAATAAATCATGCAAATCCTTTCTTGTACTTTCCTCATTGGAAAATACACCGACAGTACGGCATTATAATTGACCAATGCAATCAACAAAAATCAACCGTAAAATGCATATCGAGCCAATACCATCAAAAAACTAACCTTTCTTATCGATTGATAAATAACAAATAATAAGAGCAAATGCATGAAACGTTTCTTACCGCTACTTCTACTTCTCCTTAGCAGCAATGCAATGGCCGCCAGTCTTGGTCAAAACATGATCAACAACGGTGATTTTGAGCAATCGTCTCAATATTGGCAGTTACAAACTCCCTTAAGCTGGTCTGCGAATAATGGCGCTGACGGCTCAGGTAGTATTTTAATGAATGCTGAAGCGGCCCTACGTGATGGCTATATCTACGCTAAGACCGCCAGCCAATGCATACAAATTGAAAACGCCAGGAACTTTAGCCTGAATGCATCTTTTCGTTATGATTCACTTCCCATTGAGCGCTACGGGCATGAGATACATGTTGTTTGGTATGACGGTGACAACTGTACCAAAGGCGGACAGCAAGGCACTTTCTTAAGGCCTAAAATAAAAAATGGTTGGCAAAATCTATACAGCAAAAACCTAACTGCCAGTTTGAATGCAAAATCGGTAAAAATTGTTCTAGCGCAGAATCAACATTCTTCTGCAAAGGAAATGGGTTATTTAAAAAGTTTTCTAGTCTGGGTTCTTAGCTGGTTTAATATTGCAAGCCCTTTTCCTCTGGCACATGGCTATTGGGATAATATCAGTTTGATTCCAACCAAACTCAGCCAGGCAATTCCCGACAATCCATCGGTGAACAGCAAATATGTGCTGCCTGCAGGTGAAAATTATCTGAAAAACAGTGCGTTTGATAAAGATAATCAGCACTGGCGTGCTTATTCTGAAAGCCAATGGACTGCCGAAGATGGTTACCATAACCGCGGTGCACTCCTAGGAACAATTGTTTCACCATCCGGCAGCAGAGGAACCGGCGTAGCCTATCAATGTACAAACTTTGGCCTGCCGCAAATATTCGAAATGGGCGTCCGCTTTAAACAAAGTGAAACGTCTACGCAAACAGGCGGCGGACGGTTTCGGGTAACCTGGTATGAGAAAGAGAACTGCCAAGGACAAAGCACAACCGATCGCAAACATATTGACCCAAAACCAATGAGTGGCTGGCAAAATCTGGTGGTTAAAAACCTGAAATCACCTAGCGGTGCTACAAGTGCCAGAGTTAGCATTATTCAAAGCATTAAGGGAGAAGGTGAGTTTTCTGCTTACTGGGACGATGCATACTTTAAAGCTGTAACAAACTATTAATCATAGAATTAATAGCTTATATAAAAACAAAAAAAACCCGGCAATTTATTTGCCGAGCTTTTCTTGATCAATCAATTTAAATCAACTGAAGTTTTTCGTCACCAAATCATACAAACCATCAATATGATCATCCCTGTCATTAAGCGCAGGAATATAATGAAATTGTTCACCACCGGCATGCATAAATGTTTCACGCCCTTCAGCATCAATCTCTTCAATGGTTTCCAAACAATCAGCAGAAAAGCCCGGGCAAGCGATTAAAATGTTTTTCACCCCTTGCTCAGGCAATGCTTGTAAGGTTTTGTCTGTGTAAGGTTGCAACCAAGCAGCCTTGCCGAAACGTGACTGAAAAGTGGTCATTACTTGATCTTTTTCTAACCCCAACCGCTCAGTAACCAAGCGTGTGGTTTGATGGCAGAAGCAGTGGTACGGATCACCCTGTTTTAAATAAGATTCCGGTGTGCCGTGAAATGACAAAATGATTTTATCTGGCATGCCGGTTTTATCAATCTGCTGCTGAATTGATGCCGCCAACGCGGTTAAATAACCATCGGTGGTGTGGTAGCCATTAATAAATCGAACACTGGGCACCCAGCGATATTTCTTTAGTGTGTCAGCTAGAGCATCCCAAGTTGAGCCTGCGGTGGCGGCACAATATTGCGGATAAAGCGGCAAGACTACGATATCGCGAACATTCTGATCGGTCAGCTGCTGAATAGCGGATTCTATAGACGGGTTGCCATATCTCATGCCTAAAGCAACCGGCACTTGGCCTTCACCAAATTGTTGATCGAACCTTTGCTGTAGCTTTTTTTGCTGGGCCTTAGCGGTGACCAGCAAAGGAGAACCCTGATCGGTCCAAACCTGTTGATAGAGTTTGGCGGAAGATTTTGGCCGAAATGGCAAAATAACTAAGTTGAGAATCACCCACCATAGTAGCTTGGGAATACCGATGACTCGGTAATCGCTCAAGAATTGTCGCAGATAAGTTCTTAGGGCTTTTGGCGTTGGTGCGTCTGGTGTTCCCAGATTGCACAACAGCACTCCTTTCTTCAAACTACTGTTTTCATGATCGTATTCAGTCTGGCCAGTAAATTGCATTGTTCGTCTCTTCACTCGATCAAGGCTGCCAATCTTAAGCCTAGCGGCAGGCAACGGCTAAGTTGGCTAAATAATACTTGGCATCAGACGGTTAAACCAGCCACCAACGTAACTAGATTTCAAATCATCATATTGGGTTCTGAAAAATACACCTGAGCCCATCAAGCGTTTGGTATCATCAACCATAAAAGTAACCAAAAAAGGCTTTATTATTTTCATAATAAAGCCTTCACACACTTACTTATATTGCTTTTAGAATTCTTTAAATTTGCAGCATATTTTTTGCATCGTCTAATAATCGCTGTCGATCTTCCAAACCGTTATCGCCACCATTAATATGACGAGTAATTTCTCTAAGGTCATCTTTGTCAGCCAATTGATTCAGCTGGCAATGATCCCAATACCAGGTTGCAGTGGCGACACTCAATGGAATTTCCTTGGCGATAAGATCTGGATCTGAGATCACATCAATACCGCAAGCATCGGCAAAAAGCTGATAATTATCATGGCCGGTCAATTGAATTAACCCCCTACCTCGATAGCGCCAGCCATCTCCCGACTCATCATCTCCATTACCCATTCGATTGGCATAAACAATATTGGCGATTTGTTCGGGCGCTCGGGCGCAGGCATTGGCCATTTCATCGGACTCAAAATATTTACCAAAAACACTCCTTAATGCTTCAGAGCTGTAATTAAGGTTTTCTTCGTTATAGCGCAGACCACCGCTTTCATGGATGAGCTGTGCAAGGAAATGTGCTTGCCTGAGCGGTGTATTTATCTGGTAATGCTGCATCTGCTGTTCCAGTGGTAAGAAGTACTTACTGGCAAGATCAGCCGCATCATGACTGAGTAACTGCGATAGCTTTTCAACCGTTAACAAGGAAACATCGCTGTGCGCTTCTGTGATATCAGACATAGTTAGACCCAACAAATAAACAGGTCTCTATAGTGTGACAAAAGTTAATTTTGATGACCTTATGGCTATTGTTCATTCCGGCCAAACCACTTGTACCTGTGCCACCCTCTAGTCACTTTTTAGCAGTTCAATCTAGGTCGCATCGGAAATTTTGGTTAATATAGCCAAGTTATTTTCATCAAGTTGGCATTATGAAGTCATCGGTTCGAGCCGCCCAAGCGTCTTCTGTAGTATTACCTGAAACTGTTACCGACCAACCGACCGTGTTCGGTTTTTTAACCAGCCATTTCCCGCAAATAGGCGCAGATGTTTGGCGACAGAGAATCCTTGATGGCAAAGTGCATTGGCACGATGGCCAGCTAATTTCGCTAGACAGTCAGTTTGTTCCACGGCAACGGGTCTATTACTACCGAGAAGTAGCAAAGGAGTCGCTAATTCCGTTTGAAGAAAAACTGCTGTTCCAAAACGACCATATATTGCTGGTCTACAAACCTCATTTTCTGGCAGTTAATCCCAGCGGCAATTTTGTAAATGAGTGTTTGGTCAATCGCTTAAGACTAAAGCTGGATAATCCGAATATTGTGGCAAGCCACCGGTTAGATCGTGCTACCGCAGGCATTATGCTGCTGTGTAAGCAACCTGAAAATCGCCATCTGTACCATGAATTATTCAAACAACGAAAAATAAGCAAAACCTACCAAGCAATCGCTACTTTATCGAGCCCGCTGCAGCAGCTTGAACAAGGCCAATTAGCCGTACCTCAAAACTGGTCTGTCAGAAACCATATTGCTAAAGCAACGCCTAGCTTCATGCGACATGTTATCGACGGTGAAGCCAACAGCCATTCTGAAATTAGTTTGATTGAAGTGAACAACAACTTAGGATTATTTGAGTTGGAACCGGTCACTGGAAAAACGCATCAACTAAGGTTGCACATGATGAGCTTGGGAATGCCGATTCATAATGATCGGCTATATCCGCAATTATTAGATAAAGCCGCCGATGATTTTGAAAACCCACTAAAGCTACTGGCAAAAAGATTACGTTTTACCGACCCGATCACTCAACAAAAAATTGATGTCAGCTGCGAAGGGTTAAATTTTTAATTTGACGGTTTGAAGCCGCTTACATATCTGCAATTGGTTTTTACATTATCGATCAGACAATTCACTTTGAATATATCGAGCAAAATCTGAAATCGCTTGATTCGCTCGACTATCTGGATGATATAACAACCAAAGATCTGTTTTTTCAGCAAAATGACAGCGACTATCTTCAACCAAACCATCTAGAGCACCCTTCAAATCGGGCAAAATAGCCTGACCTATACCAGCCATTGCCGCATTTCGAATAGCAAGCATTGAATCAAAACTATGAAAACATGCATCGGCCTGTGCATTTTCTTGCGACCATATTTTGTAGTAGTGGTTTTTAATTTCGCCACCGGGAATTAGCCAAGTTTGCACTGTTTTATTACTTTTAAGCTTTTCCCAATAGGCATTGCTGGCAGAAACCTTATGAGAAAATTGAGTTATTTTTCTTCCAATCATTGTTTCTGGTGGAAAATTAGTCGGCCTAATCGCTAAATCAAACTCTCTTTCCCATAACATTGAGGTGTCATTGCTAATGCTAATATTAAAATCGATTGCTGGGTTCTCATCAGAATAACGGGCAAATATTGGCAGCAAGCAACATGAAAACAACAAATCGGTTGTGGTAATTTTTAGTGTTACTTTTCCATCGCGCTGACCTGAGCTTAAAAAGTCATTGGCAGTATTAATTGCTTTGAAAACCACTTCACCCTGAACCGCCAACTCTCTCGCTAAATCATTGGGTGCATAGCCCTGCTTGGAACGGGTAAAAAGTGGCGCACCTATAGCTTGCTCAATCTTTTGAATCGCTCGATATACCGACGATGGGTTCTTTTCTAATAGCTTGGCTGCTTTTTCTAAAGTACCGCCTTGGCACAACGCATAAATAAAAAGTAACTCATTGCTGCCAAACAGCTTTTGCATCGATGAAATATCATTTTGCGTAGTCACATATTTTCCTTTTGCAAAACAAATCTAAACTAGGTAATCATATTGATCACCAGAGAAAATCCATGAAATTATTATTAACGTCACTCGCCATCACTTTGGCACTAAGTGTTTCAAGCGTTTCAGCACACCAAACTAAAGGGCAAATGATTTCGGCCAAAGAAATTCCTTGGTCAAAATTAGGCAATACACCCATAGACTTTTCAGTGTTATGGGGCGATCGGGCTATAGGTGCCAATGGAACTTATTTGCGCTTGCCTGCAGGTTTTGAAACCGGAAGCCATGCACATACTCATGATTACAATGGAATTACAATTCAGGGCGTCTGGGAACACAAAATTGGAAGCAAATGGAAGCGACTGCCAGTAGGTTCATATGTTTTTCAGCCTGGAAAAGAATTTCACAACGATCGCTGCAAAGGTCCAGAAGCTTGTATTTTATTGATTCAGCAAAATCACAAAGGCGATCTACTGCTTCCTGAAAAATAAAATCACTGCTTGTTGTCATAAATCAGCACTTTATTTAGTTTCTATCACATATGATTGATTTTTCAATTCGACACCACGGTAAATAATGGCTTTGCAAACACATACTTTAGAAAACCCAAATGTAATAGAGTACGTTACATTTAAACAACTAAACACAGCATCTTCAGCAGAGCTAATGCAAAAAGCAGTTGCAACTGATGCAATTCTTGATGAAATTGATGGGTATATCAAGCGCTATATCAGTCGACAAGACAATGGCACATGGGTCGAGGTTGTTTTCTGGAGAGACATGGATGCCGCAAAAATTGGGTTAGATGCTTTTTTAGCCCACCCTGATAGCAAGCCATTTCTGGACTTAATTGCACCAGATTCAGTTGTTATAGAATACAGTCAAGTCATTTAGCTCAGCAGTTTGCAGCATAAAAACCGTGACCAGCATGTCGCGGTTTTTTTTCACCATCACACAAGCTTTCTAGACACACCTGCTTCATTACCCCTCTGAATAACAGCGCAATTATCATAATTGAAACTAGGACAAATACTGGAATCAAAAATGCTGACGATCCCTGCAGACACACCTAAATTGAAGAAGTATTCACTCTGACTTGGCACAACTGGTTAGTTGATAGCTGTAATAATTTAGCGATGGTGCCGATGATAGATTTAGCTGAGTCTTGTTGAGGATGTAGCTGATGCGTGTTTCGATAGTATGAGCTAACGGCTTTTAATGATTTGGCTTAGACAGACAATCAAAGGGACTTGGCTTAGAACAAATAATCGAGAAAGAGGGGCGTTGCGAGGTTAACTCCAAAGCAGCAGGACGGCAAAGCCGTCCAACTGACTTGGTATTCTATGTGCTCTAAAGAGGAACTACTTTATTTGCACATGGGCCTTTCTGGCCTTGACCAACTTCAAACTCAACCTGTTGGCCGTCATTCAAAGTAGCATATCCGCCGCCAGCTTGAATTTCTGAATGGTGAACAAATAAATCTTTGCTTCCATCTTCAGGAGTAATGAATCCAAAACCCTTGTCGGCGTTGAACCACTTAACTGTTCCTTTGCTCATGTTCTTTACTCATATTATTGGTGAAATGTAATAATCATACCCGAATTCACCGGTTCGAGTATAAATAGAAATTAGGTAAAACGCTTGCCGTATCAAACATTAAAGAATGCAGTTACGGACTTTTAGTACTGAGAGGTGTTCGCTTTAGCAAGCCTGAATCCATCGACCTGTTAAACATTTACGATCACAACTACTTTACTTATTAGCTTGGCTCAAGCCAAGTACTTCTGCAGCAATCCTTAACGAGGATACTTATAGCTCATAAATCAGTCGCCAAACTTAGCAGCATGAAATAATCAATCTTATATCAATTGCAAATTACTCAGCACTACAACCAACTCATGCTTCAAAACGCTAACGAACAATTAGTTAACCATTAGCAAATCTATTGGCTTCTCACCAATCGACACCTAACCGATGCACTGTTCAAACCGTCTTCAACGGCGCTTCCAAGACAACATGATAGCTGCTTAATCGAGGTTTCCATAACAAGTTGATCTAAAAGCATTTTTTAGATAAACCCTAAACCCTCGCAAACAAGCTTAATCGCTCGTTGCACGTAAGATAACAGGTTTCTTGTTATCTTAGAATGGGCGATATCTAACTAATTGATTTATTGTCGATAATTTTAATGACTTACCGGTGTATCGTAGTTAGAGAAAACCTGACGCTACAAAACTGTGCAGATCAAATGCCTCAAAACAGCGCCAACTGTGTGTACATACAACCGTAAAACCAATTCACTCGATCATTCGACAAATTTAATGCCCAGCGCGCAATAACAAGCGACTACCGGCATAATAACAAGAATACAGCTACAAAAAATAGCTATAAAAACAACTACCCGCAAAAAAATATCTATTTAGCCTCAATGCCGTCCTATGACTACCAGTTAACCGGCAGGCTATCTATATAGAGATGTTTTGGAAGAATCTATCGGATAATGAGTGGTAGCTATCCGCTTTAGGCTCTCTATCAATTTCAATTAGCCTGTTGACTCTGGTAGTTGCCGATTCTAAAGCTACCGGCGTAAACTTGCTCCCAAGTAACTCATAAGCAGCCTTTAGCAGTTAACGAGCATTAGCACTAGATCACGACTTCGCTGGTGTATTACGCGGCACAGCTGGATATCAAGCGTAATTCAGCTCTTGGCAAAACAATCAACCAAATAGCGAACAACTATGGCATTTGATTTATATTTTGGCTCAACAAGCGAAAGCATTGAACATCACGAAGAAGAGATCTTTTCTTTTGTTACTGAATCTCACGCTCAATTGCTTCGCATCAAAAATGATTTTTATCGGGACCTTTCTTTTTCAAACGATCAATGCAACTTAATTGTTCACGAGCTGATTTTGGTAAAGGCAGAAATTTCTAAAAATAAAAAGCTATTTTATTTAGGCGACGTCTTGGATCGACTAATACTATTTTTTAGCATGGCATTCATTGGCAAGTTCAATGTTCGCTCTGAGAGCGATTGAAAGCTTGCAAATACCTACTATTTAAACAGGCCTTTTGCTGGTTTGGCTCTAATCTAGTTACATCACCCCTTCATTACCATGTTCTACAACCAGAGAGATTTTAATCTAACCATATGAATAAAATCCTTATTTTTGGAAATTCCGGCTCAGGAAAAAGCTGGCTATCTGGCGAACTATCGAAGAGAACTAAATCATTAGAGGTGAATCTTGATAGTATTTTTTGGCTTCCTGGAGGCTATTTTCAAAAAAGATCACAGGAAGCCATCGACCAAAGAATAAATGAAATAAAGTCTAACGATAATTGGGTAGTCGAGGGTGTATTTGGCAGCCTGATTGAAAAATTCATCCCAGCAGCCAGCGAAATCATATTTTTAGATCTGCCTTGGGACGAATGTAAGGGAAACCTAATTAATAGGGGTTCAGAAAGCTCAAAACAACTTAATCAAGATCTAGCAGAGAGAAATTTCAACAAGTTAGTTACATGGGCATCCGAATATAAAAACAGAAGCTCAAAAGCTTCATATTCATTTCACAACCAGCTCTTTCAATCTTTCCAAAGAAAAAAGCACAGACTCAAAAATAGAGAGGAAATTAATTTATATCTCTCACAGGCAAGCTCACAAACATGCACATATACATAGTAAGCAGCTAGACTTCTCAAGCACAAAAAAAGGACCTTTCGGCCCTTTCTCAAATCAACACGCTGTTATGTCCACGAATGCCCCAAAAGCCGCTTGGCGTCTTCCAACACTTTTTCTTTATATTCAGCTTCCAGCAGTTCTCGTTGATAGTCCTGGCGCATTAAATCTTGTTTAGCCAGCTCTTTTCGTTCATCAAGAATGGCGAATTCATTCGCTTTACGGAACAAGGTAAATAACTGCGTGTAATCGCCTTCAAAGTCGTAGCTTTTGCCTGGCCAGCCTTCGAGCATTTTACCAATGCGGATAGAACCTTCGGAAATATTAAGGTCTTGCTCGACCATCATGCGGGCGATGGTTTCAACTGAATCGCGAATTTTCTTAGTGCGTTTCGCAATACCGGCTTGCGCCTGCTTTTCCAGCTCCAACTTCTTGTGCTGTTGTGCCCGTAACTTCTGCAGCAGAAAGCCTGCATAAATTGCCAACGGGCAGATAATTATCAATGCCGTCAGCAGCCAAAATCCATTCATAGGTAAACTTCCACTTCAAAAGAACAACCTGATGCGCATATTATAACAGAGGCACCAGCGACATCCATTCGAGGTGATTTCGGCAGTATCGAGCGCAAGGACTATGGCTAAGCGCCTATTGAGATTTGCCAGCGATTTGAAATGAAGCGAGGGCCAACCATCAGCCCCCGCCGACATAGAAATGTTGTTGGCCTAAAAAACGGTTCTGACTTTTTTATCCGGGCGAACCATCCAAAATAGGACGATTGAAAACAGCGCACCCAAGGTATCGGAGAGCATATCTTTTTGCGCATCCCAGATATCGCCTTGCGAACCGAGGAATTCAATTCCGGCTTCACCGCCTTCTATTACTGCATATTGCCATTCAATAATTTCATAGGCCGCCGCAACCGCCATAATAAAGAACAGCCCCATAAAGCTGGCTTGCAACACACCGGCAAAGCGGCGGCGGGTCATATATTCCATTAATGGATAGGCGTAAAAACCGACCGAGAAATGGCCAATTCGATCGAAATGATTTCGCTCGCTGCCCAATAGATCCGTGACAAAACCGAATGGCACATTGGCAAAGGTGTAGTGGCCGCCGACGGTGTGCCAAAACATCCAGAACGCCATCATCAAATAAGCTAGATTACTAAATTTAAATGCCGGGTAACTCACCAGCAATATCAGAAAAACCCCCACCACTGGGATAACTTCGGCCAACCATACTTCCCGAGATACTGGATCTATTCCCAGTACAATAAAAAAAACAATGAATACTAGGGCAAGAATTGATGGGAAACGGCTGACAGCCATAAGCACTCCGGTTGATTTGGTCAGACAACAGTATGAAATAATTAATGCTTTAGGCGCAATCCTGATTGTAAAAAACTGTGAACGAGCTTAATTCGGGTAAAGCTTCGCTTGATGCAGATCAAAGACAAAAGCACCATATTGGCATGTTAGCGCTAAAAGTAATGACGCGGTTACTTGCTGACCCTCGCGTCATTCTGTAACTGGAAGTACGGAATCTATGGCTACGGAGGGTAAAATTTAATTTCTGATGGTTTGGCTGGAGCTTTAACTTTCTTGTTAATGGGCTCCCGTCTTCCTTGGCGAGAATGACGAGTACCCAATCATTTGCTCCGAGCTGCCACGAGAAAAACAAGAGGGAAGTTAACTGGCGGTTTCGGTTTGCTGTTGCAGTAATTTATCTAACTTGGCTTCTATGCCATGCATTTTCTGCATTTGCTGCTGGTTTTGCTCAAGGATTTGCTGCTGATTACGTTCGATAGCTTGCTGTTGCTGCATCACTTGCTCCAAATCGATACTGGAAGCCAGGCCGGCAAAGCGGATCAAGAACCGCTGAATTTGTCGCCAGCTCATAGGAAAAGCTTGCTCAGCTTGCTCAGCATCGGTCCTAATCGCTACAAACTCAGCTTGCGATTGCCTCTGTTCTAGCAACCGCTCTGCTGCCTTTAGCCATGCATCAGCTAACTGCTGCTGTTCCAGTTGAGTCGTTTTTTTAGCTTGAAAGTTGTTCGCTACGACATAGAGCGCATCTTTTAAGCAACGAAAAATTTCATCAGCCCAAGCTTGTCGATTGTGTTGTAGCTGGTCACCAGCATCTGAAAGCATTTGCAGTGCAAAGTCAGCTTCAGCGGTCGACGGGAAAATTTTGATTAGCTGCTGCCAACTGGCAATCAGTGTTTTGGTATTTTCAGGCCAATGAAATGGAATTAATAACGGTGATTGCGGCAAATCTAGCTGATTAATCAAATCACCCCAAGCTAATGTGTCCTGCGATAAATCACAGTCAAGCGGGATGCGCACGCCAGAACTGACGCGCCATTTCTGGAACGCATCACTTAGTGAAGCAGCAGCTTCATCGCAGGCTTTCCTTGCCTGTGCTTTAGAACTCGCAGCTGAAAAGCCCAGATAAAACTCGGTAAAATTCCCTTTCAATAACATCTACAGCAACTTCTTTTGAACAAGCGGCCATAATGCGCGAATTAGCGGCGAGCTGCAATGCTGGTTGATCGGCTGGGCTGGTTTATTTTGTTGCTTTTAATAGGTTCGATTCTATTGTTGTGGCTCGCATAAAGTTTCAACACAACCCACATCAAGCGCAGAACCATAAATAACAGACATAAAAAAAGACGCCCTTAGGCGTCTTTTTCAAAAGCATCTTTACAATCTAGCTGGCTGAAATTATTCAGCTGCTGGTTGCTTTGGAGCTTCTTCTACTACTGGTGCTGCTTCAGCATCAGGCTTTTCTAAACGGTCAGATACGACTTCTTTCATAGAAAGACGGATGCGACCCTGACGGTCAACTTCCAGTACCTTAACTTCAACCACATCACCAACATTCAGTTCGTCAGCCACTTTCTCGACACGCTTGTCAGCGATTTGAGAAATGTGCACCAAACCATCTTTGCCTGGCAGGATGTTAACGAAAGCACCGAATTCCATCAGACGCTGAACTGTACCTTGGTAGATAGTGCCTACTTCTACGTCAGCAGTAATTCGTTCGATGATCTTCTTAGCTTTTTCGCCAGCTTCCAAATCAACCGCGGCGATACGTACAGTACCGTCGTCATCCAGATCGATCGCAACGCCAGTTTCTTCGGTGATTTGACGGATAGTTGCGCCGCCTTTACCGATAACGTCACGGATCTTGTCAGGGTTGATCTTCATGGTCAGCATGCGAGGTGCAAAAGAAGATAACTCGCCTTGTGGCTGAGAAATCACTTTTTCCATCTCGTCAAGGATGAACAAACGTCCGCCACTTGCCTGACTTAAAGCGATTTCCATGATTTCGCTAGTGATACCGTCGATCTTGATATCCATCTGCAGTGCAGTGATACCGTTACGGCTACCGGCTACTTTAAAGTCCATGTCACCTAGGTGATCTTCGTCACCCAGAATGTCAGATAGAACTGCAAAGCAATCGTCGCCTTTGATCAAGCCCATTGCGATACCGGCAACGCCGGATTTCACAGGAACACCAGCGTCCATCAGTGCCAGAGAAGTACCACAAACAGAAGCCATAGAGCTTGAACCGTTTGATTCAGTAATCTCAGAAACCACACGAATGCTGTATGGGAAATCTTCGAACTTAGGCAGGATCGCTTGAACACCGCGACGTGCTAAACGGCCGTGACCGATTTCGCGACGCTTAGGTCCGCTCATGAAGCCAGTTTCGCCTACACAGAATGGAGGGAAATTGTAGTGCAACATGAAGGTATCGAACTGCTCACCGTTTGGACCTTCCAGGCGCTGTGCATCACGCTCAGTACCCAAAGTGGCAGTAACGATTGCCTGAGTCTCACCGCGAGTAAACAATGCAGAACCGTGGGTACGATCCAGAATGCCATGCTCAACAGTAATTGGACGAACTGTATCAGTTTCACGTCCATCGATACGTGGCTCGCCCGACAATACGCGGCTACGAACAACGCTTTTTTCTAGCTTACCGAAGTACTTAGATACTTCTTTAGCATCGAATTCTGGCGCATCACCAGCAGCCAGGGCTTCAATAGTCTGAGCTTTCAGCTCACCCACTGCCTGGTAACGGCTCATTTTTTCCTGAATCTGATATGCAGCAGTCATACCTTCAGTTGCCAGTTCAGCAACTTTAGATGCCAATGCTTCATTTTCAGCAGGAGGCTCCCAATCCCAAGCTGGCTTGCCGTGCTCGGCAGCGAACTCGTTGATTGCAGCGATAGCAACTTGCTGCTGCTCGTGACCAAACATTACAGCACCTAACATGATTTCTTCTGACAGCTCTTCAGCTTCAGATTCAACCATTAACACTGCACTTTCAGTACCAGCAACAATCAATTCTAACTTGGAGGTTTTTAACTCTTCAAAAGAAGGGTTAAGCAGATATTCGCCGTTGGCGTAACCTACTTTTGCCGCACCGATTGGGCCCATAAATGGAACACCAGCAATACACAATGCAGCTGAAGTACCAATCAATGCAGGAATATCTGGGTCCACTTCTGGATTCCACGACATTACGGTTGCAACGATCTGAACTTCATTTTGGAACGCATCTGGGAATAACGGGCGAACTGGGCGATCGATCAAACGGGAGATTAAAGTCTCCCGTTCGGTCGGTCTACCTTCGCGCTTGAAGAAACCACCAGGGATCTTCCCTAACGAGTAGGTACGCTCCTGATAGTTAACCGTCAGCGGGAAAAAGCCGCGGTCACCGTCACTCTCTTTTTTAGCAACAACAGTTACTAGAACAGTGGTGCCATCTACATCGACTCGTACCGCTGCCGTTGCCTGGCGTGCAATCGCGCCAGTTTCCATGGTGACGGTATGCTTGCCGTATTGGAAAACTTTTCTATTCGGAGTCACTCGGAAGATCCTTAGTAGTTAATATCTGAAATTAGCGGCGCAGGCCAAGCTTAGTGATCAGGGCGCGATAGCGATCCAGATTCTTGCCTTTCAGATAATCAAGCAATTTACGGCGCTGAGAAACCATACGCAGCAGTCCACGACGGCTGTGATGATCTTTCTTGTGTGCTTTAAAGTGCTCAGTCAATTCAACAATATTTGCAGTCAACAGTGCTACTTGAACCTCTGGGGAACCGGTATCACCTTCACCGCGTGCGTTTTCAGCTACGATCTGCGCTTTTACGTCTGCAGATAACATATGGATATCTCCTATTACAAGTCATCTAAAAAAATAATCATCGGCATGCAGTGTGCAATGCCAATTAAATTGGAATCAAGCTTCCGTCAGCAAACGCCTTGGAGCCACCCGGCCGTCATCCAGTACTTCGCCTACACCTAGGAAACGCTCATCTTGCAATTGCAAGCTAACCCAACCTTCGGTAGGTGCCTTAGGAACTACTACCGGCTGCCCCATTCGCAAATAATATGCGGAGGCATCTGGCAATGTTAGCGTCGGCCAATGATTAACCATGGTGGAGATAGGCTGTAACAGCGCTTCTACCTTATCGCGCCCTAATTCTTGCTCTCGCAATTCTTTGAGCTGATCCATCGTTACCATCGTGGCGTCATCTAACCCACCAACACTCAGTCGTCGTAACATGATGACGTGAGCGCCACATCCAAGTTTCTCACCGATATCTTCGGCCAGACTACGAATGTAAGTTCCCTTGCTAACCCGAGCTTCAAGCGTTGCTTCATCGCCGTTCAACTCTAGAATTTCTAAAGAATAAACATTGATTGGCCGTGGTTGACGCTCTACCTCAATACCTTGGCGAGCCAGTTTGTATAAAGGTTGGCCTTCATGCTTGATAGCAGAATACATGGAAGGCACTTGATCCTGGGGACCTCTAAATTCAGCCACGACTTGTTGCAGCTGTGCTTCATTAACATCCACAGGACGGGTTTCGATCACTTCACCTTCAGCATCACCGGTTTCGGTGCGCTGACCCAGTTTCATGGTGAACTGGTATGCTTTATCTGCATCGAGCAAGAAGCGTGAAAACTTGGTGCCTTCACCGAAGCACAGTGGCAACATTCCACTGGCTAACGGATCAAGACTACCGGTATGGCCCGCTTTTTCGGCAAACAACATACCTTTCACTTCTTGCAATGCTTCATTCGAGCTCAAGCCAAGTGGCTTATCGAGCAAAAGAACGCCATCGACTGGACGACCGCGCCTTCTATTTCTGCCTCTGCGAGCCACTAGTCTTCTGCTCCCGGATGAAGTCGATCCTCAGCCAGCGCGGAGTCTATCAGTGCTGATAGCTCAGATCCACGACTAGTTGAGTTGTCATAATAAAACCGAAGCTGCGGCATAACCCTGATCTTGATCTGTTTCATCAAGTTATGGCGAAGAAAACCTGCGGCATTTTGCAGCACTTTACAGGTTGCTTCTGCTTCTGCTTCGTCGAGCACGCTAAAATATACTCGGGCGTGGCCCATGTCGCGTGACACTACAACAGCTGTCACGCTTACCATGCCGATCCGAGGATCTTTCAGTTCTCGCTGTATTAGCTGAGAAAGCTCCCGCCTGACCTGATCGCCCAGGCGGTCTATTCGTGTAAATTCTCTTGCCATATTTTTTACAACTGTCGCTGAACAGCAATCTGCTCGTAAACCTCGATCTGGTCGCCTTCTTTAACGTCGTTGTAGTTCTTAACAGCGATACCACATTCAGTACCGTTGCGAACTTCATTAACGTCATCCTTGAAGCGACGCAGAGACTCCAGTTCACCTTCATAGATAACAACCGAGTCACGCAATACGCGGATTCGCTCGTTACGCTTAACAGTACCTTCCAGTACCATACAGCCAGCAACCGCACCAAACTTAGGTGAACGGAATATGCTACGAACTTGTGCCAGACCAACGATATCTTCTCTGAACTCAGGCGCTAACATGCCAGACATGGCTTGTTTCACTTCATCGATCAGGTGATAAATAACGCTGTAGTAACGCAGTTCAATTGCTTCTTCTGCAACAATGCGGCGAGCCGTAGCATCAGCACGAACGTTAAAGCCAATGACCAGTGCATTAGATGCAGCAGCCAGGTTAACGTCTGTTTCGGTGATACCACCAACCGCTGAAGAAATAACGCTTACACGTACTTCGTCAGTAGAAAGCTTGGCTAGAGATTCGGTAATTGCTTCCAGAGAACCCTGCACGTCGGTTTTCAGCACCACATTAACGGTGCTGACTTCGCCTTCCTGCATGTTAGAGAACATATTCTCTAACTTGGACTTCTGTTGACGCGCCAGTTTCACATCACGGAATTTACCCTGACGGAACAGTGCGATTTCTTTAGCTTTACGCTCGTTCGGTACCATAGTGACTTCGTCACCGGCATTCGGAGCGCCAGACAGACCCAGAACTTCTACTGGAATTGAAGGACCCGCCGTTTCAACTGGCTTGCCATTTTCATCCAACAGGGCACGAACCCGGCCGTATTCTCTGCCACAAAGAACCATATCGCCTTTGCGTAAAGTACCGTTTTGTACCAGAACTGTTGCGACAACACCGCGACCTTTATCAAGACGCGCTTCAACAACAACACCCTGGGCAGGACAGTTAGCAACTGCATTTAGCTCAAGAAGTTCTGATTCATCGATGATCGCTTCTAACAGCTTATCGATGCCGGTACCTTCTTTTGCTGATACTTCGATGAACTGAGTGTCGCCACCCCATTCTTCAGAAATAACTTCATGCTGGGACAATTCAGTCTTAACACGATCAGCATTTGCTTCAGGCTTATCAACCTTGTTGACTGCAACAATGATTGGAACGCCAGCTGCGCGAGCATGCTGAACTGATTCAATCGTCTGAGGCATTACGCCATCATCTGCTGCAACAATCAGGATCGCGATATCGGTTAGATTGGCACCACGAGCACGCATTGCGGTAAACGCGGCGTGACCTGGAGTATCCAAGAAGGTAACCATGCCACGCTCAGTTTCAACGTGGTAAGCACCGATATGCTGAGTAATACCGCCAGCTTCGCCAGATTGAACGCGGGTACGACGAATATAATCCAGTAAAGAAGTCTTACCGTGGTCAACGTGACCCATGATAGTAACTACTGGTGCACGATTCGCTGTGTCACCTGAACGTTCAATACTCTCAAGCACATCATCTTCCAATGCGTTTGAGTTGACTGATACTGGCTTGTGACCCATCTCTTCTACCACGATAGTGGCAGTTTCTTGGTCAATCACCTGGTTAATAGTCGCCATCGCACCAAGCTTCATCATGTGCTTGATTACTTCTGCGGCCTTAACACTCATTTTCTGCGCTAATTCAGCAACAGTAATGGTTTCCGGGATTTTGACTTCATGGATCACCGGTGCAGTTGGCTTAGTAAAGCCATGCTCATTATCTTGCTGAGCGCCGCGCCGATTACGGGAACCCCCGCGACGACCGCGACGGCGTGAATTATCATCCGCTGCCATACCTTGGCGGCGATTAGCGGTACTCTTGGTATTACCGCCCTTCTTAACGTCTTTACGTTTGGCTGTGCTAGTAGTGCGCACTTCACCCCCCTGCTCTGCCAGACCACCACCGGAACGGTTTCGTGTATCTTGACGGGGCTTGTTACTTAATTTCGCTTTGCCAGAATCCTGCGGTGCAGGTTTCTGACGCTCTCCAGCAGTAGGCTGTGGCTTGGCTTTGTCAGCAACTTTCCGCGCAGTTTCCTGCTCGGTAGCTTTTTGCTTTTCAGCACGCGCTGCTGTTTCTGCAGTTTTACGTGCCGCTTGCTCTTCTGCAGATTTAAGCGCTGCAGCCTCTGCTTCCGCTTTTTGTGCTGCTTTTTTCTCAGCAGACAAACGTGCGGCTTGTTCTTTAGCAACCTTTTGAGCAGATTTTTCCTGCTCAACTTTTGCTGTAGCATCCTCTGCTGCTTTACGCGCTGTTTCTTCAGCAGCACGCTGAGCGTCTAGCTCGGCAGCAATTCGAGACTGATCTTCTGTCTCGGCAGCTGCCCGGCTTACATAAGTGCGCTTTTTCTTAACTGCAACATTCACAGTTTTGCTGCCACCAGTAGAACCGGACACTTTAAGCTGAGTCTTCTTAGTACGACTCAAAGTAATTTTCTTGGGTGCAGCATCCGTCTGCTCGCCATGGCTTTGCTTGAGATAACTGAGCAACTGCTGCTTTTCACTGTCACTGATGCGTTGATCCGCACTGTTGACGGTCACACCTGCATCTTTAAGCTGAACCATCAACTTGTCGACAGGTGTGTTTACTGTACCGGCCAGTTCCTTGACTGTTACTTCTGCCATATCGTCGCCATTACCCCGATTTATTGCTGATCCTCAAACCAAGGAGCACGGGCCGCCATAATCAGCGCAGCTGCACGTTCCTCACTCAAACCCTCGGTATCTAGCAAGTCGTCCACCGACTGTTCTGCCAGATCTTCCTGGGTGATGATGCCCTGACTCGCCAACTGACGTGCCAAATGCTCATCCATACCTTCTAATGCCAGCAAATCTTCTGCTGGTTGGGCATTGTCCAACTGCTCTTCGTTAACCAATTCCTTAGTCAACAGAGCATCACGTGCCCGGGTGCGCAACTCTTCAACCAGATCTTCTTCCAGACCATCAATCTCCAGCATTTCCTGGACAGGCACGTAAGCGATCTCTTCAAGAGAGCTAAAACCTTCTTCAACCAGTAACAACGCCATTTCTTCGTCAATGCTCAAATCTTGAACAAAGCGATTAATCAGCTCCTGGTTTTCTTTCGCATTCTTTTCTTGGAAATCTTCAACTGTCATGACGTTGAGATCCCAACCAGTCAACTGGCTTGCCAGACGAACATTCTGCCCGCTGCGGCCGATTGCCTGAGAAAGCTGGTCTGAAGCAACCGCGATATCCATGCTGTGGCTGTCTTCATCCATTACGATTGAAGCGACTTCTGCAGGTGCCATGGCGTTAATTACATATTGCGCCAAGTTTTCATCCCACAAAACAATATCAATTCGTTCGCCGTTCAATTCATTAGTAATGGCCTGTACACGCGAACCACGCATGCCAACACAAGCACCAACTGGATCAATACGGTTATCTTTCGCTCGAACTGCGATCTTGGCACGCTGACCTGGCTCACGGGCACCGCCCATAATCTCGATCAAATATTCACCAATTTCTGGCACTTCGATTTTAAACAGCTCGATCAAGTATTCGGGACTGGTACGACTAATCATCAGCTGAGGGCCGTGAGTATCGGTACGAATTTCGAATAACTGACCGCGCAAACGATCACCTGGACGGTAAGACTCACGCGGAATCATTTGCTCGCGATACACTGCAGCTTCCGCGTTATCACCCAGGTCAACAATGATTTGATCACGAGTGGCTTTCTTGACCACGCCGGAAACAATATCACCTACTTTATCTTTAAATGCAGCTACTACGCGAGCACGTTCTGCTTCACGTACCTTTTGCACAATAACTTGCTTCGCGGTTTGCGCTGCGATACGACCAAACTCGATCGATTCTAACTGCTCTTCGTGATAATCACCGATTACTAAGGTGTCATCCTTAAGTGCTGCAGAACCTTCCAAAAGATGAACCGCTGGCTCAAATCCTTCATGATCGCCTTCAACAACTAACCAACGTCGAAAGGTTTCATATTCGCCGGTTGTACGGTCAATCACCACCCGGACATCAATTTCTTCCAGGTTTTTCTTTTTGGTCGCCATGGCTAGCGCTGCTTCCAGTGCCTGGAAGATTACTTCCTTATCGACACCTTTTTCATGCGAAACCGCGTCGGCTACCAGCAGTATTTCTTTACTCATCGTTCCTATGGCCTCGACACTGGCTGCACTAGGGCAGTCCTTAAAATTGTGGTTTCAAACGGGCTCTATCAATCTGAATCAGCGCCAACTTGTAAACCTGTCCATCAATCTCTACATCAACTGCGTCATCATCCGCAGCCGCCAGTGTCCCAACAAAGTTACGACGCCCATCTACTGGCACAGTAGTACGTATCTCTAACCGCTCCCCAACATAGGCACGGTAATGTTCTGCTGTAAACAAAGGCCGCTCAATGCCAGGAGATGAGACTTCCAAGGTGTATTCCCCGGTAATCGGATCTTCAACATCCAACACAGCACTTACTTGCCTACTCACAAGAGCACAATCATCCACATTGATGCCTTGCTCAGCATCAATATAAATACGAAGTAGTGAATGTCGACCTTGAGCCCGATAATCCAGCCCCACGAACTCGAAACCCAGCGCTTCAACAGAAGGCTGCACCATGGTTTGAAGTCTGTCCGCAGATTTTGCCAATGTAATACCTCAAAAACAAAAAATGGGCTAAAAAGCCCACTCCCAGCGATTATCCCTACGAAAAAGCCCCATATAGGGGCTTTCGAAGGATCATTCTGGTTGCGGGGACAGGACTTGAACCTGTGACCTTCGGGTTATGAGCCCGACGAGCTGCCAACTGCTCCACCCCGCGTCAAAAGCGCCCGGAAATATAACGAAATGTGGCTGTAAAAGCAACATTCCGCCCTTAAAAGCGAAAGGGCTGCATATAGCAGCCCTTTCAATTGGTACCGACGGCCGGACTCGAACCGGCACAGCTCACGCTACCACCCCCTCAAGGTGGCGTGTCTACCAATTTCACCACGTCGGCAAATCAGTTTTACTCAGCTTTTTCAGCTTCGATAGACTCTACTACTGGTACGTCTGAATCATTGATGGGTGTTTCAACTACAGGTATTTCTACCTGCTGCTCAACCGCTGCCGGTTGATCTCCACCAAAAATACTCACAGGCGCCTGCTTACCAGTCGCGAAGTAACCCAGCGTTAAACTGGTCACAAAAAATATAGCGGCCAAGATGGCAGTTGAACGCGTCAGAAAATTACCTGATCCGCTCGCACCAAATACAGTTCCCGAAGCGCCACCACCGAAACCTGCACCGGCTTCAGCACCTTTACCTTGTTGCAGCAGTACAAACCCTATGACACCTGCTGCGGCTAGAACGTGTATGACGATAAACAGTGTATGCATCTATCCTTATCCTGCGGCCTGGATGACCGCGGCAAAATCATTAACTTTCAATGAAGCGCCACCAATCAATCCGCCGTCAATATCTGGTTTCTCGAAGAGAGCGCGCGCATTATCCTTATTTACACTGCCGCCGTAAAGTAGTCTGGTGGAATTTTTCAATGTTTCACCAAATTCAGCCAATACGCCGCGAATAAATTCATGGACTTCCTGTGCTTGCTCTGGACTAGCGGTCAAGCCAGTACCAATTGCCCACACAGGCTCATATGCAATTACACCACCAATAAAGCCTTCTTCGCCAGTTTTTTCTAATACTGCGCGCAATTGTGCGCCTACAACATCAAAAGTTTTTTCTGATTCGCGATCCTGCAGCGACTCACCAATACACAGCACTGGCGTTACATCCGTTGCTTTAACTGCAATAAATTTGTCAGCAACGCGTGCATTGGTATCACCAAACATCTCACGACGCTCAGAATGACCCACTAACGCATAACCGCAACCCATATCAGAAATCATGGCTGCATTAATCTCACCGGTAAAAGCACCACCACTGTACTCACTGCAATCTTGACTACCTACCGCCAGCTTTGTTTCTTTTAAAGCATTTATTGCAGCAGCAACATAAAGCGCTGGCGGGCAAATACCCGCTTCAACTGTTGTCGGCAAAGCTTGCTTCGCCATTTCAGCTGCATAATCAGCAATTGTGGCCAGCGAGCCATTTTGCTTCCAGTTACCTAAAACTAAGGGGGTTCTCATAATCAGATATCTCCTGCTAACTAGTTAATCTTTATCCAAAGCAGTTTCAACAACCAAAGCCAAATCTTCACAAACTTGACGAGTACGTTGCTCACCAACTCCTTCCACCATGACACGCACGACCGGCTCAGTGCCGGAAGGCCTTAACAATACTCGACCTTCACTTCCGAGTAGTTTTTCTGCCTCAGCTACAGCCTGTCGAACTTCTTCGTTAGCCAAAGGATCGCATTTTCTTCGCATCCGAACATTGATCATGCTCTGGGGATACTTGGATATCTCTTTTTTAACTTCAGCTAACGAAACACCTTCATCTACCAGCGCATTCAATACCTGGAGCGCGGCAATAATACCGTCACCTGTGGTGGTTTTATCCAAGCAGATCATATGACCTGACGATTCCCCACCCACCAGCCAACCTTTTTCCTGCAACTGCTGCAGCACATATCGGTCACCGACCTTGGCACGAACAAAGCCGACACCCAATCTTTCTAGTGCATGCTCCAAACCCAAATTACTCATTTGAGTCCCCACCACACCGCCAGGACAAATACCTTTGCGCTTGTAGTAACGAGCTATTACATATAAAAGTTCATCGCCATCAACTAACTCACCTTTATGGTCAACCATAATTAATCGGTCGCCATCACCATCAAAAGCAATACCTAAATCAGCATCCTGCTCAATGACTGTTTGCTGCAATTTTTCAGGGCTCGTCGAGCCACAACCTCGATTAATATTTAAACCATCTGGCTCATGACCAATACAGGTTACCTTTGCACCCAATTCTTTAAATACATCCGGCGCAACGTGATAGGTCGCACCATGGGCGCAATCCAAAACAATTTTCATACCTTTAAGACTGACGTCACCAGGAATTGAAGCCTTACAAAATTCAATATAACGGCCAGCCGCATCTACCACTCTGCGTGCCTTACCTAATTTAATCGAGTCTACGGTAGATATCGGCTTCTCAAGAAACGCTTCTATTTCCGCTTCCAGCTCATCATCCAACTTTAAGCCTTCATGGGAAAAGAATTTAATACCGTTGTCGTAATAAGGGTTATGTGAAGCACTAATCACAATACCCGCATCAGCGCGAAGCGTTCTGGTTAAATAAGCAATTGCTGGCGTTGGCATCGGCCCTAATAACCGCACATCGACACCTGCAGCAGAAAGACCTGCCTGTAAAGCAGATTCAAACATATAGCCAGAAATACGGGTATCTTTTCCAATCAACACCCGGCCACGCCCCTCATTTTTACCCGCAAGCACATGACCAACTGCCCAACCCAGCTTTAAAATAAAATCAGGGGTTATTGGGAATTCACCTACTTTGCCGCGAATACCATCTGTACCAAAATATTTTCTTTGCGCCATATTTACTCCGCACTAGTTTGCGTCAGCGTCATATCAATTACTTTTAATGCATCGACTGTTGGTGCTACATCGTGCACTCGAAAAATTTGACCACCCTTCATTCGAGCAATCACTGCAGCCGACAAACTGCCAGCCAACCGATCTTCAACCGGGCGATTTAATAAATTACCGATCATGCTTTTACGAGAAATGCCGATTAATAACGGCAGTCGCAAAGACTGTAGTTTTTGCAAGTCACTTAATAGCCGATAATTATGCTCGAGTGTTTTGCCAAAACCAAAACCAGGGTCTAATAGCAATCGCTTTCGAGCAATACCTGCAGCGACACATGCGTCGACTCGCTGCTGTAAAAACTCTCTGACATCCATTGCGACGTCATTATATTGCGGACTTTGCTGCATAGTTCGTGGCTGCCCTTGCATATGCATCAAACAAACTGGCACACCCAACTCAGCCGCAGCTTCTAAAGCACCAGGCAACTGCAAAGCCGACACATCATTAATCATATCTGCACCTGCTGCGATCGCCCTACGCATTACTTCTGGCTTACTGGTATCGATTGAAATTAAAATATTTGGAATCGAAGCAATCGCCTTAATCACTGGAATCACTCGCTGCAATTCATCTTCAACAGAAACAGCTTCAGCACCCGGTCGGGTAGACTCACCACCAATATCGATAATCTGCGCACCTTGCTCAAGCATGACTTTCGCCTGATCGACTGCCGCTTCGAGATGATCAAAGCAGCCACCGTCAGAAAATGAATCCGGTGTGACGTTTAAAATCCCCATCACTATCGATTGAGATAAATCCAGCGACCTACCGCCAATTTCCAGCAACATGAAACTATTTCTCCATGAAAAAAATGATTATAAAAACATTGCAGCAAATCACATTGATAAAAATTGAATAAATGTGATTTGCTATTAGCCAGCGATAAAAAAAGCCGATCCTAAGATCGGCTTTTTTTATCAGTTTCGACTATCGCTACAGTTCGCCTGCAGGACCGCCAATACCAGATTTACCATCATCGTCTGCCGCAGGCTTCTTTGGCTCAACTGCTGGCTCAACTACTTCAGCTGACGCCGACCCACCACCTGTAGAAGACCCTGATTTACTAGTTTCTGCAGGTGGGCGAGGCTCTTTACCTTCCATAATGTCTTTGATCTGATCAGCATCAATGGTTTCCCATTTCATCAGTGCGTCAGACATCGCATGTAATTTATCTTTATTTTCAGTCAATAAAGTCTCAGCGCGACGATAATTGCGATCAACGATATTGCGAATTTCTTCATCAATAATGTGCGCAGTTTCGTCACTGACTTCTTTCGTTTTGGTTACCTGACGACCAAGGAAAACTTCACCTTCTTCCTCACCGTAAGTTAATGGACCCAAACGAGCTGACAAACCCCAGCGAGTAACCATATTACGAGCAATGCTGGTTGCACGCTCAATATCGTTCGACGCACCGGTTGTTACTTCGTCTTCACCAAAAATCAACTCTTCAGCAATTCGGCCACCGAACAAAGTCGACATCTGACTCTCGAGCTTTAGCTTGGAATGGCTGTATTGATCTTGCTTTGGCAAGAACATCGTGACACCCAGCGCACGACCGCGTGGAATAATCGTCACCTTGTAAACCGGATCATGATCAGGCACTAACCAGCCAATAATCGCGTGACCCGCCTCGTGATAAGCAGTTAGGCGCTTTTCCTTTTCAGTCATCGCCATCGACTTACGCTCGGCACCCATCATAATTTTGTCTTTAGCAGAATCAAATTCCGCCTGACCAACATGACGAAGATTGTTTCTCGCAGCAACCAACGCAGCTTCGTTAACCAAGTTAGCCAGATCAGCACCCGAGAAACCAGGTGTTCCACGAGCCGTCACTGCAGCATTAACGTTATCGGCCAAAGGGACTTTGCGCATATGCACTTTAAGAATCGCTTCACGACCTCGAACATCTGGCAAGCCAACCGTTACTTGGCGGTCAAAACGACCGGGGCGCAACAAAGCTGGATCCAATACATCGGGACGGTTAGTCGCAGCAATAACGATAACACCTTCATTACCTTCAAAGCCGTCCATTTCTACCAACAACTGGTTCAAGGTTTGCTCACGCTCATCGTGACCACCACCCATACCCGCGCCACGCTGACGACCGACCGCATCGATCTCATCAATAAAGATGATACAAGGCGACTGACGCTTAGCTTGTTCAAACATGTCGCGCACACGAGATGCACCCACACCAACAAACATTTCGACAAAATCAGAACCGGAAATAGTAAAGAAAGGTACTTTTGCTTCACCAGCAATAGAGCGTGCTAGCAAAGTTTTACCTGTTCCTGGAGGGCCTGCCATAAGAACACCGCGAGGCATCTTGCCACCCAGCTTCTGGAATCTGGAAGGGTCTCTCAGGAAATCCACCAATTCGGCTACGTCTTCCTTGGCTTCTTCACAACCAGCAACATCGGCAAAAGTAACTTTCACTTGATCATCGCCAAGCAAACGCGCCTTACTCTTACCAAAAGACATAGCACCGCGGCCACCACCACCTTGCATTTGACGCATGAAGAAAATCCACACACCAATCAGCAATAGCATTGGGAACCAAGAAATAAAGATTTGCGACAAGAAGCTTTGCTGCTCTGGAGGCTCACCTTCAATAGTGACTTTCTTTTCCAACAATTGATCTACGAGGCTTCTGTCGTACAAAGGAATAACCGTAAGGAAAGTTTCGCCATTACTCAGACGACCCTCAACTTCTCGACCATCACTACTGACACGGACAGACTCCACTTCACCACGATCAATACTTTCAACAAACTGGGTATAATTCAACTCATACGAAGAGTCGGGCCGCTGATTAAAGCTGTTAAATACCGACAATAATACGACGGCTATCACCAACCATAAAACCAGATTTTTCGCCATGTCATTCAAAGCGGAATCCTCTTGTGTCCTTTCCTACGTCCTGATGCACATGACAAGTTTAATGCAGCAGAGTAATACAGCTAGCCCTTATACTGGCGAGCCAACAAATATATTTCACGAGATCTTGCGCGTGATGAATCAGGTTTACGGCTTTGAACTTTACCAAAGCACTCACGCACTTGGCGTAAATACTCATCGAACCCCTCACCCTGAAACACCTTAACCAATAGCGTACCGCCTGGGCGAAGTGTTTGCTTGGCAAATTCTAGCGCCAACTCACACAAGTAAATCGCCCTTGGCTGATCCACGGCTTTAGCACCACTATGATTGGGTGCCATGTCCGATAAGACAAGGTCAACCTGCCTGCCGTTCAGTGTATCTAACAATTGCTGATAAACCGACTCTTCCCTGAAATCACCCTGAATAAAATCGACACCCGGCACACTGTCCATCGGCAAAATATCCAAAGCTACAACACAACCACTTTCTCCGATCTGTTTCGCTGCATACTGCGACCAGCCTCCTGGAGCAGCACCCAAATCAACAATGGTATGGCCATGCTTCAACAACTTATCTTTCTGATTCATTTCTTCAAGCTTGAAAACAGCGCGAGATCGGTAACCTTTTTGCTGCGCTAACTTGACGTAAGGATCATCAAAATGCTCTTGGAGCCAGTTTTTACTACTTTTCGAACGGGCCATACATAGGGTCTCTGGGGTCAATGGAAGGTATATGGAGACAAGAGAAAGTTTTTACAAGGGCTGAAACAGAGTAGAATGGTGCTTTAGCCATTTCGGCATGACAGGCAATTCAAAATTATGCATTTAGCTGCATCACAAAAGCGCTTCCTCAAGAGTCAGGCGCACTCACTTAAGCCATTAATCATTATTGGCGACAAAGGATACACCAACGCTCTGGAAGCAGAACTTTTAAAAACACTGGACCAACACGAGCTGATTAAAGTTCGCGTCAATGCTGGTGACCGCGAGCAGCGAGCAGAAATTATCGAGCAAATGTGCAAATCGAGCGGCGCATCCTTGGTCGGCGCAATCGGTCATGTCGCAATCGTCTTTTTGCAACGCGCAAAAGATAGCAACATCGACTTGCCAAAAGCCAAATAAGCTTATCGCATAAGAAAGGGCACTTTACGTGCCCTCTCTGAATTTTCACCTACCAAGTAAACCACCTCAAAAGATCAGACCAACTAGAAAACTATTACCGCACCTTTTCTTGCACCCAATATAGATAAAATTATCCATTACCTCTTTTGCTGATTGATCATTAGCTATTAATTTCTTATTGTTCGGCCTACTTACCTATTCATTGCCCGTGCAAATCGTTCTGGTGCTCTGAAAAACTACCGACTTGAGATAAGGAAACTCCAATGAAACATTCAATTCGGACGATATCCCTAGCACTGGTTATCGCTATTGGCGTAGCAGGTTGCGCAACAACCAACCCTTATAGTGGCGAGCAAAAAACCAGCAACGCCACCAAAGGCGCCGGACTTGGCGCAGTCGCTGGCGCACTTTTAGGCGCAGCCATATCGAGCAAAAAAGATCGTAAGAAGGGCGCACTTCAAGGTGCTTTGTTAGGCGCAGGCATTGGCGGTGGTGTTGGCTATCGAATGGATGTTCAGGAAGCAGAGCTTCGCAAGCGTCTGGAAAATACTGGTGTACGCGTTTCGCGTGATGGCGACTCAATTCGCTTAGTGATGCCAGGGCATATTACTTTTGCGGTAAATCGCTCAAACGTTCAATCTGATTTCTACCCAATCCTCAGTTCTGTTGCCGAAGTCTTAGTAGAGTTCAAAGAAACCTCAATTCAAGTTGAAGGCTATACCGACAGCTCAGGCAGTGACAGCCACAACCAGCAGCTGAGTGAAAACCGAGCACAGAGTGTTGCTTCGTTCATGAACCAGCAAGGTATCGACCGCCGGCGCATGCACATTACCGGTTACGGCGAACGCTTCCCAATTGCCAGCAACAATAAAAAAACCGGTCGAATGCAAAACCGCAGAGTTGAAATCAAAGTTATTCCACCGCAAAAAAGTTAATTAAAATTAGCCCATAAAAAAAACGGCCAGTACTTTTCAGTATTGGCCGTTTTTTATAGATCAGATTTAGCTGCGATCACGATTTTGTGGGCGACGACGTGGTGGACCACGACGCTCTCCACGATTATCTCGATCACCACCAGTGCGACGCGCTGGGCGCGGCGCAACCAACCCAACATCACCTTCTTTGATGGTACCCATACCGAGTTTTTGCTGACAAACACGTGCTTTAGTCAGTTTTTCTAGAGTAGGCTCATCCAAGTTGGCAGGCAAATCGATGGTAGAAAAATCGGAATAGATTTCGATATGACCGATGTAGCTACTATCTACTTCACCTTCATTGGCAACTGCACCAACGATGTTGCCTGGCTTAACACCATGAGAATAACCTACGTCTAAACGATAGCGATTCATCTCGACTTCAGGACGGCCCTTCAATGGACGCGCTTTTGGATCGAGAGCAACTGGCTTACCTGGTTCACTAGGCTCGCGCGGCTGACGTCGGTTACTATCACGACCACCATCCCGGCTGTCTCGACGCTCACGACGTTCAGAATCATCACGACGCTGGAACGGTTTATCTTCAACAAACAGCGGCTGATCACCTTGCGCCATATAGGCCAGGGCAGCAGCAACTTTAACTGGATCAACTTCTGTCGCAGCTAAAGTCTCACCGATCAGTTGATCAAAAACTTCCAGATCCTGACTTGCAATTACTTCAGAAATTCTCTGCTGGAAACGCTGCTTACGCGTCACGTTAATATCGTCAGCAGAAGGCATTTCCATACGTTCGATTGGCTGGCGCGTTGCCCGCTCAATTGCACGCAATAAATAACGTTCACGGTGCGCAACAAACAAGATTGCTTGACCGGAACGACCCGCACGACCAGTACGGCCAATACGATGGATGTAAGACTCAGTATCAGCAGGAATGTCATAGTTAATGACATGACTAATACGCTCAACATCTAGACCACGTGCCGCAACATCGGTTGCAACCAAGATATCCAACTTCCCTGCTTTCAAACGCTCAACAGTTCGCTCACGCAATTTCTGCGCAATATCACCATTCAAGGCTTCGCAAGCATAACCACGGGCAGACAGCTTCTCAGCCAATTCTACCGTCATGGTTCGAGTTCGAACGAAAATAATGATGCCTTCGCATGCTTCGGTTTCCAAAACACGAGTCAAAGCATCCAATTTATGCAAACCACCTACCTGCCAATAGCGCTGACGAACAGTGCTGGCAGTTGCAGTTTTTTGCTTAATACGGATTTCACGAGGCTTGGTCAGATACTTATCTGCCACTCGCTTGATTTCATGGGGCATGGTCGCTGAAAACAGTGCGATTTGACGCTGTTTTGGCGTTTGCTCAAGGATCCACTCGACATCGTCGATGAAACCCATGCGCAACATTTCGTCAGCTTCGTCAAGTACCAAGGTTTTTAAACCGCTAAGGTCAAGACTGCCGCGACGGATGTGATCCATTACTCGCCCAGGCGTGCCGACAACAACATGAACACCGCGACGTAAACTACGCAGCTGCTCAGTGTATCCAGCACCGCCATAAATAGGCAGCACGTGAAAGTCACGCATATATTTGGCGTAGCTCTGAAATGCCTCGGCCACCTGAATCGCTAACTCACGAGTCGGAGTAAGCACTAAAGCAGCAGGACCACTCTTACAATCAGTGATGGTTTCCAATAATGGCAACGCAAAAGCCGCCGTCTTACCGGTACCGGTTTGGGCTTGACCTAGCAAATCCCCACCAGTTAATAAGGCAGGAATACTTTCTGCCTGGATAGGTGATGGCGTTTCATAGCCCAGCGCGGTCAGCGCTTTAAGAACTGGCTCAGAAAGACCAAGTTGGTCAAAAGTGCAGGTTTCAGCTTCTGCAGAAGAAGATTCAGACATTCAGGTACTACCAAATGAAGAGAAATGGACGACAAAGGGGGCAAGATTGTACAGTAAGAACAGACAAAAATCCTTAACAAAAAACAATTCGGAGATTAATCTTTGGCGGCCCAATCTACAGGCCGCCGGGGGATTGAACTTAACCAGATCTAAATGCAGCGCTATGCAGCAAAAGATCGATTTCTAACTCGATTGGCGACAACCTTGCTTGCATGGCTTCAGTAGCACACGCTAACGCCTGTTCGAGGTTCTCTTCTCCGGTGGAAAAAGTTAGCGGAAAGTCAGGGACTGTCACACTAAAAGACTGGCCTTTATCATGATTGGGCAGGACGTGCATTTTCATATACGAGCCTCCTTTGGTTCGGCCAGAAAAACAAAGCAATACATCTTTTTTGACGCATCCCTTGCAGCCTAACGGAACACCATTGCATGACACAACCCCAAGTACGTTAGTTTTTGGTAAAAGACTTACCAAATCGGGAAATAGTCAGCATAAACGGTGACTCACCTGAACTTTGGCAAGCCACCTACAAAAAATTAATTAAGCCGACGCCAGCTTTGCCGCCCTTTTCTCAGCGAACCATCCTCAAATAGAACGCTGGTCGTACCATTAAGACCGTTATATATCACTTGGTTGCCCACCAAAGATGGCGCTAATAAAGCATCTAAGCGAATTGCAGTTGCGGTTTGAGGCCCATCAGCCGTCACTAAGAAATCTTCCAGATTAACCTCTTGATCACGATTCAAATCATAATAAGGAAACAGGTAACGCTCGCCAGTTGCAGCCCTCAACCCATACAACCAGGTTTCGACACCCGCGGCAGAGCAACGATCGATCGATGGCGTTAAAGTAGTAAACAGCAATAGCTCTCCACTAACTAGTGAATTAGAAATCTGCAACTCTCCCCGAGCTTCGCCACCATCAAGCAAGTCCATATACCAACCCAATTGATCACGAACGCCCTCTGACGTTTTCCAGCTAATTACTCCAATATTTGACGTTCTTACATCACGCAGTTCAATTAACCCACTCCCTGCTGGCGCAGGCAAGCCAAAGCTAGCTTGAGAAATTTCATCACTCAAAGTTCTAGATTTTAGACTCGATCTTGAAACAACTTGATTAGACGACGTTCTCGCCGCGACGGAAATTGCACCATCAGTTTGCCAGTCCCACAAACCGTAAAAAGATTGCACTTTATTGGTGTTCGCCAAAGCATCACCCTGCTGCAAATATCGACCCGTACCAAAAAGCACCAAATGCCCTTCTGCTGCTGGATGGCGTATCACTTGTAAGCGACTAGTGATTGGCTGAGGATTATTATCGCCATCCTTGGCAGAAAACATTGGCTCACCCGCCAAACCAACTTGCCAATCTACCGGCGCACTTACTGCAAAGGCTGGACTGTCACCGGCGTCAATTAAATCAAAGCGCCATACATTCCCAAGCAGATCGCCGGCATAAACGAAATCAACAACTAGATCCCCATCAACATCGACCACTGAAGGTTGCGACAAACTATTCGGCGCAATAATGCTTCCTGTTTGTGTATCCAGCTTTTTAATTACAGAGCCATCTTCAATATCAATGAGTAATATTGACGCATGACCAGAAGTAGAGACACTTGAGTCAGCCAACGAGTTGTTATAACCATTTGAAGAAATCACTGCCCATTTATCATTAGCTAATTTTGCAATTGATGGCTGCTGGTAAACAAAGCCGAGGTCGGCATCGTCGGCATCACTAAATTCCCACAACAAATTAATATTACCGGGATCTGTAATATCCAGTGCATACAACCCTTGCCCACCCTTCATTCCTGCAACCAACACCGTATGCCATGCACCATCAAAATAAACATCCTGAACAACTGGAGTGACATCTAACAATTGTTTATGGCTGTAATTTGCATCTGACAACCTAGGCAGGTACGAGAGAATTTTCGCAGGAATAAATGCATATTGTTCATCACCTGTCGCAGCATCAAACGCATGCAGCATTCCATCATTTGCTGCTACATAGACACGTTCTTCTCGCAACGCCTGCTGACTTGCAAAAGCAGCATAACTATCACCAAGACCGACCAAATCTGGCTTGCCAACAAAAACAGCCGAGCTTTCTACAATGTCGCCCAACAAGCTTGAACGCGTGCGGAAACCACCACCACTACCTTCCCCGCTCTGATCACCACGGACCCAATTTAATCGCTGCTGGCCCAGCACATCAGTTAAAGAAAAAGCATTAGTATTAAATAATGCTCGCTCAGTCGAATTCAAGCTACCCCATTTAAAATCAACTAAAGATTCGGCACGGGAAAACTGAATTTTTCTTTCAGAAACATTTGCAGCAGCCAATTGTGCTTTAGCACTCCACAACAATTGATTATTAGAAGTTCTAAATGCACGCACATCACCACTCCAATCTTCGCTATCAAAACTGGTGATATATGACCGAGTCAAACCTGAAGAAATTGCCGAATCAAAATTAGCTGCAGACGAAGAGTAATTTTTCCGAGTAATTCGCTCGACAATATTTCGAAACGCAATTTCTAAGTCCGTTGAATTTGATGTACTAAAGAATTCTCCACGGGAATTAATCGCCGCATGCCAAAGGTCATATGCTCGAACTTCATTCCAGCCCTCACCATTAATCTCATTAGAAAATGGCCACTGAGCAGCACCAGAAAGAAGTTGGCTGAAACCACCAGAAAAAGTACTACCAATATAAGGCGGATTCACCAAAAAGTTTTGCAACCCAAAACCTACAAAATAATTAACCATGTGCTGCCATGTCGCCGGATCATTTTGAGGCAACCAATACTCAGCAGAACTATCTGACACACTCTGATTAATACTTGGCACAACATCATTGGCGATAGCTGCGGCTAAGTCGGAAGACCAATACTGGAAAGCTATATCTGCTAAAGTATCATCTCCATCTTGCCCCCCTCCGTTAGATGGAAACTGAACCTGCTGGTCTTGATACGGAGCACGTGGTACGTAAGAACGACCATCAGGAAGGGTTGCACTTCTACTGTCAAGGTTCTGAATAGAATTTCTACTGCCAGTCCACAAGCCATCTGTTAACGCAACATGGTAATTTCGGCGACAACTATAAATAGGCTGCTCAGTCTCAGATGGAGAAAATGCATAAGGACTATTTACGCCACTTTGTATTTTTAAATACTCACCAACCCTAGCAGTAGCTGAACGAAGCGGCGTCCCATCATAACTCGATGTCAGATTACCCAACCAATTAAATAATTCGGCTCTATGCTCACCAGAAAAATTACGGAGACGATTCTCAACCAACTCGTATTCTTGCGAATCTCGACAATCACCGAAAGCAAATCCACCACAGTTATAAGACTGAAAAGCCACACGAACCGATTCTGGCAAAGCATGAAATGCTCGATTAGCTGCAGTTTGCGCCGTCAACAAACGCGTTCGATAAAAAGAAAACCAGCTAGCAAAATTCTGCTCTTGTGCAGCAGAAACTTCTTGCTTTACATAACACCCATCATCCAACAGATCACCTGTACAAGCAGGCAGCGTAGGCGTCCAAGTATAAAAAAAAGCACGACCCGCTTCAAAAGGCCCGTCTTGCCCCATATGACGAACCTTTTGATGTTGATTACCGGTACTGTCATATCTCGTCGTGGGCAAATAATCACTCCCTAGGTTAGTTGTCCCTTTATCTGTACGAAAACCATTAAAAAAGGCAGACGAAAAACTAGTCACATAGGGCTGACCATTAGCCTGTATAGGAGCGCTATATCCAACACTAGGATTAAAATAAAGTGGGTTCTGATCTGAAGCTAGATAAATTCTTTTACGATAATTTGAACTCGACAACACAAATTCATCATAACCGCGCCTCATACTATTTGAGTCGTCAATGGTTAAAATAATATTTGGTTCAACTCCTTGTTGAATAAACAAAGGAATTTCACTCAAATTATTCGCCGGCAAAGCATTTGAACTAAAAACCATAGCTGCAATACTTATTATTAATTTATGTCTCATCCAAGATTCCATTTTCCCAAGCAATAGTACTGAAGCGACAGTCAACCCACTGCATAATTGACAAGACCATCAAATTTAAAAACAAGCTATTGACACAAAAGTCAAAAATAAATTGTTTTCTGAGGTCATTTCTTTTATTTATAACGCACATGAAATGAACTAATGAAAGTCAGTTGTGCAAGCGGAGGTTTTCAAGCGACAGGGGCTGCCCAGCAAGAAATACGCTACAACAAATCAAATAAAGTAAGCATATTGGTAAAATAGAATACTAGTAAACTATAATGATTCTTCTAGAAAACAGCGGATTCAATAGAGACATATAAAAACATGCATTGCAAAAAAAACCATCTAAAAATCTACACAACCAAAACCGATAAAAAAAACAAAAAAAAGCCGCGCAAATATGCGCGGCTTTTTTGTACAAGTCAAAGAGCTTATTTAATTTAGTTTTTTCCAAGCTTGCCGCCCGACCCTACGATCTTCTGGACTATAAATCGCATCATCCATGCTATTGTAATGAACACGCCCACATATCAAGGTCAAAACTTAAAATGAATCTAATTTAATCACCATTATTGGGTGGTCACCACTAAGCCTGGTCATTACCCTCTTTTCAACAAATCATCCTGATTCAAATCGTAGAAAGAGAAATCCAACACACCTCCTGTGGCGGCACCTACACCATAGATCCAACTCTCGACACTTATGTCGCTACAACTCTTGATTAAAGGGACATGATAATTTTGGCGGCAATTTAATATTGAAGGTTTTTACTGAAATGGAATGTGCTCACAAGGGCTGTCAATGCCTTTTTTTGCATGCTGCTTTCCGGCTCGGTTCACCCCTGGCCTCAAGGGTGTTCCGCTATCCACTTTAAATTTTTCCAATCAGCTAAAATAGTTATTTCGATGCCGATTGATAAACACCCAAAGCTGATTATTGCCATAGCCAACTCCCATATAAAGCAGGAGCACGAAACCCTCCGCTATACGTATATTTACAAAACTCTGCCGTGACCAAAATCTATTATAATATGTCTTGTAAAAATCGGGTTGATAAGCTGTACACCTACCTTTAATGGACACACGCAAGTAAAGCCAGAATTGCAATACAAAGGGCTTCCTTAAAAGCAAACCTTTTGAATCTACAACCTCCAAATATATCTGATTGAGCCTCAGTCATACACCTTGAGCCATTCAGTGTTAAAATAATATTAGGAGCTCTACCTTGCCCTATAAACAACGAGCCTGACTCAAATTTGCCGCCATAAAGACGTTTTTAGCGAGAACATTTCCTTGCGGCTAAACAACAGATTATTTTTTCATGAGTTTCTCGCTACTGCCTTTTTATATAGAGACTTTGAAAACGACTCAGTGATTCCTGATCTCGACCAACACTGGCACTGGTCACTCGATAATAACTAGGACCAATTCGGCGCATTCTTTGAGCAGGGTCTACTACTTCAACTCGCCCAGTAGAATCCTGCAAGTCATAACCCACATATTCAATTACATACCTTGGCGGTGCAGTTAAGTCACCAAATTTTATTTGATTATTACCATCAGCGTCCGTGACTGCATTACCGTCTTCTCCAGTAATTTTCAAACCAAACTGGAATGTTTTTTGTAAACCATCATCCTCAGGATTTAACCACCAAGCCCAAGTCGCAGGTAAGTCTTCAAGTTCACCTGAACTATCTACTCTGGCTGGCGTTACAATGTCATCAGCTTTATGGTCTGCAGCAGGCGCATCTGTCAGGTTTTGCAATGCTTCCTCGCCACCGGTTAAAGCAGCCTCTGACCCAACATCAGCCAATTGATGATCTGAGTTAACTACGACTAATTTTTGATCAATAACGCCTTGCTCTAAAGTCGGTAAAACAATCAAACTCATGACGATCAATAAAACCAAACTGACTAGTAAAACGATCCCGCGTTGTTTCTTCATCATTATTTACTTCCTAGCCAACTAAATTAAATCGTTCGGTTTCTAATACTGATAACCATGCTGCGAGGAATATATAACCGGTCATCTCCCGTTGTAATTGTGGTGGCTGCAGCAGCATCTAACGGAAAAAAATAATTAGCTACAGCGCTATTCACGTTTTGCGTACTAAGCATAAGTAAATCAAGTCGAACTGCACCCAATCGAGTCAATTCAGCATCAGTAGGTGACGTTGTGCCACTTGTAAAATAGCTTAAACCCGAACTTTGTCCTGCGGGTCTAATGCCATAACGAATTCTGAAATCACCCACCATGCTAGCTAATAAACTATCATTTGCACCAACCGCGCAACGTAATTGATTTTGTGCATTAAAAAATATTCGCTGAGTATGCACAGCCTCTGCCCCAGCAAATGTTCCAAGACAAGTTTTATCCGTTGTAGAAAACTGCCGACGGAAACAAATACCATTTCCTGTAGTTGCCGGTGCAATCACAACCCCAGCGGCCATTGCTGGACAATCGTTAGCTGCAGCAACCTCAGGAAAAGTTAACCATGGATCATCTTGAGCACGAATCCGATAGCCTGCTTCTCTCAGCATTAATTCAATCCGGCTTTCGACTGATCTGGCTTGCTGCTGTAATTGCTGGCGAACCATCATATTTCGATCGGTTGTTTGCCCTGCAACAAATACTCTCGAAACCGCAGCTAAAACCAACAACCCCAGCACCAATGAGATCATCAGCTCAATCAAGCTAATGCCTTGTTGTTGAGAAGGTCGAGAAAATTTAATCATGGCCAAAATACCACTCTAAATTGCTGGGTTGTTACTGCACCCGAACCATCGGCAAAAGAATCCCAAGTCATTTGAATGACCGTTTGCTGGCGCTCACTACTAGCATTATCACCATTACAAACATTTACATCAGTTGGGTCTGGATCGTGACAAATATAAAAACCACTATTTAGCTGAGCGTCTGTTACTTGTGGCATCATTCGCCTGACCTTTAATCGCCAATCAAATAATTCACGCGCTGCCAATTCGCTAACTGTGCAAGATGTCGCTGCAGTACAAGCAGCGATTTCAACAGGGAATGCTGTACCCGGCGCTTTATAATATCCACTCCACCCAGCAGGATTAGCCTTGATCGACTCAATCAATTCATTACTTAACGCCACTGCTCGAGACTGAAGTTGCCGAGCAGTGCCCATTTGCGCAGCTTCCAGCTGCTGAAAGGCCAGCCCAAGCATGCCTGCACTCATTACTACCAGCGCTAGAAGGACCTCAATAAGGGAAAACCCCCGCTGCATACGATCAACTCCTGCTTTGCGATACGTCAGATTTAGTGTTTCTTGTTAAAAATCTTATAACTAGCCATCTAGGCAGCGCATGCAACTTCAGTCGGACGGTACAGCGAGCAGGACAAACCTAATCAATCAAAAATTGAGGAAAAAATTACTAGAAATATAAGCAGTATGACAAGCCCATCACAGAAATCATTAAAAACTTTAAAACCAAGTAGTTAATGTAATTTAAGCATTGCGACGTGTTTTACTGTAACGCCTCACAGCTTGAGCAACCAACAAACCAAGCGCTGTCCATATAAAAGCAAACGTCAGCATTATTGAAGCGGTCAAAGATTCACCAAACAAAAATATCGCTAACAATAATGAAACGGTCGGCGCAATATATTGAAAGAACCCTAAAAAACTTAATGGCAACAAACGAGCCGCGATAGCAAACCAAATTAATGGCAATGTTGTGACTACTCCAGAAATCGCCAACAATCCAACATCAATAGCAGATCCCGATACTATTTCCCCACCACCCAACCAAGCCAAGCCCATTAACGCTAGCGGCAATGCTAAAGCGGTTTCAAACCATAAACCAGTAAAGGCATCAGCTGGGGCTATTTTGCGGACAAGTCCATAAAAACCAAAGCTAAATGCCAAAACCAAAGCAACCCATGGCAAATAACCGACTACAACTAACTGTATTAACACACCAGTTGCAGCCAAAGTAAGTGCTAACCACTGCACCTTGTTTAATCGCTCGCCTAGAAATAACATGCCTAGAAAAATCGATACCAATGGGTTTATGTAATAACCAAGGCTAGCTTCTATTACTCGATCGTTACCCACAGCCCAAATAAAAGTCAGCCAATTGCCTGAAATCAGTAATGAACTAAGCAGCATAAAACCAATTTGTTTCTTGCTAGAAAGGATTCGGCGAACGCCATCAAGTTTATGAGTAAAAAATAAAATCAGCGAAACCAGTAAGAATGACCAAACCACTCTATGAGCTAAAATTTCGACCGGCAGTACATCTGAAACTGCTTTAAAATAGATTGGCGACAACCCCCACCAAATAAACGCCAGCAATGCGAAACTGCTGCCCCGGGTCGTTTGTTCCACAAAAACATTCCTCTTAACTTCACTAAAAACTTGCTTCAAAGGGAGAGAAAGGTTACTTGTTTGGCTAATCAAGTCCAACTCTTATTGATCAAAGGCAGCTATGGAACACCAGTTTTGGCATAACAAATGGGAACAGAAGCAAATTGGTTTTCATTTGCCACACAGTCACCCGCTACTCGAAAAATATTGGCTTTCACAAACGGCTGGGCACAAACCTGGTCATGCAACTGTTCTGGTGCCTTTATGTGGAAAAAGTATCGATTTGTTATGGCTGCGCCAGCAAAAATTCAATGTGCAAGGTGTTGAACTGAGCGCGATCGCTGCATCAGATTTTTTCTCTGAACAGCAGCTGACACCAACAATTACTACTAAAAAAGATTTCAGCCACTACAGCGTTGATCAACTAGAAATTATGGTGGGTGATTTTTTTAAATTATCAGAAACAAATACTTATTCATTAATTTATGATCGAGCTGCACTAATCGCATTGCCACAAAAAATGCAGAAAAATTATATCGATAAGCTATATCAGATCACAGCGCCAGGCAGCAATATTCTGTTGATTACACTGGATTACGATACGCAAAACGACACTATCATTGGCCCTCCTTTTTCGACATCGCCTCAGCAGGTTGAACAGCTATTTGCAAATAATTGGCAAGTCAAACAACTCGAACGAGCCGATGTGTTACAGCAGGAAGGAAAATTTAGAAAAAAAGGCGCTCAGTGGGTGTATGAAACAGCTTGGTTAATTCAGCGCAAGTAATTATTAGGCCGGGTGATATTTGCTAGCCAAACTAGCTTTTCACTTGGCCAAGAGCACTCCTGCTCAAATTTCCCAATCAAAATATTATTTTACGGATGCTCTAATCGCCGATTTCTTTCCGAAAAAAACGACTAACCCGGTAGCCATCGCGAATAAAATAGTCTGCAATTCTAGCACTTCGCTTAACATTATTGCCGAGGCTATAAGTGTAATAAAGGGTTGTAGCAATTGAGTTTGACTCACTCTTGAAATCCCACCTATAGCCAAGCCTTTGTTCCACAAAAATAAACCAAACAACTGGCTAACCAAAGCTAAATATAAAAACGAAAGCCATGCCTCCAATGGAATTAATTCTGGATTTTCAGGAAAATAATAGCCACTTGGAATTACAATGAACGGCAGCGCGATCACTAGTGCCCAGCATATTACCTGCCAGCCTCCGAGCTGTCGGGATAACTTGCCACCCACGGCATAACCCACCCCGGCAAAAATAATACTTCCTAGCAAAGCGAAATCGGCCAGATGTAAACTTCCCCCGCCTTTAATTAAGGAAAAAGCGACCACCAACAAGCTTCCCAATATAGCCATCAGCCAAAACCCCGTTGATGGTCTTTCTGCGGTAATCAAAACAGCAAACAGTGTTGTGGTTAATGGTAATAGACCGAGCACAACACCACCATGGGAAGCAGCAACATACTGCATCGCCACAGCTGAAAGTACTGGAAAGCCAATCACTACACCTAAGGCGATTAAAATTAATTGAACTAGTTGTTGTTTTGAAGGCCAGGATTGACCAGTGAAAATTAGAATACCACCAGCAATCAGCGCAGCGACAACCGCTCGCCCCAAACCTAGAAATACCGGATTAAAAAACTCAATAATATGACGAGTCGCCGGCAGCGTTAAGGAAAATGCACTCACGGCGAGCACGCCGTACATCATCCCTTTGCTTTCATTATTCATCAACTATTCCAAATGTTTTTTTTAAAGCTAGCAATCTCAAACTAGAAAAAATAGAACAAAAGCAAACCACCTTGGCAAACAAAAAACTCTGCTCGAACAAAAACCAAGCGACTCTTATTTATAGCATCTTGTTGCACCTGCCTTTGAGAAGCTGCGAGCCAAACTCAGCCTGCAATAACATATCAAAAGTAATAGGCGAACAACTCACGCTGCCGAACACTAATGGTTGCCCAGATTTTAAAATCACTTGTTGCTGATGTTGGCGTGACTTCTTGTGGCTAGACACCTAACGCCCCTTTTTAACCTCCTTCGTTCAAGATAATAGGATAAGCGCCGCAACAGAAGATGTCTTATGTAAACGTTTTCTTGCTTAAAATAACGACAACTAGATAAGTTTCAGTTTTAAACGAATCTCATAATTATACCTTATTACAACAACTTATAATTAAACAACCCTGAATCCCGACATGAGGTAACAACAGAATTTTGCACCCTTACAAAGCACTGTTACAATTCAAACCCTCAACACCGCGACGGATCGTTACCCGAACCATGGCCCAACCCGCCCGCTCAATGGACTTCCTAGCAAATTTGCCAGGCGTACCAGTACAAGCCGATCAATTACAGGTACTGTTTTCAGCCCGTGATTATAAAGCCCGCATGCTGGAGCTAATTTCACAGGCACAGCGCCGTATCTATATTGTTGCACTTTACCTGCAAGAAGATGATGCTGGCCGGGAAATTTTACAAGCCCTTCACCAGGCCAAACTCGTTCGGCCGGAGTTGGATGTTAAAATTCTGGTAGATTTTCACCGGGCGCAAAGAGGGTTGATTGGTAAAGCCGGTGGTGGCAACCACACCTTCTACCAACAAATGGCCAACAAGCACCAGTCAGGTGTGGAAATTTATGGTGTTCCGGTAAAAGGCAGAGAGTTTCTGGGTGTATTACACCTTAAGGGATTCGTAATTGATGACACGGTGTTGTATTCCGGCGCCAGCATCAATGATGTTTATTTACACCAACAAGATCGTTATCGCTACGATCGCTATCACCAAATTGAATCTCAAGAATTAGCCAACAGCATGGCGGATTACTTGCTGAACGGCATTATCGCTACCAGCGCAGTGCATCGTCTCGACCAAGTTGATATCCCTTCTGCCAAGATGATTAAATCAGAAATTGCCAGCTTTAAACGCCATCTTCGTACATTAAATTATCAATTTACTGCGTCTGAAGGTGATTTAACCGTCACACCGCTGGCAGGATTAGGTAAAAAGCAGAACCCACTGAATAACAGCATTCATCACTTGCTTCAAAGCGCAGATCAATCGGTATTTATTTGCACGCCTTACTTTAATTTCCCACGCAGTGTCACAAAAGACATCACTCAACTATTAAAGCGTGGAGTAACTATCACGATTATTGTTGGCGACAAAACTGCTAATGATTTTTATATTCCTGAAGATCAGCCATTTTCAATTATCGGGGCCGTCCCGTATTTGTATGAAACAATTTTACGCAAATTTACTAAACGATATCAGCGTTTTATTGATAATCAACAATTGAACATTAGGCTTTGGAAGCATGATCACCATTCATTCCATCTAAAAGGAATGTTCATTGATCAGCGCTACGCCATGATTACCGGCAACAATCTAAACCCAAGGGCTTGGGGTAGAGACTTAGAAAATGGCTTGCTTATTAATGATAAAACAGGCCAACTCGCTGATAAATTTCAACAAGAACAACAGCAAATATTAACCCACTCAAAACGTTTAGATCATTACACTGATGTTGACGAGCAAAAAAGCTACCCGGAAAAAGTGCAGCGGCTGTTAAAACGTGTTCAACGAACACAATCTACGCTTATTTTACGAAACTTTTTATAGCTTGAAATATTCTTACAACTATTTCGGAATCATCGATCATGCAAAACGGGAAGCCAAATAGCTTCCCGTTTTGTATCTATTTTATTAATTATGCGTTCAATAAAAACGATATTGCAATTGAATTATTAGTCCCTTAAATCGAAGTGATCTCTGCAACTTCCAGCAACAATGGATCGATTTCATTGTGTTGCTTAATCGCTTCTTCCAATGGTGTTAAGGCAACTTCACCCTTACGAACACCCACCATTACGCCGCTAATGCCATCTTTTAAAGACTTAACAGCTGCAACGCCCAACCGGCTGGCTAACACTCGGTCAGAACAACTTGGTCGACCGCCACGTTGAATATGACCTAGCACGGTTACTTTAATATCATATTCTGGCAACTGTTCTTGCACTTTGTCTGCCAGCTGATAAATATTACTACCGCTTTTATCGCCTTCAGCAACCATAATCATGCTAGAGCCTTTGCCTGCCCGGCCACTCTGGCGAATACGATCAATTAATTGTTCAACTGGCTTATTAATTTCTGGAATTAAGATTTGCTCTACACCGGTAGCAATACCTGAATTTAATGCAATAAATCCCGCATCACGACCCATCACTTCAATAAAAAACAACCGATCATGTGAGCTAGCAGTATCGCGGATTTTATCGACAGCATCGACTACGGTATTGAGCGCTGTGTCATAACCAATGGTAAAGTCAGTACCAAAAATATCATTATCGATAGTTCCAGGAATACCGACCACCGGAATACCAAATTCTTTTTGGAATAAACGCGCACCAGTGAATGAGCCGTCACCGCCAATAACAATCAAAGCACCTAGACCAGCTGCCATAAATTGCTCATAGGCTTTTCTTCGGCCTTCTTCTGTTCGAAATTCCATACACCGGGCAGACTTTAAAACCGTGCCACCTTGACTCAAAATATTCGCTACCGAACGCGGGCCCATTTCTTCAATTTTACCGTCAATCAAACCTTGGTAGCCGGAATAAATTGCACAAGGTGTAATTTCATAATAACTACAAGCACGAACCACTGCACGAACAGCTGCATTCATACCAGGGGCGTCACCACCTGAGGTCATTACACCAATTTTTTTTAATCCATTCAGCATGGTTTCAGCTCCAGTAAATTTAATATCACAAACTAAAATTAGAATTTATTTATGGCAATTCGCGGTTGTTTTGAAATCTGAATATTTATTGACTAAACAACTTATCTCCGAGCTATTTAATCGATAAACACTTACGTGTTTTCACAAAAACATATCATACAAAAAGCGGACGGCATTAGATTAATGAATACCGCCCGCTATGACGACTACTTCGCTTCCATCAGCGCTTTAGCAGTGTCTAACATACGGCAGGAGAAAGCCCACTCGTTGTCGTACCAGCTCATTACCTTAACCAGACGGCCTTGTACTCGAGTTTGAGTCGCGTCAAAGTTTGAAGAGAATGCGCTGTGATTGAAGTCGATTGAAACTAATGGCTTAGTGTTTACGTGTAACACTTTACCCATGTTGCCCTGACCCATTGCTTTTTCGATGATTGCATTCACTTCTTCAACCGTCGTGTCACGGCCAGAGATGAAGTTCAAGTCAATCAAAGAAACGTTAGCAGTAGGAACACGAACCGCCATACCTGCAAACTTACCTTGCAGCTCTGGTACTACCAGGCCAACCGCCTCTGCAGCGCCGGTTTTGGTAGGGATCATGTTCAGGCCTGCCGCACGTGCACGGTACAAGTCAGTGTGATAAACGTCAGTTAGCACTTGGTCGTTAGTGTAAGCGTGGATGGTGGTCATCACGCCAGACTCAATGCCCAACTCGTCGTTTAATGGCTTAGCGATTGGTGCCAGGCAGTTTGTAGTACAAGACGCGTTAGAGATAACGGTCATGTCTGCAGTTATTTCGCTTTCGTTAACGCCATATACGATGGTCGCGTCAACATTTTGCCCTGGAGCTGAAACGATGACTTTCTTAGCGCCAGCATCGATGTGTGCCTGGCAAGCTTCTTTAGAGCGGAAAATACCGGTACATTCCAGAACAACGTCAACTTCCAGCTCAGCCCATGGCAATAAAGCAGGATCACGTTGAGCGAAGATCTTAACTTCATGACCCGCGATCATCAGTGCGTCGTCAGTCGCAGTTACGGTTTCAGCGAAACGGCCGTGAACGGTGTCATACTGGGTCAGGTGCGCATTGGTTTTCGCATCACCCAAATCGTTGATAGCAACGATACGGAATTCTTCTGTGCGGCCGTTTTCATATAAAGAACGCAGTACGTTGCGACCGATACGACCATAACCATTAATTGCAATTTTAATCATCTATCCGCTCTCTCATCTAACAAATCCAGCCCACCACCACTAATGACCAGCTTTGCACTGGACGCGATAGATTCGGGCAAACCAGCCAATACCGAGAAGTCATCAAATAACCAAAGTCGATATTCACTATTGAGATGCAGATTTTAGCCTAGTTTGAGACGACTTCCCTTGATCAAAGATGGTGTAAACGTTGTCGAAACTCATGAAAGACTTGGCAACAAATAGGTTAGCGACTTTCATTTAGCTCGGTAACAAAAAACCTGACAGTTTGCGCCATAAAAATAACCTCTTGAAATTATAAGATTAAAAAAAACAATCAGTCATGGAAAAAATTCTTCTACCTTTATCAGTTGCCAATAAAAACCAAGTCAGAATATTCAAAGACCAAGAAATTGACTCAAATCAAGCAAGACAAAGCTAACACTCAATAACACTTTAGCTCAGCTCAATTTAGCCGATAAGAGCGCATAAGCTTTACATCAAACCTATTAGAGTGTTGAAAAATGCGCCTGGGATTCAAAGAAAAAATCATCTTGTCATCAGCTTTATTAGTCGTTTTAGCGCTAGTGGTTTCTAACTGGATGGCTTTTGACAATTTTAAACAAGAAAAAATAAAAAGCATTGAGACTCTGTCTCAACAAATCATGACTTCTGAAGCACAAAGCATCAAGAGCTGGCTGAATGATAAAGCTCGCGTCACTGAACAGTCGGTTGCATTTTATAACCAGAATCGCACGGCAGCCAGCTATGTAGATACAGCTAAGGCCATTACTAACATTTCAGGAATTTCAAACCTAATCGCCGCTTATGACGATGACACAGCTTATGGTGCTGTTGGCGGCGACAACGGCGTATTTCCGCTAAGCTATCGTCCGACTGGCCGTGCTTGGTATCAATTAGGTCGTCGCTCAGGCCGAACCGCAATGACTGAAATTTATACCGATTCCATTACCGGAAAACCGGTGATTAGTCTTGTCACACCAACCCTGCGCGGCGTAGTTTTAGCGGATGTCTATCTCGACCGGTTAACTGAAATTGTTAAAGGTATCGACCTAAATGGCGGTATTGCAGCCATTTACGACAGCAAGGGCAGAACCATTGCTTCGACTGGTGAAGCCGATAAACCTGGGCAACAGCTAGGGCAACACCCTGAATTAGCTGAATTGCAACGTGTCATGTTACAACGACAAACCAATCAATTTGAATTTGTACTCGGCGGCGTTGATAAAATTGCCTATATTAAACCGATTCAACAATTTGATGGTAGCTATTGGTATTTATTAATTGGTGTTGATAAGGACGTCGCTTACGCCGAGGTTACCCAAGCACTTAATGCATCAATTACCAGCTCTCTGATTTTAATCATTCTGTCGATGATTGCGATTGTCTTGATTCTGAATATTCTCTATCGACCCATTACTTCATTAAAACAAATGGCTGTTTCATTAGGCCAAGGCTCGGGTGATTTAACTCGCCGCCTAGAAGTAAATAGTCAGGATGATTTAGGGCAGATCGCTTTGGGTATTAATAGCTTTATTGAAAAACTGCAAAGCATGATGCTGGAAATCGATCAAGCAAGTGTTCATATCTCAGCTGAAATTAACTCACTTAAACAACAAAATCAGCATAACCAGAAAATCCTAACCGCCCATGTTGCAGAAACCGAACAGGTCGTTGCTGCAGTCACTGAAATGAATGCCACCGCAGAAAATGTTGCCAAGAGCGCAACCGATACTGCCAGCTTTACCAACTCGGCCAATAATGAATCGGCCCAATCACAAAAAGTAGTTGAACAGTCAGTACAAAGCGTTGCTGACCTAGTCGGTGAAGTCGATTCGATGTCGCAATCGATCGAATCAATGAGCCAAGATACCCACCAGATCAGCTCAGTATTAGAAGTGATCGGCAGCATTGCCGAACAAACGAATTTATTAGCATTAAATGCGGCGATTGAAGCGGCACGTGCCGGTGAACAAGGTCGCGGTTTTGCAGTCGTTGCCGATGAGGTAAGAGCGCTGGCTGCTAGAACCCAGCAAAGCACTTCTGAAATTAATGAAATGCTAGCCCGCTTAAATAACGGTTCTGCCAGCATGGTTAATGCGATGGATAAAACCCGTCAAAGTTGTCAACAAACCGCCGAAGTGACTTCAGATGTTTCCGGCAGCTTGGATTCAATGAGTGGCAGCATTAAACAAATTGATGAATTGAGCTCACAAATTGCCGTCGCAGCAGAAGAACAAAGCGCCGTTTCTGATGAAATTAGTCGCAACTTGAATCGAATCAGTGAAATGGTGGCGCAGTTAGAACAAAGCGGCCAACAAGCCAACAGTAACACCCAACAATTGGCCAGCTGCAACGATCAGTTAAATAGCTTGGTTAAACAGTTCAAATTGTCTTAACCAACTCATTATTATAGACAAAACCTTTTATCTCGAAACATAACCAGCCGCGAATGATTCAGCTATCATTCGCGGTTTTTCTATATGAAACTGCTAAACCTGATACAACTCTTCTTTTACATGATGACTGACAATTTTTACCAGCCAATTTTCAATAACAATGTCACTATATTTGTTGGAACCGCTGCATGAGCACGGGCACTGACAACCTTCTCTGAACATGAGTCGAGAATACAAACATGAGTAAGTCATCTTTCTATAGCCAAATCCAAAATCAGCTCGAAGACCTTAAAGAACAGGGTCTTTATAAAGATGAGCGGGTGATTACTTCCCAGCAGCAGGCTGCCATTCAAGTCAGCAGCGGCGAGCAGGTACTGAACTTTTGCGCCAACAACTATTTGGGATTAGCCAATCACCCTGAACTGATCAAGGCCGGCCAGCAAGCTTTTGAAAAATATGGCTATGGCATGGCATCAGTTCGCTTTATCTGCGGCACCCAAGATGTACATAAAGAGCTAGAGCAAAAGATCTCTGAATTCCTCGGCATGGAAGATACTATTCTTTATTCTTCTTGCTTTGATGCCAACGGCGGTTTATTCGAAACCTTGCTTGGCCCAGAAGATGCGATTATTTCTGATGCATTAAACCATGCTTCAATTATCGACGGTGTTCGCTTATCAAAAACCAAGCGCTTCCGTTATGCCAACAACGATCTGACCGATTTAGAAGTTCAGTTAAAAGCTGCCGATGAAGCAGGCGCTCGCCATAAGTTGATTGCCACTGACGGCGTATTCTCAATGGATGGCATTATTGCTGATTTAAAAGGTATTTGTGATCTAGCAGATAAATACAACGCATTAGTGATGGTTGATGATTCACACGCGGTGGGCTTTATTGGTGAAAACGGCCGCGGCACCCACGAATACTGCGATGTAATGGATCGAGTAGACATCATCACAGGTACCCTGGGCAAAGCTTTAGGTGGCGCGTCTGGCGGCTACACTTCTGCTAAAAAAGAAGTCATCGACTGGTTGCGTAACCGTTCACGCCCTTACCTATTTTCAAATACCTTGGCACCAGCTATTGCCGGTGGTTCTATCAAGGTACTTGAATTACTTAGTCAGGGTAGCGATTTACGCAAGAAATTAAAAGACAACAGCGCCTACTTCCGTAGCGAAATGCAGCAGCGTGGCTTTACCTTAGCCGGTAAAGATCATGCGATTATTCCAGTGATGCTGGGTGACGCAAAGCTAGCGAAGAGCTTTGCTGAAAAAATGCTGGCTGAAGGCATTTATGTTGTTAATTTCAGTTTCCCAGTGGTGCCAAAAGGGCAAGCGCGTATTCGTACTCAAATGTCAGCAGCTCACGATAAATCTCATATCGACCGAGCCATTGCAGCATTTGAAAAAATCGGCCGTGAACTGGGCGTTATTTAAACCGTAATCAGTTAATTATTTTAAGGAAGTATTACGATGAAAACCCTTGCCAAATTACATGGTGAGAAAGGCATCTGGATGGACGATAAACCCGTCCCCGAAGTTGGTCACAACGATGTCTTGATCAAAATTAAAAAGACCGCTATTTGCGGTACTGACATCCATATCTACAACTGGGATGAATGGTCGCAAAAAACCATTCCTCTTGGAATGACCGTCGGCCATGAATTCGCCGGTGAAATTGTTGAATTAGGTTCTGAAGTTGCTGGCTTGAAAATTGGTCAGCGCGTTTCTGGTGAAGGTCATTTAATTTGCGGCCATTGCCGTAATTGCCGCGCAGGCCGCCGCCATTTATGCATTAACACTAAGGGTGTTGGTGTTAACCGTGAAGGTGCTTTTGCTGAATACTTATGTATTCCTGCGGTCAATGTTTATCCACTGCCCGATGATATCAGCGATGATATGGCCAGTGTATTTGACCCGTTTGGTAATGCAGTCCACACCGCCCTTTCATTTGATATGGTCGGTGAAGATGTATTAATTACTGGTGCAGGGCCAATCGGCATCATGGCAACTGCCATCGCACGTCACGCTGGTGCTCGCCATGTGGTGATTACTGATGTAAATGAATACCGGTTAGATCTGGCACGTAAGATGGGTGCGGTAACCCGTGCGGTTAACGTGGCCACTGAAAATCTTGATGACGTGATGGCCGAGCTGGGTATGAAAGAAGGTTTTGATGTCGGCATGGAAATGTCTGGCAATGGCCAGGCATTTCAACAAATGTTAGAGCGCATGGAACACGGCGGTAAAATTTCTCTGCTAGGCATTCCTGCAAAAGACACCACCATCGACTGGAATTTGGTGATCTTTAAAATGCTGACCATTAAAGGTATCTATGGCCGAGAAATGTTTGAAACCTGGTACAAAATGACCAGTATGCTTCAGTCAGGTTTAGATATTTCTCCGATTATTACCCACCACTTCAAAGTCGATGACTACAAAGAAGCCTTTGAGGTCATGGCTAGCGGTAAAGCCGGTAAAGTGGTTCTGGATTGGACCTAAACTATTGGTTTTTACTGATGCGTTTTATTGATTAGCTTTCACTGATTTCTAATTGGCTTAAGCGCAATCAAAAAGCCTGGTAAATTTACTGGGCTTTTTTATGCTCAAAATTAACCAGAACTCCCCTTCATCGGCAGTATCAAAACCAATCTCAAGATACATCTGGCAAGATACTTTAGAAATAACACATTAGATTTATCTAATAAATTGACGCAGATCAAATTAACCATATCAATAGCGCTTTAACATCACCGGTAACTTCTCTTTGTCAAAGGACATCCCTGATGCATAGCAGAGTGAATAAACCTTTAAAATATTTATTATTGTCGCTTGGCAAAATCAATCATTTTTTTGCTTTGCTACTCGTTTTTGTTGTTTTCTTTTCATTACCACTTCAGGCATCTACTGCTGATCACCGCCAGTTTGAGCAACTAAAAGGCCCATTTAAAACCGGCCCTGATGTGACTAAAGCCTGCCTTGAATGCCATACCGAAGCTTCAAGCCAAGTACATAAAAGCATTCACTGGAACTGGAAAATCAACCCAGCAAAATTTTCTAGTGATCAATTAATTACCGCTGAAAATGCGCCGGGAAAAGACAACATAATTAATAATTTTTGCATGGCGGTAAAAACGAATGAAGCCCGCTGCACTAGCTGCCATGCAGGGTATGGCTGGAAGGATGATGGTTTTGATTTTTCAGATCAAAGCCGAGTTGACTGCCTTGCATGCCATGACACCACCGGCAAATATAAAAAATTCCCGACTGATGCTGGCCACCCCAATTATCAGGCAAAAGAATGGCCAGCAAAATCTGGCAAGATTCGCCCAGCCGTCGATTTAGTCAATGTGGCACAGCATGTGGGTGATCCAAAACGAGAGAACTGCGGCGCTTGCCATTTCTATGGCGGCGGCGGTGATGGGGTAAAACATGGTGATCTGGACTCCAGTTTGAAGCAACCAGATTTCGAGTTAGATGTGCATATGGATGAAGATGGCTTAAATTTCAGCTGTCAGAATTGCCATACCACCGAGTCACACCAAACAGCAGGTAGCCGATTGGTGATGAATGCTAAAGACAACAACGGCATAGATATACCTGGTCATAGTAAAGGCGGACGCGCCAGCTGCGAATCTTGCCACGATCAAACACCCCACAAAGGTGATGCAGCCGAAAAACTGAATCAGCACACAGAAAAAGTAGCCTGTGAAACCTGCCATATTCCCGAGTTTGCTCGGCAGCGAAAAACCAAAGTGTTTTGGGATTGGTCAACCGCAGGAAACAGCAAGAAAATGATTAAAGATGATGAAGGCTATATTACTTATCACCCTAAAAAAGGTGATTTTAAATGGCAACGAAATGTTCAACCTGAATATTTCTGGTTCAATGGAAAAACCGATTACACATTAATTGGTGAAAAAACCACTAAAAATGAAGATGGTTCAGTTGACCTAGTTAAGCTACAAGGTAACGCCGCCGATCCAGAAGCGCGTATTTGGCCATTTAAAGTGATGCGTAGTGTCACGCCCAGAGATGCAGTAACTGAGCAAATGATTGTTCCGCACTTATTTGGTAAAGATGAAAATGCTTTTTGGAAACACTTCAACTGGGATAAAGCCGCCAAAACAGGCATGAAAGCGGCCGGACAACCTTATAGTGGCCAACTGGAATTTGTCTCATCCACTTATTTGTTTCCAATTACTCATATGGTTGCCCCGGCAGAAAATGCGCTCGACTGTCAGCAGTGCCATCAACAGAAAAACAGCCGACTGGCAAAGCTAACGGATATGTATTTACCCGGCAGAGATTCCTTTAGCTGGCTAGATACAACCGGTTGGTTGTTAGTTTTACTAACACTAGCTGGCGTCCTAGCTCACGGGTTATTTAGAGTGGTTCGTAGCAGTTCAAAGGAGCAATAACATGAAACAAGCATTGATTTTTACTCGCTTTGAACGCTTTTGGCATGGCTCACAAATGCTGATGATTTTTGCCTTATTGGCGAGTGGCTTTGAAATTCATGGCAGTTATCAATTGCTGGGATTTAAACAAGCGGTAATGATTCATGAAATTACTGCTTGGATATTAATCGGTCTCTGGGTATTCGCTTTGTTTTGGCATTTAACCACCGGACAATGGCGCCATTATGTGCCGACTAGCTATCAATTAAATGATGTTATTCGCTTTTATATGGTGGGTATTTTTAAAGGAGAAAACCACCCTTACCGTCGCAAGCGCTGGGCCAAACATAATCCACTGCAGAGACTGGCCTATCTAGGATTAAAAATGCTGCTGCTACCACTGATATGGGGTAGCGGACTGTTTTACATGTTCTACGGACTATGGATGGGCACCGGTGCACACCAAGCGCTGCCCATTATCGCCGGGCTGCATACTGCCGGTGCATTTTTAATGCTGGTTTTCGTAATAGGTCATATTTACTTAACCACCACCGGCGAAACACCCACCGAACACATTAAATCGATGGTCACTGGATATGCTGAAATTGAAGAGGACGAAAACGAGAAAGAGTAATCCAAGTTGGTACATTTTTTCATCAGCACTGCTCAGCTGAGCAACGGCAAGCATCCCCCCATATGATGCTTGCTTTTTTTATCAAGATACACATAGCCGAAACTGGAAGCTTTGTGAGTATACTTTTTTGCTAAAAACTCAAAACTGACTGGGAGCGCACGACTAAATAGAAGGGCAAGATGCCCAGAGTAGGATGACGCAGGCGCTAAAATCGTAATTTAGGAGATGGGGTGACGCAGACAGAAAATGTTCCCAACATTTGTTCTGCATTTCCTCCTTCCTTGGAGGTCACGCACAAGCCGAAGCGGCTTGCTTTAAAATGCGATAGCGTTTGAAATTATCATAAGAATCAACTGTGCCTTCGACACCTTGCAGGCGAGCTGCCTGCGCTCCCAGTGATATTTTGAGCCTAAAAACCTTCGCCAAATTCTTAGCTACAGCTGGTATGACCGCTGTTGTGGTGTTTTTTAAAGCAGCTGTCTCTTTATGCTCAATGCGGAATTTTATTTGGATTTCAGACAAAGCAACCTTTAACCTGTAAATTATGACCGTTAGATTTACTCTTGATAAATCACTTCACCACTCTGCATAGTGCTTCCTTATTTGGTGATTTTTTGTTGCAAGATTGTCAATTAAATTAAACAACATTGGCAACCAAAGAGCGTTGGCTAGCCGATTGAATTTGTACCCCTCTCTGCAAGAAACTGATTAACCAGAGGCCCCCTACCTCTGGTTTTTTTTGCTTAAAATTTAGAATTACCTGATTGACCTTTGGCTTATCAAACCGCACAACATAATGTTAGGCACTTCTAAACGGACTATTTATTATATTCCACACTCCTTATGTCAGAGTCCCCGATAAAAACAAAATATTTTTTCGTGCCGTCTCGCCTAATTACGCTAAAATGCCGCTGAATTAACTACCCATAGTTTTGAATCTTTTAAATGCGCCTACTAAAAACTGCTTTCCATCCAGAGCTATCTAAATCGGATGTCTCATCTACATCTAAGCACATCATTATCGAACGCCATGCTGCCCGTGCTATTGTCTTAAGGGATTCTGACATTCTGCTGTTATTTACAGAGCGTTATCATGATTACAGCCTACCCGGTGGTGGTATCGACGAAGGGGAAGATGAGGTAGAAGGTTTAATCCGCGAGCTTAAGGAAGAAACCGGTGCGCAGGGTATTTGCAATGTGCAGCCGTTCGCCCGTTATGATGAATACCGCCCTTGGTATAAAACGGATGCAGACATCATTCATATGATCTCCCATTGTTATACCTGTGAAATAGATGACCAATTGGGTGATACCGCTTATGAATCCCATGAAGTCAGCAACGGCATGAAGCCTATATGGATCAATATCGATACTGCGATTGCTCATAATGAAGATGTCATCGCCAATAGTCCAAAGAAAGGGCTATCGATTGAGCGCGAAACCTTCATGCTGAAGGTAATAGCTGAGGAATTAATAGCGAGTTAAGCAGGAAGTTACACCAAATCTGTTACAGGCCTTTATAACTAACTCGCCCATTGCAACAATCACATTTGGTCAATATTTGTTGCAATATAGAACGGTAAATTAATACCCATCGAAGCGAAGGCTTGTGATGCTCGCCCTGCAAAGATAGTTCTCTCTGTTTGAATATAAAGTAGACACTTACCAGAGGCTCCCTACCTCTGGTTTTTTTTGCTTACAATTTGGCGTCATAACCCTGACGACTACACCCATTGCAACAATCACATTTGGTCAATATTTGTTGCAATATAGAACGGTAAATTAACACCCATCGAAGCGAAGGCTTGTGATGCTCGCCCTGCAAAGATAGTTCTCTCTGTTTGAATGCGAAATAAGGCACTTACCAGAGGTTTTCCCAGCCTCTGGTTTTTTTTGTCTGAAAAAAATAAAAGCCTATTCGCTGATATTGCATTATTGAAACTGCCGATTACTTTTCTGCAGTCTTGTTTTTAACTCTTCTCGCCTGTATATGACCTGATCTTATTCGGTAAAAATTTTAGGCTGTAGCTCTATGGCGCTGTTTCGCCACCTCAAATGGTTCTTCCTCGAAAACTGGCGTACCTACTCTGTTGCACTGCTGATGCTAGCGGCAGTATCTGCGCTGAACGTGTCGGTACCCTGGCTGGTTGGCGATACCATCGACCAGCTGATTCAAGCTGGCCATATGACCAGCAACATTTCATTTCGCCTCGGGCTACTATTCACTATTGGTCTGGCGATATATGGTTTGCGCTATGGCTGGCGAGTCGTGTTATTTGGGACTTCTTATCAGCTAGGTGGAATTTTACGCCAACGTTTCTTTGACCGATTAACCCGGCTTGGTTCTGCATTTTATAGCAGCCACGGCACTGGTGATTTAATGGCGCGCGCCACTAATGATATCGATGCAATTGAATTAGCTGCCGGTGAAGGTGTGTTGTCTGGCTTTGATGGATTACTGACGTTTTTATTAGTGCTGGTAATGATGGTTGTCGCTATTGACTGGCGCTTAAGCATGATCGCTCTGCTGCCCTTCCCTTTTATGGGATATGCCTTTTATAAAATATCCATGCAGGTTCACCAGCATTTTCATGATTCGTTGGAACGCTTCTCTGACTTAAATGATAAAGCTCAAGAAGCACTTTCAGGGATTCGCCTGGTCAAGGCAATGGGCCGAGAACAAGCCGAAAGCGATCAATTCAACCAAATTACTGCAAAAGCAGCCCAGTCAAATTATCAGGTTGCTAAAGCCGAAGCTTTATATGAACCGGCTATTTATATCAGTCTGACCCTAGCCACATTTCTAACACTGACCGGTGGTGGCTGGTTAATCTGGAAAGACCAATTAACTGTTGGCCAGCTCACCAGTTTTTCGCTTTATCTTGGGCAATTAATTTGGCCAATGTTCGCCTTTGGCTGGCTGTTAAATATTATCGAACGAGGTAGCGCGGCATTTAAACGGGTCGATAAATTGTTAAATACGCCTGATACGATTGCCGATAACGGCAATGTTTCGGTGGCCTCCAGCGAAATTTCAGTCAACAACCTCGACTTTGATTATCAGCATGATGACACCGAAATTATTGACTACCCGGAACAGCAACCGGTCAAAATTCTCAATGACATTAGCTTTGAACTGGAATCTGGAAAATTACTGGGGATTGTTGGGCCAACCGGTTCAGGCAAAACCACATTAATTCAACTTTTAATGCGGCAATGGCAAAGCAAATCCGGACAAATTAAACTGGGCGGCATTTCATTAGAGCAATTAACACTAGATCAACTTCGCGCTCAATTCGCATGGGTGCCACAAGACAGTTTCTTATTCAGTATTTCAATTGCCGATAACATTGCACTGGCAAGGCCTAACGCCACCATGCAAGAAATTCGTCAAGCAGCTAAAGTAGCCGCACTCGATGATGACATTCAAAACTTCCCCCAAGGTTATGACACCTTAGTCGGTGAACGCGGTGTCACCTTATCGGGCGGACAACGACAACGATTAACCATCGCCCGGGCATTAATTAGTCAGGCACCGATTTTAGTATTGGATGATGCGTTATCGGCGGTAGATGTACATACCGAACAGCGAATTCTGTCTCACTTACGACAGCAACTCAAAGCACAACCCAACCGAGCCTGTATTATCATTTGCCATCGTTTATCTGCTGTTGAACAAGCCGATCAAATTCTAGTGCTCAATCATGGTGAAATTAGCCAACAAGGTGATCATTTAACGCTGAGTAAAAGCGATGGTTGGTACAGCCGTATGTGGACGTATCAGCAAATGGAAGCCGAGCTAGATGGGAAAAGTCAAGATGAGCACTAACCAGCAGCTAAAGCCTAACCATGCCGATAAAAAGCACGGCGCTTTCAAACTACTCACCAGCTATATCTGGCGAGATAGACCATTATTAACCCGAGCCGTGACGTTTCTTCTACTAGCAACTGTGGCGGACGTTGTCGGCCCAATGTTGGCTAAAATATTCATCGATGATTACCTGCTGCCGAAAAATTTTGAATCAATCAGTTTAATTTTATTATTATCTGCTTATTTAATTTCACAATTTGCTGCTGCTTGGTTTCGTTACCAGCAAACCATGCGTTTTACCGATATCGCTCTAGAAGCCGTGCAAGATATTCGCAAGAAAGTATTTGCCCACGTATTAAAACTGCCCATGGCTTATTTTGACAAAGCCATGACCGGGCAACTGGTGAGCCGAATCACTAATGACACTGAATCTATCAAAGACTTATATGTTCAGTTTTTATCGGTGGTCATCGGCAACGTTGTTTTTCTTGCAGGCATTTTAATTGCAATGGCGCTGCTGAATGTCCAACTAATGCTAGCCGCTCTGGCACTGATTCCCGCGGTTATCTGTGTGATTTACTTGTATGAAAAGTTTTCTGGCGCCGCAGTACAAGAAGCTAGAGAATTACGTTCAGACATTAACGGCCGAGTCAGTGAATCCATCTCTGGCATGACAGTTTTACAAGCAAGCAATCAACAGCAGCGATTTAGCGATCAGTTTTCAAAAGTGAACCAAGGTTATTACCTGGCTCGAATGAAAACTATCCGCGCCAGCGGCGCATTGCTGCGGCCAATGATTGATCTGCTAAGCGTATTAGTACTGTTAGCGATTGTCTGGATTTTCAGCTTACAAGTGGTTTCCGGTGTTGCTGAAATCGGCGTGCTGTACGCCTTTTTAAGTTACCTCGGTCGCTTCACTGAGCCATTGGCAGAAATAACCCAGCGATTTAATCTCTACCAACAAGCGATGGTTGCCGGTGAGCGGGTTAACCGTTTAATGCAAGCCGGTGAGCAAACTTGGCATCAAAACTCTAGTCAAAGCTCTGGTCAAACTGAGGCAGAAATCACCAAGGGTAAAATCTGCGTTGAAAAGCTTAACTTTGCGTATCACCCAGATAAACCCATATTAAAAGACCTTAATTTTCAGGTAAATCCTGGGCAGTTTTATGCCGTGGTCGGCCATACCGGCAGTGGTAAAAGCACACTACTTTCACTGTTGCTCAATTTTTATTCTGCCAATGAAAATGCCATTTGTTTTGATGATCAACCGATCGAACAATTTGGTCACGATTCATTACGTGCAGGTATCGGCTTAATTCCCCAAGAGCCATTTATTATCGCCGGTAGCATTGGTGAGAATATCGATATGGGGCGTAAATTACCGCAGCAGCAAATTGAAAAAGCAGCCAAGCAAGCGCACTTGCATAGCATGATCAGTCGATTACCTAATGGCTATCAAACCGAACTGGGTGAGCGCGGCACCCGCCTTTCAACCGGCCAACGGCAGCAATTAGTAATTGCCCGAGCGCTGGCAGCATCGCCAAGAATTTTGTTATTGGATGAGGCAACCGCCAATGTCGATTCAGAAACCGAACAAGTGGTGCAGCGCGCATTAATGGAATTACACGGACAAGTCAGCATGATTATGGTCGCTCACCGATTATCGACCATTAAACATGCTGATAATATTTTGGTGTTATCCCATGGCGAAATTGTTGAAAGCGGCAATCATCAACAATTAATGCAACTAGACGATGGGCTTTACCGTTCGATGTACCAATTGCAGCAGCAAGCCGCCAAGGTGGAAGCCGCAAGCTGATAATTACTGGGAGCGCACGACTAAATGGCAGGGCAGGATGCCCTGAGTAGGATGGCGCAGACAGAAAATGTTCCCGACATTCGTTCTGCATTTCCTTCATGCCCAAGCTGAGGCGGCTCGCCTGCATTGATAATGCATCAGCATTATCATCTTCAACAGAGTGCCTTTGGCACTTTGCAGGCGGGCCACCCGCGCTCCCAGCAGACCGTTTTGAGATTCTTTCATATATCTGAATGCCCTTGCCATTCAAGCACACTTCGGCATACTACGAATACATGAACTTGTTCTCATAACATCAGCTTTGAATTAATCTAATAAAATGTATCAACTATCTCGCACAAACCTACATTAACTGTATATACAAACAGCGCAATTGGAAGTTGAAAGCCATTCAGTGACCATTTTTAGTCTGCTGTTCACCGAATAATCTTCAAACCAAATAGATTTAGATCAGTAAGTTAACCAGCAAGCATTTCCGGATAACAAGAAACTTGTTATCTTGAAAAAAACGGGCGTGAACGAGTTGCCAGACAAGGTTAAATCAAAAACATTTTTAATTTATAAATGTAATGATTCGACTGGCATACTGAACAATCAATGTATCGAGCACGCATTCTAACAACCGGTTACATATTTTTTAATCTTACACATATGAAAAACAAACTCTGGAATGTTTATATATTTATCTTTACCTTCAGCTCATTGGGAACACTATTAACTGGAAATTTGTTCTCTGGTACTTTCAACCTTGTAGGCTGCTTCATACTTTACTGCTATGTAAAAAGAATTAAAGTGTGGAACCCCTCAGGCTGGCAAGCTTTTCATATAGTATCTTGTCAAAAACCTACATCATATTTAATGAAAGTATCATCCCACCCTATCACCTAGCAGGTATGATCGTTATTGCTATAGCTTTTCCCACCCCTTACTATTACGCGCTAATCAACTATTCAAGAAAAAATGGTCCAGTTTGGAGTAAAAATGCATAACAACCCCAAATACCTGGCCTCAATTTTAATTTACAAAGGAAAACTCAGTGGTAAAATTAATCTTCGATAGTGTTTCATACCTATCCCAAGGCGATGAAACTGCATTTTTCAATTGGCTCAACTCAATTGAAAGTGTCACCAAGGTTGAAGGTTTTGGCACTGAACTTGAGGTGACAGTTTCATCCAATCATATTTCTGACGAAGAGTTGCGAGACTTAATCGCAATTTTTACTCGCTATGGTATCGAGCTTAAGCAACTTCGAGTTTTTGAAGGCCCTGAAAACATGAAATGGTTTACTCAAAACAAAGTGGCTTACTGGCATAAAGATTTGATGAGTTAATTTGCAGATAACAAAAAAACAAATAATTTTATTTTGAGGCATTTCATTGGCATTAACATTCGACCAGAAAAAACCAGCGATATTCAAAACATTGATGACGTTACGGTTGCTGCGTTTCTTAATGCACCGCATACCGATCACACTGAACAATTTATTGTGAAAGCTTTGCGTGATTCTGGCGCATTAACAATTTCACTTATTGCAGAAGATTCGGTTCAAATTATTGGGCATGTGGCTTTATCACCGGTTGCGATTTCATGCGGATCAGATGGGTGGTATGGCTTGGGGCCAATCTCTGTGACACCAAAAGAACAAGGCAAGGGCGTTGGTTCTAAATTAATGCATGCAGCAATTGTAGAGTTGAAAAAACTCAATGCTAACGGCTGTGTATTACTTGGCGATCCTAATTACTATCACCGGTTTGGCTTTAAACCGCTAGATAGCCTGATACCTCCAGATGTTCCTGCTGAATATTTTCAAGCATTGGTGCTTCAAGACGCTGATCCTAAAGGCACGGTTACTTACCATGAATCGTTTTCAGAACAAGATTGATTTTTTTTGAAAAAAACAATCACAAAACATCCATCAAAACCCAGTTAATTTTGAGTTTTCCTAGTTATTGCAAATCGCTTATTTGAAAGCGGTGCTCCTTTGGAAATCTCAGCAAACTTTAATTCTATTACTGCTTTAAGTGCCAGCCATGTAAGGCTTGGTGGTGAACGGGTAGGAACAGGGCTTTCAGGAACTCGGTATTGCGGATGATTTTTTAATGCTTTAATGTATCGATTTTCCATTAATTCAGAAAAGATCGTTAATTTAATCGGGTGCAAAAATGAGGTCTTGACCGTTCCAAAAGACTTTGAAATATATTCAGTTGAAAAATCTATATCTTCTTTTTCATAAAGACTAGATATCAAAGCTAACCCCTCTACCTCGGCACCTCCAAAATATCTCCCGAGTTCACCCAGAGCAACAAACAGACTGGCACCCGTCGCTATTTTATCAATAATTAAAACTTTCTTATTTGGCGCTTTTGATATGAAGTATGAAAAATGCGCTTGTAGATTTTTTCTTTGATCTTCGCTTATGTCAAGAACTTCATGTTTTTCTTGATCTTTTATTGTTCTGTCAGTATAACAAAATGGTATCAAGCATGATGTAGCTTCGGGAGCTAATGCCTGAAGCCCTGGGATAATCATTAAGGGTGACGAGCCTATCCCAATATAACAATATTGATCCGGTGGAAAATGCTCAATAACCAGGCTACATATTTCAAAGGTTTCACTTATTACATTTTCAGATGAAATGAAGTTTATATATTCCCGATGAAATATTACCTCTGTTTCCATTAATTTAGCAGAAAGACCGTCAGTCGCCGAAGGTCTTGGTGGCATCCAAGTTAGCTTACCGTCGATAACAATCCTTCTGCAAAATAAATTGTGAAATACAGCATCCATGTTTTTTATTCCTTCTACCCTGAAAGAGACCGATTTCCATGCTTCTGCAGTGTAGTATTCAGCTGGACCAGAAGGTATCTTTTTATCAAATTCTGCCGCTACCTTTCTTTGTTCAAGCAAGCTCGTGCAAGCTTTAAGATGCATTCGACAATATAAGGGCCTCAGAAATTTAAAATTGTCCGAATATTGATAGAAAACCTCTCACATCTTCTGACCTACGATGCCCACATTTTATCAAGCACTATGTAAGCTATTCGCTAGCGCCTACTGTAAGTTTGATTAGACCGAAATGTTCCCAACATTTTTCGAGATCTTCCACTTCCATGTGAGTCAAACAACGAAATCAAACAACGAAATCAAACACAAAACGTGCGGTTATTTGTCTCAAGAAACAGGGGGGGATTATATTCTACGCCAGTTAAATCCAAAGAGATTAATGAAATGTGAACCACTTGTCAGAATAAAAATAAATAACAACCAAAAAATAAACAAAATCATTTAATACAAATTAAACAGGTAGTTAGAAAAAAAACAATTTAACTTGCCACGTTTGCCTATGGCTCCAGCTTATGAAAAAATCAATTTAATGCGATCTAAAAGTTAATACAACACAATGTCAAAAAAATTGATTTTTCTCGATCTAGACCAAACAATAATTTGTAATAGCTCTCAAAAAGAAAAGCTGAGTGACTTTCAGAAAAAAAACATGTCATCTGACACTTATGCTATGCAAGTCACTGAGGATGGTTTGATTCATGAGTTTAACTTGCTTCATCAAGCCTTACACATCAGTTTCTTTTCCCGATTAGGGCAAGCGATAAGTCAAGGAAAAGCCGAGTTCAGAGTTATGACTGCTGCGATTTATCCTGAAAAACCCGTAGTCGAATTTTTATCTAAACACTTCAATGCCGGGGCATGCTTAGCCCCAGACATCCAACATAGAGTGATAAACAGATCCAACATAGGAGATCCTTTCAGCATAATGAGTGCTGTTAACGATGAGATGACCGGTGAAGGAAAGCCATTCTTTGGCAAGGGAAACTTACTTTTTGGCATGACCAGAAATGGCGTTTGGGTCGACAAGGTTGTTCAGACTTATTTCTTATTGAATGATCAACTAAAGTATGCTGACCAAGACTCCACAGATATAATACTCATTGACGACTCTGAAAAGCACCGCACGAATATGCAAATCATGAATTATTCTGCAATGGACTCTACCAAAGCAACTTACTCATTAGAGATGAATGCACTCTTAGATTCCTTAGGTGTTTGATTTTTAAGCGCTTAAGATTTTTAATATAAAAGCTCTGTGCAGCATTCTATGGCTAATGGCACCTTTTGGCACAACCGCAGTGCTGGTTTTCGGTGTACCCGACAGCCTATTAGCCCAACCTAAGAATGTGATATTTGGCCATTTGATTGCAGCGATTATTGGCGTCGGCTTTAGCCAGTTTGTTGGCGTTGCACCTTGGTCACTGGGTTTGGCTACCGGCCTAGCAATTACCGCAATGTTAGCCAGTAAAACAACGCATCCACCTGCTGGTGCTAACCCTATGTTGATTATGCTGACTGGGCAAAACCGGGGGTTTATTTTAACGCCGGTTTTAAGTGGTGCCTTATTAATGGTCGCACTTGCGTGGCTGGCTAAAAAAATTCATCAAAGATTTTAATCGCCTAAACAACCGACAACCCCTGTGACTATTGGACCATCGCCACAGGGGGTTCTATTTATTGAGCTTGGTTGGCTTTCAAACGTTCAATGTCAATTGGCCAAGCCCCTTCATGAGCAATCTTCACCGTTAAGTTTTGATTATTCACAAATGGGTATAGCGATGTAATAACAGGTAAATCTCGTTGCAATTTATCTAAAAAAGATACTTCTACATCGCCCAGAACACTAATACCAAATAAATTTTTCATTGATCGAATCTGAGCATAAATATTACCAACATAAGTAGCTTTACCTTTTTCAATAGTAAACCCCGCTGGCAGCAAATACCCTGGAGTTAGCGCAACTTGGTTATTACTTGCACGCCATGAGTTAAACTCATAGTCTCCTGCAGGTAAATTCACTGCAACGACTTTGCCATAATCTGAAGAAAAATCAGAATTAGACCCTAAACCAGGCAATAGACTTGGAGAAATACTGATTCTATGCTTTTTTCCGGTTTCTATATTTCTAAAATAATACGTCGATGAAATAGCGGTTCTAGCCCCAAATCCTGCTTGGGTAATACTTGCTAACAAAACACCTTCATTTTTTTCAACCGGGAACTGATAACCTTTATTGACATTATTTACCGCCATAATACAGCCAGACAAAGCCCACACCGGAATTAACATTACCATTAACTTTATTAGATTTTTCACTTATTCCACTCCCTATTTTTTCTTTTTAAAGAATTTACCAAATAAGCCCGCCAGTGCAACCAAACCAATAATGCCAAACTTCTTCAAAAGAATGAACAAGCCCGCCAAAAGGCCTGTTTTGGCAATGACCTTACCGGCGACCAATGCACCAATACCATAAGCAGCAATTTCATCGATATCTGGATCGAAATCCTGATATCGATCGCCTTGGTTAAATTCAGCCATTCGCAGTACTTTATCTACACTGCCATTAATTTGGTCTAACTGATCCATTCCAGCGATAAAGTTCAACACCAGAACGCCTTTGCGGCCTAAAACTCGAATATTATAATTTAAGGTATGCGCTTCACTTCCATCAAAACGCATTTCTTTGGCCCAATGCAATTTCTTATTTACCGAATCATAATAAGGGCGTGATGCCCAACCAATCAGCTCGACTGTGCCGTAACCTCGCTCAGTTCGCCGCTTGCTCGATTCTCTGGTATCGTCTTGCATTGTCCCAAGCAATTCATCGTAGTTAATATCAGCCGCATCTTCGTCTGAAACATAACCATCTTCTTCATATTGAATGATTGATGCCCAAGAATCTTGTTCGTATGGAGACACATCAGACGGGAAAATCATACCGACACTTTGAGATCCAGCGCCGGGAATATTGCCCCATAACTCGACTAGAATTTTTTCTGCATCAGCCGGGCTTAAATAGTAAAATTCAGAGCCGACATTTAAAGTAACCGCGCCGTCTAATAATTTAATTTCACCTTGTTGCCAGTTGATACTATCAACAAAGCGCTGCATTTCTTGTTGCTGCTCTTGGGTAATTCCAGAGTCACTTTCTTGTTGTGCCATTGCAGTTACCGATAGCAATAACAAGCAACAAACACAGCTTATTTTTTTTAAAAACACTGTTAATTTCATACCATCCCCCAGGACTGAATACTGACTACTCTGTGGCAATAATTTATTCAATCCGGATCAAAACTAATGAATACCTATTCATAAACTTGAATAGAAGAATCAATCGTGCGCAGTTGCCAGGCTTCAATCGCCACGCATAGCAACTTACCTGCGCTCTGAATCGCAATCGAGAATGCCATAACTCAGCTTATGGGGTGATGATCTAACGAGTCTTTCGAGGCGGGAATGGTACAACACAAATACCACGAACAATGACTAGCCAGTCGCTATCAATTGACTAGTCATTGTTCGTTCACTGCAAGAGAAATGCATTCGGTTTAGGGGATATCAACACGTTGAATCTCAATCGTGCCAACAAAAACGCCACTGGTTCGATGAACCCCGTTTGCAAAATCTGTATCAGAAGAATCACTGGTCAAACGAGTAATTATTCGATCACCACCATCTCTGTTGGCTGAGGTATATCGCTCACCTAAGTCAGTTCCTGCATCATATAAAGCAAGGTCTAGATTAATCGAATCTATCCATTGGCCATTTTCTCTTAAAGAGACATCTCGAATGCCAACAAACCAGTCGGGACTTGGCGCTAGCATGCTGACCGCCGAAACGAGCGGATGAGATTCACTGACCGTAAGAGTAATACTGGTGCTACCAGGAGAATTGATTAAGCGGCCACTGAAGATTTGATCTACTGTTGCTTGATTTTGCCGCAACTGCAGTTCATTGCGTAAACCACTAGTGCTCCCAGTTTCAGCCATTGACTCAATACCTGAAGTAGATAGTTGATCACTCGGTCGCCAGATAACCGTTTGTTGGTTATGTGTTGCACCAATAATTGGCGAGAAATGCGGGCCAAAAGGGAAGTTGGTTGGAAAGGCTACTGCACTCCAGCTAGGGCTGAAGGTTAGCCGGTAGTTAGCTTGAGCTGCACCTTGGTTATTAATGCCAGCATCGCTATTGTCAGAACTACTAGAGCCGCCACAACCCATGAGCAAGCTTGAACACAAAATTGCTGCTACAAAATAAAATTGGTTTTTCATGTCATATTTTTTTGGTGATTTTTAAATACGACTTATCGAAATGCTGAAAGTTCACTGCTCGATCTGCATACTCGTTATTACATTTGGCAGTTATATTCTAAAAAAGAGATTCACAGAGGTGTACTTTTTGACTCTAACTGATGCGTTTGAGCCGAATAGTGAGCAAAAAATTAGTGAAACATATACCGGTGAAATCTGTAATAAGTTGTAGGTAGTTCGCGCTTCCCACGCATTCGCCTGAAAACTAGCCCTAGTCTGGCTTTAAACCAGAGCGCGAACTACTCACCAACTCTTACAGTGGTAAAACCTTACGGCCATACACTTCATTCAAAACTTGTGCCATTGCAGTATAAATTGCAGAGAAACCACAGAACATACCTTCCCAACCAGCAATATGCTTGATGGTCGTACTACCGGTAAAATCAGCTGCTGCTAACAAGAAAAACAAAATTGTCAGCGAACCAAAGATGGTTTGGTTAGCACGCGTCTGCTTTAAAGTACCGATAAACATGAACGCTGTGAAGATGCCCCACATTACCAAGAACCAACCCATGTCAATTGCTGTTGGCTTTGCCGCCAAACCCATTGCAGGCAATGTCCAGATGCCAACCAAAACAATCCAGAAAGCACCGTACGATGTAAATGCAGTTGCACCAAAAGTATTGTTCTTTTTGAATTCCTGAACACCCGCAATCATTTGCGTAGCGCCACCAAAGAACAAACCCATTGCAATAATCATTGCTGATAAAGGTAAAAAACCTGCGTTATGGATATTAAGCAATACAGTTGTCATACCAAAACACATCAATCCCAATGGTGCTGGGTTAGCGATGGTATCTTTAACCGTAATTATCTGCTCTCCACTTTGTTGTGCAATCGGCTGTGAAACCGGCTGCGCTACAGCTGCTTCCTGTAGATCAACGACCTGTGCGTTACTCACTGATGAAATCCCCGAATTTTTTTGAATTGATCATGAATATAAAAAAATCCGGCAGACTTTATCTCGAGCATTTAAGAGAGTCAATTAAGAGTAATCTTATTACTGACTAGCGACAAATAACATTTTAAGATGAAAAAATAACTCATTTTAAAAATCATTCATTTAACTTTCAATATCATAAACATAACAAATGATTCACAAAAACATCATCATAAGAAATATTAAAAAACCTCGCTTGCAACGCAAACCTCACACAAGCACCTGATAATAATCTGATTTTCAGACTACGAAAAAACTCAACCAATAATTAACAACCACTTGCAAATTGATACAAGTAAAAAGATTGAATATAATATTTTACCGAAATGCGCGCATTTTCAAACAGAGAAGTTCTTCGTACAAGCTGAGCTGAAAAACAAACAACACCCAGAAAGTAGTATGAACCTTTAAGTCGATTTCCAGTGTTTTTTTTACAACTGTTTTTGCATCACCCACCAAGACTGATTTTTAGCGGCGAATTTCAACGCAGATTTTTTGAAAAAATCTGAAAAGCAATGACCAAAAAAGACTGACAACCAAATGATAATAAGGCATAAATACAGCTTTCATTACTACTTAAAGCTGAGCACCTGACTCATTTACCAAAAGATACACAACTAAATCATCATAATAAAAAAATAATCAAATGAAACATTCAAAAAAAATACTTCTATCGGCCCGATAAGCTACCACCACAAAACTCAGAAACTAAAAATTAATTCATTTAAATACCAATGTTGACTTTTGTTTTTCTGGCACTTTTTTTAGATAAACCTTAAGTTCCATTTCTTAAGAACGGTTTCTTTCCACTTCGAGAACAATCTAATATAACTCATAATTTCAACAAGTTAAAAAATTAGAGTAGAAGCTTTACTATTCATTGATGCCAGTACCAATTTTGACGCCAACGCTTTCACTAATTTTGACACTGGCATCGGACTCGACATATTCTGGCGTAAAAACTTATTCAACCTATAGTCTTCATTAGATTTTAATTTAATCAGAAAATGCAATGAATCTTTTAAATGAAAGTACTTATATAAAGCATCTTTATTTTCAATATATTTAGCTCACCAGCACCTAACGAATAGAAAAACATCTTTCAGTTTTTTAAAAACAACACCATCGCTCTAAGCAGCAAGTGCAACAAAACCATAAAAAGCAATCAGATACACTACAACAGGTAAACCAACCGATCGACACCAACACATGTTGAGAGGCAGCTACCGGCAAAACACAGAGACCTGTCAACTATCGTGAATAACAGCAGGAAAACTTTGCTTGCACTCAGACATGAATTGAGCCACTAACAGCACTATCAATACAAGATACAACCATCTCAATAAAACTAGGGTACAGCGGGAAATGATTGCTAAAACGATTAAGTAAGGCAATCCATCACAAACAACCAGCCCTCACGAGTCGATTTGAGTTGCATTGATATTTTCTAAATCAATCATTAGAGCAAGAAAAGGAACAATCAAACTTCAGCTGATGCAGATAGGTCAACAAACTACTTGATCTAGAGCAAGACTTAGAAATCACAAGAAACGAAGACAACCAAGAAGATCAGTCACGTTTTACCCATAAATTGCAAACTGACAGCTCGAGTTGTCTTACCTCTGCATAAAAAACTTTCACCCACCTCAAAGCTACATTTCACAATCATGATTGCACTCAACAAAATAACTCCAACAATTTGGTGCTCTCTGTTGCTTGCATAGCATTTGATTAGTTATTCAGTCCGAGCATTTGCGACTCAGCCACTAATTGGTATTGGTTAGTCCAACTTGGCACTCGGCCAGCCTAAGTAAAAACCGCCCTCAACACTATCGCCTGTATTGTCTAGCTTGTTCATCTGGTGATTCACTGGATATTAAGCACCATAGATCTTCTCTGAGCCTTAACTCAACATTTATTCCCACCAAGTGAGTAATTGGAGCCTAGGCACCTTACGACACACAAGTGAGCCACGACAAAGCCTAAGCTTCAAAACAGCTGGTTTATAATACCGGCAAAGAAATCTCAGGGAGAAAGGAGCTGTATTAGGAAAGGTAACGAGAAAACGGGGGTGTATGGATGGGTAATCAGCAGCACAAGAATTTCAAAAAAGCAGCCTTTTAAAACATCGTAAGCAACAACATAAAAGTTAGCTTAGAAATTGAAGTGCCTAAAGAATTGGATCAACAGTAATCAGCAGAATGGAACCACCAGCTAGCAAATATCAGCATGCTGATTCTAACAGCCAATATCAACAGCAAGTTGAAATGCAGCCAGATGGTAAGCATGGTGGATGTTAAGTGTTTGGGATAGCTGGAAGTGATGTTAAGTAAAGCGGGAGGGGGAATAAGTGCTAGGCCACAATTATTGTTGAACCATGTCTTTTACAAGGTAGTAAAAGACATTTTGACCCAACAATATTCGTGGCCATAAAAATTTTGCAGACTTTTAACGTATCACACTTTCAATCGATTACAGCAGCGCTGGAATACCTGGCAACTGTCCGACCAGTGCCAAAGCACCCACACAAACAACAAACGCCGCCAGAGGAATACTTAGCTTATCCATCATTGGCAATTTAGCACTACGCTCTTTATCACCGATGAAGCCCATGTTATCGAGCAACATGGTTAATGCCCAACCGAATACAGGGTTGATGAAAGCACATGAGAAGATACAGATACCCGCACTCTGCGCGCTCTTGTTATCTGGAACCATCTGCATGCCCGCTTCCAGCAATGGCAGGAATACACCAACTAATAAGGCAACACGTAATACCGGTTCCCACATTGCCAGATCCATTGGATAACCAATAACCGCAGCAGCGAAGCACATTCCGCCAGTCAGGATTGCACCGCCTGGAATTGGACGCTTAGCAATAGCTGCTGGGACCATGTAAGTACCCCAAGAAGATGCTAAGTTCGAACCGCCCAAGAAGACACCAACACCTTGACGAACTGAACACACAGTCATTGTGTCATCAACATTCATCAGAACGTTTTTAGCTTTCTTTGGATAGTTTAATTCCTGGAATACACGGTGACCTAGGAAGTCTGGAGACCACATTGCAACGGCTAACAATGCATAAGGCATTACTGCAATATAATGGCTCAGTTCAGGCCAACCCATCTTCCAACCTGTGTCCTCACCCCACCAGTAGAATGGGCTGAACTCTGGCAAGCCAGGCTCGGTCACAAATTCAAACGGCGTTCCCATCGCAAAGGCTACAACACCCGCTAATAAGGAACACAATGGAATGGCCAACCAGCGTTTTTGTACCCGGGCTAGGTAGGCATAAATAACGATGGTGGCCAAAATTACGCCGAAGGATACTTCACCCCGACCAATACCTTCCGCCCAGATTTCTAACTTGCCAATCTGACCGATCAAACCTACGGCACCGAGGTAGATTAACAAACCACCCCTTACTCCCTCACCCGTCAAATTGACCAGTTTAGAGCCGCCTTTAGTCGCACTTAATAAAAGACCGAATGCTGCCACCATTAAACCAAGCGCCAATGGGTGTCCACCCGCAGCAGCAATCAACGGAATCAATGGAATCATTGGTCCGTGTGTGCCTGCCAAGTTGGTATTTGGATTCAATACTGCTGCAAAAATCAGTACAAACACTGCACCAATCAACAATTCATATCGAACGTTCTCGGCAACGAATTCAGGCGTTAGACCAAACTGCGCAGCAAACGCTGCTGCCATGGCCGTTACCATTACTACTTTACCAATGGTTGCTGCCAAAGCAGGCACCCAATCTTCAAGCTCAACACCATAATCTTTAAAAGGCAGGTTAATTCCCCATCTTTTAAAACTCATAATAGAGAGTTCGTGATTTAAATATTCATCGCGACTCTCGAATTCACTAGCAGGCTTATGGCGCTGCTGGTATTCGCTAGCTGGTTGTTCTGACATTAGTTACCCCTAGATCAAGTCCAATAAAACGATAAGAAATCAGTACTATGAACTTCCATCAGTATTGTGGTAATACCAAAATACATCAGCCCAATGATCGCGGGGTTTGTTATGGCTCCTTTTATGGAAACCATTCGATTTATATTCATAAATGAAATCTCAAAATTTTAAGAAAACAAAAACACAAAAATTTAATATTTTGGACTTTATCTTGAGAGGTATTCCTCGTCAATTGATGCAGGTCGGATTTACCTTAAACCCGCTCAAACATTGATTTAAATTGACTCTTCAAGCCAATCAATCAGACAAGATCACCGCAAAAGCCCATAATTCAAAGGGTTCAAGAAAACTAGCAACTGCAAACAAATTGGTCGACCAAACATTTGACCGCCAAACGCACCATACAAACTTATCTTTCGGGCACTGAAATACTGACCATCTTGACAACAAAACAGTCAGTCATAGAACTCATTGGATTGTTTTTATTCGCGATTCAATGAAGTACAAGAAGCTAATAAAACACCTCACCAAAAACAAAAATAAAAATAAACAATTATTTCAGTTAGTTAGCTTTCTTCCCAATATCTTACATAGAAACAATAAAATTCATCACATCCGAATAAAAAACAACTTCATCAGATTAATGAGAAATGATAAAAGTTTACTAATCTGATAAGCGAAATCGATAATAAGATGTTCTTAAGAAAGAATCTTTCACAGCAAAGCTAGAGCGCTAACCAAAAAACATAGCCAAGACTCAAAGAAAACTTTAAAATCAGCATGATAAGCATTAGCTGCACTGTAAAGAGAAAGCATTAGTAACAACAAGCACAACACAAGTTGGCTAATATCTAAGCATGTTTGCTTCAAAAATCAGCAAGCACCCAAAGTTGATTTTTTATCAACTACAAAAGAAATGACCGTTATTGCGTGAACTGTTGAATAAGCAACAGTGGATTTCATAAAAACTTTATATTGAGAGAAAATTTGAGTCAATCAACTCCGAACAGATTACTGACCGGAGACAATAAACATCTATTTTCAGTGCCTCTTTACTCGTCAAAAAAATAATTTCACTTATTTAATAACTAGTTACCAATACTTAGTTGTATCCAGATAAAATCGATGCCTTTTAACCACTAACTCAGGTCAATATTCTCAAATATGCTGCAACAGATGTCATACCAATAGGTGGAGTGTAAATGTTCGTTTTGACGCCACTAACCAAAAAAGAAAAATACACTTTCTATAGAAACATTCATTAATGGAAAATATTAATTTCTACAATAATGCATATACCTAAGAAACTGGACTGAACGAAGCAATCGCTGTTTTGAGAATCAAGAGCCGAACTTTTGAGCTGACTGCGATTGGTCATGACCTAGTTAAAAGCCATCATTTGAGGAAAGATAGCTACCCAACAAGTGTTAAGCCGCTAGAGATTTAAGTGGGAAGCTTGTAGATATTTACCAAAAAGCGGGAAGTTGGTGTAGCAGTGGTTGAAAACCTAGTGTCTTGCAGAAATGGCGATCGAGATGGAAGTTAACATTAAATCTGAGCTTTGAAATAATGATTTATTAAAAGAAGGGATGAAAAACAATAAACAACAAACATAAAACATTAAATAAAAACAAATCTGATTTAATTATTGTTCGAATTAAATCACTTACCCCCTGCTTTTTTAACCATTAAATAAACACCCGTTACTGCAAGCACCATTCCAGCTAGAGCACCGGCGGAAAGCGATTCATCAAACAATAACCATGACTCAATTGCGGTAACCGGTGGCACCAAGTAAAAATAACTGGCAACACTGGATGCAGCACCCTGTCGAATCATTAGCATTAATAACAATATTGCAGCCACCGACACACCAAAAACTAACCAAAGCATCCCAATAATTAATTGCGGCTGCCAAATAATTAATTGATCCTCAAATTGCCAAGTCAACAAGCCCATCCAAAATACTGTAGCCACATACTGGTAGAAGGTACCGGTTAATAAATCGACCCCTTGTCCGAATTTTTTCTGGTACAGCGTTCCTATAGAAATACTAACCAATGCGACAGCAGCAGCAATCATTGAAGCAGGTGACAACTGAAAATCACCAACGGCTTGTCCTTGAAGCAACACCATCACAACACCAGCTAAGCCAAGCAACAAGCCTGTCCATTGTCGGATTGATAAACGCTCAGAAATAACGAACCATGCTATAACTGCAGTCAATAAGGGCTGCAGGCCAACTAGCAAAGAAACAATTCCTGCCGGCATTTGCCATTTTATTGCAGCATAAACTCCGCCCAAATACCCCGCGTGCACTAAAGAACCCACCAATAATTGATGCCCAGCTTGGCGAAATGTCGGCCAACTTGGTTTGAAATGGCTAATCAGCGCTCCGAATACCAATAAAGTGATCAGCATCCGAATAAACAACAGATAAAATGGCTCGATATACGGCAAGGCATACTTACCACCGATGAAACCAGTGCTCCACAACAGCACAAAAACCAATGGAATCCATTGGGTTAGTTGCTGGCGAAGTGCTGGCGAGCCAAGTTGAGTTAACATGAAGGTAAAGTAAATGTTGTCATACGACTACTCTGCAGATATTTAACAGATAAAGACAGAAACAGATTGCATGTTCCTTTATGGGTACAGTTATAAAAACACACTCAACAAACTCATTTTCCGTTAAACTGTACCCATGAAGCGATATCAGATTATATTCCAGCAACTGCAGCAACAAATCCAGCAAGGCACACTCAGGCCGGGTGATACCTTGCCGTCGATTAGAAGCCTGAGTTTGCAAAGTGGTTTTGGCAAAAACACCATTATTCGAGCTTACCAAGAGCTTGAAGCTGAGCTATTAATTGAACCTAAAGATCGTAGCGGATTTGTGGTTACCCACCAAGTAAATCGCGCCGAAACAAATGGCACCAGCACAAGCGGTCATAGCAAAGCAAAAGCCTCACCCAATGCACTTCAGCCGAAAAAAGTTCAGCTAGGTGCACTGCCCTTAAAAGTATTGGCCGCCGCATCGGATCAAAATAAAATTCAGTTTGGTAGCGCCCACCCAGCAATTCAGCACCCTGCCTGCCGCCGTTTTTATCAGATACTTGCACGCCAATCATATCAATTTGCCAACAGCAGCAAAGCCAACAGCCACTACACCCACGCACCCGGTTTATTAGCATTACGACAGCAAATTTGCCGTCGCCTTTCTATTGGAAACCAAACAGTATCAGCCGATGACCTAGTAATTACCAACGGCGCCCAAGAAGCAGTCACCCTATCGTTATTAGCCACTGCCAATTCTGGCGATACTATTGCTGTTGAGACCCCTTGTTTTTATGGCACTTTAAGCTGCATTGAAGCGCTAGGCATGAAAGTACTGGAGATCCCTTCAGACCCGTCACATGGTATTAATCTGGAATTATTGGACGACGCACTTAAAAAGTGGCCAATAAAAGCCCTATTATTAAATCCTAATTTCAATAACCCACTGGGTTTTGAAATGCCTACCAATAAAAAACAACAATTATTAGACATTACCAAAACACAACAACTTCCTATTATTGAAGACGATGTGTTCGGCGAACTTTATTACCACAACAAACCAACCACCCTCAAAAGCCTCGATAAGGAGAATCGTGTTATTTATTGCAGCTCTCTTTCTAAAACACTGCATTCAGATATACGAATCGGCTGGGTGGCTGCAGGAAAGTACTTTGAAAAAGTTAACTTTTTGAAATGTATGATGACGATGGCCTCGCCTGGTGTGGTTCAATATGCTGCCGCCGATTTTCTAAAAGACAGCCACTATGAACGACACTTAAGAAGAATGCGCAGCATTTATCAGCAGCGCTGGCTTAACTTCAAAGAAGCGCTCTATTTACATTGGCCACAACTTTTTACTCTAAGCGAGCCTACCGGTAGCTTCCTTTGTTGGGTTGAGTTTCCCAAAAACATCGATACTAACTGGATCTTTGAACAGGCCGATCAAAACAATATCGGCATTACTCCAGGTAGTTTATTTTCTGCCAGCGGCCAGTTTAAAAATTGTTTACGGATGAATTTTTCAACATTTAATGGTGATGAGCAGCAAATTGCTGCATTGGTATTGATTGGCAAGCTGATTAATCAAGCAGTTTTGAAAAATCCTTAACACCATGATCTACAGAACGGAAAATTATCTCGATCACTGTAAGCTTGATAAACTTTAAGCGCAATCAGATGCTTACAAATTATTTGCTAGGCATCTGATTTCGTTACATGATCCACATGGAAGTGGGGAGTAAGAAATGCTGAAAATGCTTGGAACATTCTCGGCCTCGTCAAACTTACACGGCGTTATTACTCAAAAGCCATTAAATGGATAATTAATCAGCTGGTGAATTTCTAGTAAAGCCATATCATAGTCACTCGTTATTCTTGTTGAGACGTTTGCGATGGCAAAGCCTGGCCGCCCTAAAAAAAACCTGCCGATATCACCCGTTCCGACTGCAGCAACGGGCATGCCCAATTCATCCAATCAGCCAAGCAAAGACAGCGCCAGAGGCAAGCTACTCGAAGCGGCTAAAACCTGTTTTACCCAAACGCCTTACCACAAAGTAACCACCCGAATGCTCGCAGCAGAAGCTGGCGTGACACCGGCATTGATTCGTTATTACTTCATCAATAAAGAAGGCCTGTACAAGGCAATGTTTGAAGCGGTCACCGGCGACGTTCTGAATTTCCTAGAAAGCTATTCTGAAAACCAGCCACTTACATTAGAAATGCTGCCAACTGCGTTCCAACAAGTCATCAAGCAACACCCGCAATTCCCGGTGTTGATGATGCGAGAAATGGTGCTGGGCGAGGGGCAATATCGAGATTTATTTCTACAGGTAATCAAGCAAGATCGTTTTCCCCACTTTAAAAAACTCATTGAAGATTTACAACAATCCGGCCAAGTGCGATCAGATATAAACTCTGTTTTTCTACATCTACATATGATGTCTATTACCCTATTCCCCTGGATAATGCGCAGTAACATTGAGTTTGTCACCGGCTTGCCATTTGATAATGATTTTGCCGACAGCATGTTGCAGCACAACCTAGAAGTTTTGAAAAATGGTTGCAAGCAAGATCAAAGCTCTGATGATAAAAGCATTGCCAATAAAAATAGTGAAAAACAATAACCATCAGCTCAGGAGGTAATTATGAACATCCTACTAAAGAAAAAATCCTGGCTGATTATTTTACCTATTATCGCTATTTTTATTTTAATTGTTATCGCCAAAAACAAACCCGCCCCTGAAAAAAAAACAGCACTAGATAACTCAGTGCTAGTCGAAACCATTCAGGTGCAGGCACAAACATTACAGCCTTACCTAATTGGCTATGGCCGTGTTCAGCCGAAAGAAACCTGGAATGCTCGCTCTGAAGTGTCTGGCCGAGTGATCTACCGTCACCCTGACCTAGAACCGGGAAAAACACTGCCTGCTGACAGCTTAATTTTAAAAATTGATCCGGTGGATTATCAGCTTAAACTTGCCCAAGCGAAATCAGACCTACAGTCATCGGAAGCGGAACTATCGAGAATTTTATTAAATCAAAAAAAGCTAACCCTCTCGATTAAATTGGAAAGAAACAATTTACAGTTACAACAAAAAGAGCTTCAAAGAAAACAAGGTTTACTTGAGAAAAATCTAGTGTCGCAAAGTTTGGTTGATGCCGAGCAACAACACGTTTTTTCCCAGCAGAAAAAATTATTGGATATTAAAAATAATCTTGAACAGCAACCCGCTTCCATTGAAATTGCCAAGGCAAAAATTGCTGTTAGCCAATCACGAATTTCCCAAGCACAACGTTTACTCGATAAAACTGAAGTTCGCCTGCCATTTGACGCCAGAATTGCCAAAGTTAATGCCGAAAATTTTCAACTGGTTTCACCTTCTGAATTAATGGTCGTGGCGCATCAGGTCGGCACCATGCAGGTTCCGGCTGAAGTTTCAATTAGCCAACTACGCCAGTTCACCGCTTATATCAAGCAGCTTGAACTTCTCAGCCCAACCACCCCAGATATTCAACAATTAAACCTGCCAGCTAAGGTTATTTTGCATCTCGGCCAGCAAACCTTTAGCTGGCAGGGTAAAGTGACATCCACCGGTGAGAGTATTAATCTTCGGTCCAATACATTGCCTTTAACGGTTGATATAAAACCCGAGCAGCAAATTTTTAATATTGCCAATCGACCCGTACTTACTAATGAGATGTACGTTGAAGTGCGCATTTTTGCCCCTAAGCAATCGCTCATCGCTATTCCAACTCGAGCATTGCAAGGGCAACAAGTTTATTTGCTCGATAAAAATCAGCAACTACAAATTCATAAGGTTCAGCCAGGTTTTCAAATTGGCAACCAAACCATCATCAATAGCGGCCTAATCGGTGGCGAGCGGCTGGTACTTAATGATTTAGTGCCTGCCGTTGCTGGCATGCAGCTTCGTCAAAAAATTAACCAAACAACGAGTAATCAAGCAATAGGTGAAAACCAATGATCGGTTACTTTGCCAAGCACCCCACTGCATCGAATTTATTAATGTTGCTTATTTTAATATTGGGCGTGAGTGCGCTGCCCAATATTAAAAGAGAAACCTTTCCCGAATTTGCCAACCGCAAGCTGCAAGTCAGCGTGATTTATCCCGGTGCCAGCACCAGTGATGTAGAAACGGGTATTTGCGTGCCATTAGAAGAGGCCATCGATGGCTTAGCGCAGATTGACACCTTAAGTTGTGAATCCCGTGAAGGTCAGGGAAAACTAACCGTCGAGCTAGAGGAAGGCGGTAATATTGCCCGCTTGCTTTCAGATGTAAAAACCGAAGTTGATGCTATTGATAATTTTCCCCAGCAAGCTGAAAGCCCACTGATTAAAGAAATCGGTCGCAACGATCCATTAATTACTCTGGCAATTAGTGCTGACACTGCAGATTTTCATCTCAAACAATATGCTGAATCAGTGAAAGACCAATTACAAAAGCTGCCTGATATTTCTTTAATAGAGCTGCAAGGATTTTCTGATCAACAATTAAGTGTTCGCCTCAATCTGCCATTATTACGCCAATATGGTTTATCGATTGAACAAGTGGCGCAGCGAATTAAACGGCAAAATGTAAAGCTGCCTTCTGGCAATCTTGAAACACAGGGTAAAACCTTATTAATCCGGGTCGATCAGCAAAAAGTAACCGCTGTCAGCTTGGCAACAACTATTATATCGAACACGCCACAGGGCGGCGTACTACGCCTTTCCGATATCGCACAGGTAACCGAGCGTTTTGAAAAAGATGAAGTATCGGTTTTTATAGGTGGAAAACGTACTGCACTATTAAAAATCAATAAAACCAAATCACAAGATGCATTGGTATTAGTCGATCAGGTAAAACAGTTTGTCAACCAATTAGAAAAACAAGCACCTAAAAGAATCGATCTGACGCTGACGCAAGATACTGCCAAAATTGTTGAAGATCGTTTGAACATGCTTTTGGGCAATGCCTGGCAAGGTATTTTATTAGTGTTTGCTGTAATGTGGCTGTTCTTTGGCTGGCGCTATTCTTTTTGGGTCGCCATGGGTTTGCCTGTTTCCTTTATGGGCGCATTTTGGCTGATGTCATTAATGGGCGTCAGCATCAATATGATTTCAATGGTCGCGCTATTAATGTCGATCGGTATCTTAATGGATGATGCAATTGTTATTGCCGAGAGCATTGCCCATCAACTAGAAAAAGGCAAAAGTGCCTTACAAGGCGCTATCGACGGCGTATTGTTAGTTGGCCCTGGCGTATTTTCATCCTTTTTAACCACCGCCTCAGTATTTATCGGCTTACTTTGGCTGAGCGGCGATATCGGTGCGGTACTGCAAGTTTTCCCCCAAGTGTTATTGGCGACCGTCGCTGTTAGCTTAATCGAAGCATTCTTTATTTTGCCCTGCCATTTGTATCACAGCCTTTTAATGCACCCTCAAACCGCTGAAGAAACAGTCAAGCAGCCTAAAATAAAACGGTGGTTTAATCAGACATTCGAAAACTTCCGTCACAAGCAATTAGTCAACCTAGTTGAGCGACTGACCCAACATCGATACCTAGCTTCTGGCGCTGCGTTCGCTTTGTTTTTTATGACTATTTCATTGCTGGCCGGTGGTGCCATTAAATTCAAAGCATTCCCTAGTCTTGAAGGTGATATTTTAGAAATGCGGTTACTTATGCCGCAAGGAACGCCTTTAGATCAAACCAAAAAAATTGTTCAGCGCAGTGTTAAACAACTGGAATTAATTAATCAGGATTTAACGCTGTTACAGCCAGAATTAAATGGTCAACCACAATCTCTGATTAAAAGCATAACTGTTGAATACAATCAAAACGGCGATGCTTTTGAAAAAGGCACCCATATCGCCACAGTTAGAGCCGACATATTAACTGCCGAGACGCGAAATAGCTCTATTTATACCGTTAAAGATCGCTGGCGCGACTCTGTAGGCGAAGTGGCTGGTGCTATTCAGCTTGCTTTTAAAGAACCTACACTTGGCCCATCGGGCCGGCCGATTGAAATTCAATTACATAGTGAAAACCTACAACAGCTCTCTGAAGCCGCCTGGGAAATCCGACAGCAACTGATTAGCTATCAAGGCGTTGTCGATGTATTGGATGATCTACGCCCCGGTAAGCCTGAATGGAAAATCGAACTACTACCTTCAGCATCGGCATTGGGCGTAGATGGTTTATTAATCGCTAACCAGTTGCGCAGCGGCTATTTTGGGATCACCGCCGATGAATTCCAACGGGGCAGCCAGACTTTAAAAGTTGATGTTCAGTTATCTGACCGAGATAAATCCAGCCTGCAGCAATTGCAGAATTTCCCAATCACCTTGAATAATGGCCAGCAAATTCCACTGGCATCTTTAACCAATATTACGCCTGACCGTGGCTATGCACGGATTAACCGAGTCAACGGGCAACGTACCGTCACTTTAATTGGCGATATTGATACCCGCTATGCCAATACTCAGCAAATTATTGCTGAAGTTGAAAAAACCACCATATTGCCATTACTAGAAAAATACCCGAATTTATCTTTCAGTTACCAAGGAGAACTTAAGCAAGGAAATACCACCGGAAAATCCATCATGCAAAAGTTTTTAATGGGTTTAATCGGTGTCTTTATTATTCTTAGTTTTCAGTTCCGAAGTTATGCCGAACCGATTATTGTTATGCTGGCCATTCCCTTGGCACTGATTGGCAGCTTATGGGGGCATCTGCTGTTTGGTTATGATTTCACCATGCCTAGCATGCTTGGTTTTGTTTCTCTGGCGGGCATTGTGGTCAACAACTCAATACTACTGGTGACCTATATTAAAGTGCATATTGCTGACGGCATGAGCTTGCACCAAAGCGCTGTTCAGGCGGCGCACTCACGCTTCCGTGCCATTTTCATTACCACCGCCACCACCATAGCAGGCACTTTGCCAATTTTATTAGAAACCAGTTTACAGGCGCAGATCGTGCAGCCATTAGTGGTTAGTTTAATCTTTGGCCTCGCCAGCTCGAGTATTCTGGTAGTGTTAATTTTGCCTTGTTTTTATATGATCCTGGAAGATTTTGGTTTGGTAGAATTAAAAACCTCTTAAATTCAAGAAAAACCTAGCCAAGTAACATTCGTTAGACAATAAGAAAGGTTTATCTAAAAATCAGTGCGTTATATCGAATTAGAATGGAAGTGGATCTGAAGGGAATTTGCTCACGCCACACTTGTCTCATATTCGCCAAAACAATCCTCAAGCGCAGCATGAACAATCATAAATTTAACTTTTTTACAAAAAAATCCAATCTTTGTTTGACTCGATTCTCAAAAAAAATGACGAACCGGATAAGCAGCTTTTCAAGCGAATAAGAAAAGTTATTCCTGATCAGTTTCTTAGTGCCATTATCTCTGCCGTCATGCAAGGTAATATTCGAGGCGTTTCCTGCTTAAAATCGCATTTTGTAGATTTAACGGGCATTTCTCTTAGTTATCGCGCTTGTTATTACCGTGTTTCAAAACCTGCATTTGCTGACACAATGCGCTAATTGCTCGGCTTGCTTTTGGCTGAATTTAAGTCACAAGTGTTGAAATTTAAAAAAGATAGTCCATTCAAAGTCTTTAAAAGAATTTTTGCTCATGACGGCTGTAGCATGGGCTTGCACAAAGGACTGAAAAACGCATTCCCTGGCAGGTTTAGTGAAACATCACCCGCAGCCATTGAACTTCATTGCACCATGGATTTACTAAATGATTCGCCAGATACGCATGCTGAGCGCCAGTATATGCCGGACTGGACGGATCAATCATCGGTGTTAGGGCTACTTGACTGCGGCTACTTTGATACGCAACAAATGGATCAATGGAGTGCAAGTAATGTGCATTATATTGTGCGTGCAAGCATCTCAATTAATCCTGAAATAGTGGCCTGTTCGAGTAACCCCAAACTGGTAGGGAAAAAGTTAAAAGATGCCTATAGCAAATTCAAACAACGACAACCTACTGATTTACAAGTGCGATGGAAGGGATGCGAACACAACGTCAGATTAATTGTACGTTGGAATCGAGACCAGAAACAGTTTGAAAGCCTTGCGACCAACTTGCAGGAAGACCAATTTAGCGCGGATGACGTTCGCCAAGGCTATCGGCTGCGCTGGCAAATTGAATTGTTGTTTAAAGAGTGGAAAAGCCTGACAAACCTGAAAAAAATAAATACTAGAAATCCAGAGATTGCAGAAGGTCTAATTTGGGCGAGTTTGATTGGTGCTTTGCTCCGCCGAATTATGGCTTACCAGAGTGAGCAGGTAGTTGATCGGGTATTGTCAACTTGGCAGGCTTCAAAACTAGGCACTTCACAAATTACAGAATATTGGCGTTGGTTTGTACGAAAATATACAGATCGAGCGAAGGAGTGCTGGGATCAATTAATGTGGCTATGGGGTGAGGAAGCGGGTAGGCAAAATAAAAAGCGAGACAATAAAAAAGGTCGTTGTAATAGTGGGTTAGTAATGACACCCACTCTTAATGTCTGACGAATGAGTTTCCATTAGGCTTTTTATCTCCCAACGTAACTAACCCATATTGAGGTAGTGGTGTTGCATACTTCCCAGCACTTGGATCTTTGCTATCTACCAGCGATAGTGAATCCTGCCAGTTAACTGTTTCAATCTCTTGAACTAACATAGTATCGTTAGCTACATCTTCTTTTTGGTAAGCACCCCCCCTAGGATGATTGCCGCCATTAATAATAGTTTTTTCATATTGTTTTTAGTGATTAGTTTCCAGCAGGATCTCCGTTAGGGTAGATCTCTCTAGGAACTATTGTTCCAAAGTTAGTAGATGTAGTCCATTGAAGCTGTGTCTCAATTATATACTGCAGTTGCTTATGCTCGTCGTTGATGTTTGCAGTACTAGCACATCGCTGTCCGTTTAACCATGAGATGAATGATAAAGTACCATCATCATTGATAACCCAATCAGCTAATCCGTCAGCAATATCTCCAGCAAACTTAAAGACCGGTCCACATTGTCTGCCTAGACGAAGGATCGCTCCAGTCGAAGTTTGCTTAACAAAGATAGAGTCAGTATCCCTAACTGATGCAAATTCGTCAGCAGTTTCAACAGGATTCTCTAAAGAACCAAGCACAGGAAGCACAGGATCACCTGTACAGATTCTACGATAGGAATAGTATGAAGTATTTGGATCAGCAATTATGTCTGCTTCAGTAAAGAATAATACACCTCTCCAATTAGAATAACCTAAAGATGGGTGACGGTAAGTAGTATTAGTATAAGATGGTACTAGAAATTGACTAGGCCAGTAGCTAGTTGGACCAGCTTGCTCAAACGAATCTAAGTCTGGTTGATCCTCTCCATTTAGTTGCCATTTAATCACACCATACTCAATTCGGTAATCACCTAGGCGAGTAGTGTATGAGTGGTTTTCAATACAGTCACGAATGAATTCATCGTTAGCGTCAAAAGGAAAGCTTACATAGCTCTCAACAGATCCGCCAGAGTTGTCTTCAGTATTGCTTTTGAATTTAATGTATGTGCGAGTATCAGCATAATAGAGATAAAACTCATCTCCTACAACGCCTTCTAAGCTATTTGCTCCCTCGACAGCATATAATAGATTATTACGAAGTAGCTCGTCTCGTTTAGTTACTAAATTAACATCTCCAGTGATACGTGTTCCAGTAACATCTACGCCTGTGAAATACACTTCATCAATCAAGTTAGAGTCTCTAACGTAATTAATAGTCTGTGAGTCATAGTGTTCTCCATGCCATATTCCTTCTCCGTGTGCTAGGACAACGAGTATAGTCACATCCGAGATATGCTCTGACCAGATAAGGTTAAAATCTCTAGTACGCCTGTCTTGAGTTCCAAGCTTAACTAATCCATGTCGAGGGACTGGAGTTGCATACCTTCCGGCATTAGGCTCCTTGCTGTCTACTTGAGTTAAGGAGTCCTGCCAACTATTTTCAACTTCTTGAATTTCAGCCTCTAAGACTGTTTGCTCTCCTTGCTGACAAGCAACCGTTCCCATAACGATTACTGCTAGTAATAATAGTTTTTTCATTGTCTTACTCATTATTCTAATTTTCCTCGTCAGGAATTGTTAAGGCGTCCCTTTATTATAATTTAATTAACTTTTTAATATCAGTTCTGTAAACGAATACACCTCTCTTAGCTCCTAGCGCTATTAATGCCAATAATCCAATTTCTAATAATCCTAATAATAACCTCCTCATAATTTTTTAATTTAAATATTAATAAAACATGCTGGACATAATTTGTCTTTATTGACGCTCTACATCCGGTTCTTGCTCATCAATATGTTGAAGCACAAGTTTAAGACGTGTTACGTCGATGGGCGTTTCTGAGTGACGGTTAATACGATCTACAGCCCACTGTTTAGTGTATGTTCCAGCTCGGTATCTTTTAGCTGAGTAGCGTTGAGATCCATTTAATGTTGCAATAGCACTGTCAACATCAAGGTTAAATATTTCTAATTCTGGGTGCAATAAAATCAAACGTTCAATCCACTCATTACCTATGGCATTTTCTTCAGTTGGAGTAGGTACATCTGGTTCAGAAATAACATCATCTGGTGTATCGATATTCCAGCACTGAGTGTATATCTGAGGGTCTAAGACATGCTCTTGAGCAGCGAACACTCCATCGAGTAACCATGGGAAATCTTCTACTAACTCAGGGAATAAGCTTGACGTAGAGTAACGGTACTCATAAGTACTTGCACCTTCACGAGCACGAGCTTCAAAGTTGTAAACCACATTATAATCAATAGGAGCTAAATCATGAGGTACAGCTAACATGTAAGCATTAACTTGGTCATGAACCTGAGGAATATTTAGGTTACCACCACCCATTCCATCAAAACTAGTGAAGTCGCGTGAAGTGCCATTTCGCAAGTATAAAGTAACCGTGTAGCGTGACTCTGTAGCACGATAACCTACAGGGCTAACACTATTAGAATCTCGATATGTTAAGTCTTGCATGCGAGGAGCTAAAAGTTGAGCCGTAACTGTAGTATCACCATTTAAATCGGTAACTGTATATGCGTAGCTACTGAAGCCATTAATGAAACAGCGTTGATACTGAACGTTGTCAGTTGCTAATGCTGGACCTGATGCTAGTAATAAACCAGCTGATAACAATAATTTATTCATTTATTTGCTTCTTTATTCACTATGTTGATCAGTAAAAATCTCTAGGGGCTGAAGGCATTGTTTAGTTAAATATATATTTAACAATTACTGTTAATGCGTAGTGATTCAGACTTAACCTGACAGCTGTCGATTATTTTTCCGAGATTGTCTTGTTAATTTTAACTGAATTCTTTTCAGCCCAAATCTTTTTTCCATATTCGAGTGTAGTCGCTAGCGTTCAGCCACCGCACATTTCCCCCTGATAAGTTCCTTCATGGTTGTAATATTCTACCCAGCGGTCTAAATCGGCACACCTTGCACCAACGGCGCAAAACCTCATCACTATTCCAGCTATTGGCTTTTTCTAGGTTAACGCACAGCACTAAATGATAATGGTTGCTCTGCTCTTTAATATTGTCTAAAACATGCCAGGCATTATTTATTTTATTCACAATAGAATATATTTAGGATCACGGAAATTTAAAATCATCCCGTAGGTTAGAAAAGCCCCAGCGCCGTCTGACGAATAATACAAAGTGTCAGATGGCGCTCCGTTAATCTAACCTACCTGGCATAAAATTAAGTGCCGAAAGAGATAGGGTATTTATTAAATTCTACGGCCCTCACTCATGAATTTTTAAATAATCGATCCGAACCCGAACCGCTGACCCAAAATTGTTTCAATTGAAGCGCATGTTTTCTTAGCGATGCCAAACACCCTACTGCCCGGTGGAATTTATTACCCCCTTGGCCCATAGTCTGAATCCAAACGGTTTGGTCAATATCTAACCGTTCAATAATCGGCGGTAAAGAATCATCTATTACAGCTTTTCCTGAACGAATAATTCGTGCGGCTTGGTCAACCAGCGTTAAATAATCTTGATAAGAGAAAGGAATGTTTTCTTGGGACGAGTCCTTGCTTTTAAAAGATTTTAGTTTTGGCTTAACTACAGAGCTACCTTTTTTTTCTTTAGCAGATTTGAATGATTTTTTCTTACTATTACGAATAATTCTTTGTTGGATCGAAGTATAATCTGACTGCTCTGGCGTTTTCGCTATACCTGCACGCAACGGATTTAAATCAACATAAGCCATGCAAGTTAAAATGGCTTGTTCATCTAACAAAGCCTGCGCTTTAAAGCGCCCTTCCCAAAAATGCCCAGTGCATTTATCTTCTTTATTCGCCATTCTTGCTAATGGTTCATTCAGGCTGCGCATAAACCAACTTAAATCGACCAACCGCTGGCGATATTCATCAACAAAACTTTCAACATATTGCAATTCTAACGGCATTAAATTGTCACCCTCTAAATAACGGCGAACCATTTCAGGCCCTTGGTACACTTTGCACCAACGGCGCAAAACCTCATCACCACTCCAGCTATTGGCTTTTTCTAAGTTAACGCACAGCACCAAATGGTAATGGTTACTCATCACGGTATAACTAGCAATTTCAATAGAAAAAGCGTCAGCCAGCAATGCCAAACGCTTAACAATCCAATCTCGGCGGTGCTCAAAGCTTTCACCGGTGTCCGGGTCAACACCACACAGCCACGCCTTGCGACATACCCTACTCATGCAGTGGAACCAATGGCAAAACTGTGGGTTCATTCCCACACGACGCGGCCCCACCTTGGCAATTTCAACCGTATCGGTATAGCGACGACCAAAATCAAAGGAGCTATCAGAAAGAGATTGAGCAGAATTAAAATTGTGATCTGTCATAGCACTGCATACCTACGCTATTGAAGTTTAGGTAGCATATAAAACAAAAACCCCGCTGAGAAATCAAAAAAATTAATTCGCAGCAGGGCTTTATAAATCAATTTATGCCTGGCAGGTTTTGTTCGCAATTTCAACCGTATCGGTATAGCGACGACCAAAATCAAACGGGCTATCAGAAAGAGGTTGAACAGAATTAAAATTATGACCTGTCATAGCACTGCATACCTACGCTATTGAAGTTTAGGTAGCATATAAAACAAAAACCCCGCTGAGAAATTAAAAGAATTAATTCGCAGCGGGGCTTTATAAATCAATTTATGCCTGGCAGGTTTTGTTTTCCAAAAACATGGTGTCGGGGAGGCTTTGTCGTTATTATTTGCGGGTAAATGGCCGGACTTTATTCAGAAGAAATTGGATCGGTTGGTATGACATGCTGAATGGTTACTATTTTTCTTTAACTTCAGACCTATTAGTAAAATCTAAACCTGCTTTGTTTTCTTCCATGAAGGCAATAAACTCTTTTGCTTTAGCTTCAGAGTTTATTGCGCCATTGATATCTCGATACCCCAACATATCAATGAATAATGTCCATTGTACTAATTTCACACGTGACCTCGACGATAAAACATAACGAGCCTGTAGATTAACCCGGTTCAATCAGAATTTTGAGTCTACTTGGTCTGCCAATGGCGAATCTCAGATTCATAATCGGGTGGTTCTGGCTCGGTTTGGTTGTTGCTTTGGTCGACTATATTGCCGGATTGTCGGTTTATTTTCCATCAATCAGATCAATCTCAAACTGCTTGGCCATATCTTTGAATTTTCTCGATGTTATGCACCATGCAGAACATCAACCACTGCGCATTCACCTTGGCCTTTCCTCGTAAACTGAATTGACGGAGACCTTTGGTTGTGTTGATGTTTCCAAAAGGCGGCTCCACTAAATCAATTTATGCCTGGCAAGTTTTGTTTTTTTTTAAAGGTTTACATTTACGAACTTTCATTGGGTGATAACCCAATTGATTGAGTTTGTTTAAAATAGTTCTTTCGCAAGGAAGGGTTTCGTCTTTGTATTTAAATTGAGAAATCAATTTCTAGCGAACCATGCCCGCAGTGATAGGGGTATAGCTTCGGGTGCTACGGAACGTGGGATCCGTCTGTGAAGTGGGCTCAACAATCTCTTGAATATGCTCAAGCAGCTGTGGCAGTCGTTCTTCAGCCTTTTTTTTACCGCGCAGATGGAATTGATCTTGAAAATCCTGGCCGGTGGCCAGCTCAATTGCGCCTTTCTGAATAGTGGATCGACTCCAGCCGGGGTGATCTTGTGCAAAAACTTGGCCGCCTCTGCCCAAAAAATCAACGACTTGTGCCATAAATTTACGTCTTGCACTGCCTTTGAGTTGATTGGCAGTGTCCTCCCATAACTTCATGTCTTTCGATTTAGGTATGTCTAACACAGCAGGAAACAATTTGAATGCGATATTTGTTTGGCAGCAGAACAATTGGATAGTTCAGGTTTTTTTTAAATTTCTGCGCCCCTTAGGTAGCATATAAAACAAAAACCCCGCTGAGAAATTAAAAGAATTATTTATTAGTAGGATCTTATAAATCAATTTATGCTTGGCAGGTTTTGTTTGCAAGCGGCTGTGGCAGTCGTTCTTCAGCCTTTTTCTACCGCGCAGATGGAATTGATCTTGAAAATCCTAGCCGGTGGCCAGCTCAATTGCGCCTTTCTGAATAGTGGAGCGACTCCAGCCAAGGTGATCTTGTGCAAAAACTTGGCCGCTTCTGCCTGAAGAATCAACGACTTGGGCCATAAATTTCCGTCTTGCACTGCCTTTGAGTTGATTGGCAGTGTCTTCCCATAACTTCATGTCTTTCGATTTAGGTATGTCTAACACAGCAGGAAACAATTTGAATGCGATATTTGTTTGGCAGCAGAACAATTCGATAGTTCAGGTTTTTTTAAATTTCTGCGCCCCTTAGGTAGCATATAAAACAAAAACCCCGCTGAGAAATTAAAAGAATTATTTATTAGTAGGATCTTATAAATCAATTTATGCTTGGCAGGTTTTGTTTGATAGTTGTAGCATAGCGTTTTGACGCTACTGGAGCTAAATATGAACAGTTTATTTCAAACCCAAGAGTATAGTGATGCAAGCCTGGTGAGAAAGTTGACAGATTATCCCGTTCAACGAAGAGGGTTATGTTTTGGAATGTCGCTAAACTGGTTGCGGTCAATCGCCAAGTTTAGTATTTTTGAAAAAAAAGAAGAGAGAATTTCTCGAATATCTGATAAAGAAGCTACAGATTCTTATTATTATTCAACTTTAGCTGTTCAAAATATATTTATTCAATTATTAAGAAAAAGCAAAAACAAAGGCGAAAGCAAAAACAAATGCTTGCACTCATCCCTGCAAGCGGCGGCAAATTTTGTTGGGTTGGAATTGGCGACATCCGAAAAAAACTTGAGTAGGATACCAATAGGTAGTGCGGAAGACAATCATTTGTTAACTGATCTTATGTTTTCTGCTCAAACGGGCTCATACTTTTTAATTGGAATTTACGCACCAGGAAATGGGCACGCTATCGCATGTCATGTTGAGAAATCTTTAGGCAAAAATTATTATGCTTTTTTTTGCTCAATGAATGGTGAGTATTTTGTACCAGAATCTTCCCTAGGTACTTGGATTAACCAACATTTGCGCTGTTTTCCTGGGACGGAAAAGTTCTTTGTTGCAGAATTAACTGCTCAATAATTAAACTAGGAAATTCTGGCTTTGGAAGCTACGCGACAGAAGCAACCTTATGATTTTGATAGAAAATATGAGATTGCTGCTATGCAAGGCGTAAATTTAGAAAACTGCATGGTGGTTTGCGTGAGCCGTAGCAATGTTTGAAATCAAGGGTCAGCCATTATAGAAGAGGCAATGCCTTTAGCGCCAGCAGAAATCAATTTATGCCTGGCAAGTTTTGTTTGGTATAGCGACGACCTAAATCAAAGGGGCTATCAGAAAGAGATTGAGCAGAATTAAAATTGTGATCTGTCATAGCACTGCATACCTACGCTATTGAAGTTTAGGTAGCATATAAAAGAAAAACCCTACTGAAAAATTAAAAGAATTAATTATTAGTAGGGTCTTATAAATCAATTTATGCCTGACAGGTTTTGTTTTGACAGGTTTTGTTTGCAATTCAAACTTTCCATTTTGGGTTATTGTGGTTCACTTTAGGATCAGCACAACCTACAGGTTTTGGAAAAATATCGGATGGTGCTTCGTGGCCACCCTGAATGGTGTCAGATGACGCTGCGTGACTACCACAGATAATGGAAATTCCAAAAAATAAAGGGATCATTCCTAGCCTAATCTAACCAACCGGCACAAAAAAACCGGAGCTGCTTTCGAAACTCCGGTTTTTTATACAACTGTAGCGGCAAGTCGTTACTTCAAAACTACCAGCGACTGATCTGCCGCTAGTACCTCAAACCAATCATGGGCTGCAAGCTATTCGACCACTGTAAACATGCTATTCAACTCAACTGGGCTTAAAATTGACGAATAATTTTATGACTGTCAAACAGTACCTTTCCTAAAGCGATTGATTTAAAATAATACGCTGCTCTTAAATTTTTTCGAAAGTGAATAATGATATGAAAACACTTTAGTATTTGCTGTGTTATTCAGCGGATGCTCCATTCCCTATGTTGCTCCTACAGAAGGCCCTCGCGCTGAAATCACCTTCAACAACATGACTAACGGAAAGCTTGGTCTAGCCTTTTATGAAATTTCTAAAAATTGCGAGCGACGCAAATCACTCCCCATCATAAAACCATCTGAAGAAGTCACTCATGTAGTTTTAGCTGACCAAGAGCTGTCATTTCAATACAGCGTGGGTTTTTCCGAGACCTATTGCCTACTGAATTTACGGTTCTTACCTGAAGACGGGCACAAGTATGTATTCAATGCAAAAAGTGAACTTTTTTCTTGCTACTGGGAAATGAATGACGCCACAAAAAAAGTCTCTATGGAAAAGCGAGAATGGCTCCGAGGTGATACTGAAAATTCAGCATTCTGTAAAGATTAAACAACCTGCCAGCGCCCCCTCCCACCTACAGCTATAACCAAACCAGCATTAAACAAAAAAGATTGCCTCAACCACTTAAACAAAAAACCGGAGCCACTTTCGCAACTCCGGTTTTTATACAACTGTAGCGGTAAGTCGTTACTTCATTACCACCAAAGTTTCTTCTGCCGCTCGATCGGTAATATCGCCAATCGGTTTTAACTCCAAGCCGTATTTCTGACCCAGTGCTTCAACGTCAGCGCATGCATCTTCAGATACTGCAACCAACAAACCGCCTGAGGTTTGTGGGTCACATAAAATCTGTTTTTGCTGTTCGGTGAGTTCAGCCACTTGATGGCCGAAGCTTTCGAAGTTGCGATGAGTTCCGCCTGGTACACAACCTAACTGGCGATAATGTTCTGCGCCTTCTACTAACGGCAGCGAATCAAAATCCAGTTCGGCCTGAAATTCACTGTCGCGAATCATTTCTAGCAGGTGGCCCATTAAACCAAAACCGGTGACATCAGTAACGGCTTGCACACCTGACATTTCGCCAAGATCTGCACCAATTTTATTTAACTGGCACATGGCATCGCGGGCAACATGGGCATGCTCGGCTTGCAATTTACCCTTTTTCTCTGCGGTAGTCAGAATGCCAATACCCAATGGTTTGGTTAAATAAAGCTTGTCGCCTTTTTTAACCGAGTTATTGCGTTTCACTTTTTCTGTTGGCACACGACCGGTAACTGCTAAACCAAAAATAGGTTCTGGCGCATCGATACTATGACCGCCTGCTAAAGGAATGCCGGCTTCCAAACAAGCTGCTCGACCACCTTCAATAACTTTGCGCGCAACTTCTGGGCCGAGCTTGTTAATTGGCCAACCTAAAATGGCAATCGCCATCATGGGTTTTCCGCCCATTGCGTAGACATCACTAATCGAGTTGGCTGCCGCGATACGGCCGAAGTCGTATGGGTCGTCAACAATCGGCATAAAGAAATCGGTGGTCGAGATTATTGACTCACCATTTCCCATATCAAACACAGCCGCATCGTCGCTGGTGTCATTACCAACGATTAAACCAGGAAAGTCAGGCGATGCTTCCATTCCTTGAAGAATTTGTCCCAGAACTCTGGGAGAAAGTTTGCAGCCTCAGCCAGCGCCATGGGAATACTGGGTGAGACGGACCGGTTCAGTTGTTTCGATTTCTTGACTCATCGTTTTCATCCTGCCTGCTAATTTGCTGGCTTTTCCAACCCGCCCTGAAAGAACAAGAGCCAAGACGAGTTAGTGAGTAATAACTTATAAATGCTGCGATTAACAAAATCGACAACACTCACGATATCAGATAGCGACAACAATACTTGAAGCACCAACAACGCTTTAAATACACAAACGATGTCGGATGGCGCTGCGCTCATCCAACCTATAATTCAGCTTGTGGCAACTTCAGCACGACCCGCTCTGGATTCTCATTACGAACAAAACCATCAATCGACATGCGGTTGAGCAACGGAATCAGGAATTTTCGCGATAGGCCGGAAATTTCTCTAGCTTGCGCAATGGTCATTTTGTCACCGACTGCTCGACCTTGAAGAATTTCAACCACCAGCTCTTGGTATAAATCAAGCGGGTAATATAACTTGCCTTCCATTTGAATGATAAATTCAAGTCGCACCAAGTTTCGCAGTTCTTTCTGGGCACCTGGAATTTTTTCACGTTCGGCTTCGAAACCTGCTTTTCCGTTGTCACGGATTTTTTGTAAAATGGTCAGTGCCAACTCAGATAGCTGCGCTTCATCAGCACCGCCACCTGTTTGCCATACACCACCTTGATTTCGAATCAATCCTTGCTCTTGCAACTGGTTGAGCAGCAATTCCAACAAGCCAATTTCTATAGACAACTTGGAACTGATTTCATCCGCACTAAATGTGGTCGTTTCTGAGCCAAGGAGTTCAACGATTTTGTCGAAACTTTTTTGCTGGAAACTCTGGGTGGCCAACCAACGGCCCAAGGTCACATAATCACCCGAAAGTGAGCGTTCACTCACAGAAATTTCAGCATAGCCATTGATTTCTAAGCCGAGCTGTTGCTCTAGGTGTGTTTCGAGTTTTTCAGGTAATCGCTCTAGCATTGGCTGAACTTTGCTACGCAATGAACGCTCAAGCTCACCCATCCAAACCACTTCGGCAGCATGTAAAATGTCGCTACCACCGTGGCGAATGATCACTAGCTTTTGCCCCCAGTGACAACTAATTGCATCGCTAATTTTCAAGCGGGCAAAACGGCTATCTTTTAACGGGATCAAACGTGCCAATGAGTGAGCCGTTCCTAACACCACTTCCACTTCACGGTTGTGCTTGCCACCAGCGGCTTCAAAATCCAGCCGCACCAGCATATCTTTAATCGGTTTAAAGCCACTGCCGCTAGCAACCAAACAATGCCCACGCTCGACATCTTTTTTGGCAACACCTTTAAGGCCCACCGCCACTCGCGAAGTGGGCACGGCAGTTTTCAGATCTTTTTTATAAGATTGAAGTGCTTTAACTTGCACTTGCTGGCCGCCCGGCAACATGGTCATTTTCTGGCCATGTTCAATTTGCTCACCCGCTAACGAACCGGTTACCACAGTACCAATGCCGTTAACGGTAAACACTCTATCTATATAAAGGTGTGAACCTGGCATGCGCGGCGGTTGCTCACCAGTGCGTAATTGCTTAAGCACCATTTGACGCAATTTTTGAATGTTAGTGCCTTCAAGTGCAGAAACGCTAATGGAATCTGGCAAGATATCGGCGATTTCCATGCATTTATCTAGCGCGTCTTCTTCAACCATCGCTAATGTTTCAGCATCAACCAAGTCACATTTATTGACCACCAAAATAACGTTGCTTACCCCCATGGCAGAAAGCACACGTAAATGGTCGGTGGTCATTGGCATCCAGCCTTCTTCAGCAGAAATCACCAGCAATGCTAAATCAAGACTCCAAACACCGGATACCATGTTGCGGATATAACGCTCGTGACCCGGTACATCGATCACACCTACCGCACCGCCTTCATCATCGGGGAACCAGGCAAAGCCCAAATCCATGGTCATACCACGGTCTTGTTCATGCTTACGCGCGGTCATAATGCCGGTTAATGCATGAATCAGTGCTGTTTTACCGTGGTCTACGTGGCCGGCAGTGCCAATAACTGCATTTCTCACGCGGCGAACTCCTAACCATTTTCTGACATTCAGTAATTTTTGCTGGATTTAAATATGTTCCCGGCAAATAGTCTTTTTACAAATATCAGATTTTTTAAATTTAACTCCGGGTTATAAATTAATTACTTAAAATAAACAAAAAAAAGGTTTTACCAATTTAATTTATTTTCGAATTAATTTTCTCCGGCGCACTTATTTAACCAAAAACTTTTTAACTGGATACATCACTCAACAGCAACACTAGCTTTGTAAGTAATTACTCAGCTGCTGCTCTAGCACCGACCAATCTTGCGGCAGAATAGTCGCCATATTCAAAATCACTCGGCCATCACGGATCGTGCCGATAACCGGGGTTGGCCAGCAACGCATGGTCTCGAGCAATTTATCAGGCCGCTGGTTGAGCTTTAGCTCCAGCGCCCATGATGGGAAGTATTCATCTGGCGTCGTGCCACCGCCCACCATCATTTGATCCTGGAAAAGCTCAACCGAGCGCTTAGGCTGATCGGCCAACAAAGCATTTAAATTCTCTGCCAGTTGGGCACCTTTTTGCTGTGCCTGGTCAACCCAATTAACCGTTGCTTCTGCAATGCCGCTACCAGCCTGCTTTTTATTGAGTTTTTGAATCATCAGTTCTTCAAGCATTGAATAGACCATTCGGCAAGGTCTAAAGGCACGCATTAATGGGTGCTTTTCAATTCGCTTGATTAATGGCCGCTTGCCACTAATGATCCCGGCTTGCGGGCCACCGATAATTTTATCGCCTGAAAAACACACCAAATCAGCACCACTTTTTAAGTAACTGCTCACTTGGGGTTCATCGGTGAAGGTTTCTGTGGTCATGCCGCAGCCCTGATCCATCGCCAACAAAACATGCTTGGGCAACCGGTCGGCCACTTCTTTAATTGAAGGTGACTCAGTAAAGCCGCGAATCGCAAAATTGGAACGGTGCACCATCAATACCATGGCGGTATTTTCTGTTACGGCATCGATATAGTCATCGGCAGTGGTGATGTTAGTGGTGCCCACTTCAACCAATATTGCGCCGGACTGCTGCAAAATATCAGGAATGCGGAAACCGCCACCAATTTGGATCTGCTCGCCACGAGAAACAATGACTTCTTTTCCGCTGGCCAATTCGCTAAGTAATAAATAAATAGCCGACGCATTGTTATTAACCACCGTCGAATCTTCGGCGCTGGTTAATGCGGTTAAAAGCTGAGGAATAATTCCTTTTCTTTGTCCGCGCTTGCCGTCATTTAATTTAATTTCCAGATTACAGTAGCCAGTGTTCGCTGCCTTTACTGCATCCCAGATATCCGGATCAATCGGAGATCGACCTAGATTGGTGTGAATGACCGTACCTGTCGCATTGATTACCCGCTGATGGCGCTGCTGCAGTTGATCATCACAAATATGGTGGATCGCTTTCCAAACCGCTTTTTCAGTGACACCTTCGCTACGGAAGGTTTCGCTGGCACGAATTTTAGCCAAGGCTTGGCGCACCAATGCAGTCACTAAAGGACGGCTTAATTGATCGATATGTTTTTGAAGAGAAGGCGCCTGAAGAATCTGCTCCACTTGGGGTAAGCGGCGAGATAGGCTGTCGTTAGATTGTTCGGTCATGAATCACACTCCCGTACTCCACATAGGATAGAGCACCAAGATTGAAGCATTCGGTTAAGTATTAGTGCCTTATTAATTATCAAATCGCCCGAGGGACAAAACTCGAGACTTTTTAGATAAAACATAAAGTATCAATACAAAAAAAGCCGATACACCACGTGTATCAGCTTTCTAATATTCGCCACCGGGTTAACTAACCGCGACAAACAAAACAGATTGTGGTGACGAAAAAATTTGGCGGAAGAGGCAAGAATCGAACTTGCCATAGCCGAAGCGGCTAACAACGGTTTTGAAGACCGCGGAGACCACCAGATCTCATCTGCTTCCGAATATGCGTTTTATAATAGCCTAAAAAACGATTTAAACATTGCTTTAAATCAGCCCTGCAAATTTTTGTGCTTTTTATTTTTAATTTCAAAAACACAAAAGGTCTTACCATTGAGCGCTTTAGTCATACGCTTCTTTATTTAACAATTTTTTAAAACCACAAATTACGCATGGTTTATTGCTAGCTATATTAGATAAAACAATTTTACAGGAACACTTAAAACAAACTGCCCTACTAAACATTCTCTAGCTAAAACCCTATGGCTGTAGCTAAAAAAACAAAGGGCCTTGCAAGCAAGGCCCTTTGTTAGATCGAGATTATAACGCGTGCTACAGAGAAGGCAATTTATGCAGCCTCTGGAACCATCTCAGCTTCTGCACTGATTGGCTTGCCGCGCATTTTTGCAACTCGGATATGTACTTCTGTACATACAAAGCCTGCTGCAATACCACCGATTGCTGCGCCAACAATCGCCATCAATACAGTCGATGCATCGTTAAAGGCGAATGGTGCCAACAAACCTGGGATTGGAGCCGCAGTACCTGGAGCGTTGTTGATGATGTTGAAGTAAACCGCAACCATACCTGCCAACGCACCACCAAAGAAGTTACAAGAGTAAACTTTGAATGCGTTACGGGTAACGATGTCAGCCTGAGTCAGTGGCTCCAGCATGATTGCTGCAACACGACTGTTATCACCCAGCTTCAGACGCTTGAAGATAATACCGTTAGTGAATGAGCCGCCGACACAAGCCAGTGCTGCAATACCCATCGGTAGCCCCGTCAGTCCCAGTATGGCGGTTAGTGCCATGGAGCTGAGTGGAGAAGTACAGATCATCTTGATCAGACCGCCTAACAAGAAGCCCATCATGTATGGAGATGATGTGGTTGCTTGTGTGATCGCGCCGCCAATTACAGCCATCGCGCTATCAACAACTGGGCCTGAGTAGAAGGCAATTAAATAAGCGATTGGAGCAATAACGATGGCGCCAACGATCATATCGATGCCGTCTGGCAAATGACGCTGAATTTGCTGTGATAAGAACGAGCAAATATAACCAGCAATAAAGCCAGCTAAAATGCCAGAACCTTTAACAGCAATTGCTGCAACGATAGCAAATACAGGTGCAACACCCAGAGAAAGTGCAACTAAAGCTGCTGCTGCTGGGCCACCCATGGAGCCTGCTGCCAAACCAGTCTCTTTCAAGAAACCGATTCCCATGAAATCACCGGTGATATAAGCGTGTACTGCTTCTACCAGAAAACTTGCAACTGCTGCAGCCGCAAGGCCGCCCATTGCTTTGTTGCCCTTAGGGGCGTAACGACTGAATAACGAAAACACAGTTAAGGCTGCTAATAGCAAGCCAATACCTTTAACGAGTTCCATGCTGATACCTCTCTTTACCTGCAGGATGATCTTTATATGATCTTTTAAAAATTCTTCTGTACGGCGCTTTTCTTTCACCGTCGAATGCAATCAACTAAATTGCAGTGAGGCTCGATTTTGTAACCAAAATAAAGTTGGCGTGTGACCGGGATCAACTTCCACTGGTATGACAATTCATTCCCGTCGAATTTATGATCTGCATTGGCATCTTCTTTTGTTTTTGGTTTTTTTTAGTGTTAACTTAATCTTCAATGCAACAATTTCGCATTGAATTTAATCCCACCAGATTTACATCTGTATCACTTTCAGAAAAATTCCTGACAACTCGAAACTATTTATTATTTTCTAAAAAAGCATTTTTAGCGACACAAATAAATTTTGGTATTACCAAAACATCAACTACCTTTGTTTTGACTAGTAGTATGCAGACTTTGGTAATACCAAATAACTGACACTATTTAGCGTTTATCTGTTATGTAAATAAAATTTGTCTTACCAATATCTAGAAATCGAAATTAACTTTTAAATATAACCAGTTAGGTCTTTTTAAAATTAACGTGACACAAAATCATTTTCAAAAAAAGTGAATGTTCACAATATTTATTGAATAAAAAGACCCTCTGTTGCTACAGATCAATTACCTCTAAAGGGTTAAAGAGCACCATTCTCGCAGGGTTATTTAGTGGCCGCTAACGAAGTTAATTTGTTGCTAGGATGGCAGAATTATTAAACAACGTACTTGTTGTTTAGCCACCGATAAAACAGACCGTTAGCTTGAGTCAACGAACAGTAAGGAATGAGTGACATGACTGATATCTATGACGTTCTTATTATTGGTGGAGGCCCTGGTGGTCTGACTGCTGGTATTTATTGTGCACGCGGTAAAATGAAGACACTTATGTTAGAAGGTGCTTCACGTACTGGCGGACAGTGTGCAAAAACTTCTGAGCTAGAAAACTGGCCTGGTGTAATGGAATCTACCGGCCCAGCGCTGATGGACACTTTCCAAGCACATGCTGAAAAATTCGGTGTAGAAATCAAACGTGGTGAAGTCACCGACATTAAAGTGGCAGACGATGGTTTTATTAAAACTGTCACCACTAAAAAAGGTGAAACTTACCAAGCCAAGAGCCTGATTCTTTCTACAGGTGCTGGCCCACGCATTCTGAATATTCCTGGCGAAAAAGAATTCACCGGCAAAGGTGTTTCTTATTGCGCAACTTGCGATGCTGACTTCTTTGAAGATTTAGACATCGTTGTTGTAGGTAGCGGTAATACTGCAGTTGAAGAATCAGTATTCCTGACTAAGTTCGTTAACAGCGTGAAAATGGTTGTACTGCACGACGAAGGTACTCTAGACGCTGACCGTACTGCCCAAGAGCAGGCTTTCGCTAACGACAAGATTGAGTTCATCTGGAACTCTTCTGTCGCTGAAATTTGCGGTGACGAATTAGTTGGTGGCGTTAAGGTTAAAAACCTGAAGACTGGTGAGATTGAAGAAGTCGAGTGTGACGGCGTATTCATGTTCGTTGGTACCGTACCTAACACCAAGTTCCTGGAAGGCTTCGTTGAATTAAGCAACGGCGGCTACATCACCACTGGTGACATGCAAGAAACCAACGTTCCTGGCGTATTTGCTGCTGGCGACGTATGTGACAAATTCTTGCGTCAGGTAGTAACTGCAGCGGGCGACGGTGCAACTGCAGCGGTTGCTTCAGAGCGTTACATCCACGAAGAAGAACACTGGCAGCATTCAGTCACTAAAGCTGAAGGCGATGTGCTGGTTGTATTCTGGAATCCTCTGGAAGAAATGAGCATCGAAATGATGCCTCACCTAGATAAGCTAGCAGCTGATAACAGCTTGAAGCTGGTCACTATGGATACTTATAAAAGCAGCAATATCGCAGATCGCTATAGCGTTTCTGGCGGCTTTACTGTTATTCACTTCCGTGACGGCCAAGAAATTAAGCGTGTTGCATCACCAACTGCTGACACTTTAAAAGAATTGTTATAATCGATTAATTTCGTTTATTAAGTTTTTATTAATATTTAAATTTATTAGGGGCACTAAAATGCTTGATATCACTAAAGACAATTTCGAAGAAGAAGTTACTAATTTTGAAGGCGTTGTAATGATTGACTTCTGGGGCGAGAGCTGCGGTCGTTGCATGGAAATTATGCCTGACGTAGTTGCTCTGTCTGAGCAGTACGGCGACAAGATTAAGTTCTGTAAGTTGAATATCAAAGGTGGCCGTCGCTTAGCTATGAAGCAAGGCGTAATGGGCTTGCCTTCAATGGTCTTCTACGTCAACGGTGAGAAGCAAGAGCACCTGTCTGGCGAAGAAATGGACGCTTCAGAAATCGAAGCTTCTATTAAAAAATACCTTTAAGTGCTTTGCGACGTAATAATTACTGACTTTAATCATCGTCTCGTAAATTCAGCGTCGTAGAATACTAAGTATCAAAGCAGGCAACGGAATTCTTGCTTTCCCTTAAAATGGAATGACCAGTTAAATGGTAAAACCACTAAAGGGAATTGGATGCGAAAAAGGCATTCAGGTGAAAATAAAAATTAGGATGCTTTTTTATTTTCTTGTTTTTGAGTTTTTTTAACCAGAGTAATTACCATGCTGAAGGGCAAAAAGGTCGTTATTCTCGGTGACCGCGACGGCGTACCAGGTCCAGCTATTGAAGAAGTAGTTAAGACCGCAGGTGCTGAAGTTGTATTTAGTGTTACCGAGTGTTTCGTCTGAACTAGCGCTGGCGCCATGGACCTGGAAAACCAAAAGCGGATTAAAGATTTAGCAGAAAAATACGGTGCTGAAGATCTAGTTGTGATCTTGGGCGGCGCAGAAGCTGAAGCCTCTGGCTTAGCTGCTGAAACTGTTATCTCTGGCGATCCTACTTTTGCAGGTCCTTTGGCCGGAGTCCAGTTAGGACTTTCCGTGTACCACGTAGTTGAAGACGAGATTAAAGCAGAATGTGATGCAGACGTGTTCGAAGAACAGGTTGGCATGATGGAAATGGTTCTGCCAGTAGACGAAATTGTTTCAGAAATGAAAGAATTCCGTTAATTGAAAATAGGTTTGTTGGCTCTCGCTAATAAACCGGTTTTCAATCCGCGGCCAGCAGTTTTTTAAACTGCTGGCGGGCGGAAATAAAATAAATAATCACAGATTTAGCAATCCTGAGTTGCAGAGTTTGACCGAAAAATAACTGATGTTATTTATTCAGCTTTTTTTTCGAGCAATTTCTGAAATCAATTTAACGGAGTAGCAGTCGTGGACTTTCCGGTTCTAACAGGTGCCAGTTACGTATTGGCGCAAACCCCCGACTTTATCCCCTTCGGTTCTAACCAAGTTGCAGCTCGTACAGCTGGCGACCAGGAATTCCTGGACAACTTGGAGAAGGCGGTTCGCCCATTCGATATTTCTGCAGCCTATCCTGCAAACCAATGTTATATCGGTAACATCACCCCTGAGCAGTTGGCCGAAATTCCACAGCCTTGGTACAACAACCAAGATGCTACTGTCAGTCGTTTCGGTAAGTTCGGCGAAATCATGCCGGAAATCGAATTCTACGCACTGCTTAAGTACAACGATGCTTTCGACCTGGTGACTTTAACTGCTGACTTCATCGAAAGAGCGAATGTTGAAGTTGCTAATCACCCTGTACTGAAAGACTTGTTCACTCTGGACGCTGCTAAAGCAGAAGACCAGGCGAGCATGCAAGCTTTGGTTGACACACATAAAGCTGAGCCTTTGATGTTTGAAGGTCAGTTGGTTGGTGTGGTTAAGCAAGCACACGATCAAGACGAAAACCTGTCTGCACACATCATTTTAGAAAACCTGGCAGTTAAAGCTTCAGGTGTTCTAGCAGCCCTACACCTTAAGCAACAAGGTTTAGATCTGAGCGACGTTGATTACATCATCGAATGTTCAGAAGAAGCTTGTGGCGACATCAACCAACGTGGCGGCGGTAACTTCGCTAAAGCGATTGGTGAATTAGTAGGTTGCGACGCTGCAACAGGTTGTGACATCCGCGGCTTCTGTGCGGCACCTGCTCACACCATCATTCACGCTGCTGCGTTAGTAAAAGCCGGCGTATTTAACAAGGTTATGGTTGTTGCTGGCGGTGCTGTAGGCAAGCTGGCGTTGAACGGCCGTGATCACGTTAAGAAAGACGTACCTGTATTAGAAGATATGCTGGCTGGTTTCGCTTGCATCATTGGTCAAAACGACGGCGTAAGCCCAATCGTTAACACCGATATCGTAGGTCGTCACACCATCGGTACCGGTTCTGCTCCTCAAGCAGTAATGAACGCTCTGATCAGCGCACCTTTAGCTAAGCATGGTCGCCCTATCACTAGTGTTGACCGTTTCTCTGCTGAACTGCAAAACGCTGAAATCACCAAGCCTGCTGGCGCCGGTGATGTTCCAGAAGCCAACTACAAGATGATTGCTGCTTTAGCAGTTAAACAAGGTCAGTTAGAGCGTAAAGAACTGATGAACTTTGTTGCCGATCACGGCATCGTTGGTTTCGCTCCTACTCAGGGTCATATCCCTTCAGGCGCACCTTACTTAGGCCACGGTCGTGACGCGATCATGGGCGAAAAAATCAACAACTTTATGGTTGTTGGTAAAGGTTCATTGTTCCTGGGTCGTATGACCAACCTGTTTGACGGTATCTCAGTTCTGATCGAGAAGAACTCTGGCGAGTCTGCATCTGCCGGTTTCGATCAAGACGAAGCGCGTCAGTTAGTAGCTGAAGCCATGAAGGATGTCGCTGAGCGTCTTCTGGAGAAGTAATCATGTCAGAGCTTAAAAAAGCACTGGCCGGTGCTTTCAGTGATTCGGCCTCTGGCCTGCTGACCGGCCAAATGGGTCGTAAGCGGATCGGTCTCACCTTGACCGGTAGCGAGCATGGCCCTGAAGAATTGATGCGCGCAGCTCGTTTGGCAGCTCGTAACAAAGACATCGAAGTTGTTCTGATCGGTAGTGATATCGAACAAGACGAATTCGAGCAGCATCCAGCAACGGATCTGCACCAGTCCCACGAAGTGATGGAAAAGCTGTTAGACAGCGGCGAAATCATGGGTTGTGTGACCGTGCACTATAGCTTCCCTCTGGGTGTAGCAACAGTCGGTAAGGTGATTACACCTGCCGAAGGTCGCGAAATGATTATTGCAACCACTACTGGTACCAGCGACACCGCTCGTGTTCCAGCAATGGTTAAGAATGCCATCGCAGGTATCGCTCTGGCGAAAGCCACCGGTATTGCTAAGCCAACGATCGGCATCTTGAACATCGACTCTGCTTCAGTAGTAGAGCGTGTGGTCAAGAAGCTGCAAGACGGCGGTTGGGATGCAACCTTCACCGAGTCAAGCCGTGCAGACGGTGGCGCTCTGATGCGTGGCAACGACCTGCTGAAAGGCACTCCAGACGTAATGGTTTGCGATAGCCTGACTGGCAACCTGATGATGAAAATCTTCAGCTCTTACACCACTGGCGGCAGCTTTGAAGCAACAGGCTTCGGTTACGGTCCAGGTTTAGGTGAAGAAGCTGAGCGCTTGGTCGGTATTATTTCTCGCGCTTCTGGCGCTCCAATGATTGCTGGAGCCCTGCGCCTGATCGCTGATTGTGCGGAAAGAGACGTATTAAAGCTGTATAGCGCCGAACTGGCCGCAGCTAAGAAAGCAGGTCTGGAAGCTGCACTGGAAAGTGTTGCACCTAAAGCCAAGCCTGTTTCTACCGAAGAAGACGTTAAAGAGCCTGCTGAAAAAGTTTGTGACGCTGATATCGGAGGTGTCGACATTCTCGATATCGAAGATGCAAAAGTTGCACTTTGGAAAGAAGGCATCTTTGCCAAGACAGGAATGGGTTGTACCGGACCTGTTGTCATGATGGCCGCTGAAGATCGTGAAAAATCAGTAGTTATCCTGACAAAAGCAGAATTCATCGCCTAACTGGTGGATTGGGGTCCGCCGGACGCGGGCTCCGATTCCACATTGTTTTTAATAAGTTTCCTTCTGGAGAACGAAATGAAACTTGAAATTGGAAACATCTCAGTCGAGAAGCTAAGTTTCGGCAACGAAACCAAGCTGAACGGCAATGAGGTCGTTATCAACAACGAGGAGCTGGTGGCATTCATCCGCACCCTCGACGATCGTATTACTGAAATCAAGCTGGACATCGCTTTACCTGGCGAGAGCACTCGTATTATGCCTGTTAAGGACGTAATCGAGCCTCGCGTTAAGGTTTCTGGTCCAGGTACTATCTTCCCAGGTCGTTTATCTGGTGAAGAAGCAATGGTTGGCGAAGGTCGCACCAACGTACTGAAAGGTATGGCTGTTGTAACTTGTGGTCACGTTGTTGGTTTCCAGGAAGGCATCATCGATATGTCTGGAACTGGCGCGGAATACACGCCTTTCTCTAAGACTAAGAACCTGGTTGTTACTTGCGAAGTTTCTGAAGAATGTAACCAATACATTCACGAAGAAATTCTGCGCTCAGTAGGTTTAGAGACTGCCAAGTTCATTGGCAAGATTGCTTTAGAGGCTAAGCCTGACGAAGTTAAATCTTATGAAACTCTGCCTATGCTGGAGCAGGCTGCTCAATACCCTGAGCTGCCTAAGATTGGTTACGTTTACATGCTGCAAAGCCAGGGCCTGATGCACGACACGTACTTGTACGGTGTTGATGTTAAACAGATCCTGCCTACTCTGATCTACCCTACCGAAGTAATGGATGGCGCGATCATCAGCGGTAACTGTGTATCAGCTTGTGACAAAAACCCTACCATCGTGCATCAGAACAGCCCAATCATTCATGAGCTGTATGAGCATCACGGTACGAAGTACAACTTCATGGGCGTTATCATTACTAATGAAAACGTTACTCTGGCTGACAAAGAACGTAGCTCAAACTACGTAGCTAAGTTAGCTGAAATGATGGGCTGGGATGCAGCTATCGTTTCTGAAGAAGGCTTCGGTAACCCAGACGCTGACTTGGTCATGAACTGTAACAAGCTGACCGCTAAAGGTCTGCAGACTGTTCTAGTTACTGACGAATATGCTGGTCCTAAAGGCGATTCACCTTCACTGGCTGACTCGACTCCTAAAGGCGACGCAGTTATCTCTAACGGTAATGCGAATATGGTTGTTGAACTGCCTCCTATGGAGCGGATCATCGGTCATGCTAAGTATGCCGATATGATTGCTGGTGGTACTGACGGAAGTTTGCGTGAAGACGGTTCAATCGTAACCGAAATTCAAGCAATCACCGGTGCTACTAACGAGCTGGGTTATAACTTTCTGACTGCGCGTGCGGGCTAAGGAGTAGAATATGAGTATTAAAATTCTTTACTACCTCAACCAGTTCTTCGGTCAGAAGGGTGGCGAGGAAATGGCTCACATCGGGCCAGAGCTGGTAGACGGACAAGTTGGTCCTTCAGCACAAGTGCATAAGTCACTGGCTGGTAAGGCTGAAGTTGTTAAAACTATCATTTGCGGTGACTCTTGGTTCAACGAGAACGAAGAAGCAGCTGAGCAGTTTATCTCTGAAACTATCGACGCTGTTAAGCCTGACCTGATCGTTGCTGGTCCTGCTTTCAACGCTGGTCGTTACGGCATGGCTTGTGGCCGTGTTGGCGAAATCGCTAAAGAGAAAGGTATTACTACCATCACTGGTATGTACCCAGAGAATCCAGGTTACGACCTGTTCAAAAACTTCTCTTTCATGGTTGAGACTTCAAACAGCGCTGGCGGCATGCGTAAATCATTGCCTGCCATGATCAAGCTGGTTGAATCTTTCATCGCGAAAGACGGCAAACTGGGTATGCCAGCTGAAGAAGGCTACATGCCTCGCGGCTTGCGTATCAACATGTTCGCTGAAAAACGTGGTGCAGCTCGTGCAGTAGAAATGCTGATCGCTAAGCTGGAAGGCGCGGAATTCGAAACTGAATACGCTATGCCTACGTTTGACCGTGTTGAACCATTTGCAGCAATCAAGAGCCTGGCTAACGCTAAAATTGCTCTGGTTACTTCTGGTGGTGTTGTTCCTAAGGGCAACCCTGATCGCATCGAGTCTTCTTCAGCATCCAAGTTCGGCGAGTATGATATCTCCGACTTCGCAACGCTGACCGAAGCTGATCACGAAACCGCACACGGTGGTTACGATCCGGTTGCATGTAACGAAGATCCAAACCGCGTTCTGCCTGTTGACGTTCTGCGTGACATGGTTAAAGAAGGCAAGCTGGGCGAGTTACATAACAAGTTCTACTCAACTGTTGGTAACGGTACTGCAACTTCAAGCTCTAAAGCTTACGGCGCAGAAATCGCACAAAGAATGCTGGATGCAGGTGTTTCTGCAGCCATCATGACCTCCACTTGAGGCACTTGTACTCGTTGCGGCGCAACGATTCTGAAAGAAATTGAAAAAGTAATGCCGATTGTTCACATCGTAACTGTTGTGCCAATCTCATTGACTGTTGGCGCGAACCGTATCGTTCCTGCTATTGCTATCCCTCATCCACTGGGTGATCCGAAGCAAAGCAAGGAAGACGAATACAAGTTACGTTACAACATGGTAGAAAAATCTCTGCAATCTTTGGTTACAGAAATTTCTGAACAGACTGTATTCTAAGTCGGTTTAGCTATCAAAAAGAGGAGTGCTTCGGCGCTCCTTTTTTTATGTCTGAAATAAAAGCACCAGCAAATCAATTCCCGCTGCCATAAGTAATCTGATAATCACCAATATTATTCAAATCATCAACCGCTCCACCATTCAAAATAGTTAACTATAAAATCTGCTTAGATCAATGCAAAACTGTCAAAATCACAGATACTGTTAGTCATTATTTATTCGTTATTTTTTAGGATTTGGTCTGACCGAAAACATTCTATTCGGCTTTTGTAAAACCAAATTCTATTGGAGATGCTCATGGCAGTTACCATTGTTACCAACAACCGACTGGTCATTGAAAACTGGTCCAGCACTTACGCAATTGAAGAAATGGATAGCTATGAAGCGGTCTTTGTTAAGGTTCGTGACTTGGTTCATACCGGTGCGAAAATCATGACCCATCCAATGGCGGGTAGTGTTAAACCTGGCGAAAGTCCTTTCCGTTCAGTGGTTGTCAATGTAGTAGACGGTGCTGCAATGGACATGGAATCTTTGAGCATTATTGAAAATGCACTGGATCGTTTTCACATGTTGGTTGGCTGTGCCAGAAAGCGTGTTTTTAATGAAGCGACTCTAGAAGATTTCCGAGTAATTGATAACTCTTTGGTCAGTACCGGAATTAAAGTATTACCAAAGGTATAAAGTCTTCTTATTGCGCTCAGTGAAATATTGAGACAGGGAAGTTACCTCAAATGTCGCCTGGCCTGGCAGACAGGCGACAAGAGGCTTACTAAGTAACTTAGCTTCGAAGCAACTTTTCAAAATTCGTGGCAATACAACAAAAAGCAAAGCAACCACCCTACTCTCCTTTGCAATACGCTTTATCTGTATCCAATCATCAAAATTTCAGTCACCACTATTATTTTCTAGCAATTGAATTAATCACTATTCATTGCTGAGCACTGCTTGCCTAAATTTAATTCTTAACTGAATAGCTCAATATATTTGACTTTCATCATTAGTTGAAAAAAACATGCTTGATACACTGCTCGAGTAATTTCAATTTATCTATCAGTGAATTTCAAAAATGAATTTTCTAGATAGCGCTGCAAACAGGTCTTACCTGTTGCGAGCGCGCCAATGAGTGCCTATAAAGGCGTGTCGCGTGTCGACACCTTACCCCGCAAAGCCAGTAATGTAGCCTCTCTACATTCTGACAACGCACCTGTTCGTTTTAAAAAAACTTCGTTAGATCTTCTCCATACCCTCTTTGAATTTAAACGTTCTCTAGTTAATCGCTTTATTCCGATCGACACTAATCTGAAAACGCCTTCATCAGATACTTCTATCTGCAACATTTCTCATAACTCGCTTTTTACGGAAAAAACCATGAATCATTCCGGCACCAGAAATCTCTGGGGTATCACTGCGGCTGCCTTTTTATTGACCGCCTGCATTAGTACACCGAAAAAAGTTACTTTTGAGCATTTACAGCAACCAGACACACAAATACCTGGCTATGTAGCAAACATCAGTCAACTGCCATCTTCAGATTTAGCGGTTTATTTACCTGAAACTCAATATGCAAAAACACCATCAAAACTAGTTTTAATGATTAGCAACAATGGAAGCAAAAGCTTTCTTTTCGACCCGACAAAAGATTTAAAAATAGAGTCAAAAATCGACTTACAGAAACTTTACGGCAACTCAGCCGAAAAAGTTTTGAAACAATTTTCCAGCTCGGCATTTGGCAAAGATTGCAAAGTTGATCCGGCAAGGACTATGGCAGGCTTTATCCCTCCAGCCGGTTGGAATAGTGCATTAAAAGCCACTGAAGTAGCTCCAGGCCAAGTGGTTACCGGGTATTTATTACTAGACCCTCAACAATTACAAATGTCTGATATGCAGATTCAAGTTCAGTTAGGTCAACAGCAACATCAAATTAAAATAAATTTAAACTAGGGAGAGCATCATCATGAAAGCAATTAATATCGTAACATTAATCGCACTGGCCTGTGGCAGTGCACAAGCAGCACCAGAATATAGCTTGAATATGTTAAGCCGGACTTTTTCTATGGATGTTTTAGAACGTAATGATTCTAACTCCTCATTTATTTCAAAGCACCCTGATGACGTACCATATATTAACGCTAGCTTCACAAATAAGTACAGCCACTACCGTGCGCAAGCATTTCATTTATTTGGAAAAGCAAAAATAAATCCTTTTTTAACATTGGAAAGCAACGCTTATCTGGTTGGAAAATTGCATCTAAACCTTGATGATCCTGATGGTGATGACAGTCTTTATGTATTAAAAAATAATAAAAATTCATTCGGAAGAATATCAGGTGCTTTAGAAATAACACCAAATAGCAATAGCAAAATTCGCTACGGTTACATGCCGTTAGATTTAGAATTATTAAATTCAGGTGATATTAAAACTGCACCACTGATATTTGCAGCCACCTCTTTACAATATCAAACCGATTTATTCAAACTAGACCTTACTAAAGCATCTCGATCTAGTGCATCGAATGATCAAAACTATGAAAGCTTTGCAAAGTTAGAAACCGGTGTGGGTATCGTCAGAAAAGCACCCATCTATGTAGCACAAGCTGACTTTTCTAATGGTCAACTGTCTGGGTTAGCTAGTTTTGCACGGCAAAAAGGCATTAAATATTATCGAATGGCTCAATTAGAATTCCAAACTCGCTTATCAAATCAATTGAGCATTGAAGCTGGCGTTCAATATCGTGAACGTAAAGAAATCGAAAATAGCGGTACCCAATACGAAAATAATCATATTGGTTTGCGTATGGGCGGCAGTTATAACCAATTCCGCAGTGGCTTGGCATTTAGTTATACCAATGACAAATCAGACTTGGAAATGTCTACTCGCTGGAGAAATCAGCAAGGTCAATCATGCCAATCATGTGGTTTTTATGTTGCCGGTTATAACGATAACTCTCTATTCCATCATGCTGGAGAAAAAGCAATTAAGTGGAATCTTGGCGCGAACTTAGACCAATTGCAGCAAGGTTTATCTATCGATAGCTATCTAATTTACGGCGATGATCTCCACAAGCAACTTAGAAAAACCATGGATATGTACTTACACCGTCAGCGCGAATTTGGCTTGAAAATCAGCCAGCAATTTGGCAGCAACGGCGCAGAGCTTAGCTTGCAGCATTCTAGAAACAAACAGACACAGAAAAGTCGTTTCATAGATAGCGATCCAGATTATGGCGGAACAGGTACTTCCGGTTCCGTGCGCACCAGCTATCAAACCCGCATCACTCTAAACTACCCAATCAACATTATTTAATATTTTTCAGACAGGGACGTCGAAAATCGGAGTGTGAATATGAAATTTAAATTTTCCCGTAGCTTTGGCGCGCTTGCAGCCAGTTTAATGCTTGCCGGTTGCTTTGCTACCGCTGAAAAAGCACCAGCGTCAGATCAGCTTACGAAAATTCAGCCAAGCCAAGCTTTATCTGGCGACTATCTGCTGGTTGATAGCCGCAGTCCTGATGCATTCAACGGCTGGACAAAAAACAAAGATGCTGCTAGTGGCCACTTACCATCTGCTGAATTACTTTCTGCACGTTGGATAAATTGGCAGCTGGATCTGGATGCAGCAATTGCTCGACTGGAAGTTAAAAAAGACCAGAAAATTGCCGTTTATGGTGAAACTGATTTGCAGCGTGAAACCGTTGCCAAGCGATTAATTGCTGAAAAAAACATTTCAGCTGAACAAGTTTTTGAAGTCACCGGTGAATTTAGCCAGTGGGGCAAAAACTTCGAGCTACAAAAGTTGCAGGGATTTCAAACGCTAGTTCCGGCTAGTTATATTGAAAGCCGTATTGGCAAAGCAGTGATTGTTCAAATTGGCTGGGACGGTGGCAAAGGCAAAGACTATCGAAAGAGTCATATTCCCGGTGCAATTTACTGGGATGACATTGAATTTGAAATGCCACCGATTTGGGAGGCTCGCCCGGTAGAAGTGATTCGTACTGCGCTGGAAAAAATCGGCATCGACAAAAATTCAGAAGTAATTGTTTATAGCTCCGATCCTATGGGTTCAACCCGTGGCGGTGCGATTATGCAATATGCCGGAGTAGAAAACGTTAAGGTTCTCAATGGCACTTTTGATACTTGGAAAAAACTCGAAATGCCGCTAGAAAAAGGTTGGAATCAACCTCAGTCAATTGAGAACTTTGGCGTAACCGGCGAAGGCGATAGCACGGTGATTATCAATATCGAACAAGCCAAGCAACTGCGTAAACAGCCAAACTCAGCACTAGTCAGCGTAAGGTCTTTACCGGAGTTCTACGGTGAAATCAGTGGCTATGGTTATTTTGATAAAAAAGGTCGGATTCCAGGTGCCTTAAACGCGCCTTCAGGGCCAAAAGGCAGCTGGGACATGTCTAATTACCGTAATCCCGATCAAACCATGCGCTGGCAAGCGTCATTGCAAAATTTCTTGGATCAAAACAACATTTCAAAAGAAATGAATATTTCTTATTACTGTGGTTCTGGCTGGCGTGCTGCCGAAGTATGGTGGTACACCCGCGCGATGGGATTTGAAAATGCCAGTATTTATAGTAGTGGCTGGATGCGCTGGAGTAGCGAAGCAAGCAACCCCATCAGCAAAGGAACCATTAATAAACCGCAAATATTAGACAAGCAGCAAGCGCTATCTAAATAGTTGTAGTGCTTATTCTAAATGATTAAGACCGGGTGATCGGTCTTAATCAACTAAAGACATTATTGCTACAGCCCCACCTAGCGACAACCTTGGTTGAGCTTGTTCTTAAAATCGACTTTTGCTCTACATCTATTTATACTGCGCGCGCCTATGCCCGTCGTATTTGAAGCTGCTGTGCTCTCGTTGACTCTAATCGCTTACTAATGTGAGCTCTTGGGGTTCACTCGTTAGCCGTCCACCTGAATCTCCGATCACTTTGGCTATACATCTTCAGCTTTTTAGCTATTGGTTCATTCACGTTTTATTTCCCTCCATGGAACTCCTTTGATTTCTACCGCAAATATCACCATGCAGTTTGGCGCTGAGCCTTTGTTCGAAAACATTTCAGCTAAATTTGGTAACGGCAACCGCTATGGTTTGATCGGTGCCAACGGCTGTGGCAAGTCGACTTTCATGAAGATCCTCAGTGGTGAGCTAGAGCCAACCTCGGGCAACATCTCAATTACTCCAGGCGAGAAGGTAGGCACGTTAAGCCAGGATCAGTTTGCGTTTGAAGAATACAGCGTGATTGATGCGGTAATCATGGGTGACACTGAACTGTGGAAGGTCAAGCAAGAGCGTGATCGGATTTATTCTTTGCCAGAAATGAGCGAAGAACAAGGCATGGAAGTTGCGCACCTTGAAGTTTTGTTTGCCGAAATGGACGGCTACAGCGCTGAAAGCCGCGCTGGCGACATTTTGCTGGAAGCCGGTATCAGTGAAAAATATCACTTTAGGCTAATGAGCCAAGTCGCTCCCGGTTGGAAAGTACGCGTGCTGTTAGCCCAAGCTCTGTTTTCTAACCCTGATATTTTGCTGCTCGATGAGCCAACCAACAACCTGGATATCCATACTATTAGTTGGTTAGAAAACGTACTGAACCAGCGCAAGTGCACGATGATCATTATTTCCCACGATCGTCACTTCTTAAACTCAGTCTGCACTCACATGGCCGATATTGATTACGGCGAGTTACGCATTTATCCCGGTAACTACGAATACTTTATGGCGGCATCTTCTTTAATTCGTGATCAGTTGCTTTCTGAAAATGCCAAAAAGAGTGCTGAAATTGACGAGCTACAAGACTTCGTCAATCGCTTCGGTGCTAATGCATCGAAAGCTAAGCAAGCCAGCTCTCGCGCCAAGAAGATGGATAAAATTAAGCTAGATGAAGTTAAATCTTCAAGCCGTTTAGTTCCGTCTATCAGCTTTAAACAAGACAAACGATTACACCGCCAGGCTTTGATATTAGAAGAGCTATCCCACGGTTTTGATAATCATCCACTGTTTAACGACGGTAGCTTTATTTTAGAAGCTGGTGCCAAGCTGGCAGTAATTGGTGAAAATGGCGTGGGTAAAACGACCTTCTTACGTTGCTTAATCAATGATCTAAAAGCCAACAGCGGTGTAATTAAATGGTCTGAAAACGCCACCATCGGTTATTGCCCGCAAGATAGTAGCGATGAATTTGAAGGCGACTTGAACCTGTTTGATTGGATGTCCCAATGGCGCACTCCGAAACATAACGATTTAACGGTTCGTGGCATGTTAGGGCGCTTGTTATTTACTGAAAATGACATTAACAAAAAAGCTAAAGTTTGCTCAGGCGGCGAAAAAAACCGTTTATTGTTTGGTAAGTTAATGATGATGGACATTAACGTCTTGGTCATGGATGAGCCAACCAACCACATGGATATGGAAGCAATCGAAGCACTGAATATCGCCCTTAAAGAGTTTGATGGCACCTTGCTCTTCGTGAGCCATGACCGTGAATTTGTATCATCGCTAGCGACTCGTGTCGTAGAAATCAAAGATCATAAAGTGATTGATTTCCAAGGCACCTACGATGAATACCTTGCTAGCCAAGGTTTGAAGGGTTAATTACGATTAGTTAATTAATTTGCCACCACACGGCAGATCTTAAATGATCAAAAAAAGCGGTTAATAACATTGCGTTATTAACCGCTTTTTTATTAGGGAATATCTAAAGCACTTAACATATAGGTACATTGAACATTTCTATTGTGGCGATACCTTAAAACCTTCCAATAAACGATTAAATACTTGATATTCCATATTAATAACTTCTTCCTCGGAAGGATTGAACGGCCCTTTAACAGATCTTGATATGTCAGCTTCTACAACATAATAACTATCATCAAAATAAACAACGGCGGCTAGAAGCCATTGCGAAGGGCCCATTTGATGGGCTGAGTAGAAACCTTTATTACCATTAATCACAATTGATTTTTTAACCAACTGTTTAGGCTCATGCACCTCACGATATACTTGCATCTTTGTAACGTCATTAAACAATTGGTCAGAATGACTCGAAAAACCATTGATTTCAGACTGCTTGATAAAAGTCACATGATAAAAATTAATATCAAAAGCCGCCGGACCAAAAATAACTTTAGTGAATGTATCAGTTGTTCCTTCAGTTACCTTTGTATACCTCCATTCACTTGAGCTTACACTCGGAGGATGGGGTAAATTCACCTGAAAAGAACCGTCTTGAGCATAATAAATATCGCCTGAAACATTTCCTTTTAATAATTTTGGCGCAGGTATTAAACCTCCAATTGCCCCCCCAGTTCCTGAGCAAGCAGAGATAAGCATACAAATAAATACAACAGCAACTTTATGTTTCAACTCAACACCTTTTGATTGTTTTATCTTACAATTGCAATCACTACCCTTCTGAAAAAAGGGGCTTTATTTTACATCGACTAATTGCGCCGGATACACAATATCAAAATAATTCTTCACCCATTCTGGCAACTTTTCTTCATCAGTCATTTCACCCTGCTCTATTTGCGCACTCCATTGCCGCACCTCTGATAATTGAGATTCATATAAAAAGCGACTGGCCACTGGCGTGCTGTTTTTGGCTGCGCGATTGTTCTGGGTGAATCGAGCCAAACGAGGGTCGTATGGGTGAAGCAACAATAATTGTTCTTTAGCGCGGGTCGCTGCGACATAAAATAGTCGCCGCTCTTCCTCAAGATCGGCTTGTAGCACTGAGCCAGCTGAACCGGCATACCAAGGGAAACGGCCATCAAATAGCTCCGGTAAAATCACTAATGGCCATTCCCGGCCTTTAGATTGATGCACCGAGGTAATCAACAAGCAATCACCCTGCGGCTGGGTTTGCGGTTTTGAAAATTCTGCCAATAACGCTTGCAGCGAGTAATCACTGGCCCGGGCAAAATCAATTAGGCTTTCATATAATCGCTGTCGATCGGTGGCCAATTCCTGACGTAGGCTTTGGCTACGAAACTGCGATAACAAATCACACTGCTGTTCAATTCCAACCAATGCGTCGGCGGCATTCATATCAGGTTGCAAATGTTTCCTTAACCAACGCCATGCCCGCAAACAATCTCGCATGCGACTACGAACAAAGGGTTTAATTTGTGAATTGTCGGTTAAGTCATCGAATGTTTTTAATGCTTTTTCTGGCGCTGAGGCCATTTCCCTAGCGATTGATTCTTGCCAGCTGGCTGTAAGATACAAACCAGAAAAGCGTAACAACGCCTGAAAGCCTTTAATCAAAAAAGTTTTGTTTTGATCTGCCCAGCCTTTATCTAATCCTAATGAAAGCAGTACCAACCATAACTGAAGCTCGGCACGCTCAGAGCATGGCGCAGCTCCTTCAATCTTATAAGCAATGCCTGCTTGGCGAAGTTGCAGCTCAGAAACCAGACTCATCGAAAAAGTCCGAACTAATATTGCTACTTCACTGAGTTTTCTGCCGGATAAATTCCATTGGCTAAGTAGTTGAGGCAAATGGCTTTCTGCCGCTTCTGATTTAAAACCACGCTGGATAATTTTGGTTTCGCCGCAACTGGCATGGGAAATACATAATTTTCTTTGTCGCTGGCGGTTATGTCGAATTAGGCTATTCGCCAGTAGCGATAGCTGATGACCAAACCGAAAGGTATAGCTCAGGGTATAACGCTGAACCTTGTGTGCTTCATTAGAGAAACGTTGTTCAAACCACTGGCCCATAAATTCTGGTCGAGAACCGCGCCAGGCATAAATGCACTGGTCTTCGTCGCCGACTACCATCACCTTGGCCCGCTCACCGGCCAATAGCTCTAGCAACGATTGCTGCGATAAATTTATATCTTGGTATTCATCGACCAGAATATGATCGTATCGATTGCCCAGTCGCTTGGCCAATGCCGCATCAGTTGCGCATAAACGCAGTGGGTCATAAATCAGGTCTGAAAAAGATTGGATATCTTGCTGATGGCGCAATTTTTCATAGTTAGCAAATACTCGCAGAAAAAACGCGTCGACGGTTTTTCCATCCACCTTACAAGCATGAGCTTTATGCGGCGGTAGGTTTTCTGATTTGCACAAGTCCATCCAGTCAAGCAGCTCTTGCTGCATTTCTTGTTGATCTTTATCTCTGGGAACCGGCGCTGAAGCCTTAATTGCCTGCTTTAATAGTTGCTGTAATTTTCCGTCACTTTCCAGCAATCTCATGCTGGGCATGATGCCTTGCTTGCTCATCCAGCGGCAAATTCGTAACCCTAACGCATGAAAGGTTAATACCTGCACATTCGGCAGTTGCATTTGGCGGCAACGTTGGCTGAGTTTGTTCTGAAAATCGACCTGAGCTGATTTGTTGAACATCAACACCAGTATTCGTTGCGGGTCTGTACCCTGAGAAAGCAAATAGATAATTCGCTCAACCAATGTGGTGCTTTTACCGGAACCGGCAACCGCAGCAACTAATGCATGGGATGAACCATCAGATGGGGCATTAGAAGCGTGGGTAACCACCGCTTGTTGTTCAAACGTCAGCGCAACCAAAGCAGGATCTTATTTAGAAAATCAAGCGATGGATTGTACCGGTTGCGCCACTAATCATAAAGCAATTGAGAATGGCACTGTCTTTCTAGTTAAAAGCAGCGCTGCAACCAGTATAAAAATCTTGTTGCAATCACTGCTTTTTATTTCTTATTAGGTAATTAAGGTGCTAACCGCTCAATATCCCAATCTTGCTGATCTTGCTTGTTATAAAGGAAGCGGTCATGCAATCGGTGTTCACCGCCTTGCCAAAATTCAATGGTTTCCGCCTTTATCCGGTAACCACCCCAAAATTCTGGTAAAGGAACTTCACCCTTAGAAAATTTTTGCTTCATTTCAAAGAACTTGCCTTCCAAAACACTTCGCGCGGTAATTCGGCTACTTTGCTTGGAAACCCAGGCAGCAATCTGACTTTCTTTTGGCCGAGTCATGAAGTATTTGAGCACTTCGGTTGTGCTCAGCTTTTCTGCTTCACCCGTTATATGAACTTGGCGCTCCAGGCTATGCCATGGAAACAATAAACTGGTTTTGGAATTTTCAGCCAAATGTTTTGCCTTGCGGCTGCCCAAATTGGTAAAAAAAACAAAGCCATTGTCATCAAACCGCTTAAGCAGAACAATTCGTTGAAACGGTTGGCCGCTATGATCGACCGTTGCAACGCTCATTGCTGTTGGGTCTGACAAGCCGGCATCTTTTGCCTGTTCCATCCAACGTTCGAACAACGCCATAGGCTGCTCTGGCAAATCGTCTCTTCTTAAGCCGCCTTGACAATACTCACGGCGGATATCACTCAGATCGCGCATTCAGCCTCTCCAATCATTGTGCTGTGCAGTAGCGTTTATCTACTACAGATTGTACTGGATTCAATTGGGCTACCCCACTCATATCAGCATTTTTAGCATAGTCATCATCAGCTTTGTATCGATTCTTTGGCCTGACCAACCATGGTTGAATAGCGGCTCTCTCTATAGGTTTACTGATAAATTCAAAACACCATTCGAACCAACATTTAAAAACACAGCTAAAAGAGCAACCTATTACAACCTGAAACACCTATTCTAACCAACATCAACAGCATCAATGATAACGGTATAAAATACATGCATAAAATTAACTTGGCTCGCTATTGAGTTCGACTCAATTAAATCCAGCAATCAGAAAATTGGGTCTACACTTTGTGAGGTATCCCCTGCAAACAAAATCAAGAAAATAAGCCATGGAACAGGTTGAAAAGATTACTCCAGCAATACTATTTGTTACTGCAAAAACTCGCGCCAAAGCATTTTTGATTCATCTGCTCATCAGTACCTTAATTCTGATTGTACTTTCTTATTGGCTAGTTTTTATCTGGTATCCCGGGCCATTATTCTTCACCGACGGCGGCTACCAGGGTTTGTGGCTAATTCTTGGTTGCGATCTTGTATTAGGACCGCTGATTACATTAATAATTTTCAACCCTAACAAAGCTACTAGCTTAATCAAAAAAGACTTGTTAGCTATTGGTTTTATTCAATTAGCTGCGCTAAGTGGCGGTGTTTGGGCAACATGGGAAAGTCGCCCGGCAGGGATTAGTTTTGTTGAAACTAATGGTAAGTTCCATACCTTTTATGCCCACGAACTAATCACACAAAGATTGCCAGCCGACCACGCCACTCACTTTAGCGATCAATCTCCTGCCTTAATATTTATTGAACCCGCCGCTGAAGATGATGTTGATAAGCTTTTAGCTTCAATTAGTAAAATCCAGTCAGGTATTTTTGAATGGAGTCAGGGCGATTTATTTTCAAGCTTTCCACAAAACCTTGAACGATTTATTGCAGCAAAAAAATTCAACAGCGATTTTTTTGAAAATGCTAAAGTCACTAAAAAAATACAAGACAATATTAATCAAGATAATTTGGTTTTATATCCAGTAATTCATGCTGGACATTATCAAAGTCGATTATTACTCATCAATCAAAACGGCAAGCTAGTCAATCACTTTGCAATGGACGCAATACAATGAATATGTTTGTCAAAGATAAGAAGAAACCGGGGATCACTGGCTACCATCAGTTAAACAAGGCGCTTGCAGAAAAAAGAGAGAAAGTTAGGGCCGCTAAAGAAAAAGCCGCTTATGTTCGTAGTGAAACAGAATCTCACCAGCGGCCTAATTACTATCTAATTAGCTTCGCCATTTTCTCACTCGCATTAATTCTACGGCTTACTTATGCAATAACGGTAGATGTTGACCTTCCTTTTCGAGCTGATGCGGGTAAGTATGCACTGCTTGGCTTTAACCTAGCTACTGGCCATGGCTACTCTCTAAGCATGGCTGTACCCTACGAGGCGACTAGTTACATTACTCCAGGCTACCCTTGGCTGTTATCTTCAATCTGGTCTTTCAGTAGCAATCAACATCAGTTTTATATGATTACCTTGATGGTTCAATCTGTTCTCGGCGCACTCAGCGCACTCATTGTTTATCGTCTCAGTTTAAGAGTAATTCCTAATCTTTTTAGTATTTTCCCTGCTTTGATTTTTAGCGTATCACCTTGGATGATTGCATCGGTCAGTTATGTATTAACTGAAGCCTGGTTTATATTTTGCTTACTACTGTCTTGTTGGTGCTACATTGCCGCCAATGAAAACAATAAAAGATGGTTATTGTTTGCTTGCGGTATTTTATTTGGATTTTCTGCTCTCATTCGCCCTGCAATTTTATCATTTCCGTTATTACTAATTCCTCACGCAGTAAAAACTTTCAAAAAAAGTGCACTGCTCATTTTTGTTAGTTGGTTGTTGGTTATCATGCCCTGGCAAATTCACGTGTCAGGGAAAGCAGGCTTGGCAGCGCCCTCTATCGCACTTGGCGGTTATCCAGACTTAATTCATAATGACCCAACACTACAGGGCAGGCCTTATCAGGAAGATCCCGAATATCAGCTTATGTCTCAATCGATTAGCAATGCGACATCTATAATTTCACAGCGAGCTCAAAAAGAACCAGACAAATACCTACGATGGTATTTATTTGAGAAACCTCAAATGTTCTGGTCAGGCAATATTATTGCAGGTGCTGGCGGCCCTCATATTTATTCAGTCAACTACTCATTGTTTGATAATGTAACCATTTTCGATGCGATCGAGAAGTCAGTACAAACCATTCATACGCCGATATATTTATTTGGATTATTCGCTGCATTATTTGTTTTTGCTACTTTCTTTCGCGGGCACAACATAACACTGTTAATCTCTAGCTTACTCGTGGTTTATTTCACAGCGGTTCATGTAGTGATGGCACCCTTACCACGCTACGGCTGGCCGGTTCATTGGGCAATCTATTTAGTTGCCTTTTCTAGTGCATACCTTCTATGGCTTAAATTCGTAACTAAAGAAAAAGGCAAACAATGACCCTGAATCAAGCCGGTTTGTGTGCATTATGCGTTTTAGGTCTTAGTGGCGGGCAATTAATGTTCCGTGCCGGTGCGGTTAATATCAAAGGAGAAGGGTTGGCTGCACTCGCTAGCGGATTACATCAACCGTTATTATGGGGCGCACTCGTCTTGTATGGATCCATGACTATTTTATGGATTCAATTACTCAGAAGCGTTCCGCTAAATATCGCCTATCCATTTATTGCACTTGCTTTTGGGTTAGTTCCTCTATTTTCTTTTGTTTTATTTAACGAACCGATTTCCACACCTCAATTATGTGGAATTTTATTTATCATTTCTGGTGTTATGATTATTGGATTTAGCGCATGATCTGTTTAATAATTCCTTGTTATAAAACACGAGATCAGCTGCCAGAAGTTTTAAAGCAAGTTGGCCCTGAAATTGATTCTATTATTCTGGTAGATGACGCTTGCCCAGAAAATTCTGTTCAACATGCAATGTCGATCATTGCTGACAGCCGAATCCAAGTAATTCAGCACCAACAAAACAAAGGGGTTGGCGGTGCAGTTTGTAGCGGAATTAAAGCGGCACTTAAGCTTAACCCTAAAGTGATTGTTCGTATCGATAGTGACGGCCAAATGAATCCAAGGATCATTCCTAGATTTATTGCGCCGATTATTGAAGGCAAAGCAGACTTTACCAAGGGCAATCGATTCTGGAGCCTTACAATGCTAGAACAAATGCCTAAAATTCGTTTATTTGGCAACGCCGGGTTGTCTTTTCTTAGCAAGTTATCTACCGGCTATTGGAGTGTTATGGATCCCAACAATGGTTTTTTCGCCATCCATAGCCATGTTGCTCGTCGGCTAGAGCTAGATAAATTAGAACAGCGTTATTTTTTCGAATCTGATCTGCTTTTCAGGTTAAACACGATTCGTGCACTGGTGATCGACATCCCCATGAAAGCAACTTATCAAGGCGAACCTAGTAGCTTAAATCCAATTTCTAGCATTGGAGAGTTCAGCCGAAAGCATTGCAGAAACCTATTTAAACGACTGGGTTACAATTACTTTCTACGGGATTTCAATATCGCCAGCATCTGGATGTTAAGCGGAATATTTTTAACTGGCTATGGCATTGTATTTGGAATTATCAAGTGGATTCAGTTTTCTATTTCAGGTGAATTTGCTAGCAATGGTACTGTTATGTTGTCGGCTCTACCGATTATATTAGGTTTTCAATTGTTATTAGCTACATTACAGCAAGATATCGCTTCTGAACCGAGAATCCCGTTACATAAAGTACTTCCAGAAAATGGAGATGCGCCATGATTCATGTAATTTTAGGTACCAAGGCACAATTGATTAAAATGGCGCCGATCATGATCGAATTACAAGAGAAACAACTCGAATGGCGGTTTATTTTTACCGGTCAACATCAGCAGACTATTGACAGCTTACGAAGCGATTTTGGACTAAAAAATCCTGATGTTACCTTACACCAGCATAAAGACATCACAGGAATGTTCTCTATGCTGTTATGGATGTTAAAACTTATTAGCATGGGGATTTTTTTTAAGTCATGGGTGTGGGGTAAAAACACCGGGCCTGACGACATCGTGTTGGTGCATGGCGACACGTTTAGCACATTGATTGGCGCTTTGATTGCTAGGTTGGCAGGAATGAAAGTTGCCCACGTTGAATCAGGTTTGCGTTCGTTCAATTTACGAAACCCATTTCCTGAAGAATTGACACGGCTTTTAGTGTTCCGACTCAGCCATATCTACTTCGCCCCTGGTGACTGGGCTGAGAAAAACTTAGAAAAATTTTCAGGGCAAAGTGTTAACACCCAACAAAATACTTTACTTGATTCTGTAAAATATTCACTTTCACAACCTGCATCTGATGATCTATCTATTCCTAACTATAAATATGCATTGGTATCACTACACAGATTTGAAAATATTTTTGATTCTGAAAGATTTATTGAATTAATTCATTGGCTGGAAGTTGCAGCAAAAAAAATCCCATTATTGTTTATATTGCATCCACCAACTGTTAAACAATTAGAAAAATTTCAACTCACCGAACGGTTAGGTAACAACCCCAACATTGAATTAAGGCCTAGATACACTCATCGGGATTTTTTACATCTGTTAACACATGCAGAACTATTAATCAGCGATGGTGGCAGTAACCAGGAGGAATGTAGTTACTTGGGAAAACCTTGCTTATTAGCGAGAAATCATACCGAGCGCCAAGAAGGTTTAACCACTAATGTGCGACTTTGTGGCAATATGCAGCAGCTTATTCGGTGTATTGATAATATCGAGAAACTCCAAAGCCCTGACCAATTCAGTCAAGACTCTCCCAGTGCCTATATCGTTAGCTGGCTGGCTCGCTATGTTGCTGCTGTAGATCCAGAATCTTGTCAGCCTTAGACTCCCAGGCCGAACTATGACTAATAACAATAACACCATGATTCTTGGAGTAGCTTTGGATGCTTGCAATAATTTTTTCTTCTAGATCAGCATCCAGTGCACTGGTTGCTTCATCCAAAACCAACCAGCTATGTTCCTGATATAAAGCTCTTGCTAAACCCAGCCTTTGCCTCTGACCACCACTGAAATTTTTACCGCTATCTTCGACTATTTGTTGCGCCCCATCTTGGCTAAGAAAATCTATTTCTGCCATTTTAATTGCCCAAGAAATTCGTTTCGGATCAATTTTTTTACCAAAAGCAATATTTTTCTCCACCGTGGCATTCAATAAAAACACATGCTGAGGCACCAAACCTATCAATCCATAAGCAGATGGTTGCTGGTCATATTGAACTTCTCCAGAATCAGGTTTAAGCAATCCCATAATCAGATTTGCTAGTGTACTCTTACCCAGACCCGAAGGCCCTTTAAGCAAGGTTATCCCATCATTGAAAAAAGAATAATTTAATTTAGAGAACAATTTAAACTCGCCATTAAAAGAAAAATCCATATTTTTTAACTGAATTACGTTAATTGGATTAACATCTACTTCATCGATTAATCCTGGTCTAAACAATTTCGATTTTTCAAGATCATCAATTAATAGTTCAAGTGATGCTTGGCTTCCTCGCATACTAGCTAAGGCCAAGTAAGCCTGCTGAAAAGCTGGAATCAACCTAAATGCAGCCATCGCGTAAAAAGCAATCCATGGCAATGCATTAACGATCCCTCCCATGCTGATCATAAAGCTCAAAGTAATCACTAGCATGCCAACCAAAGCGACTAATTCAACCAAGTAATGAGGTGCAAAACCCAGCGTGAGATTGTCTGCTTGCGAACGACTAATCTGCAAATTAGTTTTCGCATAACTATCGGTATACAGCTGTTGCTTCTGATAGATCAATAACTCTCGAATACCTTCAAAACCCTCGATGAGGTATTGTATTCTTTTGGTCGACAGCCGACTTATTTCACGGCCATTATTTTCTGCCCGCCCTCTCAAAACTCTAAAAATCAACCAATAAGCACCTACTAACACGGCCATTAGCGATATCGCGATGATCGGTGATAGAACAAAAACCACAGCACTTACTAGGGCAATAGAAATAACGCGTGAAAAAAATCTTAAGGCTGGTGCAATAATGTTCGTACCGACCCGATCAAGTTCATTGATCATATAGCTTTGAAGCTGTTTGCTATCACTATTCAGATGAAATACTAAAGGTTGATGAAGATAATAAACTAAAAGACGATTACCTAACTTACTAGCAACACCCTGAGAGAATCGATTTAGAAAAAATTGCGTGAAGATTTGCACTAGATTTGAAATCACAATAAAAACGAGAAAAATTGCACCAGAGACAATCAATAAATTATTGCCAACCAACAACCAGTCAGGAATCAGCAGGCCAAAATCATTTATTTTTTCCGGATAACTGGCCACCATCATTAACGGCACTATAGCACCAATACCCGCTAACTCAGTAACACTGGTCAGCACCATTAAAACCAGCAATATCCACACATGCTTTTTCTGCTCAGCTTCAATGACCTGGTATAACCTGACTAGCAGCTTATTCATCTTCCACATCACCTTTAGAGTACTGAAGCACAGTAATTTGCTCAGAAACAATTCCGATAAGAAAGATCAGCACTGAAGTAATCAAAAGTAATGCGGACATATTGGTGAAGCGACTATAGAAACTGAAGGTGTAACCGTAATAAGCAAGCCCCAGAACAAAAAATACCAAACTGATTGGCGTGAAAAGCTTCAAAGGCGAATACAAAGTACCAACTTTAAAGATAATCAGTAAAAACCTTGCACCATCTCGAAACATTTTTATATGGCTTTTTCCTACCCGCTTCTTCACATCAATATTTTGATACGTAACACTATATCCAGCTCTAAAAAATGCCATTGTCGAGGTAGTCGGATAAGAAAACCCATTCGGAAAAAGGTAGAGAAAACGACGAAAACAATCAGTTCGAACTACACGCATACCCGATGTTAAATCTTGAATCTTATGGCCGGTAATCCAGCTTGCTAAAGTGTTATAAAACTTATTTGCCATTAAACGAAAAATACTGGCTTGACCTTGCTTGTTTCTTGCGCCAACCACCATATCAAAACCTTGTTGAGCTTTTTTATATAGCAACATTAAATCTTGTGCTTGATGTTGTCCGTCGGCATCCATGGTTGCAATCCACTGAGTTCTTACTTGCCGAGTCCCGGTTTTGATTGCAGCGCCATTACCCTTGCAGTAAGGATGCGAAATGACTGACACACCATGCTGCTTTGCAATGACTCCGGTATCATCACTTGAGCCATCATTGACAACAATAACAGTCGCTAAAGGGAATTTTTCAACTAATTGATCCAATAACAAACCGATGGTATTCGCTTCATTTTTGGCTGGAAGAATGATTGTTAGATCCTTACTCATTTTTTATTTTCCGAATAGTTTTTTAACCAGCCTTTTACTCGACGCCGGGCGATCCATGATCCACGAGATTGTGGCCATTCGCTCAATAACTGATTCACTTTGCCTAATGAACCTGACAATAGATAATATTGAGCAAGAGATTCGTATACGTAAGGGGTTTTGGCTACTGCATTCGCTTGTAATAATAGTGCTTCAATTTGACTATCAAACTTATATGCCTGGCCGACATAAACAGCCCATGTCGCCATAAGATCTGCTCTAAATTCGTCAGAATAATTTGGGTTACTGCCAATCGCAGCATAAGATTTTTCTAACACCTGAGGTTTAAATTTACAGTAGCCGTCAAGCTGGCATTGAAGTAAGTCCTGAAAGTGAGATTTATGAAGCTCCAAATTAGCATTTGCCTTACTAAGTCTGCCGTATAATAGCTGCAAGTCTTGATCTCTTTGCTCTTTTTCCAATACTGATCGCAACTTAATAATCATCACTAGGGAGGCCAAATGATTCTGATCTAGTTGTAATACTTTATTTAAATGCACATTTATAAGCTGTTCAGTCTTTAGTGATATTCCATTCTCAACCGAGTTATGAAATAGCTGAACTAAGAAAGCATGCCTTGCTCGAACTGATTTAGGATGATTCTCAACCTCCATTTGCACCCATAATCCCGGTGTACCCCACTGATAGGCTCGAAGTGAAGCAGGCAAGGCAAAGCACAAAACAAGGACAAACATGACTATCGGACGTAACCTGATATTTTGCATCTTTGTTAAAAGTGAGCTCACCGCTACAACAACAATCGAAACAGGACCAAGTAATGCTAGATAATTACGGTGCTCAAAAATCAGCTCTAATGGAATTAAAGTCGACTCTAGTAAGTGGTTAGTATAAAAGAACAGAATCGAGACAGAAAAAAACACCGATCTTTTCCATAAAACCAAACTAACGATCAACAATGCGACATGAAAGAATAACGTTAGCCATAACGCCCAGCTCATTGATCTGACAATAACGAAATCATCATGAAACAGCCCTAGCTGGCTTATATCTGGCCAAATTGACCATACCCAGTAATTCTTCACAATGATCACTTGTGAAAATAGTCGTTCTACTAGGTCAAAATCTCTTTTGCTGTAGTCCACCAGAAACCATTCAGGAGATACAAAAGAATAAATAACAATCAAACAGGCAGGAAGGTATAGAAATACTGAAAAAAACACATGGCCAATCAAGTTACTTTGCCTTACTTGGCCTCCTGTGCGAAACGCTCTATCTAAAAGCCATATTAGCGGTATTGCCAGAACTATATTTTCCTTGCACAGAAAACCCAGAACTAACAAAACAAGCACCCACCCCAAACCTTGCAAGTATTTTTTGTGATTAGCATCTGGCTTCAGCAAAGCCAGCAAATAAACATTCATGATTAACAGCATGAAGAAACTAGACATTAGCGTCATGCGCTGTACGACATAAAATACAGAAGAAATCTGCAGAGGGTGGAGCGCCCAAATCAATGCAATCCAAAAGGCTAAATTCTGCTGACGGAGTTTTTCAGGTAATAACCGGCAAAGATGCTTAACTAATGAATACACCAACAAAGCGTTAGCGATATGAATCACAAAATTGATAAGTTTAAATGCTGTTGCATCAATACCAAACAACCAGTATGTAATACCAAAACTCAATACAGGTAAGGGACGATTGATAATTCCACTGGGGCTAGAGGCAATAGCATTAACAACATTGGCAAAACTAAACTCACCCCAAAGCACTGCCGGATTGTGCAATATGTTGGGAAAATCATCCAACATGAATGGACCTGTTACACCAGAAATTAAAAATAAAAAAATGGCTGCAACAATAACCAACCGGCTAGTCATAGAGTTTTTTTTTGAGTGCCATAAAAACAATGTAGTCAGACGGACAAAATTTGTCATAAAAAAAAATTATTCTGAACCATACTCTGGCTGAGGGTATAAATTCACTCTTACCCATGGCTAATAACCGCTATTAATTCAGCCAAGGTTAGACAACATTGAAAGGGATAGACAATGAAAGTACTAAACAAAGGTTTCACATTGATTGAATTGATGATCGTTATTGCGATCATTGGTATTTTGGCCGCGGTAGCCTTGCCTGCATACCAAACTTATTTGGGTCGCGCAGAAGCAACTGAGGTCCTAGCACTAACTTCGGAGCCTAAAGCTGAAATTGCAGAATTTGTTGCGGTTGAATTACGCACTCCAAGCTCAGCTTCGGTTTCAAGCCCATCAACCCCAAATGGCAGTGTTAACATTACTGGCGGTGGCAGTAATGCTGCTATTACCATCACTGCAACGGGTACCGTTCGTACTAACAAACGGGTTCAATTTAATCTAGTCAGCAACTCAGGGACAGCTATTACTAATGGCCGCCTGACTTGGACTTGTACTACCAATACGGCCACACCATTTAGCGCCGACTACTCTCCATCAAGCTGTAAATAATTCGATACTAAATAGTCGAGGTGTGACTATACCTTGGTCGCACCTCTTCCCAAGTTGGATTGCTTGCTACATACTATTTAAGCATTTGTCGCCACCAGACACCGGCAACCAATGCCTTCAAACCGATATATTGTGCTTGATCAAGGACCTAGCATCTCGTTATGACACCAAGAAGTGGCGGCAATACTCATTTAAGTGGCTTGATTAAACAGCTGATCACTAGCAATTTAATCGAAGAACAACAAGCCCGTTCTGTTGTTGAAGAAGCACAGAAGAAAAAAAAACACCTCGTAAGCTATCTGGTTGAAGAAGGCATTATTTCGCCAACCAAGATTGCAGCAACTGCATCCGAGCATTTTGGCACTCCATTTTTCGATCTTGATGCGATTGACCCAGAAGTCATTCCTCTAGGCATTGTTGATGAGAAATTAATTCGTAAACACAACGCCTTACCTATATTACGTCGCGGTAATCGCTTATTTGTAGCCCTTTCTGACCCAACCAACCTGCAAGCGCTAGATGAAATTAAATTCAATACTGGCGTTAGTACTGAAGCAATTTTGGTTGAGGAAGATAAGTTAAAGCGTATTGCTGATAAGGTTCTAAGCGCTCAACAAGCTTCTGCTTTTGACAACCTTGCCGATACTGACCTTGATACATTGGATATTGGTGGTGATGAAGAAGGCGAAGGCCAGGATTCTGGCGTTGGTAACGGAGAAGATGACGCACCAATTGTCCGCTATGTAAACAAAATTTTATTAGATGCAATTAACCTTGGCGCATCTGATGTTCACTTCGAGCCTTATGAGAAAATGTATCGTATCCGTCTGAGGCAAGACGGTATTTTACGAGAAGTTGCGACACCTCCAGTCAACCTGTCGGCACGTTTTTCAGCGCGTTTAAAAGTAATGTCTCGCTTAGATATTTCCGAGCGACGCGTCCCGCAGGATGGTCGAATTAAAATGCGCATTTCAAAAAATCGTGCTATCGATTTCCGTGTTAGTACTTGTCCGACCTTGTTTGGTGAAAAAGTTGTACTGCGTATACTCGACCCATCCAGCGCCCAACTTGGCATTGATGCTCTGGGTTACGAACCAGAACAGAAAGCTATTTACGAAGCCGCACTCTCTCAACCTCAAGGAATGATCCTGGTTACTGGGCCAACTGGCTCCGGTAAAACAGTATCTCTCTACACCGGTTTGAATATTCTTAATACGCCTGAATGCAATATTTCTACTGCTGAAGACCCGGCAGAAATTAACTTGCCCGGCGTAAACCAGGTTAACGTTAACCCTAAAGCCGGCCTGACTTTTAGCACTGCATTACGAGCATTCCTTCGCCAAGACCCTGACGTAGTTATGGTTGGTGAAATCCGAGATTTAGAAACGGCCGAAATTGCGATTAAAGCTTCGCAAACAGGTCACTTAGTACTGTCCACACTTCACACCAACAGTGCCCCAGAAACACTTTCTCGATTACTTAATATGGGTGTTGCACCGTTTAACATTGCAACATCAGTTCAATTAGTTATTGCGCAGCGTCTTGCTCGACGTCTTTGTGAGCAATGCAAAACTCGCGCTGAAATACCTACAGAAGCACTGCTTGCTGAAGGTTTCAAGAAAGAAGAAGTCGAAGATCTGATTGTTTTTGAACCTAAAGGATGTAATCGGTGTACTGGTGGCTATAAAGGACGTGTTGGTATTTACCAAGTAATGCCGATTTCCGATAGCATTGGCCGAATCATTATGAGCGGTGGCAATGCTATCGATATTGCCGACCAGGCGAAAAAAGAAGAAATCCCAGACCTTCGAGCATCAGGTCTTGAAAAAATTCGCCACGGAGTGACCAGTTTGGCTGAAGTGAATCGGGTAACCAAAGATTAAGCCGATTGTTAATTCGGTGACAAATTGTTAAGAAAATGCACTAATTTATTTTCTCAACCACTTGTCAGTATTGATATACCGAACATACTGGTACAATTTGGGACAAACAGGTCAGCTTCCAGCTGCCCCTTTAGAATGGTTCAGGATTAAAACATGGCTGAAACGATAAAAACCTTTGTTTTTTCTTGGCAGGGAGCCGATCGCAAAGGACAGGCATCCACCGGAGAAATTACCGCGCCTTCTCTTGCAATTGCCAAGGCTAATCTGCGTAAACAGGGAATCAACCCAAAACGCGTGCGCAAAAAACCTCAACCGTTATTTGCCGCTAGAATCAAGCCGCCTAAGACTGAGGATATTGCTGCTTTTGCAAGGCAGCTGGCAACAATGATGAAGGCTGGTGTTCCGTTAGTTCAGTCTTTTGATATTTGCGCCCAAGGTTCAGATAAAGCAGGCATGCGCCAGTTGATTTTGGATATCAAAACTGACGTCGAAAGTGGTTCTACTTTTTCATCTGCACTAAAAAAACACCCTCGACAGTTTGATGACTTATTTTGCAACTTGATAGCAGCAGGCGAACAATCCGGTTCATTGGAAGCAATGCTGGAGCGAATTGCGCTATATAAAGAAAAGTCAGAATCTTTGAAGCGTAAAATCAAAAAAGCAATGTTCTATCCAACAGCGATCATGCTGGTGGCAATGATCGTTACTGCTATTTTGCTAATCTTTGTGGTACCTCAGTTTGAGACTCTGTTTGCTGGTTTCGGCGCTGATTTACCAGCCTTTACCAAGATGGTTATTGGTGCTTCTCGATTCTTGCAAGACTATTGGTGGGCAGCATTAGGTATTATTGTTGCATCTTCATATGCCTTCATTCAGACCCATAGATCATCTGAAGCATTTCGCGCCGGAATCGATAGATTCCTGTTAAAAATCCCAGTTATTGGCCCAATTTTAGACAAGGGTGTTGTTGCGCGATTCGCTCGCACGCTATCAACTACTTTTGCCGCAGGCGTACCTCTAATTGAAGCTATGGACACAGTTGCCGGCGCTTGTGGCAATTTAGTTTACCAGAAAGCAATCCACCAAATTAAAGATGAAGTAGCGACAGGTACTCGGTTAAACGCTGCAATGAGGGAACGAAATCTATTCCCTAACCTAGTCGTTCAAATGGTGGCGATTGGTGAGGAATCCGGCGCTTTGGACAGCATGCTAGAAAAGGTCGCAGATATTTATGAAGAAGAAGTAGATACTGCAGTAGATGGCCTTTCTAGCTTATTAGAGCCAATCATCATGGTCTTCCTTGGCGTAGTCATCGGTGGCTTAGTAGTTGCTATGTACTTACCAATCTTCAAGCTAGGCCAAGTGGTATAAACCACAAATCATATAAATTCGGCGCTCGATTCACTCGAGTGCCGATTGGTAGTTTCTCTCCTTGCAGGATTCCTAACTGGTGTTTTCTTTCTTAGCTGAGCTCGCATCTTTGCCTTTGATGGCACAAGTCTCGATCGTTTTTATTTTTTCACTGTTGGTTGGTAGCTTTCTAAATGTGGTTATTTATCGCACGCCGATCATGATGGAGCGTGGCTGGCGTGAGGAATACGCCGAATGCTTCCCTCAAGATCTAACCGAATCTGCTCGCAAAGCCATCGAAGAGCAACAACAGTCAAAATTTAATATCGCAACACCCGCTTCACGATGTCCTAAATGCAGCCACAAAATTTCTGCATTAGAAAATATCCCTGTGATTAGTTATTTGTTTTTAGCCGGAAAGTGCCGCGACTGCAAAACCCCCATTAGCGCGCGCTACCCGATTATTGAACTAGCAACTGCCACCATTTCAGCCATTGCACTCTACTATTTTGGTTGGACTCAAGCCGGTCTAGTTGCAGTCATTGCAAGTTGGATTCTGGTCGCAGCAACCATGATTGATTACGACACCCAACTTCTTCCAGATCAATTAACTTTGGGACTATTGTGGCTTGCCTTACTTGCCAGTCTTGGCAATGTATTTGTCTCACCGGAACAAGCGCTGATTGGCGCAATGGCTGGCTACCTAAGTTTATGGTCCGTTTATTGGGTATTTAAACTAATCACTGGCAAGGAAGGCATGGGTTATGGTGACTTCAAACTACTGGCTGCGCTTGGTGCATTAATGGGTTGGACAAAACTTCCAGTCATTATTTTATGTTCATCACTAGTCGGTGCGGTAGTAGGCATCGCATTAATCGCATTGCAAGGCAGAGATAAATCTAAGCCAATTCCATTCGGCCCATTTTTAGCTGCTGCTGGTTGGATTTGTTTGCTATGGGGTGATCAAATTATTAATTTCTATCAAAGCTACTTACTGGGATAAGCTGGGAAATGAGTAATTTTATTGTCGGCTTAACCGGAGGAATTGGCAGTGGCAAAAGCACCATTAGCCAATTCTTTCGCCAGCAAGGCATCGATGTAATTGATGCAGACCAAACTGCTCGTGCGGTTGTTGAACCGGGAACACCTGCTCTTTTAAAAATTATCACTCACTTTGGATCAGATATTGTCGATCAAAATCATCAACTAGATCGACATAAACTTCGCGCTGCAATTTTTGATCAACCTAAACAAAAATTATGGCTGGAACAACTGTTACACCCCGCTATTCGTCAACATATGTTGCATCAGGCTCAAATATCTTCCAGCCCCTACGTCATATTTGAAGTACCGCTATTAATTGAATCTGATTTCAAAAAATTAGTCGACCGCATTTTAGTTGTCGATGTCCCCATCGAATTGCAAATAGAGCGAACGATTGCCAGAGACGGTTCAAATTTAGAGTTAGTTAACAAAATCATTGCATCTCAAGCCACTCGAGAACAAAGAATCGCAGCGGCAGACGATGTCATCGACAATTCACAGCCGATCGAAATGCAGCAATCGCAATTAGTTTCACTGCAAAATACCTATCTCAGATTAGCTTCTGCTAAAATTGATTAAATACTTATTTTAGCCAGAGCCAAATGGCATCTTCTGATTTTTTAACATACGAATTTCCATTAGATGAAGCTTTTCGCCAGTTTCTGCGACTTCATCAGCTTTTTCAGCATTTCAAATGCTACAACAGCAATGGACAACAACTTGCCGCAGCTCGCTCATTAGTCGAGGTGTCTACCTTGTGTATGCGTGTCGATCCCAAAGTTGAGCTTTCTCGCAGCCTTGATCAACTCGAGCTCAAACTCAAACCATTACAAACTAATCCGGCGGTTGACCAAAGTCGGCTAGATTACTTAATCGGTGAATTACAAAACACTTCTCGTGATTTATGCGGCCGAGCCGGTAGGTTTGATAGTACGCTGGAAAGTGATCACTTATGGAAAGCCATGACTCGAAAAGCTTTGCTTCCCGGCGGGTTTTGTGACTTTGAAATGCCGATATTGAAGCACTGGCTATATAGCGAAGAAAGTGCTCATGACCTAGGAAGATGGCACCAACAATTTGAATTGCTCGAACATGGACTGGATCTTTTACTGCAATTGGCGCGAGATTTTTCACCTTATCAAAGGTTAGAAGCTAGCTCAGGAGCAATTGAATCCCCTAAGCCTAAAAATAGTGAAAAATGGCGACTGGTTAGAGTCCAGCTCGCCAAAAGTTTTACTGGCTACCCCATTATCAGCGGCAGCGGCCAGTGCTTTACCTTGCAATTATTTTCTCAGCAAGGCATTGCTATTAAAGATAGTCATCCTCTAGATCTTGGCTGTTATTAGGCACTGGATCACCGGCAATCCGGTGTTTTTCATCTGCCCAATCACCAAAATCAATTTGCCGACAACGCTCACAACAAAATGGGCGCCATGGATTATCGGTACTCCATATCATTGATTTTTTACATTGCGGGCAGCGGTGAATTCGCTGTTCGCTTTTCGAAGTTTGATCAGTCATTCATTTGTTCTCTTAAAATAACGCCCTTGGCACCCAAGCGTTTGGCTTGCACAATATTTGCCGCTTGCAGATAAACGGGTAACGAGCAGAAATCCATTAATTGTGAAATCGATTCAGAAGAATCTGTGATTTTATCAAGCAACAACACATCAGCTTTGGCATTAATCGCCTTCTCAATTTGACTAGCATTACTACAAATCTGAGCCAATAGTATTTTCTTGCCATCATGCATTGAATCAGAAATTCCGCCAAAATAACCACACGCTAATTGCTGTGCCAAAGCAAAGTCATCAACTAATAAATGATCTGCACAGGGCAAATTAGAAAGCAAATTTGCAGCTGTTTCAGCGTACTCGACTATTGTTTGACGGCCTCGTTGCAAACACAATAAATCCGCATTTTGCGCCGACCCACTCAATATGTTTTCGGTTATTTGTTCGGCAGAAACAACTCGACACTGTTGCGGCAATGACAATACTTTAATTACCGGGAAATTGGCTTTCGGAAAAGTAAAACTTGCCAAGTCATTCTGATCGACCCATTGAAGCGGTTGCCCCTCTTTACCCCACGGCTCATTTGAAAAATGATCGATTACCATAAAATTCAAACAGACTGTTTTTTCTGGGTAGCGATAAACTAATCGACACAATGGTTCTGCCTGACCTATCTGAATACCAACCTCTTCATCTAGTTCGCGATAAAGCGCCTCTTGATGGGTTTCACCTGGCTCAATTTTTCCACCAGGGAATTCCCATTTATCACCTTCATGCTTATCCGACGGTCGCCGGCAAATACAAACTTTACCCGCGCGACGAATAATTCCTGCGACTACTTGCAACATTAGCTACGATAATCCGCGTTGATCGTTACATATTCATGGGAAAGGTCGGTAGTCCAGATGCTGGCTTGCGAATTACCCGCAGCTAGATCGACAGTGACACAAATCGACTGCTGATCCATCACCTGTTGCCCTGCCTGTTCGGTGTAAGTCGGATCTGGCTGACCTTGGGTGATTAATGCCACACCCCCTAATTTCAACGAAATAGCATCAATATCCAACTGATCGATTTTTGCTCGACCAATTGCCGCCACCATTCTGCCCCAGTTAGGGTCGCAAGCAAAAAATGCAGTTTTTACCAAAGGAGAATGTGCCAAGGTATAACCAACCTCGCGACAATCTTCGACCGACGCACCATTAATTACTTTAAATTCGATCAGTTTGGTCGCGCCCTCGCCATCACAAACAATCGCTTGTGCTAGCTCAAGCATTAGCTGATTTAATAGATTACAGAATATCGGGTACTCAGCTTGATCCGCTGAAGTAATCTCCAACTCACCCTGCCCCGTAGCCGCTAACATGCAAGCATCGTTAGTAGAAGTATCGCCATCAACAGTAATCGAATTAAACGACTGATTTACTGCTTCAGCTAGCGCTTGTTGCAATAAATCCGCGGGCATTTTTACGTCTGTCGCAGCAAAACCAAGCATGGTTGCCATGTTAGGACAAATCATTCCCGCCCCTTTCGACATACCTGTTAGCGTGACCGATTTACCTGCTATTTCGGTTTTAATTGAAGCGCCTTTAGGTCGAGTATCTGTGGTCATAATGCCCTGGGCAGCAGACAGCCAACCAGATTCATTTAAATCCGACAACGCAGCATCCAAGCCAGCAATTACCTTATCTGTAGATAGCTTTTCACCAATCACACCAGTAGAAAATGGCAGTACAGCCTCAATCGGTTGGTCGGTTTTTTTAGCTAGCGCAGCACAACAGTCAAGCGCATCCTGCATACCTTGCTGACCGGTACCTGCATTCGCATTACCTGTATTGACTAACCAGTACCGACTAGATTGCAATTGCATATGCTGCTTGGCCAAAGTAACTGGTGCGGCACAAAAACGGTTTTTAGTAAAAGTAGCGGCAGTTTCTGAACCTTGCACTAGCGACATAATTACCAGGTCTTTACGATCCGGATAGCGAACACCTGCTTTGGTAGTACCTAGAGCAAAACCTTTTACCGGGTTCATTTCTGGAAATTCACCTGTACCCACAGCCATTATTTTTCTCCGCCAAATTTAAAAAAATGGCTCCATTTCGGAGCCATTTGTTTATCGAGTTTTTTTAACTTTTAAGCAAGCTTGCCGTGGCATTGTTTGTACTTTTTACCCGAACCACAAGGGCAGGGCTCATTTCTGCCTACCTTATCACTACGTCGGAAAGGTACATTAGCACCATCGGTACCGGTTGCTTGGCTTGTTTCTGCCTGTTGATTCATCTCTTCGCGCGCATACTCTAACTGCTCTAGTTCGGCTGCACGACGACGGCGCTCTTCTTCCAGCTCCTCAGCTTCATCTTGGCTTTGCACTTGAATAAAGCTCAACAACTTAATGACTTCAGCTTTCAACTCATCTAGTAAATTGCTGAATAATTCAAAGGCTTCTTTTTTATATTCTTGCTTAGGGTTCTTCTGCGCATAACCACGGAAGTGGATACCCATACGCAAATGATCCATTGCAGCCAAATGCTCTTTCCACAACCGATCTAGCGTTTGCAGCATCAGGCTCTTTTCAACCTGGCGGAAAATATCCGATCCAGCCTGCTCAACCTTGGTTTGATAAATAGTAACCAGCTCATTGTGAATCTTGTCGCGCAGCTTCTCAGAGTCCAGCTTATCATCCTCATCCAGCCACTGCTGTAATGGGAATTCAGTTGCAAACTGCTGAGCAATCGCTTGCTCTAATCCTTTAACATCCCACTGCTCTTCCAAACTTTGCAGTGGAACATACGAACCAAACACAGTATCCAGTACATCTTCACGAACTGTATTAACGGTTTCAATAATTTCTTCAGATTCTAGCAACTCATTACGCTGCTGGTAGACTACTCGGCGTTGATCGTTAGCAACATCATCATATTCCAGCAATTGCTTACGGACATCAAAGTTACGACCTTCAACTTTACGCTGAGCATTTTCAATCGCTCGACTCACCCAACGGTGTTCAATCGCTTCACCTTCTTCCATACCCAGCTTCTGCATCATTCCAGAAACTCGATCAGAAGCGAAAATTCGCATTAAATCATCTTCTAATGACAGATAGAAACGACTGGAACCTGCGTCACCCTGACGACCAGCACGACCACGCAACTGATTATCGATACGTCGAGATTCATGGCGTTCAGTACCCAAAATATGCAGACCGCCAGCAGTCAATACTGCTTCATGGCGCTTTTTCCAATCAGCCTTAACTGCATCAATTTCTTCTTGAGTTGGATTTTCCAGCAGATCTAACTCTGCATTTAAATTACCACCCAACATAATATCGGTACCACGACCAGCCATGTTGGTTGCAATCGTTACCTGACCTGGTAAACCGGCAGTCTCAACAATTTCGGCTTCTTTAGCATGAAATTTAGCATTCAGAACATTATGCTCGATACCTGCTTTTTTAAGCATGTCCGATAAAAATTCTGAAATTTCAATTGATACCGTACCAACCAAAACCGGTTGTTTCTTCTCAGCACATTCTTTAATAGCTTCAACAATTGCATTGAATTTATCGGTCTGATTCAGATAAACCAAGTCGCCATGATCTTTACGCTGCATAGGTCGGTTAGTTGGAGTAACCACCACTTCCAAGCTGTAAATTTGCTGGAATTCAAAAGCTTCAGTATCAGCAGTACCGGTCATGCCACCCAGTTTTTGGTAAATACGGAAATAATTCTGAAAGGTGATAGACGCAAGCGTTTGGTTCTCATTTTGAACCGATACACCTTCTCTAGCTTCGATAGCTTGGTGCAAGCCATCTGACCAGCGACGGCCTTCCATGGTTCGACCTGTATGCTCATCAACGATAATAACTTGATCATTACGAACAATATAATCGACATCTTTCTGGAACAAATTATGCGCACGTAACGCCGCATTAATATGATGCAGTAAGCTAACACCGGAAGCACCGTATAAAGTGTCCCCCTCATCCATCATGCCAGCATCAACTAACAATTCTTCAATTTTCTCATGACCCTGGTCAGTCAGGAAAATTTGCTTGCTCTTTTCATCTACCGAAAAGTCACCGGGACCTTCTTCTTCTTGCTGACGTTCTAGCTGAGGTGCCAGAACATTCATCTTATTGTACAACTCAGAGCTGTCTTCAGCTGGACCAGAAATAATCAACGGCGTTCTAGCTTCGTCGATCAGGATCGAATCCACTTCATCGACAATTGCGAAATTCAGCGGTCGCTGAACCTTGTCTTCGGCGCGAAATGCCATATTGTCTCGAAGATAATCGAAACCATATTCATTATTTGTGCCGTAGGTAATATCACAAGCATAAGCCTGCTGCTTTTCCGGAGGCTGCATACCTGAAAGGTTTACCCCAACAGATAGACCAAGGAATTCATATAATGGACGCATCCACTCGGCATCACGCTTTGCAAGGTAGTCGTTCACGGTAATAACGTGAACACCTTTGCTGGTTAATGCATTTAGGTAGATAGGTAGGGTTGCCATCAGGGTTTTACCTTCGCCTGTGGCCATTTCAGAGATCTTGCCCTGGTGTAGCACCAAGCCACCAATCATCTGAACGTCATAATGGCGCATACCCATCACTCGAACCGATGCTTCTCTTGCAACAGCAAATGCTTCAGGCAGCAACTTATCCAATGTTTCACCATTGGCGATGCGCTCACGGAATTCCGCTGTTTTAGCAATTAATTGTTCGTCGGTGAGTTTTTGAAGGTCGGGCTCAAGTACATTTATCTGTTGAACAGTTTTGTTCATGCCTCGAACCAGCCGCTGATTGCGACTTCCGAAAATCTTGGTAAATACTTTACTGATCATGTGGCAGTAGCTATCCGTTGGTTGCCTGCCCTTTCTTGCAGGAGATAAGGCATTCTAGCGTCTTATTCTAACGCCGTGAAATAGACTGTGGGCAAGATCATCCAAAAAATTCTGGCCACACAGCGAATTTACGATGATTTCTATCGTAAATATCGTGAAGGATTAACATGGCGACCATTTTTCAAGACTTCAAGGTGTACATGAGGTCCCGTTGATCGACCACTCGATCCCATCTTGGCTATTACCTGTCCTTTTGCAACCAAATCCCCCCGTTTTACAACCAACTGGCTATTATGCCCATATCGAGTGACCAGCCCATCAGCATGACTTACCTCAACCATTTGCCCATAACCATACCGCTTGTCTGCCCATGTGACGACCCCTCCGGCAATTGCAGTGACTTCACTGCCAAGTTTTCCGGCAAAATCGATGCCCTTATGCAGTACTTGACGGCCATTAAACGGATCTGTCCGCATACCATAGGGAGACGACAACCACCCACCAGAAATGGGCCTACCAGAAAGATTGGATTCTTTAGAGATTTCACTGCCGGTATACAACTTTGAAAGGGCTTGTAACTGCATGTCCCGATCTGCAATCAAACCGGTTAATCGGTTCACTCGCTCTTTAAGCTTGCTTTCACCAATACCATTTTCCGCATAAAGCACATCTCCAGGGCCACCACGACCTGGCTCAGACAAAAAATCAAATTCACCTTTTTCAAGACCTGAATTTTCAACCAAGCGACCACCTAATGCATTTAATCGCATCATATGTGACTGCAAGCGCCCCATGCGAATGGCTAAAGCATCCAAATCTTGTTGATATTGACGTTGTAGGTCTTGCAATTGAAGTTGATCATCCTGCGTTTGCTGCTGCAGTTGAACAATTTTTTGACGATCTTCTCTGGCAGGCTTACCAGTGAAAAACCAAGTGAAAGAAGATGTAACCAATGCAGGAACGATAACCAGCGAAATTAACCCAAAGATAAGCGGACGTAGATTAAACGAACGACTACTAACACCTTTGAGACTACGCTTGATTAAAGTAAACTCTGCGAACTGTGCTGAAGACTTATTACCCATGCAAACTTCCAATACCCGACCTATTAAACAGCTGCTTACAGAAAGTAAGCTCAACAACCTTATTAGTCGTGCCGAAAAGCTTCAGCGTCTGGATCTAAGATTCAAACTGCTACTTCCCCCTATCCTTGCACCTCAGGTTACTGTAGCTAACTATAGTGTAGGAAAGTTGGTGCTTCAGGTAACACATTCCGCTTGGGCGACCAGACTCAAGTTTTTAACACCGGAAATCTTGGCTCGCTGCCAACAAGAAGTGGGCTTGAGGAGTATTTCCGCACTTGAAGTGATTATCCGACCAACCGTTCACAAGCCGAAAATGTCAGGTGGCTTAAAGGGTAAACGAGAAGCACGAAAGTCTCGCACAGCAAAAGAAGCACTCACTAATGCTGCGCAAGATATTTCAGATCCGGAATTGAGCGCAGCTTTGAAAAACCTCGCCGTCAGCGCCGGATTTGATAACTAATTAATCGGCAGTAACCGGTGTCATATAAGAAACGGGGACGTCTTCCGCTTCAAATGTCACAACTTCCCAAGCATCAGGGTTTTTAACCAGTTCACGTAACAACTGATTATTCAAACCATGACCAGATTTATGACCAATAAATGCACCAATTAAACCTTTGCCTAGCAAGTAAAGATCACCGATAGCGTCTAATATCTTGTGTTTTACAAATTCATCGTCATAGCGAAGACCGTCATCATTTAGAATTCGGTAATCATCCATTACGATCGCATTATTAACACTGCCACCTAAAGCCAGATTTCGCTCACGGAGGAATTCGATATCACGCATAAAGCCGAAAGTACGCGCACGACTGATCTCTTTAACAAAAGAAGTACTAGAGAGGTCTAGCATCGCATGCTGACTACGGCCACGGAATACCGGGTGATTAAAATCAATAGTGAAAGATACTTTGAAGCCATCAAACGGTTCAAAAACAGCACGTTTATCGCCATCTTCAACAACAATTTTACGCTTTATGCGAATAAATTCTTTTGGCGCTGATTGCTCAGTAACACCTGCAGATTGAATCAGGAATACAAAAGGACCCGCACTACCATCCATAATCGGCACTTCAGAAGCCGTTACTTCAACATAGGCGTTATCGATTCCTAATCCTGCCATCGCAGACAGCAAATGCTCAACTGTAGAAACGCGCACATCACCGTTTACCAACGTGGTAGACAGCGTTGTATCGCCAACGTTATCAAAGCTGGCAGGGATTTCGACAACCGGGTTTAAGTCGACACGACGGAATACAATACCTGTATTCACCGGAGCAGGTTTCAATGTCAAATAGACCTTTTCACCTGTGTGCAACCCAACACCTGTTGCTCGAATCTTGTTCTTTAAAGTTCTCTGCCTGATCATTTCTACTGGCACCAAAGCGGCATAAATCGTTAATAAAACTGGAGCTCTGCGGCTATCGCTCAAGCAGATCCAAAATGATGGCAAATACTAACATAAAAAAAGTGCATCAAGTTAGCATTTAGCCTAGCGCTCATTTCAAACGTGCTTGAACATCAAATAACCTAATCAGCCTGCTTTCTCAAAAATGCTGGAATATCAAGATACTCCATATCTGAGCCAGCTGGGTTAGCTGCCTTTTGAGCTTCCTGCTTGCGCAATACAGCTGGACGATCCAACTTATCGATGTCTAATGTACCATCTGATTTTTTGGTTTCTGCCACCAACTTCACAGACTCTTTCTTTTGTACTTCACCCAGACCAGTTGCAACCACGGTTACCCGCATTTCATCCTGCATCTCTGGGTCAATTACGGTACCGACAACAACCGTTGCATCATCAGATGCGAACTCCTTAACCGTGTTACCCACTTCTTCAAACTCGTCAATTGCCATATCCATACCGGATGTGATGTTGACCAGAATACCGTGAGCACCATATAAGTTAACGTCTTCCAATAACGGGCTGGAAATTGCCATGCGCGCGGCTTCTTGAGCACGGCCTTCGCCACTGGCGATACCGGTACCCATCATTGCCATGCCCATTTCAGACATTACAGTTCGCACGTCAGCAAAGTCGACGTTAATTAAACCAGGTCGAGTAATCAGCTCCGCAATACCTTGAACGGCACCTTGCAATACGCTGTTAGCGGCTTTAAATGCATCGAGTAAAGTGGTGCCTTTACCTAAAACACTTAATAGCTTTTCGTTTGGAATCGTAATCAGCGAGTCAACATGTTTACTTAACTCTTCAATACCTTGAAGTGCAATATCCATGCGGCGACGGCCTTCAAACGGGAACGGCTTTGTGACTACCGCTACTGTCAAAATACCTAGCTCATTAGCAATCTCTGCAAATACTGGCGCAGCACCTGTTCCGGTTCCGCCACCCATACCTGCAGTAATAAAGACCATATCGGCACCATCTAGCATCTCACGAATTCTTTCGCGATCTTCCAATGCAGCCTCACGACCCACGTTTGGATTGGCACCAGCACCCAAGCCTTTAGTAATTTCCTGACCCAATTGAATCGTTGATTGCGCAGGGCTTTTCTTCAGCGCCTGAACATCCGTATTCGCAACAACAAATTCAACACCTTCGATGGCAGTACTCATCATGTGATCAATAGCATTACCGCCACCGCCACCGACACCAACAACTTTGATTACTGCACTATCAGGATACGTATCCATTAATTCAAACATACAGAAACTCCTCCAGTTTCCCGGTTTACCCGTCGCGCGTGCGCTTCCCTTTTTTCAATACTTTTTTTCCAGAACAATTTAGAAATTCCCCTGAAACCAATTTTTGACCTTACTAAACAAACCATCACCTTTCTCTACAGGTAGCCTGGATTTTCTAGAGGTATGTTGCTGCTGGCGACCATAGCATAACAATCCAACACCTGTGGCGTGGATTGGGTTGCATGCAACATCTGAAAGACCACTAATCCCTTGCGGAACACCCAATCGAACCGGCATATGAAATACTTCTTCAGCCAGGTCAATTGCGCCTTCCATTTTCGAAGTACCACCGGTTAATACAATGCCGGCAGCAATAATATCTTCAAAACCACTTCGACGAAGCTCAGCCTGAACCAAAGTGAATAATTCTTCATACCTTGGTTCAATCACTTCAGCTAAAGTTTGGCGAGACATCTGCCTTGGAGGTCGATCTCCAACACTTGGTACTTCTACTCGATCATCCATACTGGCCAGTGAGGTTAATGCACTACCAAAACGGATTTTAATGTCTTCGGCATGTTGGGTCGGTGTTCTTAGTGCGACCGCAATGTCATTAGTGACTTGATCACCGGCAATTGGAATGACTGCTGTATGGCGAATTGCACCATCAGTATAAATTGCCATATCGGTTGTTCCGCCACCGATATCTACCAAGCACACACCGAGCTCTTTCTCGTCATCTGTTAAAACAGAATAACTAGATGCCAATTGCTCAAGAATAATATCTTCAACTTCAAGGCCACAGCGGCGAACACATTTAATGATGTTCTGCGCAGCGCTGACTGCTCCCGTTACCATATGGACTTTAGCTTCCAGACGTACGCCCGACATGCCCACCGGCTCACGAATACCATCTTGAGTATCTATTACAAATTCTTGCGGTAAAATATGCAGAATTTTCTGATCGGCAGGAATTGCTACTGCTCTAGCAGCATCAATAACACGATCAACATCGGCTTCAACCACTTCTTGGTCGCGAATCGCAACAATTCCATGGGAGTTCAAACTACGAATATGACTTCCAGCAATACCGGCATAAACAGAATGAACACGGCAACCTGCCATCAATTCTGCTTCTTCAACCGCCCGCTGGATCGCATCAACTGTCGATTCGATGTTAACCACAACACCTTTCTTCAAGCCACGCGAGGACTGAGAGCCGATACCGACGATATTTAGTCGACCATCAACCGCTATCTCACCCACAATACACACTACTTTCGAAGTGCCAATATCGAGGCCGACAATCAGGTTCTTCTCTGGATTTCTCGTCATTGAGATTTATCCCCGCTCCATAACTCAGGCATTCTTTCCTTTCCGAGCTTTTACCGATTCGCGCCATCCTACAGCAAAACCGTGCGTATGGCGTAAATCGACATAGTCAATATCATTCAAAACCGGACTTAAGTGCTTTTTATAGACACCGATCATCCGCCGTAATCGATTTTCTGCTAAAGCCATATCACCCGCTTTAAGCAACAAACCGTTCTTTAAAACTATTTCGACACTTCTTCGCTGATTGAGTCTTAACCGCTCAATAGTTAACTGCTCCGACGCTAAAAGTTCACTGCTGGCAGCGAATAATGCCAAGGCTGATTCTGACAAACTGTCAGGTGCATCAATGATACCCGACTCTGTCGGCAATCCCTTCCCTCCAGGTAAAAAAACTTTACCGGAGATATCAATCAATGCTTGATTTCCCCAACGAGCAGCAGGCTGACGCATTGCCACTTGAACCCGTAAATGATCCGGCCAAACTCTTTGCAACTGCACTTGAGCCACCCAAGGGATTTGCTCTAACTTGTACTGCCATTCAGGTAATTTCAAATTAAAAAAACCATCTGACGCAATACCTTTTAATTGCTGCTGTATCCGCGCTTGATCCTGCTGGTTAATCACACCTATCACTTCAACATGACTAATTGGCCAATTTTGTGGTCTGCTAATTAATACCGCGCCACCCCACATAACAACAAAAACCAACAGTAAAATACTGGAAGAACTCGCCACCGTCAGTCTATGGCGAAAGCTCCTTTTTAATTGCACTTTAATTACTGGCCTTCTAGCCTTGCTAACCTTTTTAGTTGGCATAGCAATTTCATTTACATGATCAATAAGTTCATCATCTGATCGAGCAGTTAACACATCATCAGTTAATGAAGAAAAGCCTTCACCTGTAGATGAGGTAATTTCCAGCGAAGCGTCCACAGAAAGCGCGTCTGAATCAAGATTTAGATTTGCTTCATTCGACATCTGTGGCTCAATTCGCTGGTCCATCAGCCTATGCTCCGTAATCTTTAGTAGTGATATTTGGATTTCCAGTTAATGTTGCCGCTAAAATAACTTTTACTAACATGGGAAAATCCAAGCCAATACTCTTGGCTGCCATCGGCACCAAACTATGACTAGTCATTCCGGGGATAGTATTCACTTCAAGTAGCCAGAAATTACCCTGACTATCTCTCATAAAATCAACACGCCCCCAACCACTACAACCAACGGCTTTAAATGCCCTGAGTGCAATATCACCTAACAATCGCTCAGTTTCTAAATCCAGGCCTGGGCAGTAATATTCAGTGTCATTCGCTAAATACTTAGCGTCATAATCATAAAATTTATTCGGCGTTTCCATGTGCACCGAAGGCAGTGCTCTACCACCTAAAATAGAGACCGTATATTCACCACCTTTAATATATGATTCAGCTAAAAGGTGATCGGTATATTTTGCTGCCAGTTCTAATGCAGGCTTCAATTCAACGGCATTGAAAACCGGGCTCATCCCAACACTTGATCCTTCACAGTATGGCTTGATCATTACCGGCAAGGGCATTTTTTCCAATTGTTTTTCTAAAGTGGAGAAATTTTGCCGATCAATCACTATTTCCTGCCAATCAGGTGTAGGTAAATCCAACTGACGCCAGATCATTTTGCAGCGCAGTTTATCCATACCCAAAGCAGAACCCAGCACACCACTTCCGGTATAAGGAATTTTCAGCGAATCCAACAACCCTTGAATTAAACCATCTTCACCGCCTCGACCATGCAATGCATTAAAGACTCGATTAATTCCAGACAATTGCAACTGCCAGTCAGCTTTTGCAGTATCCAATGCAAAAGCATCAATCCCTTGTGATTGCAGAGCACTTAAAACAGCAGCGCCAGATTGCAAAGAAACTTCCCGCTCAGCAGAGTCGCCGCCTAACAAAACGGCTACTCGACCAAAATCCACTGGATCTATTTTCAGCTCAGGAAAATCTGCCAGCATCTGATCATTCATAGTCGATCTCCAACCATTTCTACTTCAGGCTGCAGTTTAATGCCTGAATCCTCAAAAACCCGCTGCTGCACCAGTTCGATTAATGCTTCAATATCATCAGAACTAGCACCACCAGTATTTACAATAAAATTGGCATGCTTTGGCGATACTTCGGCGCCACCAATTTTATATCCTTTTAATCCACAATCTTGAATCAGCTTGGCAGCAAAATTCCCTTGTGGATTTCTAAATGTCGAGCCTGCCGTCGGCAATCCAATTGGTTGACTTTGTTGACGTTTATCTAATAAAGCTCGAATCGCTTCTAGCTCTTGTTCGCCATCACCCGATTTAAAAACAAAACCAGCCGCAACAAACCATTCATTTTCAGGCCCAATAACTGAACGATAACCCGCCTTATATTCATCGGCAGATCGTCGAATTAATGCACCTTGATGATTCAAACAATCAACAAATTGGACGTGCGGCCAAGTTTCACCACCAAAAGCACCTGCGTTCATTTTTAACGCGCCACCGATAGTTCCTGGAATACCAGCTAAAAAGCCACCACCAATTAAATTCGCTTTGGCGCTATTACGAGCCAGCTTGCTACAAGTAACGCCAGCTTCGGCGTATACCGTTTGTTGCTGGCTATCAATTTCCAGTTTATTCAGACGATTTAATGTAGCGATTACTGTGCCTTTAAAACCACCATCACGTACTAGAATATTACTTCCCAGCCCCAACCAGAACAAAGGTTCATCTTCAGGTAGCTGAGATAAAAAAACTTGCAGATCAGCTAAATCAGCCGGCTGATAATAACGCTGAGCAGCACCACCGACTCGCCAACTAGTATGAGCTGCTAGCGAATGGTTTTCTTGCAATTTTCCTCTCAGCTCAAGCGACTGCATTAATTCGCCTCCAACCCATCATTGGCAATAGCCGCTGCTAATTGACCAATATTTCCGGCACCTTGAAGCAATAAGATATCGTCACTTCGCAGCAATCCAGCTAGCACTCTATTTAATTCTTTCTGATCACAATAAACTGGATCAACCGAACCTCTCTGGCGGATAGAACCACACAAAGATCGGCTATCAACATTTGGAATAGGTTTTTCACCGGCCGAATAAACTTCCAGCATGACCAACACATCAACTTGTGATAACACTTGAACGAAATCTTCATAAAGATCTCGGGTGCGGCTATAACGATGCGGCTGGAAAACTGCAACTAATCGTCTTTCAGGCCAGCCATTACGAATGGCCGATAAAGTCGCCTGAACTTCGCGTGGATGATGGCCATAGTCATCGATCATCATTACTTCACCAGCCGGAGCCTTTACATCGTGAACCTGGAAGCGACGGCCAATACCTTCAAATTTTTCTAATGCATTAATAATCGATTGCTGGTCAACGCCGTGATCCATCGCCACTGCAATAGAAGCCAAAGTATTTAAAATATTATGCTGACCCGGTAGGTTTAATTTCACCGGAAAACGAATGCCTTCCGGCGTAATGACTGTGAAGTGGCTGCACATGCCATCAAATTTGGCATCAATTGCACGGAAGTCTGCATCGTCGCTAAAGCCATAAGTCATCAATGGCCGTTGAATTCTTGGCAAAATTTCCCGCACAACGGGATCGTCAATACACATCACTGCCTGGCCATAAAATGGCAGGTGGTGTAAAAACTCAACAAATGTATCTTTCAGCTTTTCGAAATCACCACCATAAGTTGCCATATGGTCTTCATCGATATTGGTGACGACAGCAACCATTGGCTGTAAATGCAAAAATGATGCATCCGACTCATCAGCTTCGGCAATTAAATAGCGACCACTACCCAAGCGAGCATTAGTACCGGCACTATTTAATCGACCACCAATAACAAAGGTGGGATCCATGCCACCTTCGGCAAACAGGCTGGCAGTCAGACTGGTAGTGGTCGTTTTACCGTGAGTACCAGCAACCGCAATACCGTGGCGAAAACGCATTAGCTCAGCCAGCATTTCAGCACGTGGCACAATTGGAATGCGCAAAACACGGGCACGTTGAATTTCTGGGTTGGCTTCGTTAATTGCAGTGGAAACCACTACGACATCGGCGCGTTCAACATTACTTTCTAAATGCTCAGAATAAATCGTTGCTCCGGCCTGTTGCAGCCGCTTGGTCACCGGATTTGAGGCAAGATCACTACCACTAATCTCATAGCCCTGGTTTAATAAAACCTCTGCTATACCACCCATACCAACACCGCCAATTCCAATAAAATGAATATGATTGGTTCGACGCATTTGCGGCATAGAAAAAAGTTTTGAATCAGCCACCAGTGACCTCCAGACAATGCTTAACAACAACCTCAGTAGCATCAACGATGGCGGCTTTTTTGGCATTGCTTGCCATTTGCGCCAGCTGTTTTCGGCCTTCGGGTGTTAAATAGGATTCGATTAATTTCTGCAATCTTTCTGATGTCAGATCCGATTGCGCGAGTAATACCGCTGCGTCTTTATCAACCAAGTAACCGGCATTTGCCGTTTGGTGATCATCGATCGCTTGCGGGAAAGGAATAAATATCGCAGGCAAACCTGCCGCCGCGACTTCTGAAACAGTTAAAGCACCCGCACGACAAACCACTAGATCTGCCCATGCATATGCACTAGCCATATCGTCAATATAAGCGGTGACTTTGGGCTCAATAACTAACGATTGCTCAGCATAACCTTGCTGGGCAATCTCTAAAGTACGCGCTCCAGTTTGGTGCCAAACTTCTACTTTATCAGCCAAACCTGAAGCAACTGCTGGCATTGCTTTGTTCAATGCCAAAGCACCTAAACTGCCACCCACGATTAACAATTTCAGTTTTTTCTGTACAGAACTATCAATAGCCTCAGCAACCACTAAATCACTCAGTTCGACAATTTCATCACGAACCGGATTACCAGTGACCACACCATTTTTTAAGGCATTAGGAAAAGCCTGTAAAACTCGGCTAGCCCGACCAGCCAAAATTTTATTGGTGGTGCCTGCTATTGCATTTTGCTCATGAATGACCAACGGTATATTCATAACGCTAGCCATTAAACCACCGGGGCCAGATGCGAAACCACCAAAGCCAATCACCAAATCTGGCTTTAATTGTTTAAGTAATTTTCTAGCCTGCAAGCAAGACTTTAAAATTTTCCAAGGTGCTGCCAACAACCCAGCAACCCCTTTACCGCGAACACCACTGACAGAAATATGATTCAACGGGAAACCAGCTTGCGGCACCAACTGATTTTCCAAACCTCTTGGGGTTCCTAACCATTCAACTTGCCAGCCTTTTGCTGTTAGATTTTTTGCGACCGCCAGTGCCGGATAAATATGGCCACCGGTACCACCTGCCATCACTAATACTCGGCTCATGATCGCTTCTCCCTACTACTTTTTTTAGCCTGCTTTGTGCCCGTTTTTGCGAACTGCATCGTTTCAAGCTGCACTCGCATCAATAAGGCAATCGCCACGCAGTTTACGATCAATGAACTACCGCCATAGCTGATCAATGGCAAGGTGAGTCCTTTGGTGGGTAGCAATCCAGCATTCACCCCCAAATTAACGATCACTTGCAAACCCAGCCACAAAGAAATTCCAAAGCCACAATAAGCCACAAATAATTGCTGCTGCTGTTTCGCTTGATAGGCCATCAATAGCCCCCGCCAAACCAAGCAAGCAAAAAGACCGCAAATAAATACAATCCCAATAAAGCCAAGTTCTTCAGCCAACACAGAAATAATAAAATCAGTATGTGCTTCTGGCAGATACATCATTTTCTGAATACTGGAACCCAATCCTAAGCCAAACCAGTCGCCTCTGCCGATCGCCATTAACGCCTGAGTTAACTGATAACCACTGCCAAATGGATCGGCCCATGGATCAGAAAAACTGGTTAAACGACTTAATCGATAGGGCTCTGCAATTACCAACGCTGATGCGCCAATTGCCAAACTGCCGCCTAGCACTGCAAATTGAACTAACTTGGCACCGGCTAAAAACATCATCCCCATCGCCGTTGCCATAATAATCACCGACGCGCCAAAATCTGGCTCAAATAACAACAAACCCACCACCATTCCCAGCAACAAAAGTGGCTTGATAAAACCCATCAACTCTAGCTTCACTTCTTCTTGGCGACGCTGTAGATAACCGGCTAAATAAATAATCACAAATAGCTTAACCAGCTCAGAAACCTGAATATTAATTCCTGCCAAGGGAATCCAGCGGATACTGCCATTAACCGATTTACCAACACCAGGGATTAATACTGCAATTAGTAATGCAATACTTAAAATCAACAGCCACTTACTAATTCGATACCAGAACTGTAATGGCAAGCGAAATGCTATAGCGCCTATTATTAGACCCATCAACAAAAATGCAGCCTGACGCCAAAAATAATGCAATGGATCAGAAAAGTTTTTATCGGCAACACTAACCGATGCTGATGCCACCATTACTAGTCCAATACTCGCTAAAATGAGTGCAGCAGTTAATAATGTTGCATCTGGTTTTGGCCATTGCAGTATTTTCTTCCAGCTAAAATTCTCCACACTGTAATTTACAAGCGTTGAGAAGTTAGCTGAAATAGAAGTGCTACTCATGCCAGCACCTCAAGACGTTTAATCTCACGAGTGAACACTTCACCGCGAACAACAAAGCTTTTGAACATATCAAAACTGGCGCAGGCGGGAGAAAGCAATAAACCATCACCGGCCTTTGCAAAGTGCAAACCCATTTCGATTGCATTTTCCATTGAATCAGCAAAATGGCACGAGCAAATCGGAGCAAATACTTCGGCCAGCTGCTGGGCATCTTCACCGATCAACACCACATGCGACACCACTTGATTAGCAACTTGAGCTAAAGGTGAAAAGTCCTGCCCTTTACCTTGGCCACCCACTATTAAAACCAGCTTTCGGCCATTTTCAGAATAATCGGCTAAACCGGCGATTGCCGCTTCTGTTGCGCCAACATTGGTGCCTTTAGAATCGTTATAACAATCGACTCCAGCAACATTGCCAACCCATTGACAGCGGTGCTCTAGGCCAGAAAATTGTTTTATTCCAGCTAAACACTTTTCAAGCGGCCAACCCGCTAGGTCTGCTAATGCCAAAGCAGACAGCGCATTCACTTGGTTGTGTAAACCTGACAGCTTCATTTCTGCAATCGATAATAATTTTTCAGTGCCTTTAAATAATTGGCCATTATCTAAACGCCAGCTCTGACTATCAGAACAAATCGATCCAATAGCAAAATTTGCTGAACTGTTATCAACCCAAGTTAATTGATCATCTTGATTAATCAGACAATGCTCAGCATCCAAATAAACCCGTTGCTTAGCGGCGCAATAATCCGCAAAACTGTCGTAACGATCCATATGATCAGGACTAATATTTAAAATCGTCGCAACGGCAGGTTTTAATGTTGAAGTGGTTTCTAGTTGAAAACTGGATAATTCCAATACATACCAGTCGGCTTTTTCTGCTAATAAATCCAACGCGGGCCGCCCTAAATTACCGCCGATAACCGCATTAACTCTGGCAGATTGCGCCATCTCGCCCATTAAAGTGGTTACGGTGCTTTTGGCATTAGCACCGGTAATCGCAATGACTTTTGCCGCCGACTGCTCTTTTCGCAGCGCATCAGCAAATAACTCAATATCACCGATTATTTTTTGCGCCGGCAGCGCCGCAATCTCTGGTATTTTAATTGAAATACCCGGACTAACTACCACCAAGGCCGCACTTTCTAACAGCGCTTGATCCAATCGACCACAAATTAAATGTGCCTCTGGTGCAAGCTCGGTTAATTGATCCATTCCTGGAGGCTGCTGGCGCGTGTCCATAACGGCAAAAGCCCGCGATCTCGATTTGAGAAAGCGAGCAACTGACAAACCACTAAGGCCTAGCCCGACAATTACCGTTAAATCTTTTTCCATCATCTACCTAATCTTGAGGCTGGCCAAACCAATCGCCACCAGAATTACTGTAATAATCCAAAACCGAACAATGACTTTTGGTTCCGCCCAGCCTTTCAATTCAAAGTGGTGGTGCAACGGTGCCATACGGAAAATTCTACGGCCGGTCAATTTAAATGACGCCACTTGTAGAATGACCGAAACAGTTTCAGCAACAAATACGCCGCTCATAATGAAGAAGACCAATTCCTGGCGAACAATAACCGCGACAACACCCAGCGCTGCACCTAATGCCAAAGCTCCAACATCTCCCATAAATACTTGGGCTGGATAAGTGTTAAACCATAAAAAGCCCAACCCGGCGCCAACAATCGAGGCACAGAACACCATTAATTCGCCAGAACCTGCGATAAATGGCACACCTAAATAATCAGAGAAGTCTGCTCGACCTGAGGCATAAGCGAAAATTGCCAAAGCACCTGCAATTAATACTGTTGGCATAATGGCTAATCCATCCAGACCATCAGTCAGGTTGACCGCATTACTTGAACCAACAATTACAAAATAAGTCAGTGCAATAAATGCCGGGCCAATCATGAACGATACGCCGGGGAAAAACGGAATCAATAGATCAATTTCTGCCGGTGAAGAATGGCCATAATAGAGATAAATCGCTGCACCAAAACCTGCAACCGACTGCCATAAATACTTCCAGCGTGCTGGCAAGCCTTTGGTGTCTTTATTAACGACCTTGCGCCAATCATCAACCCAGCCTACGGCACCAAAAACTAAGGTCACCAACAACACCACCCAAACGTAGCGGTTGCTCAGGTCAGCCCATAGCAAAGTACTAAAACCGATGGACAATAAAATCAGTGCACCACCCATAGTTGGCGTACCTGATTTAGCTAAATGGGTTTGCGGGCCTTCGGTACGAATTGTTTGTCCGATTGATAACTCACGTAACTTGCGAATCATGTATGGGCCAAGTAGCAATGAAAATGCCAGCGCGGTTAAAACACCTAATACGCCACGCATGGTCAAATACTGAAATAAATTAAATCCTGAATAATATTGGGTCAGATTCTGGCTCAACCAAAGCAACATTAGTTGGTTCCCTCTGACAATTGACTTACAACTTGATCCATAGCGGCACTTCTTGATCCTTTAACTAACACAACGGCTCCCACACTCATCTGCTTTCGAGCAGCTTCGACCAGTGATTGCTGGTCGGAAAAACTACTATTAGTGTCTCTTTGCTTACCGAGGAAGCCTCTGGCTGCCTTGGCTGATAATTTGCCGACCGATAATAAACCATTCAGGCCTTTTTTCCGGGCATATACACCAACTTGATAATGCAGCTCGTCAGCTCTTTCACCCAGTTCTGCCATATCACCTAATAGCAACAAGGATTTTTGTTGGCGATGCTTAGCCAATTCCAACGCAACATCTATCGCTGCCTTTACCGAATCTGGGTTGGCGTTATAGCTATCATCCAGAATCAACGAGCCATCACTTAGTTCAATTGGACGCAAACGACCCGACACTGGCAGCGCACGCTGTAGCCCTGCGACAATAATTTCCGGTGCTATTTTTAATGCGCGTGCGGCAGATGCTGCCGCTAGTGCATTATTAATTTGATGCTGACCTGGCAAACTCAATTTGACCGGATAGCTCCCTTCGGGCATTACCAATTGAAACTGATAACAACCGTTAGATTGAATCTTGATTTGATCGGCAGTCACTCGAGCGCCAGCACCCAAGCCAAAACGGCTTTCATGGCAATTGACTAATCGACTGAAATAGGAAGCATACTGATCATCGTCATTTATCAGTGCAACATCATTGCCGCGTAGCGATTGATAAATTTCGCCCTTAGCACGCGCAACACCCTGCAAACTGCCAAAACCAGACAAATGCGCCGCAGCAACATTATTTACTAATGCCACATCAGGCTTAGCCAACCCAGTTAGATATTCAATTTCACCGACATGATTGGCACCCATTTCGATCACTGCATAACGATCTTGTTCGCTGAGTTGAAGCAAGGTTAGTGGCACGCCCAAGTGATTATTTAAATTACCCTTAGTTGCCAAGGTCTGATCTTGACCGCTCAAAATCGATGCCAGCATTTCTTTAACACTGGTTTTGCCGCAGCTACCAGTAATACCAACGACTTTAAGATCTAACTGCCTTCGCCACCAACGGGCGATTCTTCCTAAAGCCAAGGTAGCGTCAGGGACAATCAGCATTGGCAAATCAACATCTAGCTTTCGCTCAACTAACAATGCTGCAGCACCCAGCTGAGCCGCTTTTTCGGCGAAGTTATGACCATCAAACCGGTCACCGGCAATCGCCACAAATAAATTACCCGACGTAATAGTTCGCGTATCAATCGAAACGCCGGTTACTTGCACATCGGCAGTTAATTCTGCCCGTAGCATTTTTGCCATATCGGCTAAAGAAGCATTAAACATATTGCTCTCCAGCTTTTGCTTGCAACAATTCACTTACCGCTTGTAGATCAGACCAGAAGGATTTCTTACCTTGAATATCCAGATAATCTTCATGGCCTTTGCCAGCCACAACGATTAAATCTCCCGCCTTGGCAACCGACAGCGCCTTGGCAATTGCCTGATTGCGCTCTGGCTCTAACCAGGCTAAATCAGGCTGCTGCAAGCCGGTTTTAATATCGGCAAAAATTTGCGCTGGATCTTCAAAGCGAGAATTATCTTGAGTAATCACCAACTGATCAGAATTTTGTTCTGCAGCGGCGGCCATTTGAGGTCGCTTATTACGATCCCGATCACCACCACAGCCAAAGACACAGTAACTTTTGCCGCTGACCAACGGACGTAACGCAGATAACACTTGCTGCAATGCATCTGGCGTATGGGCGTAATCAACGACAACTAGTGGCAGTTCACTACCACCAAAACGATTCAGTCGCCCCGGCACTGGCTTAAGATTTGATGCTGCCTGCAGCACTTTCTCTGGTGCGAAATCTAACAGTAAGCAACCGATCACACCCAACAAATTCGACAGATTAAAACTGGCCAGCAACTGCTGGTTGGCAAAATCAAACTGACCCCAGCTAGTATTTAATTTCGCTTGGCAACCGTTCTGATCTAATACCGATTGTTCGGTAACTACAAAACGATCACACAAATCTAAGCCTTGTGGCTGCGGATAAACGCTATAACCGATACGGGTAATTTCTGGTCGTTGTTGTTTCAGTTGTTGCAGCAATCGAATGCCAAAAGCATCATCCAAATTCACTACCGCATGCTGCAATGGCATTTCCAGAAATAGCTTGGCTTTCGCTTCGCCGTATTGCTCCATCGAGCTGTGATAATCCAGATGATCTTGGGTTAAATTGGTGAATAAGCCGGTTTCGAAACGGCAGCCTTCCACTCGATGCTGATCCATTGCATGGGATGACACTTCAATCGCTGCATGGCGAACACCTTGCTGATACATTCCCGCTAAAGCCGCTTGCACAGTTACCGGATCCGGCGTGGTATTACCTGTCTCTTGCAATTGTTCTGCCGCATCTTGGTCACTATCAACCGCGCCAGTACCTAAAGTACCAATGACGCCACCTTGCGAACCTAGTTGATTCCAGCAATGAGCTAAAAATAAGCTACAGGAAGTTTTACCATTGGTGCCGGTAATGCCAACTAACGGCATTTGCACTGAAGGGTGCTCATAAAAACGCGAGGCTAATTTACCCACCCGGTTTTTCAATTTAGGCAATCGAACTAGCGGTAAATCGCTTTGAAAAGCGGAATCGTCATGCTGATCAAGAATAATTGCACAAGCACCTGCTTTTTCTGCTTGAGCAAGAAAATCCAGCCCGTGGCCAGTATTTCCTTGTACTGCGATAAACGCATATCCAGGTTGAATCTGTCGACTATCTAAAGCTAGACCTTTAACTTGCAGATCCGGAACTTCACACCAGCCAGACAACAGCTCAGCGAGTGACTTCATTAGTAATCACCTCTCGAGCTGCCAGCAACCCCGGTAAACTCTGATCCGGAGCAATATTCATTAAACGTAAACCTCCCGCCATCACCCGGGAAAACACCGGTGCAGCGACATCGCCACCATGGTAATTATCTCCGCGCGGATCACGGACTACGACTACCATGGCTAATCTAGGATTAGTTGCCGGTGCAACACCGGCGAAAAAAGCCATATAAGAATCATCGGAATAACCACCGGCCGTTGCTTGACGGACCGTACCGGTTTTTCCTGCCACTCGATAACCAGCAACGCTCGCTTTAAAAGCGGTTCCTTCTCGACTGACGACACCTTCCATCATTGAAACAACTTGCTCGCTAGCTACCGCATCAAGTACCTGCTCGCCGCCCAGCACCTTGTCAGTTTTCAATAAGGTTGGATGAAGTAATTTACCTTTGTTGGCCAAAGCTGAATAGGCGCGCGCCAGCTGAATCGGCGTCACGCTCAAACCATATCCAAACGACATGGTAGCCAAATCGATTTCTTTCCATTTATAACGATCCGAAAGCTTTCCACTACTTTCACCTGGAAGCTCTATGCCGGTAGCCATACCTAGCCCTACTTTGGCAAAAGTACCTTGCAATTGATTCGGTGGTAAATCTAAAGCAATCCGACTGACTCCAATATTACTGGATTTCTGTAAAATGCCGGCCAGCGATAGCTTGCCAAAATCTCGATGATCTCGAACCACACCACCGTCTAGCTTCATTACGCGGGGCGAAACATTGATCAAACTATCTATATCAAACTTGCCTGACTCAATTCCGGCTAAAACCGTTAACGGCTTCATGGTCGAACCTGGCTCAATCGTGTCGGTTACCGCGCGATTTCTCAATGACTGTGGCTTTAACTGGCGTCGGTCATTGGGATTAAATGAAGGTTGAGATGCCATGGCTAAAACCTCACCGGTTTTAATATCCATTACTACTACCGAGCCAGCGCTACCGCCTACTTCGGCCACCTTGGCTTTTAATTCCCGATAGGCAAGATATTGCATTCTTAAATCGATGCTTAAGGCTAAAGATTTACCAGCACGAGGTTCAGCAATTCGCTCGATCTCTTCAACCACTTGGCCTTGCAGGTTTTTTAACACTCGCTTATTGCCATTAGCACCCTGAAGCTGACGATCAAAACTACGCTCGATACCTTCCTGACCATTCAAATCGATGTCGGTAAAGCCCACCACATGGGCGGCAACTTCACCTGCAGGGTAGTAGCGGCGATATTCGGTTTGTAAGAAGATGCCAGGGATTTTTAGCGCGCTTACTTTCTCAGCTAGCGCTGGATTGACATGCCGTTTGACCCACAGAAACTCTTTACTTTGAGAGCGGGTTAAACGTTTGCGTAATTTTTTACAACCGAGGGAAAGTTGGCGACAGAGCTTATCTAAGCGCTCATTTTCTGGATCAATTTTGGAAGGATCGGCCCAAACACTTTTAACCGGGGTGCTGATAGCAAGCGGCTTGCCATAGCGATCGGTGATCATGCCGCGACCAGCAGGAATAGACACTACCCGTAGCGATCGAGCATCACCCTGATTACGAAGAAAATCTGGATTCAACAACTGAATATCAGCCATTCGATACAACACTGCACCTAGCGCCATTATCATTAAAATGGCAACCAGCCAAAGCCTCCAGTCCTTGATGCTTTTTAGTTGTTCAGTCATGGCCTCACCACTATCACGTCTGCTGCCTTGGGCAATTCCATGCCCAGTTTTTTTTGCGCTACCTGGGCAACACGACTATGTGTTGCCCAGGTACTTTCTTCTAATAACAATTGCTGCCAGCGAACTTCCAGTTGCTGTTTTTCAACTTGCAACTTTTGCCACCGGGCAAAGGTTTGTCGATTCAAGTGCGTTACATTGACGACTGCAACGGCTGAACCTATCACCAATAACCAAAGCGCGATGCTGACCAGTAACCACTGCCTGCCAAGCGCAGCCATAGTTAAATTCCTGTGCGTTCCGCAATTCTCAGCACAGCACTTCGTGCTCGGCTATTTTCCAAGGCATCTTCAGCGCTGCCTTTAATTGCCTTGCCAAGTGCTTTAAGCGTGCCTTCCGTGTCCTTATGCATCACAGGCAAATCACGCGGCAACTGCTTGCCTCGTTCCTGATCACGAATAAAGCGCTTAATAATTCGGTCTTCCAGTGAATGGAAGCTAATAATCACCAACCGTCCTTGTGGTACCAGCAACTTTAAAGTCGCAGGCAACATAGTTTCGATTGCGCCCAATTCATCATTGATAAAAATTCGCGTGGCCTGGAATACCCGAGTCGCAGGGTGTTTGCCAATTTGTCGCGATCTTTTCGGCACGGCTAAATCAACTAGCTTTGCCAACTGTTTAGTCGTTTCAAGCGGCTCTTCTTCGCGCTGCTCAATAATTGCATCAACAATACGACGGGTATAACGCTCCTCACCATAACGATGAAAAATTGCCGCAATATCGGCTGGAGCTGCAGTATTCAACCATTCTGCGGCACTGATGCCACTAGTAGGATCCATCCGCATATCTAACGGGCCATCGCGCAAAAAACTGAATCCGCGACGTGCATCGTCTAACTGAGGAGAAGAAACGCCAAAATCAAACAGCACCCCATCAAAGCTGGCACCGTACTGATCGAGGTCGATCATTTCTGCCAGATCAGCAAAACTACCGCGACAGACTTTTACTCGAGAATCTTCTGCAGCTAGCGCGTCGGCAACTGCTAAAGCTTCTGGGTCACGATCGACTACCCAAAGCTCACCATCTTGATCCAACTTTTCTAGAATTCCGCGACTGTGGCCGCCTCGCCCAAAAGTGCCATCGAGATAGCGACCTGAAGGTTTAATATTTAATCCGTCAATGCAAGCCTCAAAAAGTACCGGCTTGTGACTGTACTGCTCATTACTCAGAGTGGAATCTCCTCGATGCCTGACACTTGACTCATATCTGGCAGCTCGCCATTGGCGGCTTTCCAGCGTTGGTCGTCCCAGACTTCAAACTTGGTACTTTGTCCGACTAAAGCGAGAGCACGCTCCAGCTTGGCAATTTCTCTTAAACGTGGCGGAATTAGAATTCGACCATTGCGATCCGCTTCCACCACTTCGGCGTTACCCAACAACCAGCGCTTAAACTGTTTATTGCCACTGGTATTGGCCAAGCCATCGATTTTTTTCAGGATTAGCTGCCATTGATTCAATGGATAGATAGACAAACAGGCAGATTCCAAGTCAGGTACCAAAACCAGTTGAATCGAATCTCCGTCATCCAGATCCAGTGTTTCAGACAGCAAGGTGCGATAACGACTGGGCAAAGCCATTCGTCCTTTGCTATCTAAATTGACAAAACTGGTTCCGAGTAACACGAATAATCCTTAAGGCAACCGTTCCTTGGTCGAGTTGAATTATCCCACTATCAGACACTTCACCCCACTTTCCGACACTATGGTCTGCGCCACCCCGCTTGTCAACAGCGTTTCCCACGTGAAACAAGCAGTTACCAACGCAAAATCGGCAAACCTTAACGGCTCGCTTCAGCAAAACAGCTACTTATTGAATTTGGAAAAATGAAATGATTTGTTTTGTTTCGTGAGCAATATCAAGATTTGATTTCTGCCAGCACCCAGTATAAATGTGCTGGCAGATATCAATAAAGAAGGTGGAGTCGACCTGTAAGCCGGGTTTTGTCGTGGACAATCATTCGTCTAGGACTTGCGTCGCCACAAGCCTCAAGCAACCTACCCGGATCCGGCGCGGGTCACGCCTAGCGGATCCCTATTTGGTCTTGCTCCGAGTGGGGTTTACCATGCCACGCCTGTTACCAGCCGCGCGGTGCGCTCTTACCGCACCATTTCAACCTTACCGGTGCTAGGCACTTAGGCGGTTTATTTTCTGTTGCACTTTCCGTAGGCTCACGCCCCCCAGGCGTTACCTGGCACTCTACCCTATGGAGCCCGGACTTTCCTCCCCCTGAAATGCAAGCAAGTCAGGCGGCGATTGTCTAGGTCAACTCCGCCGTGCAGGCTAATGTCGAAACAGATAAAAAGCAAGCATCATTTGACCAAATATCGAAGATCAATCTTCAATGGCTAACAGCTAAAAAATCACGCTTTAACTTTTTACACTTCATATCATTTAGTTGCGTTGTTTACTGGTGCTTTTTTTGCAATAGCCCGCAATCAAAAAAAACCACTGACTATAACTGGCTACTGATCTTTCATATCCAGCGCCATTTGATAAAGCACGTTCTTCGCCTCGCCGGTTAACTCAGCAGCAATTTTCACCGCTTTTTTCGGTGGTAACTCAGGCAATAACAACTTGAGTACTTTTTCTGCATCAAGCGATACCAGCTTAGTGATATCTTCGTCGGCACCACGCACCAACACCACAAACTCACCGCGCTTTTGATCCGAATCTTCAGCAAGTCGCACCAATAACTCAGAAAAAGATCCTTCTAAAAAGGTTTCGAATCGCTTGGTAATTTCACGACCTAACACAACCTGCCGATCACCCAGCGCTTGTTGCATATCTTGCAAAGAAGATTCAATACGGTGACAAGATTCATAAAAAATCAGGGTTCGAGTATCTGCTGCGATCGCTTCCAGCTTTTGCTTTCGTCCCGATGATTTCGCTGGCAAAAAACCTTCGAAGGCAAAGCGGTCACTCGGCAAACCAGAAGCAGACAGCGCAGCAACTAAAGCACAAGCCCCCGGCACCGGACTGACAGCAAAACCCGCTTTTCGCACTTCACTGACCAACCGATAACCCGGATCACTAATTAGCGGTGTACCGGCATCGGAAACTAGCGCCAAAGACTCGCCATTGGCCAGTCGCTTTACTAATTCAACAGAACGCGCCTGTTCGTTATAGTCATGCAGTGACACCAAAGACTGCTTGATACCAAAAAAATCTAACAATTTTCTGGTATGACGGGTATCTTCTGCAGCAACACCATCGACCTGAGCCAAAACGGCCAGAGCCCGCGCAGAGATGTCTTGTAAGTTGCCAATCGGCGTTGCAACGATATAAAGCGTTGCAGGTGTAATATTTGTTTTTTCATCCATACTTTTATACGGGTACACTATTGAGCCCGGGTAGCAATCCAGAGCCGAGATGAAACCAGTTAGCCATTATCTTCCAGCAAGCCTCCTCGTTGCCAGCTTTTTACTAGCTGCTTGTTCCAGCACACCCCCAGCAAAACAAATTAGCGCCCCGGTGGAGCGCTTTGACCAACACTCGCTTAGCGTTGAACAACTATTACTTCAAGCAGAAAAAAGTAGCGGCAGCCGCAAGGCTCGGTGGCTTATGGAAGCATCTGAACGGCTAAAGCAACAGCAACAATTACCCCAAGCACTGGAAATTGCACGGCAAATTAAGCCACAAATGCTTTCCCAGCCTTACCAAAATCAATCATTGCTATTGATTGCTCAACTGGAATTATTACAAGGTGATCCATCGCAAATTGATATTTACCTGCAACTGCTAACCCAACCAGCACTCCTTACCGAACAGCGGTTAATGCTGATGGAAATTCGCGCACTGCAAGCAGAAGCTTCTAATAATTTGCTCGACAGCCTACAAGCCCGAATTAATCTAGGTCATCAGTTAATCAACCAACAAGCTAAAGCAGAAAACTATCAAAGGCTGTGGCAAAATCTTTCTAAAATGGAAGCCGCTGCCTTAGATGCTTTTCGTTTTCAGCCGCCACCCGATGAAGCCAGTGGTTGGATAGATCTACGCTTACTATCCAACAACAATGCTGCAGATCCAGACCAATTCCAGGGCGCTTGGTCAAACTGGCAAGCCAGCTACCCAGCACATCCGGCAAAAGACTTCACCCCTGAAAGCGTCGGCAAGCTTCTACAAGCCATGCCATTTATGCCGCAACAAATTGCAATTATTTTACCTGCCAGCGGCCGAACCGAAGCTGCCAGCAAAGCAATTATGCGCGGCATCAGCACTGCCTGGTTTGAACAATCAGCAGAGCAAAGGCCGACACTAAAAGTTTATGACACCAGTAAGCAAGACATCGGCTTGGTTTACCAGCAGGCGATTACCGATGGCGCACAAGCAGTGATTGGCCCACTAACCAAAGAAAGAGTTAGCCAGCTGGCACAAATGGATCTTCAAGTACCAGTACTGGCACTTAACTACTTAAAAGAAACCCTCGGTGTAGAAGTAGTAACGCTTGATAACCGCAACGACTCGCTAGATAGCCAACCGAGCCAACAGCTATTCCAGTTCGCCCTATCACCGGAAGATGACACCCGGGAAATTGCCGAACAGATGCATTTTGATGAAATCGAGCGCGTCGCTGTACTGACACCCGCCAGTTCTTGGGGTGATCGTTTAAATCGTGCATTTAGTCAAGAATGGGAAAAATTGGACGGCGAAGTAGCCAGCCAGTTTCGCTTTACCACCGACGACCAACTATCTAAAGGCATTCGCAAACTGCTGAAAGTCGATAGCTCTGAAGCAAGAATTCGTCGCCTAAAACGAGTTTACGGCCGCCAAATGGAAAGCCGACCACGTCGCCGACAAGACATAGATGCTATCTTCATCGCATCACGCCCGCAGCAAGCAAAATTATTACGGCCATTATTTGATTACTATTACGCTGCCGACATACCGGTCTACGCAACTTCCCATGTAAATAGCCAATATCAAGCAACAGGTGATGGCGATAAAGACCTCAACGGAATCCGTTTGGTTGATCTGCCATGGAAGTATCAGTCCAGCCCACTAAAGCCAGTTGCAGAAATTTATCAGGACCCTCGCTATCAAAATCTGTATGCCTTCGGTTTTGACGCCTACAATCTGATTAGCCAACTGCCAAGGTTTGTTCAACTAGAAGGTTTTTGCAGTAACGGACAAACCGGGCAACTCTGCATGGACCAAGACCAGAGCATTCATCGAAATCTGGTTTGGGCAAAATATCGCAGGGGTCACAGCCAACTTCGAGAGAAACCAGTTAATTGAGCAACTCTTTAATTTTCAATCGCATCCTACAATGGCTGGAGCATTTTTCCAGCCTGCGACTTTGGCAGAAAAAAGAACGCCAAGCAGAGCGATTTTTAATTGAGCAAGGCTTAAAACTACTGGGCAGAAATTTTCACTGCAAACACGGTGAAATCGACCTAATTATGAAAGATCGGCAAACCTTGGTGTTTGTCGAAGTCAGATATCGCAACAACAGCCGACACGGATCACCGGCTGCCAGCGTCTCACCAAGCAAGCAGAATAAGATTCGCAAAAGCGCACAAATCTACCTCCAGCGCTATGTTCATCGGAATAGCATGGAGCCACGATGCCGTTTTGATGTAATCTCCCTGCAACCTGGCAAGACCAACTGGCTGCCCGGAGCCTTTTAATACGGAAGACCAATGGATTTAACCGAGCGCATTCGACAAAGCTTTAGCGATAGCATTCAGGCAAAAATTGTTGCCGCAGATGAAATTTCAGAACCTATCGCAGCCGCAGCAGACCTGATGGTTCAATGCCTTATCGACGGAAAAAAAATAGTTAGTTGCGGAAACGGCGGTTCAACCTCCAACGCCCAACTATTTACTGCCGGCCTATTAAACCGCTTTGAAACCGAGCGCCCCAGCTTGCCTGCGATGACACTAACTTCAGAGTTAGCCACCATCACCGCAATTGGCAATGATTATGGATTTAGCGAAATTTTTGCTAAGCAATTACGCGCGCTAGGCCAGGAAGGTGACATCTTACTCGCCATTAGCACTTCCGGTGATTCTGCCAATCTGGTTGAAGTCATCGAAGCTGCCCATGAACGTGAAATGGTGGTAATCGCTTTAACCGGAAAAACCGGCGGCGAAATGGCCGAGCGATTATCCGACAATGACGTTGAAATCAGAGTTCCTTGCGACAGCACACCAAGAATTCAAGAAGTCCACATGCTGGTCATCCACAGTTTGTGCGACCTGATTGACAACTGCTTATTTGGGTTTGAATAGAAACCTTTAGACACAATAAACACCTTGCGCAGCCCTCTAGCTAATCACGCAAGGTGTTTTTTTATGCCTAAAATTTAGCCGCGATTAAATCTACAAAAAATAAAAGAAACCTATACATAAAAAAAACGGCAAATCAGTTTTCACTGACTTGCCGTTTTTTTCCGAAATTGCAGTTTATTTTACTACGCGCAATGCCGGGCGTTTCTTTTCAGCAGGTTTTGCCGTTGCAGCCTTGGAACTTTGACTGGTTGATTTAGCAACCGACTCAACCGCCGATTTACTTTCAACCGCTTCAACGCCTTCTAAAGCAGCTTTTTTTACGCTAGACAATCCAGACAAAGATGCTGATGGTGCCGTCTCAGTTTTTTCTACTGATAATTCACCTTCTGAAATCAAACCTTCAGCTTCAGCCTCACCACCCTCCTGAAGATATTCTTCAGGAAACACCATACCTTGCCCATTTTCGCGGGCATATACCGCTAAAACAGCAGACATAGGTACTCGAACCTGCATTGGCGTACCGCCAAAACGTGCTGAGAAACCAACCTCGTCATCCCCCAACTCAAGGCCGCGAACTGCAGTGGGTGCCAAATTTAAAACAATTTGCCCACCTTCAACGTATTGAGTTGGTACTACCACCCCTTCTTGCTCTGCATCCACCAATAAGTGTGGCGTACACTGGTTATCGAGCAGCCAGTCGTAAATTGCACGTAGCATGTAGGGACGCCGGGGAGTCATCATGATTAGCTCCGCATTTCTCGCTCAGAATCAGTCAAGCTTGCCTTGAAAGATTCACGATCAAACAAACGTTTCTGGTATTCATGAATATCACGCGCCGTGGCTGGCAATTCAATACCCAGAGAAGGTAAACGCCACAATAGCGGTGCAAAATAGCAATCAACCAAAGTAAATTCGTCACTCATGAAGAATGGCTTTTCACCGAAAATCGGAGCGATAGCTACCAAGCTATCAATGATTTCCTTACGCGCTCTAGCAGCATCAGTCTTGCTACCGCTTTGAACACGAGCCAGTGCCGAATAAAGATCCTGCTCAACACGGTGCATCATTAAACGACACTGCGCACGCTGAACTGGATATACAGGCAACAATGGTGGATGCGGGAAACGCTCATCAAGATATTCAATGATAATCGCCGCGTCATACAGCATTAAATCCCGATCTACCAAAGTAGGTAAAATGCCGTAAGGATTAATATCTGCCAGTAGATCTTTAGCACGCTCTGGTGCTACATCAACTACTTCGAAACTCACGCCTTTTTCTGCCAAAACGATTCGAACCTGATGGCTATACAAGTCAACCGGATCAGAATACAACGTCATCACAGAACGCTTGTTGGCTACTGTCGCCATTACTCGCTCCCCTGGTTAGAGTTAAAGAAAACCAACCATTCAAAAACACGAAAAGGAGTGTCGGCAACCCGACACTCCAAAGGTGTATTATGCCCGAAAAATTAGTGCACGTCTCGCCAGAACTCTTTCTTCAACAGGTAAGAGAACGCCAATAACACCATCAGGAACAAAATAACCCATACACCCAGCCGCTGACGCTCCAGCTGAACTGGCTCTCCAATATAACTCAGGAAAGTTACGAGGTCTTTAACCGTTGCATCATATTCTGCAACAGACATCGAACCAGGCTGGGTCATTTGCAGACGATCTAGAACTTTTATTTCTTTATCGCCCACTTTTTCAGTGCGCCATACCGGATCCGCCAAACCTTGCAAGCCTTGCAAAATGTGAGGCATACCCACATCCGGGAAGACTGCATTGTTAACACCCCAAGGGCGAGACTCATCCTTATAGAAGCTACGCATGTAGGTGTATAACCAATCATTACCACGAACACGAGAAACCAAGGTTAAATCAGGAGGCGATGCGCCGAACCATGTTGCCGCATCAACCGGATCGATTGAACTGGTCATATGGTCACCGACTTTAGATCCATCAAAGATAAAGTTATCCAGCAATTGCTGGTCACTAATCCCCAGATCCTTACCCATACGATTCCAACGCTGATATTTAGCTGAGTGACAACCCATGCAAGAGCCAACAAACAGCTTGGCACCCCGCTGCAACGCAGCCTTGTCAGTCAGATCAAGATCAACACTATCTAGTGGGTAGCCACCACCAGCTGCCATTGACAAGCTCGGCAAAAGAAACATCAAAAAGGAAATAAGCAACTTTTTCATTAGGATGTCACTCTCTCTGGCACAGGCTTGGTTTTATCCCACTTGGTATAAAACGGCATCAGAATAAAGAACGCAAAGTAGATAAAGGTACAAAGCTGCGATAACAACGTCTTAGCGTCCGTTGGCGCTTGAAGACCCAACCAACCTAAAACTACAAAGCTAATAGTGAATAAAGTCACCGCCAACTTAAACATCCAACCGCGATAGCGAATCGACTTCACCTTACTCTTATCCAACCATGGCAAGGCAAACAACATACCTACCGCAGCAAACATTAGAATAACGCCACCCAGCTTATCTGGCACCGCCCTCAAAATTGCGTAGAAAGGCGTAAAATACCAAACTGGCGCAATGTGCTCTGGTGTCTTCAGTGGATTTGCTTGCTCAAAGTTAGCTGCTTCTAGGAAGTAGTTACCCATTTCTGGCGCAAAGAAAATTACACCGCAAAACAAAATCAGGAAGAACACTACACCAACAATATCTTTAACCGTGTAGTAAGGATGGAAAGCGATTCCGTCAAGGGGAACACCTTTTTCATCCTTATGCTTTTTGATATCAACGCCATCAGGATTGTTTGAACCCACTTCGTGAAGTGCAACCAAATGCAAGAATACCAACACAACCAACACTAGAGGCAAAGCTACTACATGCAGCGCAAAGAAGCGGCTCATGGTAGCTAACGAGACAACGTAATCACCACGAATCCATAAAGTAAGGTCATCACCAATCACTGGAATGGCACCAAACAGCGAAATAATTACTTGCGCACCCCAGTAAGACATCTGACCCCATGGCAGCAAATAACCCATAAAGGCTTCAGCCATCAATGCCAGATAAATCAGCATGCCGAAGGTCCAAATTAATTCGCGTGGCGCTTGGTAAGAGCCATACAACAAGCCACGGAACATATGCAGATACACAACTAAGAAGAATGCCGAAGCACCCGTAGAGTGCATGTAGCGAATCAACCAACCGAACTCAACATCACGCATGATGTATTCAACCGAGGCAAATGGACTGCCCGTATCATAAAACATGGTCAGCCATACGCCGGTTAGCAGCTGGTTAACCAAAACCAACAGCGACAACGAACCAAAGAAATACCAAAAATTCAGGTTTCTTGCGGCGTAATACTGCGCCAAATGTTGATTCCACTTATCAGTCACCGGCAGGCGCTGATTAAGCCAAGTCATTAAACCATTCATTACGCAGCCTCCCCTGAATCAACGCCAACAACCATGACCGATTCACTGACAAATGTATAAGGAGGAACTACCAAGTTAGTTGGTGCAGGCACCCCCTGGAATACTCGACCAGCCAAATCGAATTTCGATCCGTGGCAAGGGCAGAAAAATCCTCCAACCCAATCATCACCGACACTTCCCGCTTCTGGCTTAAATAGTGGCACGCAACCTAAATGGGTGCATAAACCGACTAAAACCAAATACTCAGGATTGATCGAGCGATGCGCATTCGTCGCGTAACCACCAAGCGGCTGCTGACTATCCACTTCAGATGCAGGGTCTCGCAACAGTCCATCCAGCTCTTTAAGCTGATCCAACATTTCTGGGGAACGTCTGACGATCCAAACTGGCTTTCCTCGCCAGCTTACCGTGATTTGCTCACCTGGATTAAGTTTGCTCACATCAACCTCAACCGGCGCGCCTGCCGCTTGAGCTCTGGCACTAGGCTGCCAGGATGAAACAAAAGGTACTGCTACACCTACCGCACCTACACCACCCACCGCACTGGTGGCAGCCAGCAAGAAACGGCGGCGTCCAGTATCAATACCGTCAGCACTCATTACTTCTACCCTCTATTTTTTTATCCATGTCTCTCGAGATGGAACGCGGACAAGCGAATGCCCCTAAATGCTCGACCTCCTGACCTAGCGTGAACACTTAGTCCACCCTTGACCTGGGGCAAGAAACATAAAACCGCACGAATGATAAAGAAATGCACCAAGCGTTACAACAATCAAAGCATTCATCAACACTGATCAAAACGTTTAATTACAACCAAACAGCTGAAGCGGCTTAATAAATTTTTTCATCTATCAACAAGCAATCAATAGAAAATGTAGGGGAAATCAGCAAAGGTACATATCAAGTTCTTGTATTGCCGGGCCATTTAGGCCTCAACAGCCATACAAAAAGCTGAGCAAAGACAACAAAAGCCCCCTCTAAAATAAAAACCATAAAAAAAGCCGACTTGTAAACAAGTCGGCTTTTTTGATCTTTTGCCCGGAGGCAGCGGATTAACGCTTGGAGAACTGCGGACGCTTACGCGCTTTATGCAGACCCACTTTCTTCCGCTCAACTTCACGCGAGTCACGAGTAACGTAACCAGCTTGACGCAGTGCGCCACGCAAAGTTTCGTCATACTCCATCAACGCACGAGTAATACCGTGGCGGATTGCGCCCGCTTGACCAGAAATACCACCACCTTTAACAGTGATTGCCAAGTCAAAACGATCAGTCATTTCAACTAACTCTAATGGCTGACGAACAACCATGCGAGAAGTTTCACGACCAAAATATACATCTATCGAACGGCCATTAATCGTAATGTTGCCGCTGCCTGGACGCATAAATACACGAGCTGTAGAGCTCTTGCGACGACCAGTACCGTAATCAAAGTTTGCCATCATAGCTCTCCGTTAAATGTCCAGTACCTGAGGTTGCTGGGCTGCGTGCTGGTGCTCGGCACCCGCATACACTTTCAGCTTCCGATACATTTCACGACCCAAAGGACCGCGGGGCAACATACCCTTGACCGCTTTCTCAATAATCCGCTCAGGGAAAGTTTGATTCAGCTTAGCGAAGTTGACAGTCTTCAAACCACCTGGAAAACCAGTGTGGTGATAGTACATTTTGTCTTGTGCCTTATTACCAGTAACTTTAACCTTCTCAGCATTGATAACGATGATGTAATCACCAGTATCAACGTGAGGAGTGTACTCAGGCTTATGTTTTCCGCGCAAACGAGTTGCAATTTCTGCCGCCATACGACCGAGAGTCTTGCCCTCTGCGTCTACGACATACCAGTCACGTTTGACTGTTTGCGGCGTAGCTGTAAAAGTCTTCATTATCTTGAAACCACAGGATATTGACTGTAGAAAGTGCCGGGATTCTACATAAACCCTCCAGCGCACACAAGCCTTTATTCACGTTTTATGGCAAGTGTTTACGCGCGAGATACTCATGAGATTGCATTTCCTGCAGCCGACTGCGAGTTCTTTTGAACTCAAAAGCAAGCTGTTTACCGGAATATAGCTGATCCAGAGGCACTTCTGCAGACATTATAAGTTTAACGCAGCGGTCGTAAAATTCATCAACCATGTTAATGAACCGCCGCGCATGATCATTGCCGGCATCATCCATGTGTTCGACACCTGACACCAGAACAGAATGATGACAGCGCGCTATTTCTATATAGTCGGCAGTGCTTCTGGCGGTTTTACAAATGGCATGAAAATCCAACCAAACCACACCATCGCCAGCCATTTTGACATCAATTAAACGCCCTTCTACTTCTAACGCTTGCTGACTGCGCCCGCCGACTTCAGGCGCCAGCATTGAAAAATATTGCCGCAAACCTTTTTCAGCTTGCTGGTCTAGCGGCGAATGATAAATCTCGGCTTTTTCCAGTGCTCGCAATCGATAATCGACACCACCATCCACATTCACCACTTCCGTGAACTGCTTGATCAAATCAATTGCCGGTAGAAAACGCGCTCGCTGCAAACCATTTCGATATAAACCGTCCGGCGCAATATTAGAAGTCGCCACCAGGGAAACTCCATTTTCAAACAAGGCTTCCATTAGTCCAGCTAAAATCATTGCATCTGTAATGTCTGAGACAAAAAATTCATCGAAACAAAGAATGTCACACTGATCGGCAAATTCTTTAGCGATCACCTGTAGCGGGTTTTTCTGACCTTTATGTTTATCCAATGAAGCATGAACGCTGCGCATAAAGCGGTGGAAATGCACTCGCTGCTTTCGCTCGCCTGGCAGGCATTCAAAGAAAACATCTACTAGATAAGTTTTGCCTCGACCAACGCCACCCCAAAAATAAACACCCTTGAGCGGTTCGTTCTTTTTCTTAATCCAGCGGTCAAGCAAACCGGCCTTTTTATTGATGGCGGCACAGTAGTCCTGATACAAACGCTGCAAATGCGACACCGCTAATTGCTGTGCTGGATCAGAAGTGAATCCCGGCTGTTGAAGATCCTGCTGATATCTTTGTTCGGGTGTCACCCTGTTTATCTCCTACCGCAACAACTTGGCCGATCAAATGACAAAATTCACCAATTAATCGGCGCTTTATAATTATATTTTTCAATTGAGCCGAGCAGATCATCCACCCACCCGGCTCAACTCAAGATTTAACCAACAAAGTTCTGGTTAACCAAATCCTTTAGCAAGCTCAACTGGCCATGGAAAAAATGACCACAAGCTTCTGCTTTTATAAACTGTTTATCACCCTGCAACTCAGAAACCCAAGCTTCTACTGCCTGAGGTGAAACTATTTCATCCTGTTGCGGCTGAATAATGGTTAACGGATGCACCGGCGCACCAATCGCTCGAAAGTTAAAACGAAGCACTGGCGGTGCAATCAATAAAATACGCTCAACAATCTCTTTAGGAAGTAAATTCGCTGCTCGTAGGGAAACAAACGATCCAAAAGAGAAGCCAGCCAGCAAAATTTTGTGGTCAGGGTTTTGCCTGCGCAACCAATGCAGCAAAATCATTACATCTTCTGATTCACCAACACCAAAATCAAAACCACCTTCACTATGGCCAACGCCACGGAAATTTAACCGCAAACAGCCAATACCTGCATCGCGGAAATTACGTGTCAGCGTGGTAACCACTTTATTGTCCATGGTGCCGCCACCCAGCGGGTGCGGATGGCAAACCAAAGCAGAAACATTCTTTGACTCACCCTTAGGAGCAGTCCAGTGCGCCTGAATATTGCCACCGCCGCCGATGAAGTTCAGCGCAGCATCGCCACTTGGCATTTCAATCATCTGAAACTCCTGATTTCTAATAAATAATTTATTTGCTCGAATGCACTTTTCAAAAGTGCTCGCCTGCGACGATAATAGAAGCTGCATTAACTGGCAACGGGAAGCAACCAAATGGCTGTTAGACGTATCCTACGGATGGGTGATCCGTTACTGCGCCGTCAGGCACGCGAAGTTGAAGATCCAACCTCAGCTGATATCAAACTACTGATTCAAGACATGCTTGATACCATGCGCCATTATGATGGTGCCGGGCTAGCCGCGCCACAAATTGGCATTGATCTGCAGCTAGTGATCTTTGGTTTTGAACACAATCCGCGCTATCCCGATCAGCCAGCAATACCGCAAACCATTCTTATCAATCCAATGATCACACCAACATCGCAAGAAAAATTTGAAGATTGGGAAGGCTGCCTTAGCCTGCCCGGCATTCGCGGACAAGTGCCTCGCTTTCATCAAATTCATTATTACGGCTTAGATAAAAACGGCAACAAAGTAGAAAACGAAGTGAGTGGATTTCATGCTCGAGTCATCCAGCATGAATGCGATCACCTAGAAGGTCGATTATTCCCAGATCGCATGACTAGCTTAGAAACGTTAGGTTTTGAAGAAGAGCTTTTTCAGCAAAACCAGACTTGAATGTTTTTCAGTGCATTCTTGACAACCAACTAACAACCCTTAATTTTTTAAGCGCTTTCTTGACTTTTAACCGCCACTTCGGCTTAATCCACAACCAATTTGCTGCAACGCACAAATATAAAAATTTAGCCAGACAGGCATTGAGACGATAGGTTAGCTACATTATTTGTCGCACCAAAAATCACTCAATCGCAACTATAAAAGCAACCTGTCCGGCACCTTCATTCAAGATGTGATATTGGAGGTATAACAATGGCAAGGCAAAAAATACTAGTGCTCGGAGGCGGTTTTGGCGGCGTATTCTGCGCCAAACATCTGCAAAAGTTACTAGGAAAAGACCACGATATTGAGCTGGTTTGCGAAAACAACTATTTCGTATTTCAGCCTTTGCTGCCTGAAGTTGCTGCTGGCACCATCAATGCCGAAGATGCAGTTTCCCCTCTGCGCGCCCTGTTACCCGGCGTCAAATTCCGTATGGCGGATATTCGTCGGATTGATCACGCAAACCAGCGTGTCTATGTAATGCAGGGACGCAAACGCGTTATGGTTCCACTGAGCTATGATCAACTGGTTATCGCCAGTGGCCAGCAAGTGGACCTGAGTCGCTTTCCGGGCTTGCAAGAACACGCCCTAAGAATGAAAAACCTCGCCGACGCCCATCGGCTGCGTAATCATATTATCAACTGCCTGGAACATGCGGACGTCACCCACGACCCGCAATTAAAACGACGATTATTAACCTTTATCGTTGCTGGCGGTGGTTTCTCCGGGGTTGAAACCACCGGTGAAATGGAAGAAATGCTGACGCGCTCACTCAAGTTCTACCCGAACATTACCCGAGCAGAAATCCGCATTATGTTGATTGAATACTTGCCAAGAATTTTACCGGAACTACCGGAAAAACTAGCAGATTACACCGCACTACAGCTAAAAAAACGCGGCATAGAAATGCTGTTAGGTGTTGGCATTAAATCAGCCACTGGCACCATGGTCGAAACTATGGATGGCCAGCGACTGGAAACCGCCACCATTGTTGCCACTATCGGCAACGGCCCATCCCAGTTACTAAAAGCACTTCCAGTTGAATTAGAACGCGGCAAACTGGCGACTGATTCGTTCTTTCAAGTCAAAGGAATGGAACGGGTTTGGGCATTAGGTGATGCGGCACTAATTCCATTACCCGAAGACAAAGACGGCAAACCGCGCTTTGCACCGCCAACAGCGCAATTCGCGTCTCGCGAAGCATTGTGCTTGGCAAGAAACATGCAATGCCTGCTCACCGAAAAACCGTTAAAGCCATTTGACTATAAACCGCTCGGCTCACTAGCCTCGATTGGTGCTTATAAGGCAGTCGGTGAAATGTTCGGCATTAAACTTTCTGGCACCTTTGCCTGGATTTTATGGCGTACTTTTTATCTCGGCATGCTGCCCGGTGGCATGACCAAGCTACGAGTGGGTATTAACTGGTTCCTAGATTATTGCTTTCCACGCACCACAGTTAAGTTCAAGCAATGGTCAGAACCTTCAGCTCGTTATTTGCGATTTGCCCAAGGCGATATTGTTTTTTACCCCGGCCAGATTCCAGAAGGTTTCTACACCATTGTAAAAGGCACCTTGGGCGTAACCATGAAAGGCCCTGATGGCCAGCAGTTCATTAAAACCATGGGCAAGGGCGAACATTTGGGTGAGCGTGAATTGCTCGGTCAAATACCCGGCCAGCCATCGGCTACTACCGGCGCAGTAACTGCCTTAGAAGAAACCACCGTTTTGGTGATGGATCGTAAAGATTTCCGTCGTTTCACCAAAGTCTTCCCAGCACTAGAACAATATTTCGAAGAATATATCGAAAGTCATTACCCGGAATATTTGAAGCCTGTGCCAATAGAAGATCCGCAACAGAAAATTGCCAATTAATTTACGGCAAAAAAAACAGCACTTGCAAAAGTTTTGCAAGTGCTGTTTTTTTTAAAAACCTAAAACCATAGCATTAATAAACACCTTATTTATTTAGATGCTTAATTCGATGCCAAGTAGGTTAGATAAGACCAGAAATGATCCCTTGATTTCTCGGAATTTCCACCATCCATGGCGGTCACGAAGCGCCATCTGACATTTTACGATATCTACCAGAAGGCTCAGGAGTTCTTCCAACCTTGCGTTCAGGGCAGCTTTAAGTTTCTGCAACACTTAACCTAGGCCAGCAATACACGCCTGGTTAATTTGCGACCAATTAGTTTCAGCCAATATATTTCCTGCCTGACCATACCCCCAAAACGCCATCATTAATGCGAACACGCCAAGCAACACTGGCAACAACGCTTTAGCATAGACAGTCATGCCAAATACATAGCGCCTGCGGAAATAGACCTTTTCACCCGGCAATGGATCTTGGCCCGCTCGCAGTATTTTTCTGCCGCGTAATAAAAACATGCCTATTCCGATTGATGCGAACATCGCCGGAATACCCACAAAAAGTCCGTAGAACATAACTCCAGCGCCATTAACCTCGGCATCAAACCAAAGATAATTTTGACACTGTACAGTATCGGCAAATTCTCGAAACCATGGAAACCAAACAAACTGAATTACCGCAGCAACCATTATTGCCAGTGAAATAAAAACCACTTTAAAACGACGAATTTTCTCTGGCGAGTGCTGCGGGGCAAAATTCTGCTTGGTATTTGACTCGATCAAACTTGCTCCTCAAATAAACTCGGAATATAAATCGTGGCACCGGCGAAAGTAAATCCAATCATAATCACAACACCTAGTACAACAAACCAATAAGCTGCAGCATTATCTTAGCGATACAACCAACGCCCCGCCGCATAAACTTTTTTTGATAAAAGCGCATGCACCAGATAAATTACAAAGAAAAAACTAGCATCCAAAACCTATTACCGACAACATTACGACAAACTCATCCCCCAAAAATTGGCTGTATTAAAATGCAGCATCAGGTGCCATACCCGTAACGATTACCAGCATAACCCCGGCAAAGCCATGAATAAAGACGCCCGACCAATAAGAATCCCCTGGTTCAGACCGATACTGCCAACCGCCTTTAAAGAAAATCCGGCTAGATATAACCCCATAACAACAAAAAACAATTTCAAACATTCCTGCATATTTGAGCACATCCACGATGTCAGCACCTCAGCTATTCCTGCAAATCGCGCTATTTGCCGCAGCCATTGCTCCACCTGCCGCAATTAATCCCGTATACATTAATACAATCCCAATAATTGGACCGACAAAGACACCACAAGCCTGTCATTGCAGCTAGAAAAACCATCATGGTCTTAAACATAAACCTCCCTTTCAAACTGAATGACCGCAGCAATGGACAGTGCGACACCAATAAAAAGCACCTTAAATCGGTTCAGCTGCTTGGGGTTATGTTGCGGTACATATACTTGCTTCATTGTTCACCTGTATAAAAAGCGACTGAAGTAGTCAACAGCTTCCAAGCAATGTGCACTTTGTTCATATATACCCCGTAAATACAGGTTAATTTTCTATGCACTCAAAACGTAACCATTCAGCACAATTTAATATAAAAATCGCTTGACAGGTTTTTTGATATTTTCCCGAATTTAAGCACCTCTTTCAGAATACCACTTAAACGCCGCATTAAACTGCTATTAACACACCTGATTATCAATGTTTTTTGCTCAGAATAGCGCATCAGCATTCCGCTTCTAAAAAGTCGCCACAGTAAGCCTCAGAGACAAAAAAACCACCCTGAAAACCTGTGCGATAATAACCGCATGGACTCAATCGAAATTAATAAAACAATCGCTGAAACCGAGCGATTGTTAGCCAAAAGCAAAAGCTTACCGCCCGAACTGGTGGCGATGGTTCGTATGCTGATGCTCGTCGTTAAGATATTGCTTGATAGCAAAGGGCTAAACAGCAAAAACTCCAGCATTCCGCCATCGGCAGATCCTAATCGAGAAAAGAAATCGCGCGCCAAAAGCAATAAAAACCCAGGCGGGCAGCCTGGCCATAAAGGCAGTAATTTATCACCGGTGAAAGACCCAGATGAAGTGCTGGATATTACGATTGATCGTAGCCAATTGCCGAAAGGAAAATACCGTGTTGTTGGCAGTGAAAGCCGCCAAGTAGTTGATGTTCGTATTACCCGATATGTCACCGAATATCGGGCGCAGATTCTACAAGACGAGCAGGGTAACCAGTTTGTTGCTGAGTTTCCGCAAGGGGTCACTCGGCCAATACAATATGGCAATGAGTTTAAAGCCAACGCGGTTTATATGTCGAGCTACCAGCTGATTCCTTATGAACGGACTCAAAAGCACTTCGCTGAGATATTGGATGCGCCAATCAGCACCGGTAGCCTTGCCAATTTTAATCAGGAAGCTTTTCATCGACTGAAGCCATTTGCTCAGTTAGTACCGGCTATTTTGCGTGCTGGAGATTTGATTCATGCCGATGAAACCGGCGTCAATATCAATGGTAAACGAAAGTGGCTACATGTCGCGAGCAATGACCGCTGGACGTGGATTGAAGCGCATGAATCAAGAGGTATCGAGGCAATGGAAGCGATCGACATCTTGCCTAAATTTACCGGTTTATTGGTACACGATCACTGGAAAAGCTACTACCGATTTGTGCTGTGCTTGCATGTATTGTGTAACGCCCATCATGTACGTGAATTGGCGCGAGCCCATGAGCAAGATGGCCAGCAGTGGGCCAAGGCAATGGAAGATCTGCTTTATGAAATGAATACGGCAGTCAATGAGGCGGGGGGTGAGTTGGATGAAAAGCAGTGTCAAAAATGGGTGAAGCGATATCGAAAAATATTAAAAGCAGGTGATCGGGAATGCCCGGCACCTGAGCCAAAAAAAGCGGATAAAAAAGGTCAATTAAAACGAGGGAAATTAGCACGAAGTAAATCGAGAAATTTATTAGAGCGGCTGCGGGATTTTGAAGCAGACGTGCTGCGGTTTATGAGTAATACCCGAGCACCGTTTACCAATAATCAGGGTGAACGGGACTTCCGTATGAGCAAGGTTCAGCAGAAGATATCAGGCTGCTTCCGCTCATGGGATGGCGTGAAAGCGTATTGCAGAATCCGGAGCTATATATCGACCTGCCAAAAAAATGGGGTCGGTGTTGGGGAAGCTTTGTCGTTATTATTTGCGGGTAAATGGCCGGACTTTATTCAGGAGAAATTGGATCGGTTGGTGTGACATGCTGAATGGTTACCTCAAAACAAACCTGGCAGATATATCCCAGCGCAGAAAAAAGTGAAAACCATCATCACGACAACCCCCACTAAAGCAATCCAGTACGCCGCTGTATCTTCACAACGATATAGCCATCTACCTGCCGCATATACTTTTTTAGATACAAGCGCATAGACAAAATAAATACAAAAGAACAAGCTTGCGCCCAGACACCCAAAACCAATAATTGGCAACATCAAGCAGGCCTCCTTGCTAAGTCTTTACATGCCTGGTCGGATGGCGCTAAAGAATTCCCCGCAATCAGGGAAGCATATAAAGCAACTAGACCCAACATCGGATTCACAAAAAAACCTATAACTACAAACACAACAGCAATTGATGATAAAGCTAAAAACGCATCCCTGCATTTGCTATCTGAATTTGCTCTCGCGTGCAGTAAGTCATATACAAGGATTGCAGCAATAACTATCGATACAACCAAAAGAAGAACAGCAATCAAAACAGAACTGACAGCACCCGCTAAAATCCCAGTGAAAAAACCAATGGCCGTTAACCAACCGGCGAGGTCTTCATCAAGAGCTTCCCAACTCCCATTCGCTCCACCTGTAATTTTATATGCACCACTGCCGGTTTCTGGATTTTCGATAATATAACCCGAGCCACTCCAGCCGAAGTAGTTGATTTCCCGCTCATGAACTTGCACGGTTTTTCCTTGGCTAATCGCATTGCGGATTTCGTTTTTGGTGGCGGAATCAATCGAGATATTGTTCAGCTGGTCGATATTTTCCTGGGTCAGGGTAAAGATTTTTTGCCCTTGCTGCGCAGCGACTTGCAACGCCTTGACAGCACTAACAGCTTGCGGCGCATTTGCCGGGTCTGTTGAATCATTGTTAAACAGCATTTCAGGAATTAAATGCTCAAATGCCGATGCCCGCGCCGCACTGGTGCGGTTTAAAGTAGTCCAGTCGACATAGCAGTTATTACCCACTTCGGTCGCTCCCAGCTGTTCAAGATTAATGGTTTTGATGACACTGACATCATATCGGTAGACCAGTAATTTTCATTACTGGTCTACCGTGAATTAATATTTTTTATTTGCAGCCATTATGAAGGAGTGAAATCTTTGGCTGGCATCTGTTTTCCCTTGTTTCGTTAACACCGAAAATCAAGCCCAACCACCAGACCAACGCTGGCATAGGCTGGGCTATCAATACTCATTTTCCAATCAAAAGAAAATCAGATTACTTATGCATAAGATTCATTTGCTCCTGCTCTTACCATTCCTTTGGGCTGTATGCTTTTCTCTACCAAAATGCAAACATTGCCCCTGCTCCAACAGCAATCAGTGCAAGCATTACACAAAAATCAAAAAACCTTCTTTTCAAACAGAAAAAATTGCTTGAAGGGTTTTTTATAACAATCACAGTATCTCCAACTAAAACATTTGGGCCAAACCCTTTCAAAAACAACCCTTGCTGCCCCCCAAGCTTCTTTTCTTTATTTAACATGAATTTATATAAGACCGCCTTATATTTCAATCTAAAGAGAACACTTCCAGGAACAGATTTATTTACATACTCGACCTGCATTACTTTTGCCTGAATATCCACCCAAAACAAACTCCAAACATACCAAATGATTGCATATAAGCAGATAGCCAAACCCATAAATATAATGATGATATTCATTTCAATCCTTATGCAAACCGAGCGAACTGCTCATCCCATCGTCTCACATGTGAAAACAAATAATTACCCAAGGTATTTGCAAAAACAGCAATTATTGCTGCAACTGCACCTCCAATTAAAAAGGCGATTGCCGAAGAAGATATCGCAGCGACCACCAGCGCAACTACTTCTAATGTAATTGCAAATGCAACTACCGATATTACTGCCAATCCAATTTTTGATTCTAAAGAGTGTTCACTTAAGGCAATTGAAGTAAACCCTACAAGCAAACCAAATACTCCTGCCACTTTTGCTAATTTTGCAGCTGATTGAAGTTTTTTTATTTTTTCCGACCACCATGCATCAGCATATTTAGCAAACTTACCCGTATATCCATCAGCCGCACCCAATAAAAAAGCGATCATGCCATAAAGATAATTTATAAGTGCCGCCCCATTCGCCCCGCCGGTGATTTTATATGCACCGCTGCCGGTCTCGGGGTTTTCGATAATATATCCCGAGCCACTCCAGCCGAAGTAGTTGATTTCTTTTTCATGCACTTGCACGGTTTTACCCTGGCTAATGGCATTACGGATTTCGTTTTTGGCGGCATGATCAATCGAGATATTATTTAACTGATCGATATTATCTTTGGTTAAGGTAAATATCTTCTGCCCTTGTTGGGCGGCACTGCCTTTATGTGTTAGCTCTCCAAATAGCACTTAAGTGCAACCGGAATTGTCACAGCTGCCAGTCAAATCCAAATATCATTACTTCTTTTCATCCACCGGTACTAAAAACGCAACATCTGGAGTATTGGTAGAAAAGTGAATTTGAACCGGGTGGTTTCGATCTTCCCAATCAACCCGATGCGCATTACGAAATATTTCCCCTTTATACTCAAATTCAAAGTACGCCTTATCCTTGCATGCGTACTTGCCATCACAGTTTCGACGCCAGCTTAGTTTGGTTACTTTTGTGTAAGCACCATGTTTTTGTAGCTCTTTGTTTACAAAATAATCATTAGAAAAATACCCCCTCAGGAAAGACCCGAAAAAAACGATTCCAAGCAACAATTCTTTAACCACAGATTCTTTATCCCTATAGAAAATCTTGTTACCGGGGGTTTTCTGGTAAATCAAAAACAGTCCAGCCAGCATAATCCAAAAGTACCACACGCCCTGTAAGTACTCCGAATGCTCAAAACGATAAAATCCCCAAATGCCCGTCATCCATAACAACAGACCAAAAACAAAATAGCCCATCTAATCTCCCCTGAAATCAAGCCATAAAAAACTCCAAGCAATTAGGCCAAGCAGCAAAACAGCGACACCTTTTAAAACAAACGGGACGGTCAAAGCCAGCCCCATTGAGATAAGCCATACCAGCAAAAGCAGGGCCTTATATGTAAGAATCAATTTTTCGCTGAAACGCTTTTGCAGCGGATAAAAAGCAATCAGGGAGTAGGAGCCTGTATACATCGCATATTGATAAAACCAGTTCCCAATGTTTGATAAGTACATAACTACTCCAGCTCCGAGCAGTAACAAGAAAGCACCACTTGCCAGAACCCTGTGCCGCTTAGGCAACAACATTATCGCCCACGGAGGACAGACTACAGATAAAGCCAAAAATTTTCTGGCAACTTGTTCTGATTCAAAATAAATTGATCTGATCATATTCTTCTCAAAGAGCAGCTCACTTCACTTTGAGCAACTGCTACAAGGGCATTCCCTAGCAAAAACGATGCTGCCCAGAACACAAGAGCGCCTACCCAAAAACCACCCAAAATCAGCCCGCCGATAGTCAAAGCAACTGTTGAAAACACACGACAAAACCTGCCATATATGGCACTGCCTTTAAGCAATGCACTTCACCCTATTCCCTTTTTATGAAAATTACCGGAAGAAAAGCCAAATTATAAACAGCAAACATTGCAACGCCCCAGGCTATAGACTCATATTTGAAAGCAAAATACCCGCCTAAAGAAATAGCTATCAACTCTGTAAGTAAAACCAGAAAAAGCCTAATCATAAAATCGAACACTGAGAAAATATTGCTATAACACCTATCGCTTCACTAACTATACTGGATCCAATTATTCCTACAGCAGGTAAAAAGAAAGCCAACAACCCTCCTATCGACCCTCCTATAAACACCCATGAAAATGCACATGCTACATCTGCAATCAATTTCTGCCCCAAGCTTTCTGCAACTAAAGAAATACCTAAGGCAATCATCGCCAAAGCAGCATTAACAAATGCAACCAACGCTGCACTCATAACAGCTGTAAGCACAACTCCACCGAGCAAAAATATTTTAATTCCCAATAAAAACAAAACAAGTAATCCAAGAACTATTAATATTGCCCCATTCGCCCCACCGGTAATTTTATATGCACCACTGCCGGTTTCTGGATTTTCGATAATATAACCCGAGCCACTCCAGCCGAAGTAGTTGATTTCCCGCTCATGAACTTGCACGGTTTTTCCTTGGCTAATCGCATTGCGGATTTCGTTTTTGGTGGCGGAATCAATCGAGATATTGTTCAGCTGGTCGATATTAGTCTGGGTCAGGGTAAAAATCTTTTGCCCTTGCTGCGCTGCAACTTGCAGTGCCTTAACCGCACTAACGCCTTGAGGTGAGCCTTGGGCAGAGCCTTCAGAGTTGGTTTGTGAGGTGTTAGCAAACAGCATCTCAGGAATTAAATGTTCAAATGCCGATGCCCGGGCTGCGCTGGCTCTGTTCAATGTGGTCCAATCGACATAACAATTGTTACCCACTTCGGTCGCAAACCCCAGCCGGTCGATATCCATTCCCACTCCAGCAAATTTGATATCACGCGGTAAACCAAACCAATAACTTACCGTCGGCGCAATACCAAACGTGCCGTAGGACGGCGTGCGATACGTCACTGCATTTTGTAACTGCGCTGCCAATTTATCTTGCGCATAGGTCATGCCGAAATAACCTAGCACACCGGTTTGCATAATGGCCCCGGTTAGATCGTGCTTGGTCAAGCCGTCGAGGTTTTCCTCTTCAAGCTGGGCTTTAGTGGCTTCTAGCTCGACTTGCAACTGCTCAAACTGCTTCGGTGCAATACCTTGTAAATCAACACCCACTGCTAAATAAGCACCCGCGTAGGTTGGACTATCAGCACTCATTTTCCAGCCACGGCCTGGCAGGTAATAAAGCATTAACTGGCAAACTGGAAGGCAATTATTTCAAACTCACATTACACCGCTGATTACTTTTATATTTGCCGCTTATTCTATATATAAATAGATATTACCTCAATCAAAAAGCTGACACACCATCAAATTAAGTAACGTTTTCACTCTCTCTAGAGCGACCTCCACCTAGCATCTAACAAGATTATATTGCCGGAACCGTCAGCAATCGCACTGCAAGATCTAACGATCAACGGCTTTACATTAGGTACTTCCCATATTTCTGCACATTGCTTGCTGAACTTCAGCCACATTTATCACTCAAAATCACCAACAACAAGCTTGCAAAGCTCGTCATCTCATACGACCTTTTTAAGATCTTGAAACGTTATTTTATCCATTTCCTATCGGCTGGAGTGCCCCATAATTATGCAAAAATTGCTCGCGTGCTTCATTTTAGTTTTCACCTCTGTTGTCGGAACTTCAGGCGCAGCCCAAGCGGCATTGCCTTTAGCGGTTGATGGTGAACAAATTCCCAGCCTTGCACCTATGCTGGAACGATCCACCCCTGCAGTTGTAAACATTGCAACTCGCAGCAAAGCCAAATCATCGTCCAGACAGCAAGTTGACCCATTTGAATTCTTCTTTGGCCCTAACGCTCGCCGCCCTCGCCAAGAAGGTCGCCCGACACAAAGCCTCGGTTCAGGCGTGGTAATTGATGCTGAAAACGGCTACATCCTGACCAACAATCACGTGATCGATAAAGCCGATGAAATTAAAGTCACCCTGCGTGATGGCCGTGAATTAGACGCTAAGTTAATTGGTGGCGATCCAGATTCAGACGTTGCAGTAATTCAAGTTGAAGCGAAAAATCTCACTGCGATTCCTTTATCTAATTCCGATAGCTTGCGGGTCGGTGATTTTGTAGTTGCCATCGGCAATCCATTCGGATTAGGGCAAACCGTCACTTCCGGTATTGTCAGCGCCTTAGGCCGTAGTGGTTTAGGTATTGAAGGCTATGAAGACTTTATTCAAACCGATGCTTCAATTAACCCCGGCAACTCCGGCGGCGCACTGGTTAACCTTCGTGGTGAACTAGTCGGCATTAACACCGCTATTATCGCTCCAGGCGGCGGTAACGTTGGTATTGGCTTTGCTATTCCAATCAATATGGCAAAAAGCCTCACCGATCAACTCGTGAAACACGGTGAAGTTCAACGCGGTATTTTAGGGGTTCAAATTGGCGATTTTACTGCCGAACTACAGCCTTATTTCGACACAGATGTCGACTACGGCGCACTGGTACAAAAAGTCTTTGATAACACCGGCGCTAAAAAAGCGGGCCTGCAAAAAGACGACATCATCATCGCTGTCGATGGTAAAAAAGTTAAGGATGGCGCCCAATTACGCAACAGCATTGGTTTATTGCGCAGCGGCACTAAAGTAAAAGTGACTTATATTCGCGACGGCAAAAAGAAAATTGCCAAAGTGGTGATTCAAGCACCTGAGCAGAAAAAATCTCGAGCTGAAACAATCCACCCTCAACTGGCGGGTGCGATTTTAAAAGCCCGCGATGAAGAAATTACTGAAGGCGTGCAAGGTGTCGAGATCTCTCAAGTTGAGCGCTTTAGCCCGGCATGGAATCAAGGCTTACGCCCAGGCGATATTATTTATTCAGTCAATCGCCGTGGTGTGAATAGCATCAAGCAGCTAGGTAAAATTGCTAAGCGCTCACAAAGCGAACTGCTGTTAAATGTGATTCGAGGTCGTGGTTCTTTCTACCTACTGCTCAAGTAATTAAAAGCACCCATTAACAACAAACAGCAATAAAAAAATGGCCGTCATTTAAAATGACGGCCTTTTTTTCGAAGTAAAACTAAATTCAACTCAACAAAAAACATTTCAGGCTAAGAATTACGGATTAAGTGGCGGCGAATCGTCACTTCTTTTTTGTTTCTGCCTTGGCAGACAAAACCAATTAGCCGGAGCGCTCAATAAAGAATGGAAGTTTTCCGGTGGCACCGGGCGAGAACACAAATAGCCCTGAAATTGATCACAATTTTGTTTGGCTAGAAATGCCAACTGCTCGGTATCTTCAACGCCCTCTGCAACCACTTCTAATTTCAGGCTATGCGCCAATGAAATAATGGTGCAAACAATCGCTGCATCCTCAGGGTCACTAGCTAAATCTCGAACGAAAGATCGGTCAATTTTTAATACATCGACTGGAAAACGCTTTAAATAAGCTAACGAAGAGTAACCCGTTCCAAAATCATCTACTGACAGCCGAACTCCAAGATCTTTTAGTGCCTCCAGCGTTTGGATATTACTTTCGACACTATCCATCAAACAGCCTTCGGTTAATTCCAGCTCAACCTTATACGGGTCGATGCCTGAACGAGCAATCGTTGCCTGTACTCGATCTAATAAATCTTCGTCTCGAAATTGCTGCGGTGAAACATTCACGCTAATTACAAAACCCGGCGTTTGCTGCTGCCAAAGCTTGGCTTGAGTACAAGCTTGCGCCAACACCCATTGGCCAATGTCATTGATCAAACCGATTTCTTCAGCAATTGGAATAAATTTCAGCGGTGAGATTTGCCCAAGCTTTGGATGCTCCCAGCGAATTAGTGCTTCAGCACCGACAGTAATTCCCGATGCGATATCTACTTTAGGCTGATAAAAAACTACTAATTCATTTCGAGCTAGCGCACCACGTAAATCATTTTCCAGCGATAGATTTTCCATCGCCTTAGCATTCATTTCTGGTGAATAAAACTGGAAGGTATTTTTGCCTTGGTCTTTGGCGTAATACATTGCCAGTTCGGCATTTCTCAGTAAGGTCGCTGCATCAGTGCCATCGGCTGGACATAAACTAATGCCGATGGAACTGGTGATATGCAATTGGTGTTCTTTCAGCTGAAACGGCGCAGTGAGTTGTTTTAATAAATGATTGGCTAAATCAGCAACCGCTCTAACTCGAGTGACTCCATAAAGCACCACCGCAAATTCATCACCGCCTTGTCTGGCAATCGTATCGCCTTCACGCAATTCTGCTTTTAATCGTTCTGCCACAGCCAACAATAATTGGTCACCAATTGGGTGGCCGAGGCTTTCATTGATAATTTTGAATCGATCAAGATCGATCAGCATCACCGCCAACATCCCCGGATCTTGTCTTTGGCGAATAGAACGGCGCAAGCGATCAAAGAAATGGCTGCGATTCGGCAAATCCGTTAATGGATCGTGGGTGGCTAGATAATCTAGCTGCTGTTCGGAATCGCGAATTCGGCTGATATCAGCGGCAATTGCCAATGCGTTAACTGCCTCACCGCGACTATTACGCACCAGCGACAAACTCAACCATTGCGGAAAGCTGTCACCTTTTCTGCGTCGCCCTTTTAGTTCGCCTTGCCAATGACCGTCACGCATTAAGCCCGACCAAGCAATTTCCACTTGATGATCATCGCACTCACTGAGTAGCCATTTGAAACTGTGGCCTTGAACATCATCCCGGGTGAAGCCGGTAATGTTGGTAAACGCTCGATTCACCGACAACAAGCCCCCTTCAAGGCTCATAATAATCACTGCTTCGCTGGTGCTTTCAAGCACCCGAAACGCTAATTCCAATTCATTTTGAGTTTGTCGTGAGCTAATCATTCGATGTAAACGATGACGCAAAATTGCCCAGTTGATTGGCTTAGTAATGTAATCGCTGGCGCCTGCTTCAAAGGCCTTATCGACTGACGCCTCATCTTCTAATGAAGTAATCATTAGTATTGGAATTTCTGCAAATTGCTCAATTGATCGCAGCTTCTGGCAAGCTTCAAAACCATCCATTACCGGCATTGCACAATCGAGCAATACCAAGTCTGGTTTTTCCTGGTTTATTTTGTCCAGCGCGACCTGGCCGTTGACTGCTTCACTGACCTGAATATTTTGCGCTTCCAAAAAGCGTTTGAGCATCATCCTTATCACTGGATCATCGTCGACCACTAATACCAATGGTTGATGCTGCGGAAGCTCGTGTGGCTGCATAGAGCAGTGTCCCTGTTAGTTTTTCCCTGGGTGAATAACCTATCTGGCAGACAACATGTCAGCAGTGACAGCTATCCTCCATAGACAAAGCATAGGTAACAGAAAAAGACTTAAACCAAAGGAAATTTGATACCACAGGTGACGTAATTAATTGAGCGATGGGTTAAAACAGAAAACCACCGCTCAATCTAAATATTTGGCCGCTCATGGTGAGTTAGACCGGATTGATTAGATCAATAAATTGATGTTCGATCGAAAAATTTTCTGCAAGGTGATCACCAAGTGCTTTTACTCCACCACGTTCGGTTGCATGATGACCGGCAGCGAAGAAATGAATCCCTGCTTCTCTAGCAATATGAAACGTTGCCTCGGAAACTTCACCGGTAATATAAGCATCAACCCCCATATCCAGCGCCGTTTGAATATAAGACTGTGCGCCACCGGTACACCAAGCCACTCGCTTAATCTGCTTTGGGCCATGGCCAAAATGCAGCGGTGCACGACCTAGTTTTAATTCAAGATGTTGCGCTAGTTGCTCGGCTGACATTGCCTGGGGCAACTCACCTTGCGTAACTAACATCTGATTTTGCGCTGGCTGAAAATCAATATCGAGCAGCTGACCAAGTTGTACATTATTGCCTAGCTGCGGGTGTGCATCCAATGGCAAGTGATAAGCCAGCAGGCTGATATCTGACTGGAGCATTTTGGCAATGCGCCGTTTACGCATTCCAATAATTGGGCTTGGCTCGTTTTTCCAGAACCAACCATGATGGACCAGCAGCAAATCGGCACCCTGGGCAATCGCTTGATCAATCAAGTCTGCCGATGCGGTAACGCCTGAAACAATTTTTTTAACTTCAGCCTTTCCTTCTAGCTGCAAACCGTTCGGGCAATAGTCTTTAAAACTGCCAGCTTCCAGCAGTTGATCCGTGTAACGGCAAATCTCTCGCAGTTGCGCCATGATCAGTTGTAATCCTCAATATCAAAAAGCATTATTGATCTTTATACCTATCGCTTGAGATTTTGTCCTCAGCCAATAGGCAAACAATTTTGGCTCGCTTGCCTGCTATTGTCGATATTCAATTGAAAAATGAGATTTCGACCGACATTTCATAACAAAATGTCAAAATCAGTCTGCCAAACTTATTTGGTAGCACTAGCAAATAAGTCACAACTTAATGGACGATGAACTTTAAACCATGAACAGCAGCGTAAAGTTTTTTCTTCAGAGCATTGCCACCGGTTTGATGGCTGCCGCGCTGTTATGGCTGATTCAGCCAGAGATTTTCAGTGGTTCCAGTGATAACGATGACTTCCAACCAACCCACACTAGCTTTGCCAATGCAGTGCAAAAAGCTGCACCGGCCGTGGTCAATATCTATACCAGCAAGCGAATTGAACAACCGATTAGTCAACCGCTCAACCCATTGCTGAAATCGGCCGATCTACTGCCACTAATCGAGAGCCAGCCATTTCGAGCAAAACCTGAATTCGAAACCAGCCTCGGTTCCGGAGTTATCTTTACTAAAGATGGCTATGTACTGACCAACTATCACGTGGTGCAAAACGCCGACTCGATTAACGTCAGTTTACGCGATGGTCGTTTCTCACAAGCTAGGCTCGTTGGCTTTGACCGAGATACCGACCTAGCCGTTTTACAAATCGACCTCGGCCAATTACCGACCATTCCATTGAACACCATGCACCCAGTACGCATTGGCGACATTGTACTGGCGATTGGTAATCCGTTTGGCGTGGGTCAAGCAGTGAGCATGGGCGTTGTCAGTGCCACCGGACTTAATCGGCTAGGTTTGAACACCATTGAAGATTTCATTCAAACCGATGCTGCAATCAATCCGGGCAATTCTGGCGGTGCATTAATTAATGCATGGGGTGAACTGGTTGCTATTAATTCGGCGATTTATTCACGAAATGGCGGCGGTTCTAACGGCATAGGTTTTGCTATTCCGTCTAGTTTGGCCACTGAAGTGCTGAAGCAAATCATTCAATATGGCCGAGTCATTCGCGGCTGGCTCGGCATTAGTGCCCGCCAGTTAGAACCTCAGGAAATGCACCTATTTAATTTACAACACGGCTTATTAGTGGTCAGCGTGCAACCACTCGGCCCTGCCGATAAAGCCGGTTTAAAAAGCGGCGATATTCTGACCTACATCGGCCAAGAAGCCATCTACAACCAGCGCCAAGCACTCGACCTTATCGCCCGCATGCGGCCAGAAAATCGATTTAGTATTCAAATAGTGCGCAACGGCGAAAATAAAAAACTGATGGCGACTGCGGGGACTCGGCCAGAGAGTTAAACTTAAAATTCCGTTCTATTACCGCACCTGATGGCAAGGTGCGGTTTTCTTTTGGCATTATTAATACAGGCTGACTTACTTTTATAAACTACATCCTGCATTCATTACTGAAACCGTGACTATCGCAGATATTATTTAAGCAAAAAAACATTATTACATTTATGACTTTAAATACATTTTATTTCAACCGCACTAGAAGAAATTTCTGTATCAATAAAATCAGAGACTCCATTGAAAATAGTCACATTATTACATTCAGGGCACTCTGCAGCGTATCTTTTATTTAGATCAAATAAACCATGTAGAACCCCTGGAAACTCTTGATTACAATCGGAACAAACCACCTTAGTTACTGTATGAGTCATTATAACTTCCTTTTAAATTATTAGTTCTTAGCAAGATTCAATAGAAAAAACTTAGCAGCGCTTTGCTAGGTTTACTAAGCCACATTATGAAGTTTATTAAAACAATTGGGACACTACCTTTCCACCACCCACAAAAAAGGCCGGAAAACCGGCCTTTCAAATCAACAATCCAATTAAACTTAGCTTTCTGACTCCGGGTCGAGCAACTCAACCAATGCCGCCATTAGCGCCATATTCTCGGTTGGCGTGCCAATGGTTAGGCGCAAGCAATCGGTTAACAGTGGGTGACCGCCATCGAGCTTTTTAATCAGAATGCGGCGTAGCTGTAATTGTTGGTGCAACCAACTGGCTTTGCCTTGCGGCACACGCACTAACAAGAAATTGGCTTCACTGGGAAAGACTTCAACTCCCGGCAGCATTTGTAAATCTTGCTGCATTTTTTGTCGATCGACACGAATAGCATCCGCTTGCTCGGCCAGCTTGCCGTCGTGCTTGAGCATAAATTCTGCTGCAATTTGAGTTAGGCAGTTAATGTTATACGGCAAACGCAGCTTTTCTAGTTCGGCAACCCAGGCTGGTGAACCCGCTAGCATGCCTAACCGTAAGCCTGCTAAACCCATTTTTGACACCGTGCGCATCACTAACAGATTTTCAAAACCCGGCTGCCCCAAGCGAGACATAAAGCTTTGGTCGGTAAATGCGTTATAGGCTTCATCAACCACCACCACGCCCGGCGCTGCTTCGATAATTTTTTCTACCGCTTCAGCGTCAAACAAATTACCGGTTGGATTATTGGGATAGGCCAAGAAAATTAACGAGGGCTGATGGGTTTCAATCGCGGTTAAAAATGCCGCCAAGTCGAGAGAAAAATCGCTATTAAGCGGCACGCCGACATATTGCATTCCGACAAATTTAGCCACCATCGGATACATCACAAAGCCAGGCTCAGGCGCCATCATCACTCGATCTGCGCTGGCAATTGCCATTGCTAGCACCTGAATTAATTCATCTGAACCGTTGCCCAGCATCATTGCCTGGGTTTCTGGCACATTCATTACTCGGCGCAACTGCATTTTAAGGCCGGTTGCTTTTGGGTCTGGATAACGATGAATTGCAGCGTCGGCCAAGCGAGCCTTTAACTCTTTCTTGAGCTCTTTGGGCCAACCGTAAGGATTTTCCATAGCATCTAATTTGATCATGCCATCGGATGAAGGCACGTTATAAGCATTGAGCGCTTTAATTTCTGGACGAATTAGCGTGTCTATCGTTGTATTTATAGCCGTTTTATTCATAGCGGTTCCAGGAAAATCAGGGTGATTATCACAAGTTGGCTAGCGCCGTTTTTTTCTATTTAAACAAACAGAAAATATTAAACGGCTTGCGACAGTTTATCTATCAGGCTGCGAATTTTTTGGTGTTTTAACTTCATAGAAGCTTTATTGACCACTAAACGCGAACTGATATGACAAATTAATTCCCGAGGTTCTAATCCATTAGCTCTCAGGGTATTTCCGGTATCGACTACATCAACAATTTCATCTGCCAGCCCTACTAATGGTGCTAATTCCATAGAACCATAGAGTTTAATGACTTCGGCTTGAATGCCTTGACTGGCGTACCAGCGCTTGGCGATGTTGACGAATTTGGTCGCAACACGAACTCGGCTTCTACCCGCCGAGTTCGATGCCGGAGCGGTTACCGCTGCCGCAGTCATCAATTTGCAATTGGCAATTTTCAGATCCAGCGGTTCATACAAGTTTTCGCAGCCATGCTCCATCAGCACATCTTTACCGGCAACACCCAAATCGGCCGCGCCATGCTCAACATAAGTCGGCACATCGGTCGCTCGAATAATCACCAGCTTTACCTGCGGATCACTGGTATCAAAAATCAGCTTGCGGCTGGTATCTGGATCTTCCAGTAATTCAATGCCGGCATTAGCCAGCATTGGCAGCGTTTCTTTAAGAATGCGCCCCTTCGACAGGGCAATAATCAGGCTGCTATCACTCATAATAAAGTCACTTTAATCCGGTAAGCGTTTAATTTTGGCGCCAATCTGTGACAGTTTTTCTTCAATTCGCTCATAACCACGGTCGATGTGATAAATCCGATCAACAATGGTGGTGCCTTTAGCAACCAGTCCGGCTAATACCAGAGATGCAGACGCTCGCAAGTCGGTCGCCATTACTGGTGCGGCCGTTAAGCTTTCAACGCCCTGACTAAATGCAGTATTACCTTCCACTCGAATATTACCGCCCATGCGCTGCATTTCTTGCACATGCATAAACCGGTTTTCGAAAATGGTTTCGGTAATCATACCTGCACCTTCAGCAACCAAATTTAAAGCTGTGAACTGTGCTTGCATGTCGGTAGGGAAAGCTGGGTAAGGTGCCGTTTTAAAGCTCACTGCTTTAGGTCGCTTACCTTTCATATCCAGCGTGATGTAGTCTTTGCCGCAATCGATATCGGCACCACACTCTTCCAACTTAACGACTACGGCATCCAACAAGCTTGGATCGGCATGAGTACACTTGATTTTGCCACCGGTAATTGCCGCGGCCACCAAATAAGTACCGGTTTCGATACGATCTGGACAAATTCTGTGCTCACCACCCGTTAAACGCTCAACACCTTCAATGGTGATGGTATCGGTACCAGCGCCAGAGATTTTAGCGCCAATGCCGTTTAAGCAGATCGCTAAATCAACTACTTCTGGTTCACGCGCGGCATTTTCGATCGTAGTAGTACCTTCAGCCAGCACTGCCGCCATCATCAGGTTTTCGGTACCAGTTACTGTGACTTCATTCATCACCAACCGAGCGCCTTTTAAACGACCATCGACCCGGGCTTTGATATAACCATTTTCAAGTTTGATATCTGCACCCATGGCAGTTAAACCATTCAGGTGTAAATCAACCGGACGAGAACCGATCGCACAACCACCCGGTAAAGACACATCAGCCCTACCGTGCTTAGCCAATAACGGGCCAAGAATTAAGATAGAGGCGCGCATGGTTTTCACCAATTCGTAGGGCGCGACAAAGGAATCCATCTTGGTTGGGTCAATTTCAACAGCCATGCCTTCATGCAAAGTCATTTCCGCACCCAGACGACCGAGCAATTCCAGTGTCGTGGTGACATCGTGCAGATGAGGCACATTGCTGATCAACATAGGACCATCAGCCAGCACAGTTGACATTAAAATCGGCAGCGCCGCATTTTTAGCACCGGAAATACGAACTTCACCTTCTAATGGTGAGCCTCCGGTGATCATTAATTTATCCATTTAGAACCAGCCTCGAATCAGGATTGATTACCCTGATAGGAATTCCATTGTTGTTGTGTGTAAGTACGAATATGTACCGCATGAATTTCATTGGATGCAATTTGCTTTGCAATACATCGCATCACTAACTGTTGCGCTTTTACTCGAGACAACTCGCCAAAGCATTCGCCCACAGCATGAATTTCGTAATGGCCGCCATCACCGGCGACATGCTCACTTTTTACTTCAAACGAGCAATCTGGCAGATCTGCTTCGAGCAGCTGCTTGACTTGATTGGTATCCATCGATATCCCCAACTAACGGGCAAGCGAACAATTATAATGAAAGTTGCTACCTCAGGCGAGAGGTAGCACGTGATCGAGGGAAGATAACTGAGCAATGGTTATCAATTGGTCCGGCAAACCGGTAAATTTTATTGATATATTTTGTCGCTCGGCGAGTCGCCAAGCGCTGACTAATAGCGCAATTGCGCTGGAATCACTGTGCTCAACGCCGGATAAGTCTATCTGCAAATCTTGGTTGGCTTTTTCTATTGCCTGAACCAGTTGCTGTTCCAGCATGGATACACAAGCAAAGTTCAAACAGCCAGAGAGCTTCCAGCAACCATCTGATTCAATTTGCAACAGAGCTTTTTGCTTCAGATTTCGCTCGGCAACAGGACTACCCATTACCCATTCCCAATTTTTCCATCAAACCATTAATACCATCTTTCTTAATGGTTGAAGAAAACTGCGACTTGTATGAAGACACCATGCTAATGCCTTCAATTTGCACGTCGTAGACTTTCCACATACCCGACTTGGCAGTATACATCTTGTAGTTAATTGAAACCGGCGCGCCAACATCTCTTAAAATACGTGTACGCACGGTCGTTTTGCCTTTACGCACCTTGCTGACTTTATCGACAATTTCAACTCGCTCGCCGTTATAAGAGCCAAAAGCCTTGCTGTAGGTATCAATAACTAATTCAGTGTAGCGAGCAAGAAACTGTCTCTTTTGATCAGTCGTCAGTTTTCTCCAGTATTTTCCTAAAGAAATTTTTGACATACGCACCACATCAAAATACGGCACTACCTGACGGCGCAGAATATCCGGAACAACCGTGTCATCCGTTTTAATTTCATCTTTGCGCTGATTTAATTCCTGCAGCATTTTACTAATTGCAGAATCAACTAGCTGAACCGCGGCTATACCATCTGCGTTATCATCGGCATAGACAGAACTGCTGATTAACAAAGATAAAGACAAAAACAGTCCCAATAACTTTTTCACTTAGAATTCCTCGTCTTCATTGCTACTATTTGAACCTGCGTTAAACAGGAACTGTCCAACCAGTTCTTCTAATACCAATGCTGATTGGGTAATTTCAATTTCACTACCCTGCTCCAACGACTCATCATCACCACCAGGTGACAAGGCCAGATACTGGGAACCTAATAAGCCTGCGGTATGAATGCTAGCAGAAGTATCCGCGGGGATTTTGTTATAGCCTTGATACATTCCAACGGTTACGACTGCTTCGAAAGTATCTGAGTCAAAATCAATTTTGGTGATTTCACCTACTTTGACACCAGCAATAGTGACAGGTGCCCTAATTGCTAAACTTCCAACATTTTCAAAGCGAGCAGAAACTGAGTAAGCAAGACGATCTTGACCAAACGCAAGGCCACTGATTTTTAGCGCGATAAACACTAATGCAGCAAAGCCAATAATTAAAAACAGACCAACGGTAAACTCTTGACCACGGCTTCTCATTAAGCCAATCCTCCAAACATCACGGCAGTCAGTATAAAATCCAACCCCAAAATAGCTAACGAGCCGTAGACCACTGTTCTTGTGGTTGCTCGACCAATCCCTTCCGAAGTCGGAATACAATTAAATCCTTGAAACACAGCAATCCAAGTAACTACAGCGCCGAAAACAATACTCTTTATCGTGCCGTTTAAAACATCATCACTCCAATCGACTGCCTGCTGCATGTTGCCCCAAAAGGCACCACTATCTATTCCCAACCATTGCACGCCCACTAGATAACCGCCCATTACACCAACACTGGTGAAAATAAACGTTAGCAGCGGCAATGAAATAAAACCTGCCCAGAACCTTGGTGCAATCACTCGTTGCAATGGATCAACCGCCATCATTGCCATCGAAGAAAGCTGCTCTGTTGCCTTCATTAAACCAATTTCAGCAGTTAATGCCGAACCAGCACGACCGGCAAATAATAAACCAGCAACTACCGGGCCTAATTCTCGAACCAGCGTTAAAGATACCATCGGCCCTAACGCTTCTTCAGCACCAAACGATACCAAAATAGTGTAGCCCTGAAGCCCGAGTACCATGCCAATAAACAGCGCTGAAACAATAATAATCAGTAACGATAAAACACCCACTGAATATAATTGCCCAACCAACGCAGGAAAGCCGCTACGCGGTTTGGGTACTCTGAAAATGGATTGGGCGAGAAAAATACCTGCACGGCCTACTGTCTCGATCCAGTCACTACCAGATCTGCCAACGCGTAAAATATGATCCAGCATTACGCTTTACTCCCGGCCAATAAATCTTTGGCAAAATCTTCAGCCGGAAAATGAAATGGCACCGGACCATCAGGTAAGCCCGTCATAAACTGCTTAACCCTCGGCGCATCATTATATTTCAATTCTTCAGGGGTGCCTTGGCCAATCACTTTGCCATTGGCAACTAAGTAAATGTAATCAGCAATTGAAGCTACTTCTGGCACATCGTGAGAAACAATTACTGAAGTAAGTTGCAATGCATCATTTAACCGTTTGATCAGCGTAACTAGTACGCCCATTGAAATGGGATCCTGACCTACAAAAGGTTCGTCATACATAATTAACGCCGGATCCAATGCAACCGCTCTGGCCATTGCAACCCGGCGAGCCATACCACCAGAAAGTTCGGTTGGCATTAAATCCCTAGCACCGCGTAATCCCACCGCATCTAGTTTCATTAACACTAAATCACGAATCATATTTTCTGACAGATTGGTGTGTTCACGGATAGGAAAAGCGACATTTTCAAAAACAGTTAACTGACTAAACAATGCACTGCTTTGAAACATCATCCCCATATCACGCCGGATATCAAATAGCTGTTTGCGCGTCATATTAGGCACAGACAGCCCATCAATTGATACATCACCAGAATCCGGAGTCAGCTCACCACCGATAATCCGCAGCAAGGTAGTTTTACCCGTGCCACTCGGCCCCATAAAAGCAGTAATTTTTCCGCGACGGATATCCATATCGATTCCGTCATAAATAATGCGATTGCCGCGAGAGAATTTTAAATCACGAACTTCAATCAGATTGTCGTTCTGTTGAGTCATTTACAATATGCCACGCTTTCACTGTACTAAAGTTCACATTAGTTTCTAACTCGGTGAAAATCAGTACAAAATCCATAAAAAAAACAAAATCCCATACCTCGGGAAGATCGCAAGTTTGTCCGGTCTGACAGCCGTGGTCAATAACCAATATGAATTAAACAGTTGCATCTTTGGTGCACTCTTCTTACATTGCCGCCATTATTGTTAAAGCTCGAAATTATGATTACAGCAATTTTACTCACACTCGCAGGTTTGGTTTTACTCGGTTGGAGTGCTGATAAGTTCATCGGCGGTGCCGCTGCAGTTGCCGCTTTATTAGGCATATCTCCAACACTGATTGGCTTGACCATCGTCGCTATCGGATCTTCTGCTCCAGAGATGCTGGTCGGTGTTATCGCGGCTAGCGAAGGTGCTGGCGATATTGTGGTCGGCAATGTTATCGGCTCCAACATCACTAACATTGCCTTGGTTCTCGGCTGTTCAGCGCTAATCGCACCATTAACTACCGATAACGCAATATTAAAACGTGAAATCCCACAGCTATTACTCGTCACATTGCTAGCTGCGGGATTATTAGTAGATGGCCACCTTGATCAACTAGACGGCACGATTCTTTTTGTTGGCTTGGCCGTGTTTATGATCTGGCTAATTCGCCAAGGTATGCAGCAGAGCAAAAGCGGCAAAGCGCCTGAGGTTGATATGCCTGATCCGATGCAACCAAAACAGGCATGGTTTTGGTTAGTTGCTGGCATGATTTTGCTGCCGATGGGTTCGAAAATGCTAGTTTCTGGCGCGGTAGACCTAGCTCGGCTAGCCGGTCTTAGTGAACTTTTAATCGGCTTAACCATTATCGCTATCGGTACCAGCTTGCCGGAATTAGCTGCCGCAGTGTCCAGTGCAAGAAAAGGCCACGGTGAAATGGCGATTGGCGCAGTGGTCGGCTCGAATATTTTCAATATTCTTGCTGTATTGGGTATTCCCGGCCTGATCAGCCCATCTAATGTCGCCAGCGAAGCTATTTATCGTGACTTACCGGCAATGGTGGGCTTGACGCTATTGCTTGCTCTGTTTCTAATGCACGGCAGACATCGACAGCAGCTTAGCCGTCGACAAGGCGCACTTCTTTTAAGCCTGTTTATTGGCTATATGACTTTACTGGGATTCCAAAGCGTTAGTTAACTGAATTCCTATCGGAGAAATACCCATGACTCAGCAAGAACAGTTTTTAGCGCTTGGCCTAGCGGTTATTCGTACCGAAACTGATGCCATTGCAGCACTCCAATCAAGAATCGATCAGGATTTCGGCAAAGCCTGTCAGATTATGCTCGAGTGCAAAGGCCGTGTTGTCGTAACCGGCATGGGTAAATCCGGCCATATCGGCGGAAAAATTGCAGCCACTTTGGCCAGTACCGGCACTCCGGCATTTTTTGTTCATCCGGGTGAGGCCAGTCACGGCGACCTTGGCATGATTACCCGCCAAGATGTGGTATTGGCACTCTCCAATTCTGGCGAAACTTCTGAAGTCATCACCTTGTTGCCACTGATACAGCGAATGAATATTCCTCTTATCAGCATGACAGGCCGACCAGAATCAACTTTATCTCGCCGCGCTAGCGTCAATTTGAATGTGGCAGTCGAAAAAGAAGCCTGTCCATTAGGATTAGCGCCAACATCCAGCACCACTGCCACTTTGGTGATGGGCGATGCACTGGCGGTCGCGCTTTTAGAAGCCAAGGGTTTTACTGAAGAAGATTTTGCTTTTTCTCATCCTGGCGGCAGCCTCGGCAGAAGATTACTGGTTAAGGTCAGCGATTTGATGCATACCGGCGAGCGGATTCCATCAGTACCTGAAGATGCCTCGTTAAAATATGCCGTGATGGAGATGACCAGCAAAGGCCTAGGTATGACTGCAGTGGTTGATGGAAAAAATCGGGTGCTGGGTATTTTGACCGATGGCGATTTACGCCGAATGCTAGACGATCAATTAAGCCTGAGTAACACTCAAGTATCTGAAATTATGACGCCGAACTGCAAAACTTTAGATGCCGAAGACCTAGCAGCCAGCGCACTGCAATTGATGGAACAGCATAAGATCAATTCATTTTTAGTGACTGATCAGCAGAAACAACTGGTCGGTGCCTTGAATATGCATGACTTACTTAGAGCGGGAGTTGCCTAATCAACACTCGAACAACCATTCAAACAGCAACTACTGATGCACCAAAAAAAAATCTTGGTTGCTTGTTATGAAAAAACGATCATTTACTACTGCGGCGGTTATTGCTGTGATAGCCGCTGGCTGGTATTTCAAGCCAGCAGCTATCGATACAGTGATCCTGGACCGCTCGGCGCAGCCTGAAGTGGTTCAAGAAATGCAGCAATTTCAGCAAATCCGACTCAATAGCCAAGGACGGGCAATCGATAACTTGTCTGGTAAATCGTTACAGCAAATGCAAGATGGCTCCAGTCAAATTCAGGCACCAGAAATCAAAAGCAGCCAAGGTTGGTTAATCCAGGCTGACATTGCTCAGATAGAACCCTCAAGCGATGAATTTACCTTGAGCGGTAATGTTGTGATGTCCAGCACCAAAGATTTTGGCTCTGCCCTGAAAACCGAGCAGTTGCGCTATTTACAGCAGCAGCAACGTGCACAAACTGATAAAGAAGTTACAATAAGCGGCGACCAATACCGCTTGGCCGGCCAAGGGATGCGAATTGACCTTGAAGCTGGCACCATGCAGCTCCTTGCCAACACCCGGGGAAGATATGAAATATCCGGCAATCCTGTTGCTGATGACTCTACTCAGCCAACCAGCCGCCGCCCTTAACAGCGATTTTGATCAACCGATACAGATTCAGGCCGATAGTTCTTTATTAAATCAGGGCCAGGGAATCGATATTTATAGTGGCCGTGTTGAATTAAGCCAGGGCTCTCTATCCCTGACTGCTGATGAGTTACGCATTCACAAAAACAGCAACGGTAACCTCGATCGCATTGTTGCGATTGGCGAGCCTGTTTACCTACAGCAACTCAACGAACAGCAAGAAACCATTACCGCAACAGCAGCAAAGATTGTTTTCCAGTCTGTCAAAGGTGTGATTGAGCTTTCTGAAGACGCGCAACTGATTCATCCGGGTAATGCGATAGTGAACGCACAGCAAATCACTTACGACAGCCGAACTCATCAGGTTCGCTCCAGTGGCGGCAAAGATCCAGGCGAACGCGCCACCATTATTTTGCAGCCCCAGAGCTCACAACTGAATTTGGTGCCTAACAACAATAGCGATACATCAACTACCTCTGAGCCAAACAACGCCGAATCTTTAAATCAAAATGAGAGCAGCAATGCAGGTTCTTAAGGCGCAAAACCTGGCCAAAAAATACGGCCCTCGCCAGGTGGTTGCCGATGTCACTATTGAAGTAAAACCAGGCCAAATTGTCGGTTTACTCGGCCCCAATGGCGCTGGAAAAACCACCTGTTTTTATATGATTGTTGGCTTAGTACCTTGCGATAGCGGCAAGGTTATTCTGGGTGATGAAGATCTGACTGGCATGCCGATGCACCATCGCGCGCGCCGTGGTATTGGTTACCTACCCCAGGAAGCATCGATATTTCGCAAGTTGTCGGTCGAACAAAATATTAAAGCGATTCTCCAACTAAGAAATTTAACTGCCGCTGAAGAACGTAAAGAACTCGAACATTTACTGGAAGACTTCCAGCTGACTCATATTCGACATTCTGCTGGCATGGCATTATCTGGCGGAGAAAGGCGTCGGGTTGAGATCGCCCGTGCATTAGCGGCAGCACCTCAATTTATTTTGCTTGATGAGCCCTTTGCTGGTGTCGATCCTATTTCGGTCAATGACATTCGAAAGATCATTCAACAATTACGCGACCGCGGCCTTGGGGTATTAATTACCGACCACGGTGTTCGTGAAACCTTGTCGGTATGTGAACATACTTATATCGTTAGCAACGGCCATGTAATTGCCGAAGGTGATGCAGAAACGCTAATGCAAAACCCTCAAGTTCGACAAGTCTATCTCGGTGATGATTTCAGTCTTTAATAGCTGCGATCTAACCATGATCATCGATACCGTCGGGGCAGCATCCAACCAGTAGATTATTGATCATCTGATAATCGTTGTTTTTTGCTGCATCAACTGTGTATTCCGCTAAAAGCAACCCCATTTCTTACTATATGCAATTTTCATGACACAGTGCTTTGAAAACCTTATATTTCAATGCCTGAATCATAAAAATGACTAACGTGCAAGCTTGCTGAAACGCACCGAAAAAGGTAACTTTCAGTCATTGCAGTTTATGCGGGATCAGCATGAAACCTATGCTACAACTTCGCGTCGGCCAAAGCCTCAATATGACGCCCCAGCTGCAGCAGGCGATTCGCCTTCTTCAGTTATCTTCACTCGACCTACAAAGTGAAATTCAGCAGAATCTCGACAGCAACCCAATGTTGGAGCTGACCGAAAATGATGCTGAACCATCGGTCAATGCTGAAGCAGACGCTGCCGAAACCGCGCAAAAAAATGAATCTGAGAGCGCCATTGATAACTCGGTTGATTTGAGCGCTGCCACAGAAATTCAACCAGATTTGCCGGTCGACACCCAATGGGATGATATCTACCAAAGCTCATCACCTTCTAGCTCTGGCCTTTCTCGCTCTTCCGCCCAAGACAATAGCGACTTTGAAAGCAATGCCGCTGCCGATGAAGATCTACAAAAACATTTGTCATGGCAAAGTTCGGTCGCCCATTTCAATCCTAAAGATGAATTGATTGCCGAAGCAATCATTGAGTCAATTGATGAGCAAGGTTATCTGCAGACCAGCTGCCAAGAGATTCTCGATACGGTCAATCAACAATTGAAAGAGCTGCTCCCTGCAGATGAATTAGAATTGCTGAACTTGGATGAGATTGAAGTGATTCGCCATCGTATCCAACAATTTGATCCGATTGGCTGTGCTTCTATCGATTTGCGCGATTGCTTGATGGTCCAGTTAAAACGGCTCGATTCAACTATCCCTTCACGCGCCGATGCGATCAATATTGTTGACCGCTACATGAAATTACTCGGCAGCCGGGATTATCGTCAATTAATGCGGCTAGCTCGTATCAAAGAGCCACAACTCAAACTGGCGTTGGAATTAATTCAAGGGTTAGACCCAAGACCGGGTGGCAATATCGCGACGAATAACACCAGCTATGTGGTGCCTGATGTTTTTGTCAGCAAGTGCAATAACCGCTGGATGGTAGAATTAAATCCGGATACGGCACCAAAAATTCGAATCAACGATGGCTATGCCTCTTTGATTCGTCGCGCCGATAACAGCCGCGACAATTCATTTTTAAAAGATAATTTACAAGAAGCCCGCTGGTTCTTAAAAAGCCTTGAAAGCCGCAATGAGACACTACTCAAAGTGGCTACCGACATTGTTCAACACCAACAAGGTTTTCTAGAATATGGCGATGAAGCAATGAAACCATTAGTGTTGCACGACATCGCAGAATCGGTAGGAATGCATGAATCAACCATCTCTCGAGTCACTACTCAAAAATTTATGCATACCCCTCGCGGGATTTACGAACTAAAATATTTCTTCTCAAGCCATGTTAATACCACCAGTGGTGGCGAGTGCTCTTCTACTGCGATTCGTGCCTTGATTAAAAAGCTGGTTGCTGCAGAAGATGCCAAAAAACCACTGAGCGATAACAAAATTGCCGAGCTATTAAAAGAACAAGGTATCAAAGTTGCCCGACGCACTATCGCTAAATATCGGGAATCTTTATCGATACCACCCTCCAATGAAAGAAAACAATTAATCTGAACAGGAGCAGAAGCTATGCAACTGAACATCACAGGGCACCATTTGGAAGTTACTCCCGCGTTGCGCGAACACATTGAGGAAAAACTTGATAGAATCCGCCGCCACGGATCCAAGATCAGTAACACACATGTTGTCTTGAACGTTGAAAAAGGTCGCCATACGGCTGAAATTCAAATGAACGTAGAAGGCGCTCAACTAGTTGCCAACTGCGAATCAGATGACATGTACCGTGCGATAGATTCGATGACCGATAAGCTTGATCGTCAGATAATCAAGCATAAGGAAAAACACTTACAACATAATCATGGGCAGGGGCATTAAGGCCTCTGACACTGGAAGCAATGCAGTTAATTGATATTCTGACGCCTCAGCGTACTCGTTGTGGCGTAACAGGGGTTAGCAAGAAGCGAGTACTTCACTTAGTGAGTGAAGTACTCGCCGAAACACGCCCTGAAATTGATGCTTTAAATGTTTTTGATCATCTAACCAAACGTGAAAAACTTTCTAGTACTGGGTTAGGAAATGGCGTTGCTATTCCCCACGGCCGTTGTGATTGTATTGAAGACATTTTGGCTGTGCTGATCAAAACCGATGATCCAATCGATTTTGACAGTCCAGACAGAAAACCGGTTGATCTAATATTTGCTTTGCTAGTGCCAACACAAGCCTGTGATGAACATTTGCAAGCCTTATCAGCATTAGCCCAGTTACTTGATAGCGAACAAACCCGACAAAAACTGCGTGCCGCCAGTGATTCAAAAGAACTCTATCGGCTGGTATGCGAACTGGACCAACCGAGAGCGAGTGCATGAGTCAATTGCTGATAGTCAGTGGCAGATCTGGATCCGGCAAAAGTATTGCTTTATCGATCCTTGAAGATCTCGATTATTACTGTGTCGATAATCTTCCTCTGGCACTGGTTCCTCAGCTGACTCAACTCATTGAACAGCAGCATAGCTATTCAAAAATTGCCCTTGGTATCGATAGCCGAAATCTGGCTGAAGATTTTTCTTGCTACCAACAATTGCTGGAGAATTTACAAAGCCAAGGTACCGAATGCAGCACTTTGTTCTTGGACGCAGAAGACGCCGTTTTACTAAAACGCTTTAGTGAAACCCGTCGTAAGCATCCAATGTCGAGCGAACAAATATCTCTAACCGAAGCAATCAATCTGGAGCGACCGCGGTTAGAGCCTATTGCCGCCAGCGCCAGTTTTCGTATTGATACCAGCCACCAAAGCATCCATCAGCTGCGCAGTGAAATTAAAAAAAGATTAGCTGATACGGGTGGTGAAACTATGGTGCAATTCTTATCTTTTGGATTTAAAAAAGGCTTGCCTAGCGATGCCGATTTTGTATTCGATATGCGCAGCCTGCCAAACCCACATTGGGTACCAGAATTGCGGCCACTCACCGGACTAGATGAACCGGTAGCTAATTACTTATCCAGTCAGCCAGAGGTTCAGCAGATGCTGAATGACCTGCGCAATGTACTTAAAAACTGGATCCCATCGACCGTTGCTAGCAACCGCAGCTATTTAACCATTGCTATAGGTTGTACTGGCGGACAGCATCGTTCGGTGTTTATCGCCCAAACACTCGGCAAGGAATTCGCCGACTTGCAACATTGCAAGGTCATGATTCGACACAGGGAACAAAATCCATGAACAGCCTAACCAGCAGCATATCTGTGGCACTTTGTAATCGTAAAGGTCTCCACACTCGAGCAGCCGGCAAACTAGTGGCCGTTGCCAGTCAGTATGATTCATCACTCAAAGTAAACTTTAACGGCCGCTCCGCCGATGGCCATAGCATCATCAACCTGCTCACTCTCGGCGCGCCGGTAAACTCAGTATTAGAGTTGGTTGCTTGCGGTGATGACGCTGAACCTCTGCTAAAAGCAATTCATCAGTTAATTGCCTCTGGCTTTGACGAGCAGGAAGAAACCTCTTAAAGCAGCATCCAGAGCTTTCGAATCCTCAACGGATGCTCTATCATTACGCCGCGCGAGCTTGACGCAGTAAACCGCATTATAAGTCAGCGTTTCGGGGCTTTGCCAAGGTATTAAATACACCCATTGGCATGACCAACCTGGATCAATATCCAGGATCCCCGATCATCTTGCCCTAGTCACAAATCGGCCTTACCAGAGCCAGCATCCGGGGGATTAACTGTGCCGGAAAGCATCGAAAAGCAGGATCTACAGCTTCAACTTCAGGCAGTACATGAAGCCCTGGATTCGGGCGCGGCTAACCATGCCCGTCAGTTGCTCGCTGGTCTGGACAGTAGCGAAGTTGCCCACCTACTGGAATCTATGCCAGGCAAACCCCGCAAAGTTTTATGGGAATTGCTCAGCGAAGACTTCCAGGGTGATGTACTGCAATACCTGGGCGATGAAGTTCGACAAAGCTTCCTCAGCCGAATGCAGCCAGATGAAGTCGCTGCGGTTATCGAAGGCCTGGAAACTGATGACATTGCAGACATCCTGCAAGAATTACCGGATCAGGTTTTCCAACAAGTTTTGCTGTCAATGGACGAGCAAAATCGCCAGCGACTGCAAACGGTATTGTCTTTCCCGGAAGATACTGCCGGTGGTTTGATGAACACCGACACCATCACAGTACGTCCAGATGTAACATTGGAAGTAGTACTGCGGTATTTGCGTCTGCGCGGTGAACTACCCGAAGCCACCGATAGTTTATTTGTGGTTGATAGCAGCGATCGTTTTGTAGGTGTTTTGCCTTTAGCGAATGTATTAACTCGCCACCAAGATGATTTAGTACGCAGTGCAATGCGCGACGATATCGAAGCGATTCCAGCCGATACTGACGCACAAGAAGTTGCCACATTATTCGAACGCCGAGATTTAATCTCAGCGGCGGTTATCGACGATGAAGATCGACTACTCGGTCGTATCACCATCGATGACGTAGTTGACGTTATTCGAGACGAAGCCGAACACTCACTGCTAAGTAGTGCAGGTCTTGATGAAGATGAAGATACTTTTGCTCCTGTCGGTAGCTCAGCACGCCGCCGAGCACTTTGGCTAGGAGTAAACCTGCTGACGGCATTAATGGCTTCAGCAGTAATTAAAATTTTTGAACCGACAATTCAGGCAGTTGCTGGATTGGCGGTTTTAATGCCGATTATCGCCAGCATGGGCGGCATCGCAGGCAGCCAAACCTTAACCTTGGTAGTGCGCGGTATGGCACTCGGTCGAATTGGTGATTCCAACGCTCGTTGGATGCTCGGCAAAGAAATGGCAGTCGGTGCCTTGAATGGATTATTATGGGCGCTGGTGGTTGGCGGCGTTGCAGCCTTTTGGTACGACGACTACGCCTTAGGTGGCGTAATGGCAATGGCAATGCTAATCAATTTATCGATTGCAGCTGCCGCCGGCGTTTTATTACCGATCGCAATGGAAAAAGCAAATATCGACCCAGCTTTGGCTGGCTCTATGGCATTAACCACTGTGACAGATGTAGTAGGTTTCTTCTCCTTCCTTGGACTAGCCACCCTGCTACTTATTTAATTTTCATTTTATATTTTCAGTTTAAGTTGTGAGAGATATGCAAGATTTTGAAGATCTGAACCCGGTACAGCCGGAAGATGATAGTGAGCGGGTTTCTAAAACCCGAGTCAAGCAGGAGATGAAAGATCTTCAACAGCTAGGTAAAGAATTGGCTGCTTTGCCAAAGGCCAGCTGGAAACGTTTGCCTCTGGAAGATACCGTTTTAAAGGCATTGAGTGATAGCTTGAACATTACTGCCAATATCGCTAAAAAGCGGCATTTCCAGTATCTCGGCAGATTGCTTAGCAAATATGACTTTGATGAAATCAAAAGCACCATGATTCGTCTCAAGGCCGGCCAGCTTAGCAAACCAAAAAAACCAGTTGTACCACCGACCAAAGCAGAGTTGTGGGTTGAGCGTTTGCTTACTGATAGCAAGCAAGCATTAACTGAATTGTTGAACGAATATCCGCACGCGGATCGTCAAAGAATCAACCAATTATTGCGTAATGCGGCAAAAGAAATGAAGCCGACAGAAGAAGGTCAAATACCAAAACCTGGCAAACAGGTTACCGCCTTAAAGCAGGCAATTTCGAAGTTGGTGAAATAATTACTTTTGCCGCAACTTCTCTGTGTTGCGGCAAAATATTAAAGCAAGCAAACTGTTTTTTAGAGCTTACAATGCTGCAATACAGGAAAAACTTTCTGATATTGTTTTCTAACGGATAAATCCAGCTCGGCAATCACTAAACCTTCACCTTTAGCCTGCTGATTTAAAATTTTGCCATCATAGTCAATCACCATCGATTGCCCCCAGGTTTCTCGGCCATCCGCATGCACGCCGGCCTGCCCGGCTGCCAATACAAAACACTGGTTTTCAACCGCTCTAGCCTGCAGCAATAATTGCCAATGTTTCTTGCCAGTCACCTGAGTAAATGCCGCCGCATTCACCATCAAGAAACAGCCTTGAGCGGCCATTTGTCGATACAATTCAGGAAAGCGCAAGTCATAACAAATGGATAACCCGACTTTCCCCCATGGAGTTTCTACCACTACTGCTTCAGGTTCGCCCGGATAAATATAACCAGATTCTCGATATTGCTCACCACCCGCTTCAACATCAAACAAATGGATTTTGTTATATTGCTTGACTAGCCGACCTGAATTTGAAATCACCTGCATCGCAGCATAATGTCGATTATTTTCTGGACTAGAAATTGGCATGCTGCCTGCAATAATCCATAGATTATATTTCTTTGCCGCTTCTTTTAACCAAGCTTGAATTAACTGCTGGCTTTGTTGCGCATGCTGCAATCTTTGACCAGCAGAAGACGCCATTAATGAAAAATTCTCTGGCAATAAAACCAACTGGATTTCTTGTTGCTGAGCTTTTTCTAATAAGACTTCGACGCTTTTCTGATTGTCCTGCCAATTATCACTGGAAACCATCTGCAGCGCAGCCACTTTCAATATGGATTTGTTTTCTAAATCCATTATTTTGCCTGCCCTGCAGGAACAGACGCTTTCTCTGAAGATATTGGATCTAATTGCGGATCATCCCAACTACCATGTAATCGGTAATCAAACTCGCTGACTTTTTCTAACGGCTTATCTAATAGCCGATTACCAAACCATAAATACAAACCTACGGCGGGGTTTACAGCGAGTGCTGCAATAAAAGCCAGTGAATTACCTACAGGTGGGATAACTCGAATAACCTGTTCATAATCCCTCGCAAAAAGGCCTGTTCGACCTGACAAGCGAACTTTAGCAACTGGGCCGTCAATTACCGTGTTATTTGTATAAGCATTACCATGATCAATATTGAAATCACCATCTAATCGATCAAAACTAAAGCCATCTTTATATAAATCGGTAAAGTCAAAACGCAGCCGCCTCAACAATGCTTTTAAGTTAATTAAGCTGACTAACCGCCCTGCCGTTTGAACATTGGTAATATCTAACAAACGCCCTTTAGTTACATTAAAGCGTAGGCTACCGTTCAATCTAGAATAATCAAATTGCCACGGAGAACCACGCCAACTTAGTAAAAGATGTCCTTGGCCAGAAGCAGCGGCCAATGTTTTTGAAACACCCAAGTCTGCCAATGCTTCGCCAGTATTTTCACTAGTCAGCTGGAAATCCAATTGAGTTTTACTTAAACGAATATGGTTTTGGCGATCTGAACCCGCCCCCCAACTAGCAAAACCAGTTATATTTAAATTAGCAGCATTTACTATTAAATCTTGCAGCTGATTACCACCATGTTCTGCCAATAAGTTAAAACTCACTTTACCCAAGTTTTTTTGTTCAAATTGCAAATCATCACTGGAAAACTTCATTGCAGGTAAAGATCCCACTTCGATGTCATCAAACCAGCGCGTTGGTTTTTCGCTATTTGCCAGAGTGACTTGCGAGCCGACTTCAGCCTGGGACTGCTCTAATTCAGTTAGCAAATGTAATTTTTCTAAATCAACCTGATAAGACAACATCGGCTGCTTAGTTACGGTGCCTATGATTTGATCGCTCGCAAGCTCTAACGCCCAACTATATGGCGTTCCCGACAAATCCCCCTTAGCATTGGTAATGATTTGATCTGCAATTATTGCCGAAGCAACCTCAAACTCAAGGTTAGAAAAAACATCTAATGCTGCACTAGAAATTTGTTCAACTTGCTCATCTATCGCAATTCTTTCGGCTACTTGATTAGCAGCTGATTGAGCAACTGTTTCAATTATACTAGGCTCGAAAGCAGTTAAATTTTTAGATTTTTTTTCAGGTTTTTGATCTGAAAATAGCCACACAAGATTGTCTGCCAATTCTACAATATCTAGCGATTCAGCTTTTAATTTTAACTGGAGCTGATTTTTCGGGTAGTAGCTTTTATCCAATGGAATATCACCTAAAACTAAAACCCCTTCTTGTTTTAATTCGCCTTTTCGCCAAATCATTTTCAATCTATCTTGTAGCTCAACCTCAGCCTTGAGCAATTCAGGATAATAGCGAACCTTTAGTGCTGCTGTTTGATTTTTTTCTTTATAGAAAGGTGTAATAAACGGCAGTACTACCCCTTTCATGTCAGAATAAATATCTAATCGCTGTTTTTCAGTGTCTATTAAATAGCTCGCAGTAAAATTAGTTTTTCCCGGTATTTTTCCAAGAAATTCTAGGTCAGGCACTAGTATTGGCAGGTTTGCCATAGCCATTGAAGATTCTAGCAGTATTTGAGCCGCATTATCTCGATAATCAATTGTCACTTCTGCTGGCTGATCAAAAAATATGCCTTGCAAGCCCGTCGCGTTAAAATCCTTTTCACTAAACCTCATTTGACCACTAACATCGGTTAAACTAATCGGCTGATCAACCACACTGAAACGACCCTCAGTGACGTCAATATCACCCACAACAGTGGTATCTCCACCATCTTCCAAACCAACCGTTAACCCTAATGCTAATGACAATTTTCCATCTAGCTCTAGCGCATCAAATACTTCACCGAGAATATTATTTAACGGAGAAGTGCGAATATACTTTACCCCGGCCTTAACTGGCCCTTTAACATCGGCCGTAACATGTAGCTGTAAATCTGGCTCTGAAAAATTATTAATCCAGACCCTTCCGGCATCCGCTTGGGCACCAGCATCTAGCCTTGCATGGGTTGCAGTAATATCCATGCCATTACCACGAAACACTAATTCAGTAACGACATCATGCAAAGCTGGCCACTCTGGCAAAAACTGAAACTCTCCATCAGTCGCATCAACTCTGACCTCGAACAAACCATCCGGCTGCTGATGCCATGGAAAATTTGCTAACTGCCCTTGAACTATCACACCACCTTCAGCTTTACCGTCAAGAATGCTTCGATCTAACCAACGAACTAGACCTCGCCCCATAATGCCCGACGGTAAATACAAACCAACTTGATTTGCTCGTGCTTGGTGCAAACTAAACAACCAAGATGACCATAATGGCCGCTCTGGTGAATCTTTTAAATAGACTTCACCCGTTACTCTGGCATGGGGGGTTTGTATATCTAGCCCCTTGCCTTTTAACAGCCAGCCATTTTCTGTCGGTTGCCATGCAAACATGCCTTTGGCGTATTCCATGGGTAAAGGCCAGCGAAATAATTCGTCAGTCAAAAGACTCATTTTCTGACTATTTAGCTCAAGCAACACCCCCGATTTGGCCGCTGCAAATGTTCCAGAAAGATTTTCTACGCCAGGAATACCACCTACTGAACGCACAGAAATACCATCTAATTCAACTGCAGATAGCATTTCTCCTTCCGGGCTAACACTAAATTGTAACTGGCGAATTTTTCCCTTAGGAAAACCTTCATCCAGCCAGTTTTTTGCAGCTGCAGGAAGCCCCGGCACTCGAGAGAAAATCTCAAATCCATCTAACTTAGCTTGCTGCAAAGATGCTTGAATTTGCCCTTGTTGCGTTAAATCGATAGATAAATTTACTAGTTCGCCTTGATGCATCTCATCTGACCAGCGAAACAAAGGAACCCGCACCATTAACTGCTGACCGTCTAACATTAACTCTAAACGCGCTTGAAGCTGCTGCAGCAAAAGGGCACTAGATCCATCGGACATTGAAGGCGATTCTAATGAAAAGTCAGCAAGTAATGATGCTTTACCAGTTTGATTCCACTCAAACCAAACACCGTTATTTAATCGACCATCTAATTGATAAGACTGATCAAGAAACTGACTTAACTGGCGAGGAAGATGCTCAGGTAATTTAAAGTACCCCTGACCGCCCTGCTCATTTAATTCGAGCTGAGCTTGCCACTGGGCTCCAATCCAAGAACCTTGAAACAAGATTTGATATTTATCATTTTTAGCCGCAGCTGCATTGAAATATAATTCATCAAAAACAATCTCTTTTTGATTAATTAATTTCACTCGAATCCGAGCATCTGAAACATCTAATTCTTCAAGTTGACGAAGCTGTTGCAATTTTTGGAAATCTTTACCCGATAAACTAGCTAACTTCTGGACAATTTTTGATAACTGATTTTTATCTACGGGTTTTTCATCAGTAGTTACTGTGCTCGATACTGACTCAGGGCTACCGGTTAACTGAGTTTTCCCTAATAGTTGCCAACCTTGTTCGGTCTGCTCCACCAGAACATCTAGCCCATGCAAGCTAAAGCGAGTAAAGACCAACTCGCCTGTGGCAAGACTTTGAAACGGATCAAGCTCCAGCTCTAACCGATCAATTTTTAAATCGCCTAACTGAACATTTTCACTGATGACCCATGGCTTCCAGCCACGCCAATTAACACTCGAGCTGGAAAAAGAAAATTCAACTTCTGTTGCTTTTTTTACTGCCCACCCTAAAGCTTGCGAAGATTCCAATAGTGGTGATAACCCCAACCGAAATAATCCCAAACCAAGGGCAACAATTAAAAGCCAAACCAGCAGCAATCGTTCAAGTATTAATACAATCGCCCTTTTTTCGGCGACAGGCATATTCATTTAATTATTAACTCAACCAAGGGCGATGTCGTACTGGTCTTCCCGGAACAAGGGCTCTACCTGCAAACGAATCGGACTGCCAATAAAATCTTCCAGTTCCGCTAAACTCGCTGAATCTTCATCCAATAAGCGGTCAATCACAGATTGACTGGCTAATACCATATAACCATCAGCTTGATAGGCTCGAGCAGTTCGCAAAATTTCCCGCAAAATTTCAAAACATAATGTTTCAGGGGATTTAATCGATCCACGGCCTACACATAGCGGACAAGGCTCACATAGAAAATGCTCAAGACTTTCTCTAGTTCGCTTGCGGGTCATTTCAATCAAACCTAACGGCGAGACATCGCAAATACTAGTTTTTGTATGATCACGCTCTAACGCTTTTTCAAAGCTGCGAACTACCTGACGTTTATGGCCATTATCTTCCATATCGATGTAATCAATAATGATAATGCCGCCAAGATTTCTTAACCGCAATTGACGAGCGATCGCTTGAGTGGCTTCTAGGTTGGTTTTGAAAATGGTCTCTTCAAGGTTGCGATGACCAACAAAAGCACCGGTATTTACATCAACCGTTGTCATAGCTTCGGTCTGATCGATAATTAAATAACCACCAGACTTTAACGGTACCTTTCTTTCTAATGCGCGCTGGATTTCATCTTCTACGGAATAGAGATCAAAGATTGGTCGCTCACCAGGATAGTATTCCAGTTTTGCTGCTTGCTCTGGCAGAAACTCTTCTAAAAATGCTTTACCCTTTTCAAAATTTTCCCGCGAATCTACTTTTACTTTAGTGACATATGGAGTAATCAAATCACGCATTGCTTTTAAAGCTAAGGGGTGATCTTCATGAACTACTTGGCCGCGCGGAGTTCGATCAATTTTATAGCGAATGTTCTTCCATAACCGATGCAAAAACTGCAAATCTGCAGCTAAGGCTTCTTCATTAACGCCTTCAGCGGCAGTTCGGACAATGTAGCCATACTCTCGGTCTGGATCTCCGATTTCAACTGCTTTCTTTAACCGATCCCGCTCTTCTGGTGATTCAATTTTTTGCGATACCCCAATATGCTGGGTATATGGCATCAAAACTAAATAACTAGAAGGAATCGACAAATGAGTAGTTAAACGAGCGCCCTTACTGCCCAATGGATCTTTAGTGACTTGCACCAAAACATCCTGACCTTCATGGAGCAGTTTGGTAATAGATTCTGGTTCCTGATTCGCTAGCTCGCTATCTGGATCTTCATCACTGGAAGTCGGTATTAATCCAGACACGTGCAAAAACGCCGCGCGCTCTAAACCAATATCAATAAATGCAGCCTGCATCCCCGGTAAAACTCGAGAGACTTTTCCTTTATAAATATTACCGACCAAACCTTTACAATGCGCTCGCTCGAGAAAAACTTCTTGCAGCACACCATTTTCTACTAGCGCCACTCGAGTTTCCCTCGGGGTGACATTAATCAGAATTTCCCCGTGCATAACTACCCCACTTGGCAAATTTTAAATTCTTTTAGCAGATTACAGGTTTCAAATAGTGGTAAGCCCACTACACCGCTGTAACTACCTTCAATATGTTCAACAAATATCCCGCCCAATCCCTGAATACCATAACCACCGGCTTTATCGGCTGGCTCTCCGGTATTCCAGTAATATTCCATTTCGGCCTGGGTCAACACTTTAAAGCGCACTTTAGTCACGCTGATTTGGCTAAGCAGCTGCTGGCCATCGGTTAATGCAACGGCGGAAACCACTTGATGGTTTCGGCCAGATAAACCACGCCAGATAGAAAAAGCATCTTCACGGCCAATGGGCTTACCGAGGATTTTTCCATCTAAAATTACTGAAGTATCAGCAGCCAATACTGGCATTTTTATCTCAAGCTTTGGCAAAACTGCTTGAGCTTTTTCAATCGCCATTCTTAAAACATATTCTTCAGATGGCTCGCTTGGGCGGGGTGTTTCATCGATATCTGCAGCTAACTGGGCAAATTCCAATCCAATCGACTTTAAAAGCTCAACCCGTCTTGGGGAGCTGGATGCCAGACAAAAATCTGAAAGCTGATTCACTGGACTCGAAAACCCCTTCTAACTGCACGTAATAAAGTAAAAACAAATGGCCATAACATCGCGGAAACAGGCACGGCAGCCCAGTAAATTAACGGCCGTTGCTCACCGAGCAAAAGTACATTGCCATATAACAAAATCAGCCGATGTATACCGACCAACACCATCACTTGTAAAGCCTGTTGCCACCAATGCGCCAGTCGAATCCGCTGATGTAGCAAACTTGCCAGATAAGCAATAATCGACAACGAAAAGGCATGCAATCCAAGAGGGCTATTTAATAAAACATCTAACAATAGGCCAAAGCCCCACGCCCAGCCTACGCTAAACCGGTGTGGTAATGCCAACACCCAATACAGCAACACTAGCGCTACCCAGTCAGGCCTTAACCACATTAATGGCTGGGGCATCGGCAGGATGGCTAGAATCAAAGAAATGCTTAAGGTAAAAAACACAACCAATCGACCATTGCTCTTTTCAAGACTCATCAGCTGTCCCAGATGAATCTCGGTAACCTGGCCATACCAGCAATACTTCTCGACTACGGTTTAAATCTGCCTTTGGCGTTGCAACAATCTTGGCATAAGGCGACTCTGGTGAACTTGACACTTCCACCACTTCTGCCACCGGGTAGCCTACCGGGAAACGCTGGCCCAAACCGGAACTCACCAACAAGTCACCTTTTTTGATATCTGCAGTTTGTGGCACGTATTGCAGCAATAAATTACCAGCATCAGAACCTGCGGCAATGGCTCGCACACCATTTCGGTTCACCTGCACTGGCAGTGCATGGTTGGAGTCTGTTACCAGCAATGCCCGAGCAGTGTAAGCAGTAACTCTCACCACTTGCCCCATCACTCCGTAAGCATCCACAATCGGCTGGCCAAGATAGACGCCTTCGCTTTCACCCTTATTGATGGTTACTTCATGAATCAGCGGGTCTGGACTGATGGTAAGGATTTCAGCAACCAGCACTTTTTCACCCGCGCGCTGTGATGATTTAAGCAGTTGGCGTAGTCGAATATTTTCAGATTCTAGCGAGGCGATCTTTTGATTTTGCGTCCGTAAAATCAGTGCTTCTTCCCGAAGCCGTTCATTGGCAGACTGCAATTGATAGCGAGTTACAAATTTATCACTGGACCATTCATGAACTGTCGCAGGCAAAGCGACAAACTGCTCCAGAGGGGTTAATAGCAAACCGATACGGGCTCTTACCGGATCCAAATAGCCAAAATTACTGTCCAGCAGCATCATTCCAATTGCCAGCATCAGCAAAGCAATCAATCGCAGTAATAGTGCAGGACCTTCCGTGAATATCAGTTTGATGACTGAATACCTTAGTATTTTTAAATATCGCCATGCGCACTGCCACGACAAAAAAATTAATGATAATTACAACAAAGCCGCCACAATCATCTGAATTTTCATCCGATTGCGGCGGCTAGCTTTAGCAGCTGAAGTTATTCAGTTGCTAGAAGATCACCGCCGTTGGCATCCATAATTTCCAACGCACGACCACCACCACGAGCAACACAGGTCAGTGGATCTTCAGCAACAATTACTGGTAAGCCTGTTTCTTCTTGGATTAAGCGATCGATACCACGCATTAATGCGCCGCCACCGGTCAAAACAATACCGTTCTCAGCAATATCTGAAGCCAGCTCAGGCGGTGATTGCTCAAGCGCACGCTTGACTGCCTGAACAATACCTTGCAATGGCTCGGTTAAAGCTTCGAGAATTTCATTGGAATTCAAAGTGAAGCTTCTTGGTACGCCTTCTGCCAGATTTCGGCCACGCACTTCAATCTCAAGTACATCTTTACTTGGATAAGCATTACCAATTTCATGGTTGATTCGCTCGGCAGTCGCCTCACCAATCAAGCTGCCATAGTTACGACGCACATAAGAAATAATGGCCTCGTCAAACTTGTCACCACCAATTTTTACTGAATCGCCGTAGACCACACCTGAAAGTGAAATAATTGCGACTTCGGTAGTACCACCACCAATATCAACAACCATTGAGCCAGAGGCGTCTTCAACTGGCATTCCAGCACCAATTGCTGCAGCCATTGGTTCTTCAATCAGAAATACTTCCCGAGCACCGGCGCCATATGCTGATTCTTTGATGGCACGCTTTTCTACCTGAGTTGCCGCGCAAGGTACGCAGACTAGCACTCGAGGACTTGGGCGCAGGAAATTATTGGTATGCACTTTCTTGATAAATTCTTGCAGCATCTTCTCTGTAACGTAGAAGTCTGCAATCACACCATCTTTCATTGGGCGAATCGCGGTAATCTTACCTGGCGTTCTACCCAGCATTCTTTTCGCATCAGCACCTACGGCTGCAACGCGCTTCTCGCCTCGATCGGTCCTCACAGCTACGACGGAAGGCTCATCTAGTACTATGCCTTCGCCTCGAACGTAAATCAGTGTATTTGCTGTACCCAAATCGATAGAAAGGTCATTAGAAAAAAGACCGCGGAGATTCTTGAACATGTGACCTCAGTCCCTGCCATCCCTGGAAAAAGAAGGAGTATGGCGCATGGATCCATAGTGAAAGGTAAAAAACTGCCGTTAATGTAACAATAGGCCTCTAATCCGGCAAGCTAGCAATTTATTGTGCCAAGCGCTGCCTGAGCTAAATCAGGACAAACTATTGAGTTTGTCCGTGAGATCACATTCTAACTAGTATTAATAAGCATAATCGAATCAAAAACCTAAGCTAAAAATACATCAATTTGAAAAACCAACTTGAAATTTTATGCCATTGTTTCGATTATTTTGTTGTTGCATCAGCACCACTGAAAATACAACCCGCCAGTAGAACCCACCATCCGACTCTAATTTTGATCGGAATTTTAGCATCGATTCAGGATCTGGTGCTGGCTCACCTGCGCACAAGTCATTCTATGTCAACAGCACCCCGTCAAGCTCACAATAAATCACCCCCTTGACACTCGGTGGCGCCAGTCCATTCAACTTAACGTCGGTTGAATCAAGCTTACTCGAACACACTGCAAAATATGCTTCTGGCAACTACAGCCAAACCATGTCAGGAAGCTGGGGTGCTGAAGAAGCGTTACACCGCCAGCTATTAATGCAACAACAAGCTTCAATCCCGAGAATCGTACTACCTGCCCAACAAACTTCCTCCGGAGCAATTGAAATCTTCAAACAATGGATGCTATCTGGAAATTCAATAAAGTTTACTGTCACCACTGATGGTTTTTTTATCTTTAACTGAAGCTCGAACAAACAGACTAAAATTAGCGCGATACAGCCCTTCAGCGGCTTGTGAGCTTTCAGCTTAGAGCACTCGGTTTTTTGATCAGTTACCTGCTGGAAAAAATGCAATTTCGACACACTGCTATGCAGCTGCTGGACAAACTGTTATCGCCGCAGGGGTCGCACGCTGGAAAAATAAAACGCTGATTCTCAACAATACTACCGGCCATTATAAGTGCCCAGCCGAGACACTGCATATTGCAAAATTGTTTTGGCAAAAAGCGCTTGATCAGCTTGATTTACCTGAGTTTAGAACGCGACAAGTCTTACTATTTGATTTCCGAACACCACTAACGCCACTTCCGCAAGAAACCATCGTTTAAGACGATAAATCAAATAGCACACCGATATCACTTAACTCCTACCCCTGTCTTGCTTTAAACTATCCGGCTTTGATTTTTGATAACTTCAGGCAGGCATTACATGTCACTTGATCAATCTCAGGTGCAGGGGATCGCCCATCTGGCGCGCCTGGCCATTCGGGAAGATGCCATCGAAGGCTACACCCGCGACCTTGGCAACATCCTTGAACTGGTAGACCAGCTACAGCAAGCCGACACTGGTGATTTAGAACCTATGTCCAATCCGCATGATGCGGTGCAGTTACTGCGTAAAGACGAAGTCACCGAAGTGAATCGTCGTGAGCAATTACTCGCCGTTGCACCTGCTGTTGAGCAGGGATTGTTTTTGGTTCCACGAGTCGTCGAGTAAGAGGTCAGGATGTTTCAGAAATCATTGGCCGAATTGGCCAAAGGGTTAAAAGCCGGAGAATTTACTTCTCGCGAGCTAACTCAACATTATTTACAGCGCATCGAAGATCTTGATGAAGAGCTGAACAGTTTTATTACCGTATGCCCAGAATTAGCACTTGAGCAGGCCGACGCTGCTGATGCCGCTATCGCTGCTGGCACTTCAGGCCCATTAACTGGCTTGCCCATCGCGCATAAAGATTTGTTTTGCACCCAAGGCGTTAAAACCAGCTGTGCTTCCAAAATGCTCGATAACTTTATCGCCCCTTACGAATCTACCGTCACTGCTAACTTGCGCAGCGCTGGCATGGTCATGTTGGGTAAAACCAACATGGACGAATTCGCCATGGGTGGTTCCAACGAAAACAGTTTCTACGGCCCGGCACACAATCCATGGGACGTGAACTTGGTTCCTGGTGGATCTTCTGGTGGATCTGCCGTTGCAGTTGCGGCTCGCTTAGCTCCAGTGGCAACCGGTACAGATACCGGCGGCTCCATTCGCCAACCGGCAGCTTTCTGCGGCATTACCGGCATCAAGCCAACCTACGGTCGCGTTTCTCGCTGGGGTATGGTGGCATTTGCTTCCTCTTTAGATCAGGCTGGCCCTATGGCACAGACTGCTGAAGATTGCGCCATGGTGCTTAATGCAATGGCCGGTCACGACCATCGTGACTCCACTTGCATGGATCAGCCGGTTGATGACTACACCGCAAAACTAGGCAATTCAATTAAAGGGCTGAAAATCGGCCTGCCAAAAGAATATTTCGAAGGCCTGAGCGAAGCGATGTCTACTAAAGTTCGTGCCGCAGTTGCCGAACTTGAAAAACAAGGCGCCATCGTTAAGGAAATCAGCTTGCCAAATACCAAGCTGGCCATTCCTACCTATTACGTTTTGGCACCTGCAGAAGCTTCAACCAACCTGTCTCGATTTGACGGCGTTCGCTTTGGTTATCGCTGTGAAGACCCGGTCGATTTGGAAGACATGTACAAGCGTACTCGTGGCGAAGGCTTCGGTAAGGAAGTACAACGCCGAATCATGATCGGCACCTACGCACTATCTGCGGGTTACTATGATGCTTATTACAATAAAGCATTAAAAACTCGCCGCCTGCTAAGCAACGATTTTGCCCAAGCATTAAAAGAAGTCGACGTAATCGCTGGCCCAACCGCACCGACTGCCGCCTATGAAATTGGCACCCAGTCAAAAGATCCGGTCTCTATGTACTTGGCTGATATCTTTACACTGGGCGTTAACCTGGCTGGCTTGCCTGGTATTTCTGTACCTTGTGGATTTATCGATGAGATGCCAGTGGGCTTGCAATTAATTGGTCGCCACTTCGATGAAAGCACCCTATTAAATATTGGCCACCAATATCAGCAAACCACTGATTGGCACAAGCAATGCCCAGACATGGCTCAAGAGGAGAACAACTAATGCAATGGGAAGTTGTGATCGGCCTTGAAGTTCATGTTCAGCTTAATACCAAGTCAAAGATTTTTTCTGGTTCTTCGACTGCTTATGGTGCTGAGCCAAACACCCAAGCCTGTGAAGTTGATTTAGGCTTGCCAGGTGTTTTACCCGTTGTTAACAAAACAGCAGTAGAAAAAGCGGTGCGTTTTGCTTTGGCAATTGATGCCGAAATCGGCAAACGCAATGCATTTGACCGTAAAAACTATTTCTACCCAGATTCACCAAAAGGCTACCAAACCAGCCAGATGGACTTCCCAGTTGTTGGTATTGGTTTTATGGATATCGAACTGGAAAACGGTGAAACCAAACGCATTGGCGTTACCCGCGCACACTTAGAAGAAGATGCAGGTAAATCTCTGCATGAAGATTTCCAAGGCATGACCGGTATTGATTTAAACCGTGCCGGCACGCCATTACTGGAAATCGTATCTGACCCAGATCTTCGCAGCGCCAAAGAAGCGGTTGCCTACCTAAAGAAATTACACGCCCTAGTACGCTATTTAGAAATTTCTGACGGCAATATGGCCGAGGGTTCTTTCCGTTGCGATGCCAACGTATCGGTTCGCCCAGTAGGGCAAGAAGAATTTGGTACTCGCGCCGAAGTTAAAAACGTTAACTCTTTTAAATTTGTTGAAAAAGCAATTAACTTTGAAATTGATCGCCAGATCGAATTAATTGAAGACGGCGGCAGAGTGGTACAGGAAACGCGTCTTTATGATGCCGATAAAGACGAAACGCGTTCCATGCGCTCCAAAGAAGAAGCTAACGACTATCGTTACTTCCCTTGCCCTGACTTATTGCCGATTATCATCAGCGATGAGTGGATCGAACAAATTCGTTCTGAAATGCCTGAACTGCCAGAAGCCAAATGTCAGCGCTTCATCGACCAGTATGGCCTGAAAGCATATGACGCTAGCGTATTAACTTCATCCCGAGAAATGGCCGCTTATTTCGAGCAAGCGACCGAAATTTCTGGCGATGCCAAGCTAACCGCCAACTGGGTGATGGGTGAATTATCCGCCAAGCTGAACAAGGAATCGGTTGAGCTGGAAAACAGCCCGGTTACTGCAGAGCAGCTGGGTGGCATGGTCAAACGCATTGCAGATGACACTATTTCCGGAAAGATCGCCAAGAAAGTATTTGAAGCACTCTGGGAAGGAGTCGGTCAATTTACTACTGAATGGCACGCTGATGAAGTGATCGAAAAGCAGGGCCTGAAGCAGGTAACCGATACCGGTGCAATTGAAACATTAATTGACGGCGTTATCGCTCAATTCCCAGACCAATTAGCAGAATACCGCTCCGGCAAGGAAAAAGTATTTGGTTTCTTTGTTGGTCAGGCAATGAAAGCATCTAAAGGCCAGGCCAACCCAGGCCAGCTGACGCAGATGCTGAAAGCTAAGTTGAAAGGTTAATTGAATTTTCCGATCAGATCTTGAAAACTGAAAAAGCGCAGCATAAAAACTGCGCTTTTTTTATTTAGAAATGGGCCCTTAATGAGAGCTCTAAAATTTCAGTAATCTCCGACTCTACAGTAACCCCTACAAAGTCAAAGTTTTGTTTATCTTTGTCACCCGTTAAAAATCGGTACGTCAGATCCATAGACAACTTATCCGAAAAGCTATAGCCAGTCTTTACTCCAGCAGAAACACCTGAGTAGTCGACCTCAAGCCCTCTATACTCAGAGCTAAAAGACATATAACCAAGCACTCCTCCAACATAAGCATTCGAAGTTAAATAATGGTTATAAAAACCGTCTAGGTGATACCAATCATCTTCAGAATTTGGAATAACAACTTGCACACCAAATTGGCTGCTTCCTAATTTCTGACTTGCACCTAAAGTCAATGAAGCACCTGAGTCACTATCACTCAACGCTTCAGACCGAGACCCATTAGTGGCAAATGAATCTATTGAACGTGAAGCAAACCCAAGCCCGACCTCAAAACCACTTTCAGCATTTACCGAGGTCGCAAGAAACGCAGAGGATAACAACAATACTACTTTTTTCATTATATTCTCCCATTAAAAACGCTGCGATATTAGCAAAACATATCAAAGTATGGAAGAAAATTAAGCCCGACGCTTTTTAAATGCTTGCGCACCCATGCTTTTTAAAGTCATCCAAACAGTACTCCAGCCAGACAAGTCAGCTTTAGGATTGCCGCCTTTAGCCATTAAATGAATTTGCTGCTCATACCAAACAATATTTATCATAATCATCTTATCTACCAATTTAAAACCGGTAGTAGGCTCTTTAAAATTTGTTTTGTATTGGTCGTTAGCTATCGCTTTTTTTGGCAGATCTGGAATTAAAGTCAGTGGCCGGGCAATGCCCACCATATCGGTAGCACCCGATTGAATTGCATCGGTCATTGCCTGCGAGCTACGAAAGCCACCGGTAACTACTAATGGTGTTTTGACTAACTTGCGGACTTTTTCAGCATATTCCAGAAAATAAGCTTCTCTCTGAACGGTACTGGCTTTTGGTTTGTTCTTTTTAGAACCCATCATCGATGGATTTTCATAAGTGCCACCAGAGATTTCAATTAAATTGATTCCAGCTTCGGATAGAGCCTTTACCACTTGCATCGACTCTTCTTCGGTAAAACCACCTTTCATAAAGTCAGCAGAGTTTAATTTAATGCCGATTGGAAAGTCTTCACCCACTTTAGCTCGCATCGCTTTATAAACTTCTAATACAAAGCGCATACGATTTTCCATCGCCCCCCCCCAGCGATCGTCTCTCTGATTATGGCGTGATGATAAAAACTGACTGACCAAATAACCATGCGCACCGTGAATTTGTACCCCGGTAAAACCAGCTTCCTTTGCTAAAGCGGCCGAAGTAGCAAAAGATTGAATGACCGATTCCACTTCACTATCTAATAGTGCTCTTGGCGTGTTAAATACTTTTTCCAAACCACCGGTTAACGGAATTGCCGAAGGGGCAACTGGTTCAGGTGTTAAAAACGAAGGGATTTGTTTGCCGGGATGGTTTAATTGCGCCCATAAATGCGACCCGTTAGCGGTTGCTGCACTGGTCCATTTTTTAAAGGTTGATAAATCACTTTTCTGATCAAGCACCACATTCTTCGGTTCACCCAAAGCCGTTCGGTCAATCATAATATTGCCGGTAATATTTAACCCAACACCACCCTCGGCCCAACGACGGTAAACATCTGCCAACCCGGAACGTGGGTTATGATTTTTATCACCCAGCTGCTCACTCATTGCCGATTTAAAAAATCGATTATTGATTTCAGCGCCGTTGGCCAGCTTTAGTGGTGTAGCCAGAGTAATTGCTTGATTCATTTTATTCTCCCACCGGAATTTTTGAACTAGACCGGTCGTCTTTTAATTGATTTCAAAAAAAACCAAATGCAGTTACATCTGGCTCCAATATAAATTGTTTATCAAGCAGCCAGTGGCTTAAACAACCGATTCAGCGTCATATCCAATGATTGCAACAATGGCTCGGCAGAAGTCTCAAACTGCATTCGCAGCATTGCGCCTTCCCACTGGTTCCAGAATATATCGGTTAGTGTCACCGCTGATAGATCATCTCTCACTTCACCCGCCTGCTGCGCACGATCAATTACTGCTGAAAATCGCTGATGCCATTGCGAATACATTTTTTGCATGGCTTGGCGACACAATTCACTGGTGCCTCCGACCTCTCCAGCCAAGCTACCCATCAAGCAACCATGACCGCAACCTTGCTGCAATAAATGCTCAGCAAAAACCGTGTAGATCTGCTGAATCGTCTGCAGAGGTGTTAGGTTGGAATTCGCCACCATGCCATCAAAAATTTCCAGCAGATTCTGCATATAAAATTCGATCACTTCGGCAACAAAGGCTTCTTTGCTAGCGAAGTAGTTATAGAAAGACCCTTTAGGCACCTTGGCAGCATCGAGGATTTGCTTCAGCCCGGTACCGCTATAACCATGCTCAGCTAACAACTCAACCCCAAGCTGCAACAACGCTATTCGGGTATTTTCACTGCGTCTGGGTCTTGCCATTGCTTGAAAGCACCTGCTCAATAATAAGTGACCGATCGTCTTGGAATGAAATCTAAAGCAATTCCTGTAGGCCGACAAGCATTCCGTGAATTAAATGCAAAAAAAATGGCGAACCCGATTAGGTTCGCCATTTTTTAACCAATAGCTAAGGGTAAATACTAAATTCCTTGGCTTTTTAGATACTCGTCATAAGTACCGTGGAAATCAACAATGCCAGTAGGCGTTAATTCGATAATCCGGGTTGCCAGCGAGGATACAAACTCGCGGTCATGGCTGACGAATAACAAGGTGCCTTCGTAGTTTTCCAGCGCTAGGTTTAAAGATTCAATTGATTCCATATCCAGGTGGTTGGTTGGCTCATCCATCACCAGAATATTAGGCTTTTGCAGCATCATTTTGCCGAATAGCATACGGCCTTGCTCACCACCAGAAATCACTTTAACTGATTTATCGATTTCTTTTTGTGAGAACAATAAACGGCCTAAAGTACCGCGAATGACTTGCTCGTCATCACCTTCTTGAGCCCACTGGAACATCCAATCCAGCAAAGGCTCACCACCTTCAAAGTCTGAGGCATGATCCTGAGCGTAATAACCAATCGCGTGATTTTCTGACCACTTCACTTCACCAGCAGTTAAGTCTGTCGCGCCCATCAAGCATTTGAGTAGCGTGGTTTTACCGGCACCGTTCGGGCCGATGATCGCAATGCGCTCACCCACTTCAACCATCATGCTCAAATCTTTAAACACTGGCTCATCATAGCTTTTCGCCATGCCTTCAATTTCCAGTGCCAAGCGGTGCAGCTTCTTGCTCTGTTCAAAACGAATAAACGGGTTTTGACGCGAAGAAGGCTTAACATCTTCCAGTTGGATTTTATCGATTTGCTTGGCGCGAGATGTTGCTTGCTTAGACTTAGAAGCGTTAGCAGAAAAACGACTAACAAAAGATTTCAATTCAGAAATTTGCGCTTTCTTCTTGGCATTTTCTGATAGTAATCGCTCACGCGCCTGGGTCGATGCCGTCATATATTGATCATAGGAACCCGGATAAACCCGCAGTTCACCATAATCCAGGTCTGCCATATGAGAGCAAACGCTGTTTAAGAAGTGGCGGTCGTGGGAAATAATAATCATGGTGCAGTTGCGCTGGTTCAGCACATCTTCCAACCATCGAATGGTATCGATATCCAAGTTGTTGGTTGGTTCGTCGAGCAACATAATATCTGGATCAGAAAACAGCACTTGTGCCAACAGCACACGTAATTTCCAACCGGGTGCAACATTACTCATCAAACCAAAATGCTGCTCCACCGGAATACCAACGCCCAGCAACAGCTCACCGGCGCGAGACTCTGCGGTGTAGCCATCCATTTCAGCAAATTCAGCTTCTAAATCACCGGCACGAATACCATCTTCTTCCGTCATATCTGGGTTAGCATAAATTGCATCCCGCTCTGACTTCACTGCCCACAGCTCGACATGACCCATGATTACCGTGTCGATGACACTGTATTCTTCATAAGCAAATTGATCCTGGCTCAGCTTACCAATTCGCTCATGGGGATCTTTGGAAACATTGCCCAGAGTTGCCTCAAGGTCATCACCTAAAATTTTCATGAAGGTTGACTTGCCCGAGCCATTAGCACCGATCAAGCCATAGCGATTGCCATTGCCAAATTTGACAGAAACATTTTCAAACAGTGGCTTGGCGCCAAACTGCATCGTGATATTAGAAGCGGTAAGCAAAGCAGGATTCCAATTGACTGATAAAACAAGCAACAACGCTCAGTCACTGCAGCAAAAGTGCCGCATCGAGCGATGGCCAAAATGGCGCGCATTATGACACATACCCGAGCCACTTCAAGATATGAGTATCAGGGTCTCTGGGCGAATCATGATCAAGGCAGATCTTTGTATTGATAGTTATTCCTTTAAAAAAAGCGCTAACAATGAACAGGTTTTGCTTAGAGATCGCCGAAGGGCTGGTTTAGAAACGTTTTACGCTTCCTTTTCGATTTGATAGAGAGTGTCTTGAAAGGCAGGGTTTTGAAAAGAGAATAATTATTTTGAGGTATTCATCGTTGCGCCTGTTCTTCCACTATTAACAGGTATGGCACATATAAACCCGGGTGCGCCCGCAGGCTTACCCAGGCTACGAAAATCGATTGATTTTCATTAATATCAGTCTGATATTTCGCTTAACGTCGAACTAAAGGTTGGGTAAGCCTTAAGGCGCACCCAACAATTTCATCTTGCGCTACCACTTAAATCACAACAGATAGAAAAAATAGCTATAACCAACAAAACATTCACATAAAAAATATTGAATAAAGATAAAAAAGTGACATAAAAATTCATCAATTAGAAAACAGTTAAATCTTCGCTTACAACAAAAAGCCTAAAGCTGTCTCAAAGCAACAGTTCGTCATGATATTTCATATAAATTATTTCTATCTATTGGATGCCTGATAGCTATCTGAAGCATTCTCACACATTAGTTCGCAACAATTTCAGCTGGAGTCGATATGTGGAATCGTCTGAATAAAGCAATGATGGGCTGCCAAATGTTATTTGGCCTGTCATTTTACGGTGTGATGATTATTTTAACCCGCTTCTTTTTAGAAGATTTGAAATACAGCGAAGCCGAAACCATGATGGTGGTCGGTGCTTTTTCATCCATCGGGCCGTTGTTTGCGATTGCTGGCGGCTTTATTGCCGATAAATTCCTCGGCGCTTACCGTTCACTCACAATTGCCTACGGTTGTTTTTCAGTCGGCTATGTTTTGTTAGTTTTAGGCGCATCGGCCGCCAGTGTTCCGCTCAGTTTGGCAGGCATTGCACTAGCAAGCTACGCGCGCGGTTTAATGTCACCGTCTTACCCTAGCCTGTTCCGCCGTACTTTTAAGTCTGGTGAAGATTTTGAGAATGGCTTCCCAGTCAACTATTCGGTTAACAATGTGGGCGCATTCCTTGGCCAGTACCTATTCCCACTAATGGTTTTAGCGGTTGGTTTTAATGGCAGCTTTGCTGTATCTGCTGCCATGGCCTTTATCGCAGTTTCAACATTAATAGCTTTCAAAAGTAAGTTTTCTAGCATTGCTTCTGAAATCGAAGCTCAACCGGTCAGCAAAAAAAACTGGCTGGCATTTCTTACCATTTCTATCGCAATGATCGGCCTAGTATTCTTTATGTTCGCCAACATGGACATCGGTAAAAACATTGTTTATGCAATTGGTGTCACCGCAATTGGCTACTTTATTTGGTTGATGATCAAATCAGAAAAATCCGACCAATTAAAAATGGGCACCATTTTAATTATGGTCGCTCTAACTACAGCATTTTTCGTTTACTACGGCCAAATGATGACCTCTATGACCATGGTAACCATCAACACAATGCGTGGCGATCTGTTCGGCTTTATTCCAATTGCCCCCGAAGCCTCCATGGCGATGAACCCATTGTGGTGCATAGTGGCAGGGCCAATTATTGCGCTGATTTTTTCTAACCTAGAAAAACGTGGCATTAATTTTTCTACCGCAACCAAAGTGGGCTTCTCATTTATTCTGACGGCCATCGCTTTTGGAATTTTAACCTTGGCTGTTTTAGGTGTCAGTGAAGATGCAGTAATCCGCCCAGAAATTTTCCTAGCCATTCACTTCTTCCAGGCATTTGCTGAAGTAGTGGTAGGCAGTTTAGTAGTGGCATTTATTCTGTCGGTCACGCCAAAGCATATTGAAAACTTTTCAGTCAGCCTGTTTTCAGTCGCAATTGCATTAAGCGGCATTGTCGGCGCGGTATTCTCCACTTCAATTGCCTTGGAAAAAGGTCAGAAGATCACCCAAGAAATCGTTCAAAACACCTACGGCGATTACTTTATGCTGCTAACCGTTCTCGCAGTGGTTATGGCAGCATTAGCCATGGTGGCTTCAGAAGTGATTCGTAAAATGCTAGATGCCGCAGAAGCAAATAAACCTGAGTCAGAAGACTTAGAAACTGCAAAAGCTAATGCGTAATATTTAAGTTTGATGACTGTATAAGGCGGTCTTCGGATCGCCTTTTTATTTGCGCCACCCAAAATTATAACGATACCGAAATCAATTTTTCTGATGATAATTTTCATTAACACAAACATTAAAACCTTACCCAGTTTCGAGTAGCGCGCTATATTCTTTCTGTTTTCTTGGTTTTATTGCACGACAAAAACCGGATATATTCCGGTTATCAATTTTTTATTTTTTAACGATTAGGCTTGGTCGATCAAACTAAACCGATAATCAAGGGGGTGGTTGATCTCCAGCCGCCTGTTGCGCACGCCAATCTTCGGTTTGTTGCTTCACTCGCTGGCGGAACTGCTTCAGGCTCACTGCATCACCAATCGCATAGGCAAACTGCCAAGCACTGGCCATTACCTTGCTACGACCACTCATAGTAGTGGCCCACCACAAAGCTTCGGTTTCAATGTTTAAGCGTTCAAAAATGGGGGGGAGAAAACTATCCATATGATACTTTTTATCATTTCTTGCCATGCGAGCGCTGGCATCTACCAGCTCCAAGTAATCTTTTAGTTTAAATGGCAGAGAGTGAACTTGATCTTTAATATTAATATTGGGTTGCACTTTGCTATCGACAAAAGGTTTTAACCGAGCAAAATTATAATCATATCGACATTTTTTATTTTTTCTGTTTTTGGGACTCTTGTTTCGTCGCAGGTTACTTTCGGCAAGTTCTGTTTCTAGCCGAGCCTGAACCGAAGTGTAATTCGAACTTTCTGGCGTTTGTGCAATACCGGCACGAAGCGGGTTAAGATCGACATAAGCCATACAAGTTAGCAGGGCTTGTTGATCCAGCAACGCTTGCGCCTTAAAACGCCCCTCCCAAAAACGACCTTTACATTGATCTTCCGCGTTGGCCATTCGTGCCAGCGGCTCGTTAATTGAGCGCATAAACCAGCTAATGGAATATAATCGCTTGCGGTAAATAGTATCAGCAGTTTCTTCAACCCATTGAATTTGTATTTGAGTCAGCGTGTGAAATTTGTCAGGGTCGAGATAATCTTTAACCCATGGATGTGCTTCGAATACCTTGCAGTATTGCAACAACACCTGCTTAATATTCCAATTTTTCGCGCGCTCCACATCCACAAAAACCACCAGGTGGTAGTGGTTGCTCATGACGGCGTAAGCTGCGATATCAACCGCGAACGCTTGGCTGAGTCGATCAACAATCCACTGGCGGCGATGGTCGTAATTTTTACGGTGCTTTTTGAGTAGTGTTGGATCTTCTCCGCACAACCACCCTCGCCTAACACAACGCGAAATTACATGGAGAAATGGATTTTCTTTCGGATCGTATAGAATCGCTCTGGGTGATGGCATGATGTGAAAATGACAACTTTTTCAAGCGCCGCTCCTGCAAACTTCAACGATTGCAATAGGTTAAACCAATTACAACCGCATGAGAAATTGAATATTTTTTGGTGGGTATAAGTCATATCTTGGGTGGCGTTATTCACTTTCTGGGTGGCGTCATTCACTTTAGGTGGCGTCATTCACTTTATGAGATTTCTTGTAAGCGAACCCCAAACTCAGATGGTAATTTACCTTCTCTTGTTGTAATTGAAGTTACTTCACATTCTATTTTGTGCTTAGTTTTGTGTGCCCCTTTACCAATATCAGAATAAGAAAGCTCTAGTGTTATATTTGGAATTTTGAGATCATAAAATTTCATTTCATTGTAAGCTTTTAACGATAGGTAGGCAGACACCAGTAACGCATATGATGGAGGCAAACTTACTTCTCTACCGGTATTGTCTTGGCTTAGAGGTAATAGATATTCAAACTCCTCAGATCTAGGGCTTGCATTCACCATAAATTGACCGCTTCCTTTTTTATTTATTGAAAGCATGTGTTCGGTTTTTTCAATATAGAATGATTGATGTGTTTTTTGCGCAAGATCGTTTACTTCGTCAAGAAATTTATCTCTTTCAAAAATCCACTTTGCAGTAACATTTTTGGCAGCTCCAAACCCTACATTTACTACCGTCAATCCAGCAAAATAAACCAGATTACTTTCTTCTTCGTTGTGTTTCCCCCACTCCATAGCTAACTCGACATCAGAAATTTTGCTAGGACGTAGTTGGAAATCATTTTGTAAAACACTAAGGTCAGGCTTATAGCTAGACTTTCGTTGCCTATAGAGTTCAAATAAAGTGCATGCGGCAATAATCGCTGTTAACAAAGCTCCAATGCTAGAAAGCAGAGATATCCATTCAATTGTATTCATTAACTCTCCAATTTAGCTCTCATAACAGCAGCCTATACGAATCTGATTCCTTATAGGTTGATATAGATATGAAAATAGGATTCAGCTTTAGCTGATTGCCAAGCCGCTAGCTATCTACTTTGAAGTTACTTTCACTATCTGTCAGCGACGGTATAACTCAATTCCAGACATGTCAATTGACTGAAATGTCATCAAATTTATGCTCAACAGAAGTATCGTTCTTGATAAGCCTTATCCTATTGAAACAAAACAATTTAACGCCAAAGCATCAAAACAACATATACGGATGATATTGGTTAAGTTTGACCGCTAGCAACGTTGTATATATAGCGCCCTCGATACGAGTGTTGTTTCTAGGTACGGTATGCGATTACAAGGTAACTGGTCATTCCAAGGCATTTTTAACCTGCTTTTCCAGATCTGATTTCAACGGATCAGCTCTGAACGCTTATTTTCACAACGGTGGCATTAATTCCAGCATATTGTTAGCGGGATGAATCGAAACCCACTTTAGGGCATCCGTTAAATAAATGGTCAGATTAATAAAAGCGCATATCCCATATTCCTGATGTCTCGAATCCATTAAAAATAAATTATTTTGATGGTGTTAAATAATACTCTGGAAAATCTCTGAATATTTCAGTCAGCTTTAGAACCTTACTCTCCCTGCATATGGATACCCGCCCTCCCTGGCGAGTATGACGTGGTAGCTGATTGCTTCGACGACAGCCACTCGCTCTGAGCCGTCATTCCGGGCGGGAAGTCATGCTAAAGCCGAGAAGCCGGAATCCATGTGCCAAGGATGGTAACTTGAAATCAAATCGAGCAACGACCCCGGTAAATAACTTTTAGCTCTGTTGCTATAGAAAGCACATTGGGACAAGCATCTGAAAAGATCATTTTATTCATCCCGCCATTGCTACCTTTACCGAGCAAAAGCTGGCATCGCAAACTCGACTGATTACAATAGCGGCAACTCTGTTATGGCTTTTGTTGCGAGCGACCATGATTTTCAAACGACGATCCCATTCAGCAAAGCGGGCTATTGGCCTGGCAATTTGCTGCAGCACGCTGTTTTTTAATGCGATTTTTTCTAACGCCATGGCGGCAAAGCCCGAAGCGCTGCAACCCTTGGCTGAAAGCTCAAGCCAGTGGCAGCAAACCTTGCAACAAGCCAAGGGGCAGTCTGTTTACTTCAATGCCTGGGGTGGTAGCGAAGCAATTAACGACCATATTCGCTGGGTAGCCAAACAGATAAAAATACAATATGGAATCCAGTTAAAGCACGTCAAGGTTGATGATATTGCACCGGTAGTGAGTCGTATCTTGACCGAAAAACAGGCCGGTAAAATATCTAACGGCAGTGTCGATATGGTTTGGATTAACGGTGAAAACTTCCGTGCGATGAAAAACAAAGGCCTGCTATTTGGTCCCTTCAGTAATCAATTACCTGCCACACGCTATATGGATTTGGCCAATCGGCCGAGTTTAACCCTCGATTTTGGTGAACCGGTCGATGGCATGGAAGCACCATGGGGCAAGGCACAGTTAGTATTTGTTTATAACAGCAAACGAGTAAAACAAACCCCACAATCAATCACTGATTTATTGCAATGGAGTAGTGCAAACCCAGGGCGTTTTACTTATCCGGCGCCTCCGGCATTTCTTGGTACGACTTTTTTAAAGCAAGTATTGACCGAACTAACCGAGCAACCCAACGTATTACAAGCACCGGTTACTCAGGCTAATTTCACCAAGGTCACGGCGCCCTTATGGAAATATCTAGATCAGCTGCACCCGCAGTTATGGCGTAAAGGGCGTGATTTCCCTACTGGCGGCGGCCAATTATTTCCGTTAATGGATGATGGCGAGCTAGATATAAGCTTCAGCTTTAACCCTAATGCAGCGAGCAATGCCATTGCCCAGGGTGAATTAGCAGATAACACCCGCAGCTTTGTAATGAAAAATGGCAGCATCGGCAACACTCACTTTTTGGCCATTCCATTTAATGCCGAAGCCAGCGCTGCCGCTCAGGTGGTGATTAACTTTATGCAATCACCTGATGCACAGTTAAATAAAGCTAACCCAGAAGAGGTTGGCGACCCAACTATATTAGCCATTAATGCTTTGCCAGAAAAATGGCAGAAAAAGTTTGCTCAATTACCATTAGGTGTTGCAACCCTAAGACCAGAGCAGCTAGGGAAAACCTTACCAGAACCCCACGCTAGTTGGGTTGAAGCATTAGAGCAGGCTTGGCTGGAACGCTATCGTTAATGGCCATTGCCAAAATGATTATTTGGCTGTTGCTGCTGCCGGTGGTTGCAGGAACAGCGCTGACATTAAGCAACGCTTTGAACTGGCAAATTTGGCCGGTGCTTTTTCAGACCCCTGCTTTATTTTCAATGCTGGGGCTGACCCTATGGGTCGCCTTGGCATCGACCTTTTTGTCACTGGCAACCGCTTTTTGTTTTATTAGCATTCGCAGCAAATGGTTTCGCGGCCGAAGTATTATTTCCCCGGTTTTAGCCATTCCTCATTCAGCGATTGCCATAGGTGTATTATTTCTATTGGCGCCTAGCGGGTGGATTATGCGGCTTGTCGCACAGCTAATGGGCTGGGATATTCCACCTGACTGGCTAAGTGTTCGCGACCCTTATGGGTTTAGTCTGATTGTTGCTTTATGGCTAAAAGAAGCGCCTTTTTTAATTTTAATGAGTATTAATGGCTGCAGCCAACTTCCAATAAATAAACTATTAGTCACCGGCCGATCGCTAGGTTACCACCCTTTTCAATGTTGGTTTAAATTAATCTGGCCGCAACTTTACCTAATTATTCGCAGCCCATTATTTATTGTTTTACTCTTTTCAATTTCAGTGGTCGAAGTACCACTAATTATTGGGCCCAACCTGCCACCTGTTTTTCAAGTACAGCTATTGCACTGGTTGCAAGACCCATTATTAGAAAGCGAAGCACTCGCTGCCGCAGCTAGTTTATTGTTAGTCAGCTTGTCTGCTATCGCAGTTATTATTTGGCTGCTAAGTGAAAAGCTATTTAAAACAGCATTTAAACGTTTCTGGCTATTCAATACAACAAGAAGCAAGCCCAACCGCGTTCTCGCTATGCTGTTTCACGGATTATCAATATTACCGCTAGCATTAGCTGGTTTAGCGCTAATTGTTATTGTTTTACGCTCATTTAGTTGGCGTTGGCCATTTCCCGATTTATTACCACAACTAACAACCAAATCATGGGAACGTTATCTGGAACAGCTATTGCCGGTATTGGCTGACAGCCTAACCATTGGATTTATCAGCACCACTATCGGGCTGGCATTAAGTATTCTGGTATTGCAAAGCGGATTAAAAATAAAAAAAACACAGAAAGTGGTATTATATTTACCCTTAATATTGCCACAGTTAATATTTATTCCCGGCATTCAAAAGCTACTTTTATGGAGTTCGATTGACGGCTATTTGCTAACCGTAGCACTGATTCATTTACTGTTTGTATTTCCATATTGCATGCTTTCGTTATCCGGCCCATGGCAGCAATTGGACCCTCGGTTATTACTGACTGCCAGAGCTTTAGGCAGAACACCTTGGCAGGCGTTACTCCAAATAAGATTGCCGATGATGTTGCAGCCATTGCTGACCACTTTTGCGCTGGGGTTTGCGGTAAGCTGCGCTTTATATATTCCTACTCTATTTGCGGGTAGCGGCAGAGTTTCAACTTTAATGACCGAAGCTGTCGCATTATCTTCCGGCGGCAATCGGCGCTTATTAGCACTCTATGCCTGCCTACAGATGCTCGCTCCAGTAGTGATCTGGCTGCTTGCAATCTGGTTACCACGATTTTTCTATCGCCATCGCAGCCAGCTGTTATTAAATGGAAAACCTTAGCGATTGAAATGTTTTGAAACAACTTGCCTCTGGAGCAGAAAAACCGTGAGCCTGACGATTAATAACCTTTCAATCCAACTCAATGAAAGATCAATTATTGATTCATTTAATTTGGAAATTTGTGCCGGAGAAATCTGGAGCATCATGGGGCCGAGCGGTTGCGGAAAATCTACTTTACTTAAAGCGATATGTGGTGCGTTATCCCACGGCAAAGATGGTGATTTTTTATTAAGCGGTGAAGTTTTTCTTAACCAACAAGCAATCCATCTTTTACCGATAGAGCAACGTAACATTGGGCTGTTGTTTCAAGATGATTTGTTATTCCCGCATATGGATGTTGCTGGCAATTTGGCCTTTGCATTACCCAGCAGCTTGTCTAAGCAACAAAAACAAAAGCGGATTGAACAAGCACTCGAAGAAGCGGAACTATCAGGTTTAGAAAACTACGATGTTGCCAAGCTTTCTGGTGGTCAACGGGCGCGCGTTAGTTTAATGAGAGCGTTGCTAGCCGAACCAAAAGCCATTTTACTCGACGAGCCATTTTCAAAGCTCGATAGTCGACTTAGGCACAGTTTTCGTCATAGCGTATTCGAGCTGATTGAAAAACGTAACATTCCTGCCTTGCTGGTTACCCATGATGAAGCTGATATAGCCAACTCCAATCATTTAATAAGATTTTCCTAACAACAATCGAATCGATCTAAACACGATCAGATATTTTCATTTAATAAATTAGAGAAAAGTAAATCAATTATGCTGGATAAATATGCACACCCACTGGTGCAAAAACCTTTAAACATTCTTGCCAAATTGCTTACCAATACTGGAATCACTGCCAACCAGATAACACTGTTTGGTTTTGCTATCGGCATGCTATGTATACCACTACTGGCTTTTGAGCAATACGGCTGGGCGTTAACTGCAATTGCAATGAACCGAATACTCGATGGGCTTGATGGCACCTTAGCTAGGTTACAAGGACCGACTGATCATGGTGGCTATTTAGATATTGTTTTAGATTTCATCTTTTATTCTGCGGTTATTTTTGGCTTTGCATTAGCCAACCCACAGCAAAACGCACTAGCTTCGGCGTTTCTTATCTTCTCGTTTATCGGAACAGGCTGTTCCTTTCTTGCCTTTGCCATTTTGGCGCAGAAACACAAGATAAACAGGGTTCAATTTTCTAACAAATCAATTCACTACTTAGAAGGCATAACCGAGGGTACTGAAACAATTGCTTTTTATTTTTTAATCTGCCTATTCCCTAACTGGTTCTCAATAGCCGCGTGGTTATTTGGTGGTTTGTGCTGGGTCACGACTATGGTCAGAATATGGGGTGGATTTCATACTATTCGTCAAAAAGCTGATTAATAAACCTGTTACAAGCCGTGAATACTTGTCACAATTGGAGGAAAGTTACGAAGTTTAAAAAGGTATATTTATGTTAAAGAAATGGCTACTGGCATGTGCCATTGTTCCTTGCGCACACACCGCTCAAGCAGCAAGTATTTGGACTGATCAAGACAATCGAATAGCAAACAAACAATCAATCGATACCCCAATCAGTACTAGTGGCAATGAAAGATTTTTGACTGCTGATATAGCACAACTTCGCCAACAACTCAGCCAGCCTGGATTGACCAAAACTATTTTGGAATTACCTATTCCAGAAGGTGGAATGATCCGTTTTGAAGTCAAGCTAGACAGTATTATGGCGCCAGAGCTCGCCAGTGAATTTCCGAAAATCAGAACCTTCAAAGGTCATCAAATTGGAAACCCTAGCAATGTGGGGCGGTTCGATATAACACCGCAAGGCTTTCACGCCATGTTCAGCAACAAACAACAGCTGGTTTATATCGATCCGGTTCATGTTGAAACTGATAAGCAATATAAGAGTTATCGCTATTTAAAGCCTTCCAATAGAAATTTCTCTGATCGGGTAATTGGTGAGTTAAACCTAGACAACATCCAGGCAGCAGCAAAAGACCCACAGCAAACTAGCACTAGCGATTTAAGAAAATTTAGAATTGCAGTTGCTGCAAGTGGTGAATATACCCAGTTTCATGGTGGCACTGTATCTAAAGGCATGGCCGCAGTGACTACTGCAATCAACCGAGTCAATCAGCTTTATCAGCGCGACCTTTCAATAAAACTTGAACTGGTCGCTGGCAACCAAGATTTAATTTTCACCAATAAGCGCACCGATCCATTTGATAACACCAGCTACGACATTGACGAAGCAGCATCTGCAATCAACAGCAGAATTAGTTCTAACAGCTATGATATAGGCCATGTATTTAACACCGGCGGCGGTGGCCTGGCTAGTTTAGGTAGCGTTTGCGGTAGATATAAAGCTGAAGGTATCACTGGCTCTGACCAACCAACAGGCGATGCATTTCATGTCGATTATGTTGCCCATGAAATTGGCCATCAATTTGGTGCAGAGCATACATTTAACGGCACTCTTAGAAACTGTAGCGGCGATAACCGGTCTGATAGCTCAGCCTACGAACCTGGTAGCGGCAGCACCATCATGGCCTATGCCGGTATTTGCGAAGATGATGATTTACAGAGAAATTCCGACCCTTACTTCCACACACGCTCTATTTCCCAAATAAATACTTTTGTTCGTTATTCTGGAACATGCTTCAGTAAAGAATCATACCAAAACACTAAACCATCTTCCAACGCTGGCAAGAATTATATTATTCCAGCCAACACACCTTTTCGGTTAGAAGGTTCTGCAACAGATTTAGATAACGATCAACTAAGCTATAGCTGGGAGCAATATGATACCGGTGTCGCTAACTCAAACCTCGATCGCGACAGAGGCAACGGTCCAATTTTTCGAGTTTGGCCACCAAAAGCTACCCCTGTCAGATATCTACCTAGGCTAGAAGATGTCATTAATGGCATTACTGCCAAAGGGGAAACCTACCCAACAACATCCCGCACCTTGAATTTTCGCTTGGTTACCAGAGATGGAAAAGGCGGCGTATCCTATGATTCCAGTCAAATCACTGTCCGTTCAGGTTCAGGGTTCGAAATTACATCTCCCGAAAGCAGTGTAAGCTGGACGGCTGGCAGCCAACAGTCTGTAAGCTGGAATGTTGCTCAAACAAACCGCGATCCGATTAACTGCTCAAGCGTTGATATAAAGATACTTAAAGATATCGAGAGCGATCCTATTCTGATTACTCAAGCTGAGAATAACGGCGCTGCATTATTCACAGTGCCAAACATCACTACTACTAATGCTCGATTAATGGTTAGCTGCAGCGATAATATTTTCTTTGCAATTACCAAGTCAGCCTTGCGGATTACCGGCAGCACCAACAACCAAGCACCGCAGGTCACTGGTCAAAAGAACATCATTGAAGTGATCTCTGGCCAATCATTCACGATATCTCCAAGCCAGTTAACCATCAAAGATTCCGATAGCGATAACTTCACAGCAATCGTTAAATCAGGAGACAATTACACTGTTAGCGGCACACGAGTAACCCCAGATAATGAGTTTACTGGAACCTTATCTATCCCCGTTCAAGTCAGCGATGGTCAATCGTCCAGTAATATTTTTAATATGACCATTGAGGTTTTTGCACCTTTAAGCATTACCGGACAAACCAAGTTAACTTTCGAATCGGGTAAAGCTTTAACTATTTCCACTGAGGATTTACAGCTTTCTGGCACATCAACGGGCATTCAATACACTTTGAATATTCTCCCAGGAAATAATTACAATGTGTCTGGCACAACAATTACCGCCACCAATAATTTCTTTGGTATTTTAACAATTCCCGTTAAGGTCAGCGGTAACCAGCAGACCTCTGCGCTGTTCAACTTGAAAGTACAAGTAACCGTTCCAGTTATTCCTCTAGTTATTACGGGGCAATCCGAGTTAACCGTTGAGTCAGGTAAAGCATTAACGCTTTCTGTTGAAGACTTACAACTTTCTGGAAAATCAACGAGTGTTCAATACACTTTAAATATTCTCCCAGGAAATAATTACAACGTGTCTGGCACAGCAATTACTGCTGACCGTAACTTCTCCGGCACTTTAACGGTTCCTGTAGAAGTCAGCGGTGGCCAGAAAACTTCTGCGCTGTTCAACCTGAAAGTACAAGTAACTGCCCCAGTCATTCCACCTGTTATTCCGCTGGTTATTACAGGCCAATCTGACTTAACTGTTGAGTCGGGTAAAACATTAACGCTTTCTGTTGAAGACTTACAACTTTCTGGAAAATCAACGAGTGTTCAATACACTTTGAATATTCTCCCAGGAAATAACTACAGCGTGGTAAGTAATACGATTACTGCTTCTAGTAGCTTTAGCGGTTTCTTAACCGTTCCAGTTGAAGTTAGTGGTGGCGAACAAACGTCTAGTCGTTTCGATTTACAAGTTTCTGTAACCAAACCGGCTCCTGTTGATCCAGAACCAACCGATCCGGGTGATGACGACAAACAAAGCGGCGGCGGTAGCTTGCCATTATGGGCACTAGCCTTACTGCTATTGCCTGCATTCAGGAGAAAATAGTGAAGCAACTACTAACCGTAGTTGTGGTATCTCTTTTACTTTGTGCCTGCACTTTGCAGGCACAAAGTAATAGCCCTGCCACTGAAAGCCAACCCAAACAGCTATTGGAAACTTCAGCTAAGCAATTAGCCAAAGCCAGCGCTGAAAAAGGTGACACCCGATTATTGTATTTGCCGATCCGAGGTAATCCAATTCCGGGAATCGCTGTAGAACAAAAACAGGCTGCAATCAATAAATGTGGCAGCCAACCCATCAAAGGCTTTAAAGATAATTTTACTGCTGATGAAAAAAAAGATTTATTGAAAAAAATGGCTTTCGCTAAACAATATAATCTAGTGATGATTGATTTTTGTTTTAATTAATTTATTGCCAGCAATAAAAAGCCCGGATGATTTAAAACCATCCGGGCTTTTTATTTAACTTTAATTTATTCCAATTACTTTTTACGTTTTGGAATAAACAAGTCAGTTACTGTACCTTCAAACACTTCTGTCGCCATCATAAAGGTTTCAGTCAGTGTTGGGTGGGGCTGAATTGTCAAAGAGATATCTTCAGCAGTACAACCCATTTCAATCGCTAATGATGCCTGACCGATCAAGTCGCCTGCGTGGCTACCTGTGATGCCGCAACCGATTAAACGGTGGGTATCTTTATCAAACAACACCTTGGTAAAGCCTTCTTCACGACCCATTGACAGAGCACGACCGCTAGCAGCCCATGGGAATGCACCCTTACCGTAGTTCAAGCCTTGTTCTTTAGCCTGAATCTCACTGACACCTACCCATGCAACTTCTGGATCGGTATAAGCAACAGAAGGAATTACCGACGCTTCGAAATAGTTCTTCTCACCGGAGATAACTTCTGCTGCCAAGCGCCCTTCTGGAACCGCTTTATGCGCCAACATTGGGTTGCTGGTGATATCACCAATCGCGTAAATGTGCGGCACATTAGTGCGCTGCTGGCGATCAGATGCGATGAAACCACGATCATCAACTTCAACACCGGCTTTTTCAGCACCAATCAGCTTGCCATTTGGAAGACGACCCACTGACTGCAAGATTTTGTCATAACGCTGGGGTTCAGCAGGTGCTTTTTTGCCTTCGAAAGTAACCCAAAGGCCATCTTCTTTAGCTTCACAAGCAACGACTTTGGTTTCCAGCATGATGTCGTATTGCTTTTTAATTCGCTTCATCAGCGGCTGAACAAGGTCTTTATCACAACCAGGGAAAATCTGGTTCTGCAATTCAACAACACTGATATTAGAGCCCAACGCATTGTAAACCTGCGCCATCTCTAAACCGATAATACCACCACCGATTACCAGCATTTTCTCAGGAACATCTTTCAGTTCTAGAGCGCCAGTAGAGTTAATGATTCGGTCATCCTTAGGCAGGAATGGCAAATCAATCGGGCGTGAACCCGCAGCAATGATGGCATTTTCAAAGGTGATTTCAGTCTCGCCTTCTGGGCCTTTTACCAGCAAAGTATTAGAGCCAGTAAACTCGCCAACACCTTGAACCAGATTAACCTTGCGCTGCTTTGACATCGCTTTCAGGCCGCTGGTTAACTTGGTGATAACTGAATCTTTCCAAGCACGAACCTTATCAATATCGATTGTCGGCTCACCGAAGCTGATACCGTGCTCTGATACCTGCGCAGCTTCATCTTTAACCTTGGCAACATGTAACAATGCCTTGGAAGGGATACAACCAACATTCAGGCAAACACCACCAATTTCAGAAAACTTTTCTACCAAAGTAACTTGCAGACCTAAGTCAGCAGCACGGAAAGCAGCAGAATAACCGCCTGGGCCAGAACCCAGAACAACGGTATGAGTAGTAATTTTTTCCATTAACCGATCCTTTACAGCAGCAGGTTACGCAGATCGTTCAACGCAGCACTCAAGGTGACGATAAATCGTGCAGCCTGTGCTCCGTCAACCACGCGGTGATCATAAGACAACGCCAATGGCAACATTAAGCGTGGCTCGAATTCCTTACCGTTCCAGACAGGCTTCATCTGACTACGGGAAATGCCGAGGATACCGACATCTGGCCAGTTAACAATTGGGGTAAATGAGGTACCACCAATGCCGCCGAGGCTAGAAATAGTAAAGCAACCACCAGACATATCTGAAGGCTTTAACAGCCCTTTACGTGCCTTGACCGAGATTTCACCCAACTCTTCAGCCAGCTCAATCAGGCTTTTTTGGTCAACATCACGAATCACTGGAACCACCAAACCATTTGGCGTATCGACTGCAACACCAATGTGGTAGTACTGCTTGAGTACTAGGTTTTCGCCAGTTTCATCTAAGGATGCATTAAATTCAGGCTCAGCCTGCAACGCATGAACCGCAGCCTTCATCATAAACACTAATGGTGTCAGACGAATGCCCTGCTCTTTCAACTTGGCACCTTTGGCCTTGCGGAAAGCTTCCATCTCAGTGATATCAGCTTCATCAAACTGAGTCACATGAGGAATGGTTACCCAGTTACGATGCAAGAAATTAGCAGTTAATCTTTTGATTTTGTTCAGCGGACGTACTTCAACATCGCCAAACTTGCTGAAATCCATTTTCGGGAAGTCAGCAACTTGCAAACCATTGCCGGCAACCGGCGCACCACTTGTTGCAACCGGAGTTTGTCCCGATTGAACTTGTGTCATGGTTTGTTTAACAAATGCTTCAACATCTTCAGATTTAATACGACCTGAACGACCAGAGCCTTTAACTTGAGTCAGGTTGACACCCAAACGATTCGCCAAACGACGTACCGCAGGTGATGCATAGATATTGCTTGAAACCTGATATAAGGCATTCACTGGCTGAACATTGGCCGGCGCAACCGCTGCTGCTGGACTGGCTGCTTGTGCTACAGGTGCTTTTTCAGCAGGTGCAACTGGTGCAGGCGCTGATTCAGCAACCGGCGCTGGAGCTGATGCTGCGCCAACTGGCTCTAGCATTAACACCAAATCGCCTAGTGAAACTTTATCACCAACAACGACTTTAATTTCAGTCACTTTACCCGCAGCAGGTGCAGGAATTTCCATCGAAGCTTTGTCACTTTCTAGAGTAATGATCGCTTGCTCAGCTTCAATCACATCTCCAACCGCAACATGTACTTCAATAACGTCAACCTGACCGTCTGAACCGATATCTGGAACAGTAACTGGCTCAGGTGCGCCAGAAGCAACAACAGCTGCTGCAACGGGCGCCGCCGCAGGAGCGGGTGCTGCTTCAGCTGGTTTGGCAGCTTCAACTGGTGCGGCAACTTCTGCCGGTGCCGCTTCAACAGCTGCAGAAGCGACTTCCAATTTGATCAGCAAATCACCTTCGCTAACCTTATCGCCAATCTTCAGACAAATTTCTTTTATTACACCGGCTTCAGGAGAAGGCAGTTCCATGGAAGCTTTGTCGCTTTCCAAGGTCACTAATGCATCTTCAACTGCAACGCTATCGCCAACCGCGACGTGTAATTCAATAAGTTCGGAGCTATCAGCACCGATATCTGGAATCCTGATTTCAACCATGACCAGAAAAATCTCCTTTAGCGGAAGCCGCGGACTATACAGTCCACGGAGCCGGCTTGCTGTTGTCGATGCCGTAGCGTTTGATTGCTTCTGCGGCTACTGAAGCTTCGATACGACCTTGATCGGCCAGCGTCTTCAGAGTTGCCAAAACAACGTAACGACGATCTACTTCGAAGAATTCGCGCAATTCAGCACGGGTGTCACTGCGACCGAAGCCATCAGTACCCAATACGGTGAATTTACGCTCGCCACCTTGCGGATCGGTCGGCAAGAATGGACGAATCTGCTCAGGGTAACCACGCATATAGTCAGTCGCAGCAATCACAGGGCCGTCAGCATCTTTCAACAGCTCGGTGATGTAGGCTAACTTAACAGGTGCTTCAGGATTCAGCAGATTTTCACGTTCAACCAGATCGGCTTCACGCTTCAATTCGTTAAAGCTGGTAATACTCCAAACATCGGATTGAATACCGAAGTCTTCAGCCAACATTTCAGCTGCCGCTTCAACTTCACGCAAGATCGTACCGCCACCCATCAACTGGACTTTAATACCCTTATCGCCAACAGACTTCAGCTTGTAGCCACCCTTGAGGATGCCTGCTTCTGTGCCTGCTTCTAGGGCAGGTTGTGTGTAGTTTTCATTCATTGCGGTGATGTAGTAGAAGACGTTCTCTTGCTGGTTCATCATCCGATCGATACCGTCTTGAACGATCACTGCCATTTCATGTGCATAGCAAGGATCGTAAGCAACACAGTTAGGAATCAAACCAGCCTGAATCATGCCGTGACCATCTTGGTGTTGCAGGCCTTCACCCGCTAGGGTAGTACGACCAGCCGTGGCACCAATCAGGAAGCCACGTGCGTTCATGTCACCAGCTGCCCAAGCCAGATCACCAATACGCTGGAATCCGAACATTGAGTAGTAGATGTAGAACGGCAGCATGGAAACGCCGTTAGTGCTGTAGGAAGTTGCAGCAGACAACCAGCTGGAGAATGCGCCAGCTTCGTTGATGCCTTCTTCTAAAATCTGACCTTGTTTATCTTCCTTGTAGAACATCACCTGATCGGCATCTACTGGACGATATAACTGGCCTACCGATGAGTAGATACCCAGTTGACGGAACAGACCTTCCATACCAAAGGTACGGGCTTCATCTGGCACAATCGGCACCAGACGATCTTTAAGGTTCTTATCTTTAGTCAGAATGTTCAGCATGCGAACAAATGCCATAGTCGTTGACATTTCGCGCTCGCCAGAGCCCTTAGTTAATGGGGCAAAAGCTTCTAATGCTGGCGCAGGCAACTTTTCTGCCGCCTGATTGCGGTGTGGTAAGTAACCACCCAATTCTTGACGACGCTCCTGCAAATATTTCATTTCAGGGCTGTCATCAGCTGGACGGTAATAAGGAACACCTTCCAGTTGTGCATCAGTAATCGGGATATCAAAACGATCGCGGAACTGACGAATATGTTCCTCGTTCATTTTCTTAGTTTGATGCGCCTTATTCAGTGCTTCACCCGCATCACCCATGCCGTAACCTTTGATGGTTTTAGCAAGGATTACGGTAGGCTGACCTTTATGGGCAACCGCTTCAGCATAAGCTGCATAAACCTTATGAGGATCGTGACCACCACGGTTCAGGCGCCATACGTCGTCGTCACTCATGCCGGCAACCATTTCTTTCAGCTCTGGAGACTTGCCGAAGAAATGCTCACGAACATAGGCACCGTCATGGGCTTTATAAGTCTGGTAATCACCGTCTAGAACTTCTTCCATCCGCTTGAGCAACAAACCTTCGTTGTCGCGTGCCAGCAGTGGATCCCAGTGGCGACCCCAAATCACTTTAACCGCATTCCAGCCAGCACCACGGAAGTTGCCTTCCAGCTCCTGGATGATCTTGCCGTTACCACGAACAGGGCCGTCAAGACGTTGCAGGTTACAGTTGATTACAAAGATCAGGTTATCTAGCTTCTCACGGCCTGCCAGTGCGATAGCGCCCTGTGATTCAGGCTCATCCATTTCACCGTCACCGCAGAAACACCAAACTTTACGAGAACCCGCTTTAATCAGACCACGGTCTTCCATGTACTTCAGGAAACGTGCCTGATAGATCGCCTGGATTGGACCCAGACCCATGGAAACGGTGGAGAACTGCCAGTAATCAGGCATCAGTCGAGGATGCGGATAAGAAGAAAGACCTTTCTTACCATTGGCTTCCTGACGGAATAACTCCAAATCATCTTCGCCCAAGCGGCCTTCTAGGAAGGAGCGAGCGTAAATGCCAGGTGCACAGTGACCTTGGATATAAACCAGGTCAGCACCATCTTTGGCCTCAGGGCCTTTCCAGAAATGGTTGAAACCTATGTCATATAAAGTCGCCGAAGAAGCAAAGCTGGATAAGTGCCCACCAAGTTCTGTGGTTTTCTGATTGGCACGAATAACCATAGCCATGGCATTCCAACGAATCAGAGAACGTATCCGGCGCTCCATCGAAGCATCACCCGGTAAAGGAGTTTGCTTGTTGGTTGGGATCGTATTGATGTAAGCGGTGGTCGCTTTGTAAGGTAAATAAGCGCCGCTTCGACGGGCTTTATCGATCAATTCTTCTAGAAGATAATGGGCGCGTTCTGGTCCATCTTTCTCAAGAACTGATTGTAGGGACTCAATCCATTCGCGGGTTTCTTCTGGATCAAGATCAAATTTATCTAGTTCAGCCATAGGCTCCTCGGTCCTGATTTTATTTACTGTTGGCTTGTGGCCAAACTCTGCTACCGGCTCCAGGTCAACCCTAGTCTAGTCGACCAGAGCAGATAGAGATTTCGTGGTGCGAAATCAGCCTTGGAAATCAGAATCGAATACAGGTAGCAGCTGCTAGTTATTAACGGGATGCATGAAATGCCAACCGTGAAAACGGTTTTTCTCCCTTGTCCTGAATCAATATACGGCTCAGACTTGCGAAGGGTACTTCGATCCGATAAATGGCATGTAACGGCATCTGGAGCACATTCGCTAGCAAAATACGAATCAACGCTCCGTGACCCACTAACAAAATGTGTTGTCCATTGTAGTTATTCAGCAAATTTGCCCATACATTCAAAATACGTTGATTAAATTCAACTATCCCTTCCGATTGATCTGGGGCATACCTCAAAGGGTCTAACCAATACTCAGCTAAACGTTTTTCACCGATTTCTTCTGGTGACTTTCCATCCCAAACCCCAAAGCTAATTTCTTTTAATTCCGGGATAATTTGGTATGACAAATTGGCTTTGTCAGCTAATTTTTCAGCAAATTGACTACAACGAATTAATGGAGAACAAACAATATGCTGCCAGGGAGGATTTTCAAGATACTGATCAACGGTTGACCACATTTGCTGCCAACCAACTTTACTTAGTGGATCATCAATTGCACCGCGCAATTTACGGCCACCTTCAGGTAGCCCGTGGCGCAACAGATCAATCGTGGTCAACATCCTCAGACTCCAGCATTCGCATATATCTTTCCCAATCAAAGAATTGACCGGGATCGGTTTTGCGAACGGGAGCAATATCACTGTGACCAACAATGCGCTCAGGGTTTATCGCCGGATAGTGATCCAGCAAACACTTTGTTACTCGTGAAAGCGAACGATATTGAGCATCGGTATAGGTTTCAGTTTCAGTTCCTTCCAACTCAATACCGATTGAAAAATCATTGCAGCGCTGACGACCATTAAATTCACTTTTACCTGCATGCCAAGCCATCAGATGAAACGGTACATATTGTTCAACCGAACCATCTCGACTAATCACCAGATGGCTAGAGACTTCCAAACCACGTAATTGCTCAAAATACTCATGAGCATCACAATCTAACTGACCCATAAACAAGTCATGAATTTCTCTGCCACCGAACTGCCCTGGCGGCAAGCTGATGCAATGAATTACTAATAAAGAAATATCATTTGGATCTGGACGCTCACTGAAATGAGCGCTGGCAAATTGACATGCCAAAGAGAGCAATCCTGTCTCGTTTGAAATTTCCATTAAAAAAGGCTGTTCAGTAAAAACAGCCTTTAGTATAACGAGCTCAGTTAATAAAAATAACCTAACAAACAATTAACCTATTTTTTCACCCACTTCCCGCAAATTAACAATCACCGCTTCTAGCGCACGGTCAAACATTGCCGCGTCATCTAATAACCTTAACTGCTGAGCCTGTAGCGCTTGAGCTAGCTCATCACGATTGTTGTCTCGCACTTTCATACCATTACGATCGACAAAAATATAACGGCCACTACTACCAATAACTGCCGCTAATTTACAACGAAGTTTATTATCTTGATCTTGCCATTCAAACCATTGGCCACGGCAAAAGCTATCCACCATCGATAACCAAGAACTCATATCCGGCTCAACCGGCGCATTACTCACAGCTTGTTCGGCACCTTGCGCTGATGACGTAGCAATAAATTGCTCCATTGGTGCTGGTTCAGTTAACAACGCCTGGGAAGACTGATCTTCAACCTGCTCATCCAAATCAGCCTGCGGTATTACATCTGCAGCCAAACCAGTAGTTTCGTCGGCTGGTTGGTAAAGCGCTTCATTTGCAGAGCATGCTTGCTGAGGAATTTGCAATGGCTGTTGAATTTGTTTTAACAACCGACGCACTTCTGGCTCATCTAAGCCATTGCGCATAAAACCTTGTTTTAACGCTTCCGCCAGTCGCCCTAGTTCACCTGCATTAATTGGCAAGCCTTTACCAAGCCCAGATAAAAGCGCTGCTTCTTGACAATTTTTATCCCAAATACCGCCCGGATCATCGCCATGCTTTAACCAATCAATTTTTAAAACCTGCTGCCAGTGATGTAATAACTTGGCTACTGGCTCAGCCAAAGCACCACTTAATAATGGCTTTAATATCTTGTCATTTTTTTCAACAGCTTGCTGATTTCGAGCCTTACCTTCTTCCGCTTCGCGGATTCTTTTTTCTAACAGCTCAGTCCGGCGCTGGTCATTTTGCAAATAATCAGTTAACTCAAGCTCTGCCAATTCGAAAACACCGGCATCTTGCTGATAGCGCTGTAAAATATTATCTACCTGCTTGGTCATAAAAGACAATAAACGCTTACCACGCTCATCGTCATGCCACCCCACACCAGCGTGCGCCATGGTGTTAATTAACTTTTTCGAAACATGTCCGTGCTGACTGAAAAAACCCGGATCAGCGATCACTGCTTTAACCACCGGAATTTGTAAACGACTCACTTGGGATTTAATTGGATCGGGTAGCAAACTGTCAGAAAGAATAAATTCAAACATCATGCTAATCAGATCAATCGCATCTGATTCAAATCGTCCAATATTTGCTGAAGGCATATTATTGGCGATCTGATTTTGAATCACTTCTTTTAATTGGCTTGGTTGAACTGCAATCATTTGCTGGCTAGTTTGCAATCCAGTCAGCTCATTAAGCAACATATCGCGTGGAATAATCTGCGCCTGTTGCGGCGGCATTGGCTCATTAACACCTTGGCCTTGCCGATAGCTCGCCATCAACTGCTGAACCGCAGGCATGATGTTGTGTTGCCCTTGCTGCATAACAGGTTGCATATTTTGCTGCGGTGGCATTTCACCACCAATAATGGCTTGTTCTGCAAGTTCGGGTAACGGCTGGCCAGCAGAATTAACTGTATTCTGAACTGAAGCTTGAACTGCAGCATTACGCCTCTGCCAAGCTTCTTTGCGCATGCTATCAATCGTCAAATCTGGCAATACACCTGCTTGCTCTAACCACTGGTTAAGCCAGTGATAAAATTCTGGCAATTGCAGCATCACATGCTTTTCAAACAACTTGTAAAGAACAATTCGAGCTTTAATTGGCAGTTCAAGTATTCGACTGGATTCAAAAAAAGCTTCGGCAATCACTTTGGGAGATAGCGAACGACAATCATCAGGGGAACAACTACATAACCAGGCAGTACGTTGGTCAAGCACCGTCATTGAATTGGTAGATATTTTAACAACTCGCTCGACCATTCCAGTCAGCGCCAATTGTTCTTCCATTTCATCTTCTTTAACCAAGCTCAAACTATCTAGCTCAGCAGCCACTTCAGTTTCCGAAACCTGAGGCTCACGCGTCATCAAATGAAAATACTGATCAACTTCCTGATTAAAACGGGTATGCAGACCTTTGCGGCGAATCCGAATTTCTCGCATCGCATCGAAGTAAATCGTTTGGTCGCCAGCAACAGCTCGATCAGCCAATTCAAACAAAGCATCATCCACTTGATCCAACATGTGAACCAGCAAACCAGATAATTTCTGGCCGACCGGGTCTTTCATCCGGTCAATAACTGCTCTTCCTCTGGCATTACCGAGAGAGGAATCGTTCATAGGATGACGCTCCTCTATATGGCGGGCTTTAACCACTTCTAACCCCTGTTACGGTGCATAATTACAACTTCCTGAGCATGATACTATCAGCGGTATTGGTTACCAAACGGGACACAGCTCTCACTTTCTCCGCGGTTAACTACGGCCAGGCGAATTTGATTCAATAACCTGATCTACAGCACTTTGGGGAAATTACACTTGCAAGATGCGCCAAACCTGCTTGTAAAAGTCCATTGAACACAGAAAAACCTTTTGTTTTATACGGATAAGATTTTTAATCAGTTGCTTAACGAGTTCTTTGGTGACTCTTGTAGTTTCAGGTCTTAGAATATCGCCATCTCTGACCCTGATGCGCTTTCGCTGTATTGGTAGTAATCATGAATCGACCTGACTATCTGACCCAAGACCTGATTGATCGAGACTGCCGACTGGCATTAAAAGAAGATCTCGGCCAATCCGCCCATAAAAAGCTCGACCCGTCTGCCGACATCACCGCACAATTAATTGACCAAAACACCCAATGTACCGCACGTGTATTATGCCGCGACAATGCGGTTATTAGTGGTATCGATTGGGTCGAAAGCTGCTTACAACAAGTCGATCCAACACTTTCAATTGAATGGCTGGTAAAAGATGGCGACCAGGTATCTGCCGACTCAGTGCTGTGCAATATTAGCGGCCCAGCTCGGGCACTATTGACTGCTGAAAGACCTGCATTGAATTTCTTGCAAACCTTGTCCGCAACGGCAACTGCGACCGCAGCTTATGCCAAAGCGATTGCCCACACATCTTGTCGCTTACTCGATACCCGAAAAACTTTACCCGGCATGCGGCTCGCTCAAAAATATGCCGTTTTATGCGGTCAGGGTAAAAACCATCGGATTGGTTTATGGGATGCTTTTTTAATTAAAGAGAATCATATTATGGCCTGTGGCGGTATTGCCCAAGCAATTGAAAAAGCCAAAGAGATCGCACCAGGCAAACCCGTTGAAGTTGAAACAGAGAACCTTGATGAACTGCAACAAGCGCTAAATGCCGGCGCCGATATCATTATGCTGGATAACTACTCTCTGGATGATATGCGCAGCGCAGTTTCAATCAATGCAGGTAAAGCCAAGCTAGAAGCTTCGGGTAATGTTGATTTATTGACCATTGCTTCTATTGCAGAAACCGGCGTTGATTTTATTTCAGTTGGCGCGATTACCAAACACGTAACAGCAATCGATTTATCGTTACGGGTTCAGCACTAAAATTCTCTTGTTATAAATTAAAAATGCCAGGAATTAACCTGGCATTTTTTTCTACGAAATAGCACCCATCGAATATTGTTTATCACAAAAACACGGCATCGAAACAATATCTTTTGAGTCACGCTACAATAAACACTGCATGGTTTATTCTGCCCGAATAGTTTCAGAACAGTAAGCGGCATAAAAGTTGATATTCGCTATTTTTGTTCGTGCTTCGATAGCTTGTGACCTACCGAATTCCGTTAAAGGCGAATCCAGCAGTCCCTGAAAAAACCCTCGTGCATTTAAATCAGTTTCACCATGGCGAAAATATATAAGGCCGTCATTACTATTCTGAATCGATTGTCTGCAAGCATTTAGTAAATTTGAGTTTTATTTCATCGGGTTTATCACAAATCATCCCGACAATTTTCATTCCTGTTTTTAAATTAATCAGCTGCATTGGAAAATTATCATTACTGGTTATGGTTTCAATAAAATGAATACCATTCCCCTGGCAATGTGCATGCTGAGCTAGTTGCAGTTCAAGGCCTATTCCTTTGCTTCGATAGTCAGGGTGTACCGCACCAACCCAACTCTCAAAAATTCCTGGTCGCGTGACATAACCAATCGATGTAGCAACAAGCATGTCACCTTGATACGCCATGCAAAACAGAACATCTCTTCCACATAAAATATAGTCAAACACCCGCTGGCTATAGCCACCACAGAGGTCAAACAACTGCTCGATTTGTGTTTCTATCTCATCAGTTAACTCTGTAAATAGCTTGATATTCATAGATAACGATCTAGGTTTTTATTGCGGGATTTGCAGCATACATCAAGCTTGCCAACCAGTAAATGCTAGCAATAAAAAAGGCCAGCAGTTGCTGGCCTTGCGCACTTATCCTAGAAGACAAAGAGTTCAGAAACTATTCGCTATCAAATACTAACTGTCGAACTGAAACTGAATTTTTATTTGATTGCCAATGGTTGAAGTATCAGTCCATTCTCCCGTACCAACATTAAAATCCAGTCGATTCAAACGTGCTTCACCTTGGTAATGATAACCAGTGGATGTTTTACTAATTTGCAATGGAAAACTAATCGGCTTAATTAGGCCTTTTAGCTCGATAGTGCCGTTAAATTGATATTGCTGTTGTACAGTAGTTGCCGCTAAAGAACCTTTTACAATCGCTGTAGCAAAACTCGAAGCAGCAAACCATTCAGAGCCAACCGCCAATTCATCTCGCTCAGCATCACCACTAAAAAAGCTGGCAGTATTCACTTGCAACTCCAGTAGTGCTGCTTGAGGTTTTGCTGCATCAAAAGTGAAATTCTTATTGAACTTAGAAAATCCACCCTGAAAATCTTCACCCATTAGACTCGCGGTAAAGGTAAGTTTTTCAACTGCTAACAGCGAAGTTGACGCCATACCTGATAATGTCAATGCTAATGCAGAGTAACCCACTGCTTTTTTGAAAACATTCATTGATTACTACTCCAACAGCTAATCTTTTAGCATTCGCTTTAATACTTCATCTTTCACTACAAAGTGGTGATAGAGCGCAGCACCGACATGAGCAACTAATACCGCAATAAATGCCCAGCTTGCAAACTCATGTACAACATGGCCGATATCTTGCAGCTGCTTATTCTTTTCAAATAATAATGGAAATTTGGCCAATCCAAAATAGCTGACTGGATAGCCAGCTGCAGTTGACATCACCCAACCACTAATCGGCATTGCCAACATAAACCCATAAAGACTCCAATGAGCTGCTTCAGCTGCTCTTTGCTGCCATTTCGGCTGACCTGGTGGCGCCTTCACTGATGGGTTAGACAACTTCCAAATTAAGCGAATCAACACCAGAGCAAACACCGTAACGCCCAATGCTTTGTGCAGGTTAATTTGCTTTAACTTTTCCAAGCCCAACGGTAAGTCATGCATGGTCAGCCCTAAATAGAGCATCCAAAAAACAAATAGCGCGATGAGCCAGTGTAATACTCTGGAAAGCAGGCCATAACCTGCTGCATGATTTCGCCAGTTCATATTAATTTACTTCTTTTGCTTTAATTCAAGTTCAAATTCCAGTTGGATTTCATCACCCACAGCTGGCACATAGGTATTCATACCAAAATCACTACGCAAAATAGTCGCGTTGGCTGAAACACCCGCCCAATTACCTTTATAAGAAGGTACATATTTTCCGAGCGGATGCTGACCATCAAAATTCAGTGTTGCAAACAAAGTCACCGGCTTGGTCACACCATGCATAGTCAGCTCGCCTTCTACCGCATAACGTGCTTTAGTGATTGCACGGAAATTTTTACTAACAAAACGAGCCTGCGGATATTTAGTTACATCAAAAAAATCAGCATTTTTTAAATGCTTATCTAGCGCAGCGACATCGGTATCAACACTGGCAGGATCAATAATAATATCCAACTTGCTGTTTTCAATCTTGTCCAGATCCAGTGTCACCTGCCCATCAAAATCAGCAAATTGACCGCGGAAGTTGGATAGCCCGTGATGATTAACTTTGAACAGAACCTTACTGTGAGCCTGATCAAACTGGTAATCCGCTGGAGCAGCTTGAGCGCCCGCTGCAAATAAACCACAAGAAACAATTAACGCACCTGCTTTAAACCAGCTTTTCATTATAAATTCCTATACTGTATTTTTTTTAAGCTCACCTTTTAAAGGCTCTTTTGAAAACCATATGGGTAAGCTTGCTTTTACTGTTATTTGATAAACCACAGCAGCCGTTGATACCTCAAGCGCTGTAAGAAAATACATTTTGTTCGAATCTCGCCCAGCTTACTCAGACAAATGATCAAAATAAATCGTTCAAATTTAACTTCACATTTGTTTCTTTTTCGAGTAACTGCTTTTATCAGTAAGCAATAAGATCAAGCGGTATCAGCCAACTCTATTTTGCAACTTTGCAAGCATTCTTTTGAAACATATCGCAGACCAAACTCTGTTTTACTACTAAGACTGCGACGATACTGAAACATAGATTTTCAACTAGCAGCGTAGCATTCAATCAGTTTAAATCAGTATTCTCAGCCAGCACAAAGCTGGATATCTGACGCACAGCATATTGGTATTTATGCCAACTTAGAATAAGCTTTGCAGCAAATGTTCATTGCGAAATTGCCTATGCAAGACTGGAATCAACTCAGGTTTTTCCTTGCGCTATCAAGCCATGGAACACTGGCACGTGCTGCAGAGAAGCTACAGGTTAACCAATCCACTGTTTTTAGGAGATTAAAGCAACTAGAAGACGATTTAGGCTTTAGTCTATTTATTCGAACTTCGACCGGCTATCAATTAACTTCTGCTGGCGAGCAAATCCTTAAGCACGCGCAATCAATAGAAGATCATTTCGATCAATTGAAGCAAACCACTTCACCTGCTGAAGATCAGTTGGCTGGTAACATTCGGGTTTCAACGCTGGATACCGTTGCACTGCAACTAATACCTCAAGTGATTAGCCAATTCAGAGAACTTCACCCTTTAGTACATATCGATTTAATGGTTAGCGAAAGTCGCCACAATCTTGCACGTCGTGAAGCTGACATTGCGATTCGAGCAACCCGTCGACCACCTGATTACCTGATTGGTAAAAAATTATTCAGTCAGCCTTGGTGTTTATGGGCCAGCCAAGATTATCTTGATCAGCATGGCTACCCGGAAAAAGGGCAGCTAGCACAACATAAGTTTTTGCTAGGGATTGGTGATTTGGGTGAAGCCCCGATTATGCCGGTACTGGAGCATATGTTGTCCAAAGACCAAATCGTTTGCCGCAGCAATAGCATGCTGGCGTTACAGCAACTTTGTCGCCAAGGTGTTGGACTATTACCCGGCTTGCAATGCGAAACATCTGACTTGATAAGCACCATGGATTTTCCCGAAGTACCTCAGTCTGAGTTATGGCTACTTTACCATCCTGACCAAAAAACTCAGCCACGGATTAAAGCTTTCACCCAGTTCATAATGGATAACTTTAAACGCACGACTCTGGTCGGAATTTAATCAATCAGACTTAGCAAAACGGACTTAGCATGACGACATTAACACTCGACAATCTTCATTTTATTTTTATCGGATTGAGCCTGATTCTACTGATTAGTTCAGTGGTTTTAGCAAGTGCTTCAAATAAGAACAAAGCGCTACTTAGCCAGGCTCAACTAGCAGCCCAACGGCTATCGGCAGATAACCTGTCATCGACAAGTCAGCTACAAAATCTTGAACTAGAAACCACACAAACAATTAGCACACTACACGCGCAGTTGGAACATGCTCGTCAGCAAAACCAGCAGCATAATGAACAGCTGATTGCTCTGGAAAAAAACAAACAGCAAATGAACTTGCAGTTTGAAAACCTGGCGCAAAAGATTTTTGAAGAAAAAGGTAAAACCTTTACTGAAAAAAATCAGTCTTCGATGGATGCCTTGCTTGCACCATTTAAAGAACAACTCAGCCAGTTCAAAACCCAGCTAGATCAATCTCACCACCGAGACAACCAAGACCGTGCTTCGTTAAGAGAACAAGTTTCTCAATTAATGAACCTGAATCAGAAAATAAATCAGGAAGCGATTAACCTGACCCGCGCCTTAAAAAGCGAAAACAAAACTCAAGGCAACTGGGGTGAATTAGTACTAGAAAAAGTGCTAGAAAAATCAGGGCTTCGTAAGGGCGAGGAATATCAGGTACAAGAGAGCTTCAAAGATGACAGCGGCAGTCGCCGTCAACCTGACGTAATTATTCGATTACCCGAAGGCAAAGATGTCATCATCGACTCTAAAGTATCTCTAACCGCTTACCAGAAGTACATCTCCAGTGAAGATCAAGCTGAAGCATTGACTGCATTAAAAGCGCACGTTGAATCGGTACGCCGTCATATTCGCCAACTCAGTGATAAAGATTACAGCCAACTTTCAGGGCTCAATTCTCTAGATTTTGTTCTAATGTTCATGCCGATTGAACCGGCTTTTGTTGCAGCATTCCAACATGACCCTCAATTATTCACTGACGCTTTTGACCAAAAAATAATTGTAGTGACTCCAACCACATTGCTGGCGACCTTGAGAACCATTGAAAATATTTGGCGCTATGAACGGCAGAACCAAAATGCAATAGAAATTGCCGAACAAGCCGGCAAGCTTTATGACAAGCTACGGGTTTTTTGTGAAAAAATGGAGAAAACAGATGCCCAGCTAACCACCGCACGAAATACCTTTGATGACGCGATGAATAGCCTTAGCCAAGGGCGCGGCAATCTAATCGCTCAGGCTGGAAAGTTTCTTGACATGGGGGTTCGAGTAAAAAAGCAATTACCGAAAACGCTCACTGACAAAGCTGACCCGTCCGAATAGTCGCAATGCTTGCGGGCTATTCAACTGGAACATGAACCGTTTTTAGGCGATCCATTGACTAAAGACGGTTCTAAAACTGCTACTTAGAAACCATTCACGTTCTGTCTCTGCATCTCAATTACTGCGCCCAGCAATCGTTATTCTTCAATTGAAAGGTTGCATTGATACATTTTCCAACAACTACTAGCTATTAATACTCAACTTGCTAGAAACTAACAATTAATAACCAAACCGTTAAGCCACTTGAGTTCCAGGTTAATCAAAAACCTGCTACTTTGGCACAAACCTAGGTACAGTTTATTCCTGTTCGCGCTGAAGATGCTGAGTAGATCCATTTTTAATCAATCGCTATCGCCACTACCCGCAGAGCAGTACTATACCGACTAAAGATTTTCTTACCCGGAAAGTCTACTTAATAAAACAACATATTCACAAGAAACCGCTTAATCCAAGAGCACCCGTTACCAAAATACCGTGGCCTAATACTTCATCTAAAGAGCATAATAATGATAAAAAAAATCAGCCACCTCAGCGCCATTTCTATTATCAGCGCCAGTTTATTATTTACTGGGTGTACTTCTAACCAACAGGACAGCCTATTCGATAGTGCAGTTAGCTTTGCCAGAAGTAGTGTTGATTTAGAAGTAAAGACAGCATTGGCGGGCGATGTAACCCTAACTTATATGGAGCGCCCAAGCACTTTAACCGAAAATGCAGAAACTGTTTTATTGTTGCATGGATTTTCTGCTAATAAAGACAACTGGATTCGTTTTACCGATGCACTTGATGAAAAATATCATGTCATTGCAGTAGATCTAGCAGGACACGGCGATTCAGAAAAGTCACTCACTACCAATTATGGTCTTGTTAAGCAAGCTGAGCGTTTAGATGCTCTCATGACGGGTTTAGGTATTGAAACCTTTCATATTGCCGGTAATTCAATGGGCGGAGCAATTAGTACTATTTTTAGTTTTAATTATCCAACTAAAGTAAAAAGCTTAACTTTGATTGATGCTGCCGGTGTTGATGGTGACACTCCTAGCGAGTATTACCAAGCACTTGCCAAAGGCACTAACCCGCTAATTGCCACCGATGAAGAAAGCTTTGAGTTTCGCATGGATTTTACCATGAGCCAACCACCGATATTACCTTGGCCTTTACGCCCAGCCTTATTCCGAAAAACAATGGCTCGAGTTGATATCAACAAAAAAATCTTTAGCGACATGATTGAAACAAAACAGCATTTAATCGAAAGCAATTTCCAACAGTCTATGCAAACAACGTTTGCTGAACACAAACTACCAACGCTGATTATGTGGGGCAAAGAAGATCGAGTATTGGACGTATCAGCCGTCGCTGCCTTTAAGCAATTAATGCCCGCAGCAACTGTGCATATTTTTGATGGTGTTGGCCACCTGCCTATGGTAGAAATTCCAAATGAGAGCGCAAAAGTTTACCAGGATTTTCTAGCATCCATAAAATAACCATATCAACCAAAGTCACCGTTGATGCTGCATTAGAATCGAGCAGTAATTAATTACCTGAAAAGGAGCCAATAATAATGAAAAAAACAGCACAACCAGGTATTGAAGCGCGTAAAAACCTTGATTTTGGCCTGGACGCAAATACTCCAAAATACTGGCACTCTAACGATCCATTTAAAACACGCCTACACGATGCATTACAGTCAACCTTTCCAGAAGGTGAGCGCTATTTTATAGCCTGCGTCCGTGTGTTTAATGACCGTATTGAAGATCCTAAGCTTCAGCATGAAGTAAAAGAATTTATCCATCAGGAAGCTCAGCACGGTATGGCTCATACCAAATACAACCAGCTATTAGCACAACAGGGAATGCCAATGAAGCGTCTACTGGCGTTTCATAAAGATAAGACCCAAAAGGATCAAAAACGTTTTTCCCCAGAGTTTAATTTGGCGTTAACTGCCGCATTTGAACACTTTACCGCACTGCTGGCAGATGCGTATTTTTCAAATAAAGAAACTACCGCGGGCATGGATCCGAAAATGAAAGCCCTGTTTGCTTGGCATGCCATTGAAGAAATGGAACATCGCTCAGTGGCCTTTAATGTAATGAAGAGCATTGCCAAAGTAGGTTACTTCAAACGCTCCTGCGCCATGGTATATGCCACCTGGATGGTAATGTATTTTATGTTCAGCTTTGCCGATAACATGCTAGAAGCTGACGGCTTCTCTAAATGGCAACGCCGTAAGATGTTTTTCAAAAACCTAAACTGGATGTATGGTTACAAAGGGATTTTATCTTCCTTTACGCCAAGCCTATTGCGTTACTTCAAACCTAGCTTCCACCCAGAAGAGATTCCGGTAATTCACAACTACCCTGACTGGGTTAAAGCGTACGATGAAAGCGGCAACCCACACAAGGCCTGTGAAGCACTGATAGCTGCTGCTCATTAATAGTCAAAAAACTATTTAAAAAGCGCTTCTCATTATTTCCGGCTAGCAATAGCCGGAACATTTTTATTCAAAAAAGCTGGGCTCGACCACCACTTTGGCTATCAAAAGAATAAGAAGTCATCTTTTGGATATAGCCGCAAAATTAACATATCGATGCACTTATCAACTGCCTTAGTCAATATTCTGATTAACGACTCACCTCTGCCTCTCATATTGCTGACTCACTCTGTTGTATCGACCTTCAATTTCGAGCCTTGGCTGCTAATAAGCTCGTGCTATTTGCTTACCATCAAACTCAAGCATGAAAATCAGTAGATTAACGACATTAATAGATGAATATCAATAGGTTGGTTAGCTCAATTTCCAAGGTAACAAAAAACCTGTTATCTTGGCGACACACGCGTGCGCTAGGTTTGCTTGGATTGGCAGAAGGCAAAAAGATAAATTTCTTTAAAATCTGAATGTTAACAACAAACAGGCATACTTACATACCTGCATACCTGCATACCGAGCCTGCATACAGTCAAACCGCTATAGCATCATTATCACTAATGAATAGCCTATTCATGGAATACATATGAAATTATTAATACGCAACTTAGATCGTTCAACCACAGAAGAAGAGTTAAACGGTTTATTTCAAGCGTTCGGAACAGTCCAATCTTGCAATCTGGTGATTGACAAAGCAGATGGCGCATCTAAAGGCTTCGGATTTGTTGAAATGCCAAAGCCAGGCGAAGCAAAGGCAGCAATGCAAGGCCTCAACAACCAAACAATTGGTAACAACCAAATTCGTGTAAAAAAAGCTGAAGACAAAAAATAAATAACGTCTCGCTACTGCCGAACATTTCCTTCTAAAGTATTTTTGATCTCCTCAAAAATACTTTTATCTAAAATTGACTAATTTATTAGCTAATTGATTTTCTTATCATAAAATTATCTTTACCAGCAGTCACTCATCCCTCGGCTGGTAGGCCTACCGACTTATTTTTAATAGGTTTGCCAAGCCTCATCTTGAGCGTTCAGATTACAATCTCACTCTAAGGCAGGTCTGGCGCATAAGAAAAGGCCTGCATTGCGGGCCTAAAGATGGCAGGTTATAACAATCAAAGCTTCAACTCGTCGAGCAAAAACTTTGTAGTAAGCCGTTTATCAGCTTTCAACTGAAGTGAGACTGATCTGGCAATGTGATTGAAAGAGCGTCATTTCAGTTCTTTCCTTGAACGTAAAAAGATCTGCAATCGACAAAATCTAGGTCAAACAATTTACTATAGGCAAAATGATGATCCTAAGCTAATAGCCTAGATAAAACTGAAATATTAAATTGATAAACAATACAGACCACCATCTTTTCAATATTTCATTTATCATTTTGATTTTTTTGTTAATGAAGTCAATAGTGCCATTTATAAATATTAATATGAAAAACTTATGGTATGGCTTTTTCAAGACAAAAAAAAGACTCAAACATTCTGAGCCTAAAGGATGGGATAACTACAAATTACTAACTAACTTTCAAAATTCAGAAAGGCAAAAGACTAGATTAACAAATACAAAAGCTGCCGATGTATTTTAGCCTGAAAATACATCATTAGATGGTAAAACCACTTAATTTAAACAATGATATTTCACTCAGCCAAAACCTGCTAAATAAACAACAATTATCGAGTAGCATATTCAAGACAGAAATTTGCTGTTCGACTGATCTGATTCAATGACTACAGATTACCCCTGTCAGCCTTCGCTGTAAATCGATAAGACCCTTATTGCATTTTTAGTCCTAAATTGAAACAAATTAAACTTTCTCTTGTAGCCTGACGAAAATTTGGCAAATGAGTGTTTACAGCCAGACCAAGCATCATTGAATTGAATAGAATGATTAACAAAATTAACAGCAGGCGTATCGCCGCCAGCTCTATTTATCGCACGCAGAAAGTTGGTTTTAAACTGATAGAATTAATATAATGAAAAAGAAATATAAGAAGGCAATAAATAAGTAAATCGGGCAACTATGACGTTTGCAACAGATGATTTTGTCAGCGGCATTAACTCATGCTAATCCGCTGACAAACAAAACTTTGGCTAATTTTTGAATAGAAAGTTAAGCCGCTTCAGCAGCCGCACCTTTCATGGTATCAGCCAATACGGTATAGACCGTTACCCAAGCCTCTTGCAGTTCTGGGGTGAATGCTTCACCTAAACCCTGTTGCAAAGTCCAGATTAATGCTGCACCGACTGTTTCATAGTGCTGATCTTTAACACCGTAGGCGACGTGACCACGACCAAGATTCTGCACCGCAGGAACTAAAGCTTCTAAATTATCCAAGCCACGTACTGCAACACCAATCATCGTCATCAGTTTACGGCCCTGCTCAGCAATATCATCACTAAACAATGGCTTTAAAGAAGGATCCAACTCAAACAGTCGGCCATAAAATAATTCGGCGGCAGTATCAGCAATAGGAACTACTTTTTCCCAGCTCTGCTGTACCAGTTGTTTTTGTTCTGGTGTCATAGACTTCTCCTGACAATAAGGCAGCATTTTCAGATATTTATTCTGAATAAGACATTATTAACTAATAAAACGAAGCAACCCTGCCAGTCGCCAAACCAAGCGGGGCTGTCGTTTTGACAGACACAGTCTATCCACCAAGAGGGAGAGTGCAAGCCTAAAGAGGTAAATTGCGTGAAAAAGCAACCTTTTAGTTATTAACTGTCAGCTTTTCTACTTCTTCATGTTCTAACTGATGAAGTAATTCATTCATGCGTTTTTTACCAAAACGCTTTAAACGAAATTTTCGCGCTTGCTGCAAATTGGAAGATGGATCGCCAACCACTAACAATGCCACCATTCCATAACGATTATGAACCCGACACTTCAAACCATATACGCCAGGAACATCAAACTTTATATCTTTACTGGGAATAGAATGAATTTCTACTGGCTTAACACCTTCTGGCAGCATACCTTTTACCGTAGTCACCGTATGCTGACCCATAGAACCGGTAAAACGAACCGTATCACCTGGTTGAATTCTTAAATAGTCGGGTTCAAAACGAAACATATGGGTGACATCCAGGGCAAACGCATAAAAAAATGTTAGAATACAGGCATTTTTAATCTTAGTGTTTAGCCATGTCACCTACTGTTCTTGATTACTTTTCAGATATCGAAGATCCTCGCCAAAAAGGTAAGGTCACTCATTCCCTAGATAAAATTCTTTTGATCAGTCTATGCGGCATGCTATGCGGTGCAGATGACTGGGAGACCATTGAAACATTTGCTGAAAATAAACAAGCATGGCTTGGTCAGTTTGTTGATATGAGTGATGGCGTTCCCAGTCACGACACCCTTGGAAGAGTATTCTCAAGAATACGGCCTGAGCAGTTCACGCAATGCTTTATTGAGTGGGTTCAAGGATTTATTGAACAACACAAAGATGTAGATAAAGAAACATTGTCTGTCATTGCACTCGATGGGAAAACAGCCCGAAGAAGCCAAGACAAAAGAAATAGCAAGAGCGCAATGCACATGATGAATGCCTGGTGTTGCGCAAATCAGCTCGTGCTGGGGCAATTAGTGGTAGATGAAAAAACTAATGAAATTACTGCATTACCCGACCTACTGAAATTGATCGACGCACAAGGCAGTATCATTACTGCAGATGCGCTAAATTGCCAAAAAGATATCACTCAAGCGTGTATTGAATCGGGCGCAGATTATTTGCTGGCAGTAAAAGGTAATCAGCCTACATTACACGAGTATATTCATGATTATTTTGAAAAAAAGAAACCCAAAGCTTACAGGCGCCCAGAGATTAATTTTTTTGAAAGTAGTGAAAAGAATCGAAACCGGGATGAAATTCGTCGTTGCTGGGTGGCAGATGCCTCTGACTTAATACCAAATCGAGCAGAATGGACATCGCTAAACAGCATTGTCCGGATAGATAGAAGCCGAACAATCGATGAAAAAACATCTTTCGAAACACATTATTATATTTGCAGTAACAATCAGTTATCAGCAGAAGAGGTTCTTTCAGCAGCCCGGCAGCATTGGCAGGTGGAAATCATGCACTGGACGCTGGACATGTGTTTCAGAGAAGACGAACAACGTGCTAGAAAAGACTATAGTGCAGAAAATATGACGATTATGCGGCAAGTATCAATGAATTTATTGAAGCACGATAAGACACCAAGGCTCAGCATGAAAAGAAAACGGCTGGTAGCTTGCATGAATGAAAGCTACCTTGAGAAGCTGTTGTTTTTAAATACCTGATCATGCGTTTGCCCTGGGGTGACATCAGATGATTTAACATCGGAAGTTTGATGCACCATATGAATTTTCTGTGCTTCGGCTTGCGCTAACGGGCTAGCCAAAACGCTGAGCAATACCAATGTGCCGACCAGAGAAGCCTTCATTAAACGTGTAATTTTCACAACTTTCCTGCAGCTGTTGAGAACGATACGCAAATGATAAACAATCTTATTTACACCGACCAGAAAAACCTGACGACTTGGCGTTATATATCAACTGAATTGCGCAGCGCAGTTTCAATCTTATTGAACAAGTCAGCCGAAGAGATACCCGCCTGTAACGGTGAAAAGCCATCTTCTACAAAACCGTCAATCACCCCATTACGGCCTCGTAAAATATCCACCACCTGCACCAAAGCCGGTGCATCGGCGTAATAACGAACATGGTACTTTTCTAATGCGCGCTCCAATGCATCTAAATCATCCACTTGAGCATGCTCCGCAGCAATGGTTTCTATTTTTAAAAAGCGCTGCTTTTGAATTTCAATCAGTTGATCATTCGGCAACTGGAACCAGTCCCGAATCTGCTCAACGGTTCTGAAACAACCTCGGCATTCATCACCGCCATAGGTAGTGGAGCAGCGACCAATACATGGGGATTCAACGATATCTAGTTTCATTTTACTTCTCTTTGAATGCAGCAAACCCGAAGCTAGATTTTTAACCTAACTCCGGGCTTTGATCAACTATTAATCTCTTGCTGTTAATTACTGGATAAATCTAGCATTTGCGAAACTAGTCCCAACTTAAAGCACCACCGGTTTGATACTCAGTCACCCGCGTTTCAAAAAAGTTCTTCTCTTTACGCAAGTCCATCATTTCAGCCATCCACGGGAAAGGGTTACGCGGATTATTATAAATTTCCGGCTCTCCCATCTGAGTCATTCGACGATTAGCAATAAACTGTAAATACTCTTCCATCAATTCAGCATTCATACCTAACACACCGCGTGGCATGGTGTCTTTGGCATAAGCAATTTCTAATTCAGTACCGTCTTTGATCATATCTCGAACTTTAGTTCGGAAATCTTCGGTCCATAAATGTGGATTTTCACGTCGAATCTGATTGATCATATCCATGCCGAAATTCACATGCATCGATTCATCACGCAAGATATATTGAAATTGCTCAGCGACACCGACCATTTTATTGCGACGACCCATTGATAAAATCTGGGTAAAGCCGCAATAAAAGAAAATACCTTCCAATACGCAATAAAAGGCAATCATATTAAATAGCAAAATCTGATCGGTTTCATCGGTACCGGTATTAAATGTAGGATCTGAAATTTGCTCAGTGTATTTCAAACCCCACTCTGCTTTGGCAGCAACACTGGGTACTTCATGGTACATATTGAAGATTTCACCTTCATCCATGCTTAAAGATTCAACACAATATTGATAGGCATGGGTGTGTATCGCTTCTTCGAAAGCCTGGCGTAAAAGATACTGTCGACATTCCGGGTTGGTAATCAAGCGGTAAACTGCTAACACCAGATTATTAGCTACTAGAGAATCGGCAGTAGAGAAAAAACCAAGGCTTCTTTTAATAATTAAACGCTCGTCATCACTCAGACCTTTGGGATCTTTCCACAGTGCGACATCACCCGCCATGTTAATTTCTTGCGGCATCCAATGGTTAGCACAGCCATCTAAATACTTCTGCCATGCCCATTGATACTTAAATGGCACCAGCTGATTTAAATCAGCACGGCAATTAATCATTCTTTTTTGATCAACCTTCACTCGCTCACTATTTTCAGCAGACAGCACAGCACCAGCAACAGTTCTTGGTTGATCTGCTTTCGGTTGCTGGTGAACTGGCTGTGGTTCTGCAGCTTTTTGTGATGCTTGTTTTATAATTTTTTGCGTAATGACTTCTGACTGAATTACTGGCTGTGCTTTTTTAGCCGCGGTTACTTTATTTTTGGCGACAGGTACTTCATCCCATTGCAGCATAGTTTCTCCATTGCGCCGATATAATCGGCGCTGAATTTTTATCAATATTGTTTATTTAAATAGGTTTTATTGGCAGGCTTCACAATCTGGATTATCAATACTACAAATCGCTGGCTGAGCAACCGGCGCAACACTACTTAATGAACCTTGCTGCACCGTAGATTTTTCTGTTGAAGTCGCACCGAGGCTTCTTAAGTAATAGGTGGTTTTCAAACCCTGTCTCCAGGCACTTCTATACATTTCATCTAACTTTTGGCCGCTAGGTTGACCCATATATAAATTGAGAGACTGCGCCTGATCAATCCATTTTTGTCGGCGGCTAGCTGCCACAATCATGCTCTCAGAATCTAATTCAAATGCAGTGGCAAATTGAGCACGAATAGCAGCAGGAATCCGTTCAATTTGTGCCACAGAACCATCGAAGTATTTCAGATCATTGACCATCACTTCATCCCACAAACCTTCTGCTTTTAATGCCTTAACCAACCAAGGGTTAACAACGGTAAATTCACCAGACAAGTTAGATTTCACATATAAATTGCTGTAACTCGGCTCAATCGATTGACTAACACCGACAATATTAGAAATTGTCGCGGTTGGTGCAATCGCTAGCAAGTTAGAATTACGCATTCCCTGCTCGGCAATTTTTTCACGCAGTGCAGGCCAATCCATCTGTTGGGTTAAATTCATTTGCAGCTGGCCTGGCTGGCGAGCATTTTCCAATAGGTTGATTGAGTCGATTGGTAAAATACCTTTTGACCACAATGAACCTTGGTAGCTGGAGTAAACACCTCGCTCTTTAGCCAAGTCTGACGAAGCACTCAAAGCAAAGTAGCTAATAACTTCCATCGACTGGTCAGCAAATATCGCCGTTTTAGGATCATCCCAGCTCAAGCTTTTCTTATATAGAGCATCCTGAAAACCCATCATGCCCATGCCAACTGGCCGATGCTGCATGTTCGAAGTTTTCGCTTTTTCAGTCGGGTAATAATTAATATCAACCACGTTATCAAGCATTCTGACGGCGGTTGTAATTGTCCGTTGCAGTTTTTCTAAGTCTAAATCGCCATTGGCTTTTAAATGTGCAGGTAAATTAACCGAACCTAAATTACAAACCGCGGTTTCAGTATCAGAAGTATTTAAAGTGATTTCAGTACACAAGTTAGACGAATGCACTACACCTGTATGCTGCTGTGGGCTGCGTAAATTGCATGGATCTTTAAAGGTGATCCACGGATGTCCGGTTTCGAACAACATGCCCAGCATTTTACGCCATAAATCCTTGGCTGCTATTTGCCGTGACTGTCGTAATTCACCTGCCTCAGCTAGCTTTTCCAATTCCAGATAACGTTTTTCAAAGGCTTTGCCATATAAATCATGCAAATCGATCGCTTCATCGGGTGAAAATAAAGTCCATGACTGGCCAGCTTCCAACCGTTGCATAAACAAGTCAGGTACCCAACAAGCAGTATTCATATCATGGGTACGGCGACGGTCATCACCGGTGTTTTTGCGTAGCTCAAGAAACTCTTCGATATCCAAGTGCCAAACTTCTAAATAAGCACATACTGCGCCTTTTCGCTTGCCACCCTGGTTGACTGCAACCGCAGTGTCATTAGCTACCTTAAGGAATGGCACCACACCCTGTGATTTTCCGTTAGTGCCTTTAATATGAGCACCTAACGCACGCACTGGCGTCCAATCATTACCTAAACCACCGGCCCATTTCGACAATAATGCATTGTCTTTTAATGCATCAAAAATACCATCCAGATGATCCGGAATTGTCGTCAAATAACAAGATGACAGTTGAGAACGCAAGGTACCGGAGTTAAATAAAGTAGGAGTTGATGCCATGTAGTCAAAGCTAGACAGCAACTGATAAAACTCAATGGCTCGTGTTTCTTTATCTGCTTCATTTAATGCCAGCCCCATTGCGACTCGCATAAAGAATAGTTGAGGTGTTTCAATTCGCTGATCATTTACATGCAACAAGTAACGATCAAAAATCGTCTGTAGCCCTAAATAACTGAATTGTTTATCTGCTTCAAAATTAATCGCTTCAGCAATTTTAGCTAAATCAAATTCTGCCAACTGAGGGTTAATTAATTTGTTTTCAATGCCGATTGCCAAGCTGGCTTTAACTGTTGCCAATGCATCAGCATCAATAGCGGTTAATTGTAAAGTACCTGCCACCCGCTGCCTGATTTGAGATAACAGCAAGCGTGCAGCCAATGCATCATATTCAGGTTCTTTTTCGATCAAAGAACTGGCCGTAATTAATAAAGAGCTTTCCAACTCTGCTTGGGCAATCCCTTGGTACAAACTATCGAATATCAGTGCGGTATATTCTTTTAAGTCGACGGCTTCAAGACCAATTGCCAGAGGCTTTATCAATTCAATCAACGACTGACGATCAATAGCCCAGTTTTGGCCATTTTCACCTTGTACTTCAAAAGCCGGTTCTGGCTCATTTTGATCTTGAGTTTCTTTACTGGCCTGACGTGCTAATGCATGCGCTTCACGATATAAAACATAGGCACGTGCAATTAACTGGTGTCCATCGCGCATTAATGCCAGCTCAACCTGATCTTGAATTTGCTCAATGTCTAAAGTGCCACCAGTCGGCATGCGCGAAAAGAAAACAGACAATACTTGAGCGGTTAATTGGTCGGCAATCTGATGGATACGCTCGGGAATAATGGCATTACTGTTTTCAGGGAATTCAACTGCTAAAAAAGCTTTGCTAATCGCAACACGAATTCTTTCTGCATCAAAAGTGGTGACTTCCCCACTGCGCTTGCGAACCTGAAATAAATCAGTTGAGGCCTGACCGTATTTCTGGTTCAGGGAAACAACAGAGTTATCTGATGCAAGGGCATTGGAAGATCGGCTTGGGGACATTGCAGCTCCTTTATTATCGCGTAAATTCCACACGGGGCAGCTACAAGCTCGCAGACAGGCACCGAATATCGGTGTCTTATTGTCTTGCTAGCTTCCCTGCCCTTTTCGCGAGGACTAGAAAATATGATGCTCAGCTCCGCTGAGTGACACTATCTGTAAAAGCGGTGTAAGACCGCGTGAAACTGTGTCGATCTGGCAGGTATTCGGACTTAGGAGCACGTCACTTGATGATGATTTTCTCGATCATTTGTGACACCTACATGGCGGCTTCCCATTCATAGATACATCCCTGATGAACAGTGCCTGGCCTGCTGGCCATGCCATTTTTGTTCTCCAATACCGCTGCGCGTCAGTGCCGGATTCTCACCGGGCTTCCCTGTTGCCTTGCCTGAATCTGCAAGTAAATGCAATAGCCTTACGCCATTTCAATTCCACCAGATGGTGAGGCAAACCAGAACCGCCGACACAATATATAGTGATTCACAATTTGGTCAAGCGCCAATCGAATAACGCCGCAACAGGCGCATAAGCGATCGATTCCTTAGTGGCAAACCTCGCATTTAAAGCGACTGGTTTACCAGCAATGCTCTTGTAAAAAAATCTTCATAAAAATTTCTGATAGGTAGTCACAATGCTTTGAATCGCTCCGACAATCGATTTGGCTTGTCACGATATAGCGCCAAAAACCGCCATACAGGTATGACCAGTTTCCATCCATCTGCCAGACTTGTCACGGCGCGCTGCTCTGTCAGAAACTGACAATCAACACAAAAGCTAACAGTTTGAACCCGCTCACCTGCCGATACTCTCTTTACTAAACGACTCAACTGGCAGACAGCACCAGCACTAATCGACATTGAACTTTCGTATCTAATACTGTTTGAATAACAACAGCTGCAAAACTAGCGCTGTAGCATCAGCCCAGGACAATCAATCTTGAGAAAAAAAAGCGCTTTATTCATGAGCTGCCTAATGATTGCCACTCTGTCTGCCAGTTTGGCGGCAATTGCTTGGCAGCAATCATTAGATAACCACCGCAAGGAATCGTTGGCAGAACTGTATCGATTTCGCAAAGGTCTTGATAGCCTGCTAGATCGGCATAAATATTTACCTGGTCTTCTGGCACAACACTCTCTACTCAGTAACGCGCTAGCCAATGAATCTGGGCTAAATCCGCAACAGCAAGCCAATCAGTTTTTAGAAGAAGTTCGCCATGTCACTGAAAGCGACACTATTTATTTGATGAATAAAGCGGGCACTACGATATCTTCCAGCGATTGGCGAAGTAACAACAGTTTTGTTGGTCGTAATTTTTCTTTTCGTCCTTATTTTACTCAAGCAATTAAAAACGGTAACGGACAATATTTTGCACTAGGCACCACTTCACTAAAACGCGGTTACTATTTTTCAAGAGCTATCTATCAAGGTGCCGATGCAATTGGCGTTGTTGTGGTTAAGGTTGATCTTTCGTAACCATTCAGCATGTCACACCAACCGATCCAATTTCTTCTGAATAAAGTCCGGCCATTTACCCGCAAATAATAACGACAAAGCCTCCCCAACACCGACCCCATGTTTTTGGCAGGTCGATATATAGCTCCGGATTCTGCAATACGCTTTCACGCCATCCCATGAGCGGAAGCAGCCTGATATCTTCTGCTGAACCTTGCTCATACGGAAGTCCCGTTCACCCTGATTATTGGTAAACGGTGCTCGGGTATTACTCATAAACCGCAGCACGTCTGCTTCAAAATCCCGCAGCCGTTCTAATAAATTTCTCGATTTACTTCGTGCTAATTTCCCTCGTTTTAATTGACCTTTTTTATCCGCTTTTTTTGGCTCAGGTGCCGGACATTCCCGATCACCTGCTTTTAATATTTTTCGATATCGCTTCACCCATTTTTGACACTGCTTTTCATCCAACTCACCCCCCGCCTCATTGACTGCTGTATTCATTTCATAAAGCAGATCTTCCATTGCCTTGGCCCACTGCTGGCCATCTTGCTCATGGGCTCGCGCCAATTCACGTACATGATGGGCGTTACACAATACATGCAAGCACAGCACAAATCGGTAGTAGCTTTTCCAGTGATCGTGTACCAATAAACCGGTAAATTTAGGCAAGATGTCGATCGCTTCCATTGCCTCGATACCTCTTGATTCATGCGCTTCAATCCACGTCCAGCGGTCATTGCTCGCGACATGTAGCCACTTTCGTTTACCATTGATATTGACGCCGGTTTCATCGGCATGAATCAAATCTCCAGCACGCAAAATAGCCGGTACTAACTGAGCAAATGGCTTCAGTCGATGAAAAGCTTCCTGATTAAAATTGGCAAGGCTACCGGTGCTGATTGGCGCATCCAATATCTCAGCGAAGTGCTTTTGAGTCCGTTCATAAGGAATCAGCTGGTAGCTCGACATATAAACCGCGTTGGCTTTAAACTCATTGCCATATTGTATTGGCCGAGTGACCCCTTGCGGAAACTCAGCAACAAACTGGTTACCCTGCTCGTCTTGTAGAATCTGCGCCCGATATTCGGTGACATATCGGGTAATACGAACATCAACTACTTGGCGGCTTTCACTGCCAACAACACGGTATTTTCCTTTCGGCAATTGGCTACGATCAATCGTAATATCCAGCACTTCATCTTGGTCTTTCTCCGGTGATAAGTTACTGCCTTTACGGCCCCGCTGCCCTCCTGGGCTTCTATTGCTTCTGGTGCCCGATTTCTTTTCTCGATTAGGATCTGCCGATGGCGGAATGCTGGAGTTTTTGCTGTTTAGCCCTTTGCTATCAAGCAATATCTTAACGACGAGCATCAGCATACGAACCATCGCCACCAGTTCGGGCGGTAAGCGTTTGCTTTTGGCTAACAATCGCTCGGTTTCAGCGATGGTTTTATTAATTTCGATTGAGTCCATGCGGTTATTATCGCACAGGTTTTCAGGGTGGTTTTTTTGTCTCTGAGGCTTACTGTGGCGACTTTTTAGAAGCGGAATGCTGATGCGCTATTCTGAGCAAAAAACATTGATAATCAGGTGTGTTAATAGCAGTTTAATGCGGCGTTTAAGTGGTATTCTGAAAGAGGTGCTTAAATTCGGGAAAATATCAAAAAAACCTGTCAAGCGATTTTTATATTAAATTGTGCTGAATGGTTACGATCTTTCTAATATTGAAGACCAATGGGAAAGCCCGTGGGACCAAGGACAATTAGTCCTTGCCGCTTCAGATCCAGATGGCGTGCTATTTATTTCAACTCAAGCCGACTGGCGTTTAAAATCATTACAACCACTTACAGATGCACAAAAAAAACAACTAATCAGCAGCCGACGCTACCCCGACAAGACCATTTCTGCTTTGCCTTTTGTAAAACCTGAGCCTTTACTACAAACACTGCATAACAAGCAACTGATTAAAATTGCCCCACAAGATAAACAAGCAGCTTTTCATTTACTGCACCAACAAGTTGATATGCCCGACACTCAATGGCGACTTCATCTATTTAGTCGCATGACTTATCCGGCTAACCAAACATTATTAGTTTTTCTACTCAGCTTGGTGGTACTAACACTACTAACATTGTTAGCGGCATTTCTGCGAGAACGCATTCGTAACGAGCGACGCTTAACCCTCGCTAGAAATCAGCTAGAAGTTCGAGTAGAAGAGCGTACTCACGAGTTATTGGGAAGTAATGTCCAACTAAAAAAAGAAATCCAAATACGCAAGCAAGCCCAAGAAAGTTTGCAAGAAACTCGCGATGAATTAGTACAAACGGCCAAAATGGCATTGTTAGGGCAAATGTCTGCCAGCATCAATCATGAATTGAACCAACCGTTAACTGCTCTGAGTAATTACGCAGAAAATGCACTCAAACTATTGAAAAAAGAACAGTATGATAAAGTACAAAGCAACTTGCAGTTAGTGGTCGAACTCAGTCGTCACATGGCAGAAATCATTGCCCGATTTAAAATATTTTCTAGCAAGCGTCCCGGCAATATCAGTCAACTGGATTTAAATAATTCAATCACTGCCGCCATTAAAATTATTCACCCACAAATAGAAAAGCAACAAGTTAAATTACGACTACCAAACATCAATAAAAAAGTACTGGTTAAAGGTGACTCGGTTCTACTGCAGCAAGTATTGGTCAATTTGCTCAGCAATGCAGTGCAGTCCTTAGAAAACTTTGAAACAAAACAATTGGAAACAGAAACCGATACAACCGAACCACTCGTTCGGCCTGAAATTGAAATTCATTTAATTGAAACCAGCAATAGCTGGCAATTATCGGTACTGGATAACGGCTGCGGAATTAGCCAACACGATATTGAACATATCTTTGAACCATTTTTTACTACCAAAGGCAGCGGTGAAGGGCTTGGCTTGGGACTGCCAATTTCCAGGCAAATCATGCAGCGTCTTGGCGGTAATTTATTTGTCGAAAGTGATATTCAACAAGGAGCCTGTTTCACCATGGAACTGGCTAAAGCCGATAATTTATGAATTCAACAAATCAAATTTCCAATATGAGTAATCTACCTAACCCTCAACCTCGAATTTTACTGGTCGATGATGAAGCTTATTTACGTGATTCAATACGACAAACGCTTGAATTAGAAGATTATCAAGTTGATTGCTTTGCGAACGGTGAGCATTTATTAAAAGATCAAAAACTCGAACAAGTCGGCCTACTAATTACTGATATTTCTATGCCGGGTATGAGTGGTTTGCAATTAATGCAGCAGATCAACCAAAGGGATAAAGATTTACCGGTTATTTTGATTACTGGCCATGGTGATATCAGCATGGCCGTTCAAGCAATGCGTGATGGCGCATGGGACTTTATAGAAAAACCTTTTTCTAACGATCGCTTGCTGGACGCGGTAAAACGCGCAATGCAAAAACGTCAGCTGGTATTGGAAAATCGCCAGTTAAAAGTCGACATAGAAGCCCATACCGCTCCTGGCCCGAGAATTCTCGGTAATAGCGAGCCAATGCGTCAATTACGGCAAATATTAAAAAGAGTAATTAATGCACCTGCAGATATTTTAATCGAAGGTGAAACAGGCACAGGCAAAGAGTTAGTGTCTCGTTATTTGCATGAGCACTCTAACCGCCAACAACATAATTTTGTTGCTATTAACTGTGGTGCGATTCCAGAAAACCTGATCGAGTCAGAACTATTTGGCCATGAAGCAGGTGCTTTTACCGGTGCAGGTAAAAAACGTGTGGGTAAGTTTGAACATGCGAATGGCGGCACATTGTTTCTAGATGAAATTGAAAGCATGCCGATATCACTTCAAGTGAAAATTCTGCGGGTGTTGGAAGATAGAAAAGTAGAACCACTAGGGTCTAATAAAAGTATCTCACTCGATATTCGAATAGTCGCTGCCACCAAAACCGACTTAAAGGCATTAAGTGACCAAGGCAGTTTTAGATCCGATCTGTATTATCGATTGAATTTAGTCAATGTACATATTCCACCACTTCGACAAAGGTCCGAAGATATAGCACTGCTTTTTCAACATTTTACCTTAATTGCTTCAGCACGATATCAGAGTGAAATCGTACCCTTATCTATTGAACAACGTCAGGCATTACTCAAACATCAATGGCCGGGCAATGTTCGCGAGCTGCGTAATTTAGCTGAACGCTATATCTTAATGGGTAGCCATACTCCTTTTGATTTTTCTGCCGCAGTGAGTTCACCTAATGGACTTTCATCTCTATCAGATCAAGTAGAACAATTTGAACGGAGTCTGCTAGAACAGGCGCTGGAGTCAAGCAAGGGCAATCTCAAACAAGCAATGGAAGTGCTAGACCTGCCACGAAAAACCCTTTATGACAAAATGAAAAAACATCAATTAAACAAAGAAATGTTTAAATCGGCAGAATAAAGCACACCTCTTTTGACAGAGACTCTACTCATCTGCATTACAATGTTTTGTTTGGGTGACAATCCACCCATTACTTTTTATAAAATTGGCGGATTCCCGCCAATTTTCATTTTACTGGCATGATTTCAGCACTCCAGCAAACACTTACCCAGCGATACTTTAGATCACTTTTTTTGATTCTGGCACGTATCTAGCATTTATTATCAGCAACCAACACCAATAGTAAATATCGAGAGCACATTGCTCAACTCGGTTGTTTCAAGGCAAGCAAACCTTACTTGAACGCTGCACAACCAAGATTTGATGCGCTCTTCAATGCTGCATAAAACAACGATTCGGAGCCAAATTATGAAGATGCGAAAGCTATTAAAGCACTCCTTAATCACCATCGCTGCTGCCACGACACTTATTGCGTCAGGCTTGTTACAAGCCAGACCAATTGAAATAAAATTTTCTCATGTAGTTGCAGAAAACACGCCAAAAGGCCAAATGGCACTCAAATTCAAAGCGCTAGTTGAACAGAGGCTTCCAGGAAAAGTACAAGTCAAAGTATTCCCAAACTCTCAACTCTTTGGTGATAATAAAGTATTGGAAGCAATGATTCTTGGCGACGTTCAATTAGCTGCGCCATCGCTGTCAAAATTTAAAAAATATACCAAAAAATTGCAGGTTTTTGATCTACCATTCTTGTTTAAAGATATGGAAGCGGTAGACAGGTTCCAGCAAGGCCCTACCGGTCAAAAGCTACTTACCTCGCTAAAGAAAAAAGGCTTAGTTGGCTTGGGTTATTTACATAATGGTTTAAAGCAGTTGTCTGCTAGCCGCCCATTAAAAACACCAGCAGATATCGATGGCTTAAAATTCCGTATCATGGCATCCGATGTTTTAGCGGCACAGTTTGAAGCAGTTGATGCGACACCGGTTAAAAAGCCTTTTTCAGAAGTGTTTACTCTGTTGCAAACTCGCGCAATTGATGGACAAGAAAATACCTGGTCTAACATCTACTCCAAAAAATTCTTTGAAGTACAACCTTATATTACTGAATCAAACCATGGCCTTCTCGATTACATAATCGTTACTTCTGCCGAATTCTGGTTAACTTTGCCAAAAGATATTCGCCCTATCGTTAAAAAATCTCTCGATGAAGCAATTGCTCACGGTAATTCAATTGCCGCACGTAAAGTTAACGAAGATCGTCAAAAAATTATTGATTCTGGCAAAAGCGAAGTACTAACCATCACTAACCGTCAACGCCAGCAGTGGGTTGATGCAATGAAGCCAGTTTGGAAAGAGTTTGAGCGTGAAATCGGTAAAGACGTTATTCGCGCAGCAATCAAGTCTAATAATTAGCAGCTATTTTAAAAATGCAGGCACAGATTGTTGTGCCTGCAGGATGGAGCAATATTATGCTGCAAAAACTACATCGATTTGAAGAAAACCTTCTCTGCACTTTATTAGGCCTGATGACTGCTTTGGTTGCTGTCGAAGTGGTACTGCGCTTCTTTTTTAATACCGGTCTTTTATGGGCTCAAGAAGTCACACTCTATATTTCAGCTTGGTTTGTTTTGTTAGGTGCTTCCTACGGCATTAGGGTTGGCGCCCATATCGGCGTAGATGCGTTCATTCGACTGATGCCTCCGCTACCTCGAAAAATATTATCTAGCATTGCAGTCGCCTGCTGCTTGATCTATTGCGGTTTGTTTATCTATGGCAGCTGGATTTACCTGGCAAAAATGAAACTGATTGAATTGGAAATGGAAGATTTACCGATTCCAAAATGGATTGCCATGAGTGTTTTAGTTATAGGCTTTGTATTGTTGGCTATTCGTTTTTTAATATTGCTATGGAATATTATCACCGACAAGCAAGATGGCTTTAAATTAGCGGACGAAGCCAAAGAAAGCCTAGAACTGGCACAAAAAACCGATGAAGAAGTTAAATCAGAGGGAGTTCGCTAATGGCTACAGCAACATTATTCACAGCACTTTTGCTTTGTATGCTAATTGGCATGCCTATTGCGATTGCTCTTGGATTTTCTAGCATCGCTACTATTTTATTATTTTCTAATGACTCGCTAGCTTCTGTTGCACTTAAACTATTTGAAGCAACTTCAGAACATTACACTCTACTAGCGATTCCATTCTTTATTTTATCTTCGGCTTTTCTATCGACTGGTGGTGTTGCTCGAAGAATTATTGATTTTGCAATTGATTCAGTCGGTCATATTCGTGGCGGCTTGGCAATTGCTTCTGTTATGGCTTGTATGATCTTTGCTGCAGTATCTGGCTCTTCACCGGCCACCGTTGCAGCCATCGGCTCTATTGTTATTGCCGGAATGGTCCGCGCTGGCTACCCCAAAGCTTTTGCCGCCGGCGTCATTGCCAATGCCGGTACCTTAGGCATTCTGATTCCACCTTCCATTGTCATGCTGGTCTATTCAGCCGCAACAGAAGTATCGGCTTCTAAAATGTTTATGGCCGGTTTAATTCCTGGTTTAATGATGGGTAGCATGTTGATGATCGCCATCTATATCGTCGCCCGAATTAAAAAACTACCGGCTCAACCCTTTCCTGGCATTAAAAAATGGTGTATCTCCGGCTCTAAAGCTTTAGCCGGTTTAATGCTGATAATTTTAGTACTGGGTTGCATTTATGGTGGCGTCGCCAGCCCAACCGAAGCTGCCGCTGCTTCAGCTGTCTATGCATTTTTAGTTGCTGTTTTTGGCTACCGAGATTTAGGCCCACTTAAAAATGAGCCTTGGAAGAAACAAGACGAATCAATTGCAGCGGCATCAGTTCGCGCGGTATGGCAGCTGCCCTATTCAGTCACAACATCTTTTGCCAACGAAGAAGTACGCAAAGTCATTCTTGATGCGTGTAAAGTCAGTTTGATGCTGTTGTTTATTATTGCCAATGCAATGCTGTTTGCCCATGTATTAACCACCGAGCGCATTCCACATGCTATTGCAGAAACCATTGTAAACTGGGGATTACCCGCTTGGGGCTTTTTAATTGTGGTTAACCTGCTGCTATTAATGGCCGGTAATTTTATGGAGCCATCAGCTATTTTGCTGATTATGGCACCCATTCTGTTTCCTATCGCGGTTCAGCTCGGCATCGATCCGATCCATTTGGGTATCATTATGGTGGTCAATATGGAGATTGGTATGCTAACACCGCCAGTTGGGCTCAACCTGTTTGTCACCGCAGGCATAACCAACATGGGAATTGGCTGGGTGATTAAAGCAGCATTACCATGGTTGTCACTGCTGCTGATTTTCCTAATATTGATTACTTATATTCCAGCAATTTCATTGTGGCTGCCAAATAAGTTGGGGTAAATTACCAACAGTCATCGTTAATAAAAAGGCCAGCATTTTCTGGCCTTTTTATTTCAGAATGAAATCGTCAAGACGAATCTAATTCACCTTAAGCGAATATTATCATTCAAATCACCTTTTACTGAGCTGCCAGCTTAGGATTGACTCCAAAACCATTCGCATCATGGCTATCCTGAACAAGAAAAACAATCAAAACAATTGGGCCAATCAATGGGATAAGCACCAATAACTGCCACCACCCGCTTCGACTCATGTCATGTAATCTTCTAGCGGCCAAGCTAACAGATGGAACCAACATTACCAGAGCATATACCATTGCGATTATGCCGCCAGTCTCCACCATTACATCAAGTACAATGCAAGCTACATAAAAAATCAGATAGAAAAGCATAAACATCCAGTAAGCTTTCCTTCTTGCTCTTCCTTTAAAATCTGAATAATTTTTTTAAATGCATCGATGAAATATTCCATTTTACCCTCTTTTATATTTTGGTAGGTATCTTAACAAACGGGCTAATATCCATGGCCTGCTTGCCAAGTATATTGCCGCATTGTCAGCTTATTACCTACAAAACATAATAGATTGCTGCTATTTTCTCTGAGCAAAAAAAACCGCACAGTTTCCTGTACGGTTTTTTTGAAATGCTTGGTTAAATACTAGTTATATTTAACTGCTGCAATTTCATATTCCACTTCACCACCCGGCGTTTGAATGTTGACTGAATCATCAACTTCTTTACCGGTTACACCACGAGCGATCGGTGAGTTAAAGGAGATTTTGCCTTGTTTGATGTCGGCTTCATCGTCACCAACAATCTTGTAGACAACTTCTTCTTCTGTTTCGACATTTACCAAGGTCACTGTCGACCCAAAAATCACTTTGCCATTATTGGTCATTTGACTAATGTCGACAATCTGGCAGTTAGATAACTTACCTTCGACTTCAGCAATTCGACCTTCTAAAAAACCCTGCTCTTCACGCGCAGCGTGATATTCAGCATTTTCTTTCAAATCACCGTGAGCGCGTGCTTCTGCGATCGATTCGATAATTCGCGGGCGATCAATGGTTTTAGCTTTCTGCAGCTCATCGCGCAGTGCCTTCTCACCTTCAACTGTGATGGGAACTAGATTCATCCTGATACCTTCGTATGCAAATCTTGGAGCCGATGAACCGGGCTATCTAGCCGGTCAGCTAACGCCAAAGCGGTCGCTCGGGCTCCAGCAAGCGTTGTAGTGTAACTCACCTGATGCTGCAATGCAGACCGTCGGATATCAAAGGAATCTCGAATCGACTGACGGCCTTCTGTGGTATTCACCACATAAGCGATCTCATCGTTCTTGATCATATCTACCAAATGCGGGCGACCTTCATGCATTTTATTCACTTGGATGCATTCCAAACCGGCCTCTTGCAATGCAGCAGCAGTGCCTCCGGTAGCAACCAATTCAAAACCAAGATCAAGTAGCATTTTTCCTGCTACAACTGCAGCTGGCTTATCAGCATCACGAACACTGATTAATACCCGGCCCGATTCTGGCAAGGTTTGGTTTCCACCCAGTACTGCATTATAGAATGCTGCACCGAAGGTATCACCTACCCCCATAACTTCGCCGGTCGACTTCATTTCCGGGCCAAGAATTGGATCAACACCTTGGAACTTAGCAAACGGCAACACAGCTTCTTTGACGCTGAAATAAGGTGGAATAATTTCTTTTTCTACACCTAATTCAGGCAGCGTATAACCCGCCATGCAAAGTGCCGCAATATTGGCCACTGGCATGCCGGTTGCTTTAGAAACAAAAGGAACCGTTCGCGATGCGCGAGGATTTACTTCCAGGATATAAACCTGGTCACCCTTAATCGCAAACTGAGTGTTCATTAGGCCGATAACACCTAATTCACGCCCCATTGCTGCCACTTGCTCACGCATGACCTGCTGGACTTCTTGCCCCAAACTATAAGGCGGCAAAGAACAGGCAGAGTCACCTGAGTGAACACCGGCTTGTTCGATATGTTCCATAATGCCAGCAACTAAAACATTGCCGTCTTTATCACAAATCGCATCAACATCTGCTTCGATTGCATCATCAAGGAATCGATCTAACAATACGGGCGAGTCATTGGAAACGCTAACTGCAGTAGTCATATAGCGAGCTAAATCTTCATCACTATGAACAATTTCCATTGCCCGACCACCCAGTACATACGATGGACGTACTACCAGCGGATAACCAATTTCATTTGCCTGAACTAAGCCTTCTTCCAGGCTACGAGCAGTCCGGTTAGGTGGTTGCAGCAAACCGAGCTTTTCAATCATTTGCTGGAAACGTTCACGATCTTCAGCTTGATCGATTGCCGAAGGCGGTGTTCCCATAATCGGTACACCAGCGGCTTCCAGATCTTCCGCCAACTTCAGCGGCGTTTGACCACCATATTGGACGATGACACCGGCAGGTTGTTCAATACGAACAATCTCCAGTACATCTTCCAAGGTTAACGGCTCGAAATAGAGTCGATCTGAAGTGTCATAATCGGTAGAAACAGTTTCAGGGTTACAGTTGACCATAATGGTCTCAAAACCCTTAGATTTAAGCGCCATTGCTGCATGTACACAGCAATAATCAAACTCAATACCTTGGCCAATCCGATTAGGGCCACCACCTAACACCATATATTTGGTGTTGCTGGTTGGCGCCGCTTCACACTCTTCTTCATAAGTGGAATACAAGTAAGCCGTGTCGGTAGCAAATTCAGCCGCGCAAGTATCAACGCGCTTATATACCGGAAATACCTTTTGCTGATGACGCTGCTCGCGCACCTGCTGCTCCGATACACTTAACAAGCTAGCCAAGCGACGATCAGAGAAGCCTTTACGCTTCAAACGACGCATCGTCGGTTGGTCTAGTTTATCAAAACCAAGCGCTTCAACCTTAGCTTCCCATAGCAACAAATCTTCCATTTGCGCCAAGAACCACGGATCAACATGACTGATTTTAAATAATTCTTCAGCGGTCATACCGGCACGGAAACCATCGGCCAAATAACGGAATCTCTCCGGTCCTGGCTGATTAATTTCATTGCGCATAAACAGGAAGTCTTCATCTGACTTCGGCTGAATAATTGGATCTAGGCCATCAAGGCCTGTTTCCAAACCACGCAATGCTTTTTGAAAAGACTCCTGGAAGGTTCGGCCAATCGCCATCACCTCACCGACCGATTTCATCTGAGTGCTCAGACGTGGCTCAGCTTCGGGGAATTTTTCAAAGTTAAAACGAGGGATTTTGGTAACGACATAATCGATTGAAGGCTCAAACGATGCAGGCGTTTGACCACCCGTGATATCGTTTTGCAATTCATCCAGTGTGTAACCAATCGCCAGCTTGGCAGCAATTTTAGCAATCGGGAAGCCGGTCGCTTTAGAAGCCAAAGCAGAAGAACGAGACACTCGAGGATTCATCTCGATAACAACCAAGCGGCCATTCACAGGGCTCACACCGAACTGAACATTCGATCCACCGGTATCAACACCGATTTCACGCAATACCGCAATCGATGCATTACGCATCAATTGGTATTCTTTGTCAGTCAAAGTTTGCGCAGGTGCTACCGTGATCGAATCACCGGTGTGAACACCCATTGCATCGAAGTTTTCAATCGAGCAGACAATAATGCAATTGTCTTTGTGGTCACGAACCACCTCCATTTCAAACTCTTTCCAACCGATGATTGACTCATCGATTTGCAACTCGCTAGTCGGAGATAAATCAAAGCCGCGATGGCAAATTTCATCAAACTCTTCACGGTTGTAAGCAATACCACCGCCAGAACCACCCATGGTAAACGAAGGGCGGATAATCGATGGGAAACCTAGTTTCTCCACCGCATCCATCGCTTCTTCCATGTTATTGACGATTTCACTGCGTGGCATATCTAGGCCGATCTTAACCATTGCTTCGCGGAAACGATCCCGATCTTCAGCCTTGTCGATTGCATCAACACTGGCACCAATCAACTCGACATTATATTTATCGAGAATGCCTTCCCGGTTCAAATCCAGCGCACAATTCAGTGCAGTCTGGCCGCCCATGGTTGGCAAGATGGCATCTGGCCGTTCTTTGGCAATAATCTTTTCAACCGTGCGCCACTCAATCGGTTCGATATAAGTGGCATCGGCCATTGCCGGATCGGTCATGATGGTCGCTGGGTTAGAGTTGACCAAAATAACCCGAATACCTTCTTCACGCAGCGCTTTACACGCCTGGGCACCGGAATAGTCAAACTCACAGGCCTGACCGATAACAATCGGCCCGGCACCAATGATCAAAACACTTTTTATATCTGTACGTTTTGGCATGCGGGCAAACCTCTTAAATCCTGCTTCAGCTTTGCTTTTGATGCGTTTGCATCAACTGAATAAAATGATCAAACAGTGGCGCCACATCGTGCGGCCCCGGACTGGCTTCCGGGTGACCCTGGAAACTAAATGCCGGTCTGTCTGTTCGTTGGATGCCCTGAAGGCTGCCATCGAAAAGGGATTTATGAGTTGCGCGCAAATTCTCTGGCAAGCTTGCTTCGTCCACCGCAAAACCATGGTTCTGGCTGGTAATCATCACCACACCTGAATCCAAGTCTTGTACGGGGTGGTTGCCACCATGATGACCAAATTTCATCTTCATGGTTTGTGCACCTGAAGCCAGCGCCAACAACTGATGTCCCAAACAAATTCCAAATACCGGAATATCGGTCTTTAAGATTTGTTGAATCGCTTCAATTGCATAAGTACATGGCTCAGGATCACCCGGTCCATTGGACAAGAACACCCCATCGGGATTCATCGCCAGCACTTCAGCAGCAGGTGTTTTAGCAGGTACTACCGTCAGCTTACAGCCGCGGTCAGCAATCATGCGGAGAATATTTCGCTTGACCCCAAAGTCATAAGCCACCACATGGAAATCTGTCGGTTGATCCGATAAATCCTGATAGCCTTTTACCAAATCCCAACTGCCTTCTCGCCAAAGGTAGTTTTCATCGGTAGTAACTTCTTTCGCCAAATCCATGCCTTTAAGACCTGCAAATGCTTTAGCCGCAGCTAAAGCTTGTTGCTGTCCTGCTGGATCTGCTGCTTTTTCACAAGCAAAAATGCATCCATTTAATGCACCTTTATCTCTCAGCAAGCGAGTTAATCGTCGAGTATCTATTTCGGCAATCGCCACTACACCGCGTTGTTTCAACCAGGCATCGAGCGATTGCTCGCTACGCCAGTTGCTGGCTAACAGAGGTAAATCACGAATAACCAGTCCAGAGGCATGCAGTTGTACCGCTTCCTGGTCTTCGCTATTGCAACCTGTATTGCCAATATGCGGATAAGTGAGCGTGATGATTTGTTGCGCGTAAGAAGGATCAGTCAGGATTTCCTGATAGCCAGTGATCGATGTATTAAACACGACTTCACCGACGGTCTGTCCTTCGGCCCCTATTGAGACCCCATGGAAGATACTGCCGTCTTCTAGGGCAAGAATGGCTGGTGTGGTCAACGTTCGGCCTCCCTTATACTTCTGTTCTATAGCCCGTTTCAGGCGTAAAAAAAGCGAGACAGCCCAAATAATGCGCCTAACCCCGCTTTTATGCCAAATAAATAATTAGCATGACGAAAAATTGTATCCCCGCCAAGCAAATTGGACGCATCTTACCCTAAGCCTTCATCTTGCACAATCCAGAAATTTACCTTTATTTCAATTGGATCGAAACAAGTTGTCTGATTTCATTCCAAACTAGTGGTCCGGCGCCCTAGAGAATATTCAGCTGATATATTCGTTAACAAAAAGAAAATGCACGACCTAAGATTCCTTTTTGCGACCGTAAACGCAAAAAACAATAGATCGCTATAACAATATTTTCGCGATCATATAGAACGCAAGACTTTAACTTTCATTACTTTTCACAAACGCGCATATTCCAAAAATTCATATGCATTATTCCCGACATTTTATCATTTTATTTCTAGCGATTGATTCACATCAAGCCAGCCAACTGAAAGCTCAATAGTATTTTGCCCAAGCTCGCTAATCGATTTTAAATCGAGTTGAGCATTTTGCTTTTAAGGTATTCGCAGGGGAAAACATGAAGAAACTTGTAACAGGTTTAATGCTGAGTCTGGCTGCTGCCGGTATGTCTTTTAGCGCAATGGCCGCTGATATGTCTGACATGCTGCCTAAATATGAATACAAACTGAAAAGTTCTTTCGAAGTTGCTGGCCGTCAAGGCGTTGCTGCAAACGAAGATTTTATTTTCGTCAGCGGTAGCAAGTCTATTTTCAAATATGACAAGCAAGGCAAGTTAATGGCCAAGAACTTAAAGCCATTCAAAGGCTATCCTCTGGAAGCCAACCACATCGGTGATATCGATGTAGTCGGTGATGACTTGTATATTTCTGCAGAATTTTTTGTAGATGGTGCGGGCAAAGACATCCAGATCGCAGTTCATGATGCTAAAACACTCAAGTTCAAGCGTTCATTTGCTTTTGATCCTGCATCAGGTCAGCGTGAAGTTGCTGCATTAGCAGTTGACCGTATTAAAAACACCGCGTGGATGTGCTCATGGGTCGGCGGTGAATCTGGTCGTTATATTTATGAATATGACCTGACTACTGGAAAATACTTGCGTAAGGTTCACATGCAGCCAGTACCTCAGTACTGCCAAGGCATGCTGGCTAATGACGGCGACGTATTCCTGACAGCTGACGACGGCATTGCTGACGATAACGCTGCAGACAATATGTACCGGGTTAACGTAACCGACCAAGCTTACGCTTCTGTTGTTCAGGAAAAGAAATTTACCGAAGTGAAGCAAAACGGTGAAATTGAAGGCCTGACTATCGACCCAACAACCGGTGAGATGATGGTTTTGTTTAACCGCGGCAAACGTGTTGTACTGGGTATGCCAAAAGGCCATTACCCACGTTATGATCGTGAAATCCACGAAGTATATGTATATGAGCGCATCGCTAACTAATTAGCGCCGCACCTCAAATACAAAAAACCCGGTGATTGAAAAATCATCGGGTTTTTTATTTAAAAAAAGAATTAATCATTTATTTTCGACAAATACTTTTCCATTTCAATCTTCGGCACCATTCCACCGCCAGTAGCCCAAACTAGATGCGTTGCATTAGCTAGTTTTTCGTCCGTAAAATTCATTCTGTGTAAATATTCAACATTAGAATGCACTATCGCTGGGCCAATCATTCCTGCTAATGCCGATGGTTCAAGCCGAATTTTCTCTTGAGAATTTAATTCTGCCAACAGCTGGTACATGCGCTGATCAGAAATGGTGTAGTAACCATCCAGCAATCGCTGCATTGCCCGCCCAACAAAACCAGAAGCTCTGCCAACTGCCAAACCATCAGCTGCAGTGCGATTATCGATACCCAAATCCTGCACTGAAATTTGATCATGCAATCCAGTATGAACACCTAAAAGCATACAAGGTGAGTGAGTTGGCTCGGCAAAAATACAATGCACATTATCGCCAAAAGCCATCTTCAAACCAAAGGCCACACCACCAGGCCCACCACCAACACCACAAGGCAAATAAACAAATAATGGATGCTGCGTATCAACTTTAATTCCAGCTGAATCAAATTGTGCTTTTACGCGTTCACCGGCAACTGAATAGCCTAAAAAAAGTGTTTGGGAATTTTCATCATCGATAAAAAAACAGTTGGGGTTTTTCTCAGCTTCTTTTCTGCCTTGCTCAACTGCCACGCCATAGTCCTGCTGATATTCAACAACTGTCACGCCATGAGCACGCAGCTTATCTTTTTTCCACTGACGGGCATCGGCAGACATATGCACCGAAACGACAAAGCCTAATTTTGCGCTAATAATACCAATCGACAGCCCTAAATTTCCGGTTGAGCCGACGGCAATGCTGTAGCCTTTAAAAAATTTTCGAAAGTCATCTGAAAACAGCTTTGAGTAGTCATCATCAATACTGAGCAAACCGGCCTTGATTACCAGTTTTTCAGCATGAGTCAATACTTCATAAATACCGCCACGTGCTTTAATCGACCCGGAAATTGGCAAATGACTATCTTTTTTTAGCAGCAGTCGACCAGTTATCTCGGTTGAACAATCTTGTTGTAGAATATTTTTCATCTGAGAAATTTCTACAACGTCAGATTCAATAATACCGTTTGTTTCCGCAGTTTCCGGAAAGGCTTTTACCAAGTATGGTGCGAACCGCTGCAAACGGTCACTAGCATCTTTAATATCGGCGGCAGTTAGCCCAACATCAGGCAATGCTTCAGTAAAGCTGGTGATTTTTGGATTGAACCAACAAGTTTCTTCAAGATTAATTAATGATTGCAACAGAGGAAATTTTTCAACTAAAACTCGATTGGGACTTAACACACATTACCTCTTTAAATCATTCAAATAAAAAGCATAATCAACAAAGCCAAAATAAAATAACCCAGATCAAAAAAAAACACCCAATCTGAATTACAATTCACCGCGAGCCCGTTATAAAAGAATAAGACAGTAGGGGATTTGGATGAAAACCTTTAATTCAAAAATCGACCTGTGGTTTATTGTACTAATGACAGGTGTCATTCTCTATAGCGCATACCAGGCAACAGCGAGCTTCTACAGCCAACCCATAACTTTTTGGGCTAGTGTAATATTCGGCGGCATACTTCCAGTATCTTTCTTAGCACACACTAGATATACCATCCGACCTGAAGCTTTAGTTATCTATTGCGGCATATTTCGTTGGAAACTTGCATTTAATAGCAATAGTCAACTGACTATAGAGCCCAGCAAGACAATGCTGAGTTCGCCCGCCTTATCGCTAAAAAGAATAAAAGTACAGATAGATAACAGAAGCATAATTATCTCACCAAGCAACACTGACAAATTCTCTCGAGCATTAACAGCAGCCATTAGCGATCTAAAAAACTGAAATGATTCTTATTAAATAGCCCCGATTTATTGATCGGGGCTTAGCAAGAAAAAAATATCGATTACTTCAATCCGATATTAATTTAATCCCAATACATCTTGCATACTGAACAGACCTTGCTGCTGATTTTCTAACCAAGCTGCAGCACGGGTTGCACCCTTAGCGAAAGTCATTCGCGAACTAGCTTTATGCGTAATTTCTACGCGCTCGCCTTCGGTGGCAAACATTACCGTATGATCACCAACAATATCGCCTGCTCTCACCGTGGCAAAGCCGATCTCTTGTGGATCACGAGCGCCAGTTTGACCTTCACGGCCATAAACAGCACATTTATTTAGATCACGATTCAGCGTTTTAGCCACGGCTTCGGCCATGCCTAATGCAGTACCAGAAGGTGCATCAACTTTATGGCGATGATGTGCTTCTAATACTTCGATGTCATAGCCTTCATTCAATACTGAAGCCGCTAACTCAAGCAACTTAAAGCACAAGTTAACCCCGACACTCATATTCGGCGCAAAAACTATCGCTGTTTTTTCAGCAGATTGCGCTAACTCGGCTTTTTGATCGTCGGTTAGTCCGGTAGTGCCCACCACCATTTTACGACCAGCTAAAGCACACAAACGAGCATTTTCTAAGGTAGATTCTGGGCTGGTGAAATCGATCAACACATCAAAATCGTCTAGCACATCAGATAAACTACCGGCGATTTGAACATTGATCTTCCCCTGACCCGCTAGCTCTCCAGCATCAGCACCAATCAATGAAGAGTCTGGCCGCTCAACTGCTGCGCCCACTTCCATATCGGCTCTTTCGCTGACCGCTTCGATTAACACCCGGCCCATTCGACCGGCACAGCCGATAATTGCGATACGCTGCATAGTGACTCCTGATTTATAGTTCTGTTTTAATAACCAACAAAGCCATCAATTCCTCAAGCTTTATTGGTGGGCCACGTCATTCTCGCTAGGGATTGGCGAGGACCCAGCGACAGGGAAGTTAATCTAGCAACTTCTCGATGCCTGATGAATTTACCATTCATGGCAACTGAGCTCCGATACCCATACTCGAATGACTGATGCCATGTAATTGATCACGTCACAAATGGCAGCCGTCGCACCGGCAGCCTGCCTCTTTGCGACATACATTCCATCCTTGGAAATCGTCGTATCGGCTCCCTGCCTCCTTACGACATACATTCCATCCTTGGAAATCGTCGTATCGGCTCCCTGCCTCCTTACGACATACATTCCATCCTTGGAAATAAAAATAGCCCGCCTTATGGCGAGCTATTTTGAAGTATTCTCGAAACGATCACAAAGCTAATTAGCGATCGCCGAAGAACTTTTTCACACCGTCAAACCAATTCTTAGATTTCGGGCTGTGCTTATGGTGTTTTCCACCCATCGAATCATTGAATTCTTGCAATAATTCTTTTTGCTTAGTCGTCAGGCTGACAGGCGTTTCTACTGCAACCCGGCACATCAAATCACCTACCGGCCCGCCGCGAACCCCTTTAACACCTTTACCGCGCAAACGGAACATACGACCAGACTGAGTTTCCCCTGGAATTTTTAACTTCACTCGACCATTTAAAGTCGGCACTTCCAGTTCACCACCCAATGCTGCGGTCACAAAGCTAATGGGCACTTCACAGTACAAATCACTTTCTTCACGGGCAAAAATATCATGTTCTTTAACGTTAACCTGAACAAACAAGTCACCGGCAGGCGCGCCGCCAACACCCGCTTCACCTTCACCAGCCAGTCGAATTCTGTCACCAGTATCGACACCGGCAGGCACCTTAACCTGCAATACGCGAGAATCTTCTTTACGGCCCTGACCATGGCAGCTATTACAAGGATCAGAAATTACCTGACCTTGGCCATGACAAGCCGGACAAGTTTGCTGAACCGAGAAGAATCCTTGCTGCATCCGCACTTGGCCATGACCACCACAAGTACCACACGCTTTAGGTGATGAGCCTTTTTTAGAGCCAGTGCCATTACACGGCTCACAAGCGACTAATGTGGGAATCCGAATTTTTTTGTTACAACCATGAACCGCTTCTTCCAAAGTCAGATTCAGGTTATAGCGAAGGTTGGAGCCTCGTTGTGTTTGGCTCCGGCCACCGCGACCACCACCGCCAAAAATATCACCGAAAACATCACCAAAAACATCGCCAAAGCCTGCGCCGCCATAACCACCACCATGACCACCGCCCATTTGTGGGTCGACACCTGCATGACCATATTGATCATAAGCCGATCGCTTTTGCTTGTCAGACAGTATTTCGTAGGCTTCCTTAACCTCTTTGAAGCGCTCTTCGGAAGAGGCGTCGTCCGGGTTACGGTCTGGGTGGTACTTCATTGCCAAACGGCGGTAGGCCTTTTTCAGGTCTGCATCGCTGGTGCTTTTGTCTACGCCCAGTACTTCGTAAAAGTCTCTTTTTGACATAACCGTCTCAATCAATAGCTGTCTTCAGACAAACCAGCGTCTGTAATAGCGAAAAAATGTTTCGCGCGAACAAACCAAAAAAACGCAGCCGCTATTAACGGCTGCGTTTCTTATGGCGATTGGCCTTCTTTGCTTGACTGCCAATCACCATTAGCAGCCGTGCTTACTTTTTGTCTTCTTTAACTTCTTCAAACTCAGCATCAACGACGTTGTCGTCTTCTGGTGCTGCGCCTTGAGCTTGCTGCGCGCCTTCTGCTGCCTCAGGGTTTTCAGCCTGTTGCTTGGCATACAGTTTTTCAGCCAGCTTGCCTGAAACTTCAGTTAAAGTCTGAGTCTTAGCTTCGATGTCGTCTTTATCGTCGCCTTTCAGAGCTTCTTCAACTGCTGCAATTGCATCTTCAATGCTTTGCTTTTCTTCGTCTGACAGATCTTCCACTTCACCCAAAGATTTACGCGTTGCGTGAACCATGTTGTCTGCAGTGTTACGTGCATTAACCAGTTCATGGAACTTTTTGTCATCTTCAGCGTGAGCTTCAGCATCGCGAACCATCTGATCGATCTCGTCATCGCTCAAGCCAGAGTTAGCCTTGATGATGATGGACTGTTCTTTGTTGGTCGCCTTATCTTTAGCCGACACGTTCAAGATACCGTTAGCATCGATGTCAAAGGTTACTTCAACTTGTGGCATGCCACGTGGTGCTGGTGGGATATCAGCCAGATCGAAACGACCCAGAGATTTATTACCAGAAGCCACTTCACGCTCGCCCTGCAGTACGTGAACGGTTACTGCATTTTGATTGTCTTCAGCAGTCGAGAAAATCTGCGATTTCTTGGTAGGAATCGTGGTGTTTTTCTCGATCAGCTTAGTCATTACGCCGCCCATAGTCTCGATACCCAGAGACAGTGGAGAAACGTCTAACAGCAATACGTCTTTAACGTCACCAGAAAGAACGCCCGCTTGAATCGCTGCGCCCATGGCAACAGCTTCATCAGGGTTAACGTCTTTACGTGGCTCTTTACCAAAGAACTCAGCAACCTTCTGCTGAACCAATGGCATACGGATCTGACCACCAACCAAGATAACGTCATCAATTTCTGATGCTGCTAAACCAGCGTCTTTCAGCGCTTGCTTACAAGGTGCTAATGAGCGGTTTACCAGATCTTCTACTAAAGATTCCAGCTTAGCGCGGGTAATTTTTACATTTAAGTGCTTAGGACCGGTTTGGTCAGCAGTAATGTAAGGCAGGTTTACTTCAGTTTGCTGGCTAGAAGATAATTCAATCTTCGCTTTCTCGCCGGCTTCTTTCAAACGCTGCATTGCCAGTGGATCGCCTTTCAGGTCGATGCCTTGGTCTTTCTTGAATTCTGTTGCCAGGTAGTCAATAACTGCCATGTCAAAGTCTTCACCACCAAGGAATGTATCACCGTTGGTTGCCAATACTTCGAACTGACTTTCGCCATCAACTTCTGCAATTTCGATAATAGAGATATCGAAAGTACCACCACCTAAGTCATAAACAGCAACGGTAGAATCACCGCGTGCCTTATCCATGCCGTAAGCCAGTGCTGCTGCAGTTGGCTCGTTGATGATGCGTTTTACGTCTAGACCCGCAATACGGCCAGCATCTTTGGTTGCTTGGCGCTGTGAGTCGTTGAAGTAAGCAGGAACCGTAATAACTGCTTCAGAAACTGTTTCGCCTAGGAAATCTTCGGCAGTTTTCTTCATTTTCTTCAAGATTTCTGCAGAAATCTGTGGCGGTGCTAATTTCTCACCTTTTACTTCTACCCATGCGTCGCCGTTATCGGCTTTAGCGATGGTGTAAGGCACCATAGAGATGTCTTTCTGCACTACGTCGTCTTCAAAACGACGACCGATCAAACGCTTGATCGCATTCAAAGTATTAGTCGGGTTGGTAACCGCTTGACGCTTTGCAGACTGGCCGACCAGAATTTCGCTGTCGTCGGTATAAGCAATGATGGAAGGGGTCGTACGATCACCTTCACTGTTCTCAATTACTTTACAGTCTTTGCCTTCAAGGATTGCCACACACGAGTTGGTGGTACCCAGGTCGATGCCAATGATTTTGCCCATGGTATGGCTTCTCCGATTAAATCTGTTAACGCTTGTTAAAGTCTGCCCCTGATATGGGGACAGCGTTTTTCAGTTCAAGCCCTTATTTTTTTCAGAGCTATTCTGCTGTTTGCTTTCTATCTATTTGGCAACCATTACCCGAGCCGGACGGACCAGACGCTCGTTTAATAGGTAGCCTTTCTGAATCACAAACAACACTGTATTTGCTTCAGAACCAGCAACTTCCTGCATTGCCATCGCTTCATGACGCTCCGGGTTGAATACTTCACTTACTGGATTGATCTGAACCACGCCAAATTTGCTCAAACTATCGGTGAACATTTTTAACGTCATTTCTGTGCCTTCACGAATTGCCTTGTTGGCTTCATCGTCTTCGGCAATGCTTTCCAATGCTTTTTCAAGGCTATCGACTACTGGTAACAGCGAGCCAACAAACTTATCTAATGCAAACTTGTGCGCATTAGCAACATCACGCTCGGCGCGACGTTTGATATTTTCCATTTCAGCCTGGGCGCGTAATGCAAGATCCCAGTTTTCCTGTGCTTTCTTCTGCGCAGCCATTAATTGGCCCTGCAAATCTACTTCAGCTGACTCTGCCTGTTCGGCAACAGTTTCAACTTCTATTTCAGCTTCAACAACCTGTTCAGGCTGTTGCGCTTCATTCTCGATAGACTGCTCTTGCTGAGCCTCTGTCTTGTCGTTCATGGGGTCACCAATATCTAGAATATAAAGTCGACAATTCACTGACAGGCTATATGGGGATCAGCAGATTTGATTCAAGGGTTTTTCTTTGCAGTTTATGAATCTCTTCTGTTTTAGTGCCTTTTTACCCCATAATGCGATGAGTCACTTCAGTCAGGATCCGTCATGCAGTCAGTTAGCCAGGTCGGCGTAATCGGTAAGTTTCGCAATCAGGAAGCATTAGATACTGTCAGCGCACTTTGCCAGCACCTAAAAGCCAGAGGTATCAGTGTGATTCTGGAAGCAGTGACTGCTGCGGCACTCCAGGAACATGGCTTTGAAAATACTGAAAACTATCTCACCAGCTCCCGAGAAGAAATGGGCCAACAAGCCCAATTAGTTCTAGTGGTTGGTGGTGATGGCAGTTTGTTAAATGCCGCTCGCGCCCTATCGGTTCATAATGTGCCAGTAATGGGCATCAACCGCGGCCGATTAGGTTTTCTCACTGATATTCACCCTGATGACATGTTTTCACTGGTCGATCAGGTGCTAGATGGTAAATACGTTGAAGAGCAGCGCTTTTTAATTGAATGCCAAGTGATACGTAACGGTGAAAAGGTTGGCGAAGGGCGAGCACTTAACGACATCGTGCTGCACCTTGGCAAAATCTTGCGAATGATCGAGTTTGAAGTCACCGTCGATGATCACTTCGTTTATCGCCAACGCGCCGATGGGATTATTGTTGCCACGCCTACTGGCTCCACCGCTTACGCATTATCCGCTGGCGGACCGATTATGCACCCGACCATTGATGCAATTTCATTAGTGCCAATGAATGCTCATACCTTAAATAGTCGACCGATTGTGATTCCCGGCGACAGTCAAATTGAATTACTAATTACCGACAACAATGAAACCAGCCCGCAATTAAGCTGCGATGGCCAAGTGCATTTGCCTTTAGCACCCGGTGATCGCGTGTTAATTAAAAAGCAGGCTAATCGGTTAAAGCTCATTCACCCGCATGATCAGAATTACTTTCAAGTACTTCGCAGTAAATTGCAGTGGAATAACAATTAATAGAGAGCTTCCTTGCTCTTATTCTTTGATCTTTGTAATTTAATGCAATAAGTCATCAACGCACTAGGCGTCCAGATCAAATTATGACTGGCACGCCAACCTGCACGCTGATCACCGCCTCCTGCAGCTAATACTCGATGAACAACCGTGGCACAATTCTTCCTAAAAAGCCGATAATGTGCACCTGGCTTACTTCGAATTGCTTGCCATTCAGTTGCCATCGCTTGCTCATCTAGCCCATCAATATTAACCTGCCACGGCAAACGGTCTGAAAAATCAGGTCTAGCATGAAAAGATTTGTCTAAATTAGATAAAGCCATTTCTTTCTTTGCTTTAATACTATTCATAACAGTGGCAATAAATGCCGCTTCATTTTCGTTATGGCCACGCTCAAACCAATTATCAATATATTGCTCTGACACTCCCATCGCAGTATGCAACATATTCTCATGAAACATATTCACCACCATTTCTTCTGAAAACCCTTCAGATGAAAATTGACGCAAAATCATTGATAGGTCATTTATTTTTTTATTTCTAGGTCGCGTTTTCTCTTTTTTAAAATCATCTTCCGCTGAAAAGTGACTCGCCCGCGCCTTCACCCCAGGCAAAACATGAGAATGACCAATAGTATGATCAGGCCACCAACAAACGTACTTTCCTGTATCGAGGTGGCCCCCAATCTGCATCGCTGCATGACCAACAGTTCCAACATGCCGCATCATATTGGAAAGCGCATTCCCTGAAAAAACGCTCTTAGAAGCCCCTTTCGGTAACCACAAATATACCGTACAACTTTGGTTCATCATTCCACTCACGATTTAAAAATAAACAAAGCAATACAATGTGTTTTGTTTATAAAAACTTCATATATTATATAAATAACAAATCAAGTGCTAACAACCAAGGGCAAGGGCAAGGGTTAAAACATTTTTTTCTGAAACAACCGCTAGTACCACAAAAAAAACTTTCAAAAAAATCAAAAATTTATTGTTGTGAGTAATATTTTCGCCCTCCTGCGCAAACCATTAGAAATGACCAACCAAGGAACAAGGAACAAGGAACAAGGAACAAGGAACAAGGAACAAGGAACAAGGAACAAGGAACAAGGAACAAGGAACAAGGAACAAGGCATCAACTTTATTAGCATATTGTTTTTACTATAAAAATTACTCGGAATCTTGATTGAATAATTCAGGAATTATTTCAACACGTTTTTTTAGCTCTCCTTTAGCTACTTAGACATAATAATTTACCTTCCATTACGATACTGTATATTTACACAGTCTTATTCCTGTGCTACAAAACAACTGATCATTTATACAGTCTTGGCGAACTTGTATCCCGCCGCACCGATTTGAGCTTGAACACCATGCTAAAGCTACTCAACATTCAAAACTTTGCGATTATCGACCATCTGGAACTGGACCTTCAACCAGGCTTAACCGTTCTAACCGGCGAGACAGGTGCTGGCAAATCTATTTTGTTAGATGCCCTAACACTGGCATGCGGCGGCCGGCTAGAACAAAACCCGGTGCGGCCCGGTGCTGAAAAAGCAGAGATTTGCGCCAGCTTTGAATTGCAGCAACTACCAGAAGCAATGCAATGGCTCAAAGACAATGAAATGGATAGCGACCACGAATGTGTACTGCGAAGAGTCATCACCCCGGAAGGTCGTTCTCGCAGTTGGATTAATGGCAGCCTGCTGCCGTTAGCCAAGGTTCGTGATTTTTCCCGCTATCTGCTCGATATCCACGGCCAGCATCAACACTACTTGCTACTCAAGCGCGAAGCCCAATCAGAATTGCTCGACCATAGCGGCAAATTATTGCCTCAACTGCAACTGGTTGAGCAGGCTTGGAGTAATTGGCAATCGCAGCTCAAACAACTCAAAGCGCTGCAAAATAGCATTCAAACTCGCGGTCAAAGAATTGAATTTCTTAATTTTCAATTGGTAGATTTCAACCAACTTCAATTGCAAACCGATGAAATTGCACAATTGGAACAAGAACAAAAAAAACTATCCAGCGTCAGCATGCTCGCCACCACTGCAAAAAGTTGCGGCCAACAACTCGATAGCAGCCAACGCAGTTTAGTTAACGAAATTGAACGTCTGCAGGCACAGCTAGAGCCGTTAAAGGCAACCGAAACCCAGTTTGAGCCGATTTGCCAAATGCTAGATAGCGCACATATTCAGCTAGCCGAAGCGGCCAGCGAGCTCAATCACTACAGTCAAAGCTGCAACCTAGACCCGCAAAGGCTGAAATTTGTTGACCAACGTTTATCTGAAATTTACAGTTTGGCCAAACGGCACCGCTGTGCACCGGAGCTATTAAATGAAATTCAGCAGCAATTAAATGATGAATTAATACAACTAGAGCAAGTGGATTTAAATTGTGAACAGCTCGCTGAGCAAATTGCCGCGCTAGAACAGCATTACATGCTACAAGCACAGCAACTTAGCCAGTCGCGGCAGGCCACTGCCGAACAACTATCTCGCAAAGTCAGCCGCATGATGGGTAAGTTAGATTTAGCCAAGGGCCAGTTCGCAGTCGCTCTAGAAGCAAAACCTGCCGGACCGAGTGGTTTAGAGCAGGCAGAATTTCTTTGCACCACCAACCCCGGCCAACCGATGGGTCCCATCAGCAAAATTGCTTCTGGCGGCGAGCTATCTCGAATTAGCTTGGCGCTACAAGTCAGCACCATCGATTCACGCAGCCACACCACGCTAGGCTTTGATGAAGTCGATGTGGGTATTGGCGGTGCCACGGCCGAAACGGTTGGTGAGCTGTTACAAGAATTAGGCAAACAGCAACAAGTGCTTTGCATCACCCACCAGCCACAAGTTGCCAGTCGCGGTGATCAGCATTTGAAAATTTCCAAGCGAAGTGATCAGAAAAATACCTACAGCCGTTTCGATAGCCTTTCCTCCCAACAAAGAATTGAGGAAATAGCCCGCATGCTAGGCGGTCGAAAAATAACCCGCCAAGGCCTTCAACATGCGACGACTTTGCTAGAAGATGCGCTACGAAGTGAATAAAAGCGATATAGTTGTAACCAATCCCTACTTGGCGATAACTATTGATAACACTACAAAATAGACAATTTGCACGCCCACTGTCAGTAAATTGGTCTGTCAGCTAAGGCCTATTGGCTGTTAGAGTGCCTTTCATGCAGAAAACTGCCGCGACAAACGGAGTTTGATAACTGCATTTAGTTGCAACTTGGCACTATTCTTTTAATCACCTATCATGGCGCTCTAATGTGTGATTTGTCTGACTACTCGCACCCAGTAGCATCAGGACCAGAATTCAAGAGGATTGTTTTGGAAAATCAGGAACTGAAAAAGGCCGGACTCAAAGTGACCCTGCCAAGAGTCAAGATTCTGCAGATCCTTGAGACTACCGAGCAAAGACATGTCAGCGCCGAAGATGTCTACAAGGCACTTCTGGAAGCTGGCGAAGATGTCGGTCTGGCCACGGTATATCGAGTATTAACCCAGTTTGAAAATGCCGGACTCGTACTGCGCCACAATTTTGATGGTGGCCACTCGGTGTTTGAACTATCTCGCGGTGGGCACCATGACCATATGGTCTGCCTGGAAACTAACCGGGTAGTAGAATTTCACAGCGAAGAGATCGAGCGAATCCAGAAAGAACTTGCTGAAGCGGAAGGCTTTGAGCTAATCGATCACAATCTGGTGTTGTACGTTCGTCCAAAAGTTTCCAAGGAGTAGCGCCATGCGCCAGCTGATGTTGCCACTGGCTATGGCACTTACCCTCGGCCTTAGCGGCTGTAGTTGGGTTGACTCACTGATTTATACGGTCGACATTCGCCAGGGCACTTTGCCACCGACTGACAAGATCGAGCAACTCAAGCAAGGCATGACCCCTGAACAGGTCAACTATCTGCTTGGCAGCCCAAGCTTCCGTTCAATGGAAGACTCAGGGCATTGGGAATACGTTTACAGCTTGACCAGTGAACGCCAGCCAAATCAATACAGTCGCCTGACATTACATTTCAAAAATGGCCAGTTGCATATAATTGATCGTAGCAAGGTAGATAGTTCAGCCAAGCTATAAGTTAGATGCAAGCTTCAAATCAGTTTGCCCCCTTAGCCCGATTTTTTTCAGACTAAGAGGGCGAACTGCTATCTGGAGATTGGTTTTGAGGTTGTGCTTAACACCAACCAATCACAACGTTTTGAATTTAATCTATGCCGGATATAAATTTCCATCGCCCACTTTCTCTGCCGGCAAATTTTCAGATTTAACCTCAACCCAACCCGCTTGCTCGATAATCTCGAAAAAACTCAAATAAAGCATTCTGGCAAAGCCTTCATCTTCCCGAAAAACCTGTCTGGTATTTGGCAATCGCTGAATTAACGTTTCGGCATAACAGGCTGCTACAGGATCGGCATTACCATAGGCGATATAACAAGGCGACTTAATGTCTTCCAGAGGAATCTGCCAGTCAGCATGCACTAATAAAATATCCCGAATTAGCGCTGAAACACCTTGTCGATTATTCTCAATTGCTTCAATCAATGCAAAATCACGAACATCTTCTCGCAATAAAATTTGCGCATCGAATGGATTGAATAACTTACTAGTGTGCTGCAATGCCTTTTGCCAGTCATTGGCAAAATCACGTAATTGAAATGACATCAACCGCTCACTGACTTTTGGGAAATAACGAATTAACCTCGGCATCATTCTAAAGTATCCCGGCGCACCCTTAATTGTGTGCTCAGCAATATTCGGCGCAAAGCCTTCTAGTAATAAAACTCGATTAACGATATCCGAACACAGCCAAGCCGCACTCAATGCATAGGCACCACCGGCCACCACACCAATTACATCGACTTTTTTCAACTGCAAATGCTCGACCAGTGCTCGAAAATCTGCCGCGAAATCAGTAATTTTTTGATACGGCGCACCATTAGATAAACCGACCCCACCTCGCTCAGGAACAATCAATCTAATTTGGTATTTTTCTAGCAAAGGTAAATGCAATGGCACGCCGTAACGGCAGCTTAACGATGCATGACAGAGCACCATCGGCCTGCCATTTTTTGGCCCATATTCTCGATAGGAAATATTTTTTTCCGGTAATTTCACCAGACCATCTTTGCCATACTGCATGACTATTTTTTTGGCATCGGTCACCTGCAGCGGCGCATTGAGCACCAAAGAAATTAAATCGGCCTGACGGCTAACACCGGTTTTAACAAAGATTGCTTTTAAATAACCACGAATGGTGCGCGACTTGCTACTGCGCTGCTCGGCAATTTCATCGATGGTTTGCCCAGTCGCTAACCTGCAGGTGATATCAGCTTCAACCGGGGTCAAACCATATAATTGCTTAAGCCGCTGGATCGGTCAGCGCATCCATTAACTGAATGAAAGCACCTTGTTCAATCGCGGTTTTATAGATCAGTGGGATCAATTGCGCATGATTCATTATTATTACTATGCCCAAAGTAATTGGAGATGCTGGTAGGCCGCAAGAGAGCGAAGCCCCACGAGCTTAGGGTTGTAAATGATTGGGGTGAGCGAAAGCAGCCAACTCCCTAGCACCCTCAAATACGAAGGGTATATACCTGCACTTCATAATGCTTTTGATTTTGCAGCAATTCTGAGCGAATAAAATAACCGATTAATGTGATCAAATCGGCACTCTTCAAGAGATCCCCCTCAGGTGAGGGGAAATACTTTTAGCATAACTCCGTATTATCTGCAGCAAAAAGCATTAGCCAAACGAGCACCCCCAAACCACCTCAAGGTGCAAGGTTTCGCTCGAAGTGGTTTGGATATAATTATGCAGTTAAATCGACAGTTTATTTTGTTTGTAACTTTGGTTATTGGGTTAAACGGATGCGACCTAAGCAGTGTGATTGAACCTCAATTACCTTCTCAAGCATATAACGAACAAACACGTCATCAGCTGGCCATTTCGATGCAGCACTCAGACCCGTATCGGTTGCGCACCTTCAGCAACATGGCCAGCGATAGCTGCAACTGAATCAGATATATTATCTGTCGATTGCAATAACAGTGTTTCAGCTTCGGCGTTAATCCCTTGTGACCAGATTTTTAATTTGGCGTTTAATCTGGCCTGAAGTTTTGCCGACGTCAGCACAAAACTTGGCTCGATCATGCTCACTGCTGCATGCCCTTGCAATAAATCTTTAGCCGGTCTGTTACTGAATACAGGCTTACCTTCACAGTCCAACAGAACAATGCCCGTTTTAAGCCGATTGAAGATTGACTGGGCAATGGCTTGTTGATGTTGCAGCTGACTCATTTTTCCAACAATAAAGTAGCACCACTTTCATGTGACTAGAGACGAGTCCTGCGGCACGCTCCGAACCCGTCATTCCGAGCGGGGATGCCAGAACCCAGTCGCCAAGGATGGCAACTCAGCATTAATGGATCCATCCCTCCTTGCGGTATACATTCCTTCCTTGGAAATCGTCGATCCGGCTTCCTGACAGAAAATTGCTCCGTGCATTTTCTGCACTTCTTACATCCTGTAAGTCGCCTACTATCGACATACATTCCTTCCCTGGAAATCGTCGATCCGGCTTCCTGCCTCCTATCGACATACATTCCTTCCCTGGAAATCGTCGATCCGGCTTCCTGCCTCCTATCGACATACATTCCTTCCCTGGAAATAAAAACGCCGGTGAATCGAGTGATTCACCGGCGTTTTTAATCAATACATGCTATTGCTTAGCGGCTTTGGCCTGTTCAGCCCGGCGCTTACGAACTTCTTTCGGGTCGGCAATTAATGGCCGGTAGATCTCAATTCGGTCGCCATCACGGAGCAAATCATCCCATTTACATTTTTTAGAAAAAATGCCCACAGGAGTTTTGCCTAATTCTATTTGCGGATACTTGTTCAAAATGCCAGATTTTTCGACCGCAGCCTGAACATCGGCCCCTTTTTCTACCTTTACTGAAAGCAAACTTTGTTGATGCTCCAGTGCATAAACCACTTCGATATTTAACACTTCAGCACCACCATTATCTTCATTTAAAAACTAGAACGCAGACTTATAAACCTGACGCGCTCTTTTACTAAAAGCATCTAAAAGACCATTGGAAATGCCATTAAAAATTGGCCCAAATGCCAAGTTAGCCATTTTGTTAGAAAAGCCAAAGTCGATTTCAACCTCAACTTTAGATGCTTGGGCCTGCAATGGGCGAAATACCCAATGACCCGTCAAATGACTAAATCCACCTTCGACCAATTCAATATGAATTGACTCACCATCCACCACCCGGGTACGGGTGGTGAATGATTTATGCAATCCGCCTTTGGCCAATTCTAGTGTTGCCACCAGACCTTCACCGTGACGCTCTATGACTTTGGCTTCGCGACACCAGGGTAAAAACTCTGGGTACTGCTCCACATCATGCACCAGATCGAACATCTGCTGCGCGGTAAACGGCAAAAGCGCTGAATGTACAACTTTCGGCATACTGCTCCCGAAATTAATTAACCAAAAACAAAAAGTTACCCATCTATCCCAGCAAACCTAATGCATTAAGGAAGATGACAAATACCAAACCGGGTGCAACCACTCGGCTGGTCCACAACCATATGGTAAACAAACCGCCCTTACCATCCAACTGTTGCGTTTGCATTTCCCGGCTAATAAACCAGCTGGCAAATACGGCAATCAGCAATCCGCCCAGTGGCAGCATGATGTTAGCGGTCAGATAATCCAGGTTATCAAAAATGGTTCGGTCAAAAATCTTGAAATCAGCCAACACGTTAAATGACAGCACGGTGCCGATACCAATTACCCAACACAGCAAACCAACCAACCAGGCTGACTTAGCTCGGCTCCAGTTCTTGTTTTCGACCAGCCAAGAGACACCTGGTTCCAATAAAGAAATTGCCGAAGTCCAACCGGCAAATGCCACCAGCAGATAGAACAAAGTGCCAAAGAAACCGCCAAACTCCATACTAGTGAAGGCCAGCGTTAAGGTCGAGAACAGCAAACCTGGGCCCGCGCCTGGGTCCATATTATTGGCAAATACAATCGGGAAGATCACCATGCCCGCCATCAAAGCAACCAGCGTATCCATACCCGCAATGATCACCACGGTTTTGCCGATATTGATATCTTTAGGCAGATAAGAGCCATAAATCATAATCGCACCCATACCCAAAGACAGAGTAAAGAACGAATGACCTAAAGCGACCAGTACTGAATCCCAGCTGAGTTTTGAGAAGTCAGGCGCAAACAAAAATTCTAGCCCTTGTACAAAATGCCCGGTGGTTGCTGCATATCCCAGCAACACACATAACAGCGCAAATAACAGTGGCATTAAATACTTAACTAACTTTTCAATACCATCAGAAACTCCACGTGCCACTACCACTGTGGTGATTAAGGCAAACAAGGTGTGCCATAACATCAACTCACCAGGGTTTGACACTAACGCGCTAAAACTGCCCTTAATCTCTTCTAGAGGCAACTCATGAAATGCCGGCGAAGCAATGCGCTGCACATAAGCCAGCGCCCAGCCGGCGACCACGGTATAAAAAGACAGAATTAAAAATCCGGCCAAAGTGCCCATATAACCAATAAATGACCAAGCACCACTACCACCATATTGGCGACCCAGGTTCATCATGGTATTGATTGGAGATTGTTTGCCGGCTCGGCCCAGAAGTACTTCCGAGACCATAATAGGTATGCCAACCAATGAGATACAGATCAGATAGACCAGTACAAAAGCGCCACCACCATTCTCACCTGTGATGTAGGGGAACTTCCAAATATTACCCAGCCCGACTGCTGAACCGGTTGCTGCAAGAATAAACATCCACTTATTTGACCACTGGCCATGGATTGACTGTCCGCTATCAGCTGACATGACTCACCCCTTTTTGTTATTGTTGGCGTATTGTTATCTGTTTTGCAATTTCCCTCAAGACTGACCGATTAGTCAATAGCGAATTGCTACTTTAGCCCACATCATTCTTGAGACAGGCGTTAGGATTCATGGCAAAGAAAAAGCCTCAGGCACCAAGCAGCACTATTGCGTTAAACAAAAAGGCCAAACACGACTACTTTCTTGAAGATCGGATTGAAGCCGGCATTGCGTTACAAGGCTGGGAAGTCAAAAGCCTCCGCGAAGGCAAACTACAAATGGTCGATTGCTACGTGATCTTCAAAAATGGCGAAGCCTTTTTATTAGGCGCACTCATTAGCCCATTGAACACCACCAGCACCCATATATTCCCCGACCCGACCCGCACCAGAAAACTTCTGATGCATGCAGAAGAACTTTACAAACTGCAATCATCCATCGACCGCAAAGGCTTCACTTTGCTAGCAACCGCAGTCTATTGGAAAAAAGGCATGGTTAAAGTCGAACTGGCATTGGGTAAGGGTAAAAAGCAGCACGACAAACGTGCCACCGAAAAAGAACGTGATTGGGATCGTCAGAAAAACCGGATCATGAAAGAGAATTAATGGCTCTGTGCAATCAGTTCCGGTGCCCAGCACTATTGTTAAGCACCATCATCCTGCACAAGGAAGTGCAGGATCTATGCAACATGTAAGTTAGGAGCGTAGAAAGAAATAAACACCCTTAATGTAGGTCGTCATGAGCGAAGCGAATAGCGACTTGCCAACAAATTGTCACGCTTCGCCGAGGCTCAGGGATGACCTACGAGAGAACACAGAAAAATTATTTATTTCCACGGCCCTTAAATCATTCCCTTGCATACCACCCAACACATTTTTGATTTTGTTGAGAAAGTACTGGGTAGCACTACGCCTATCTAACCTCCATTGATTTCGTTCCTCAAAGCTAATATCACAACACCCCTAATCTCCGCTTGAGCCCCTATATCAATTGGGCTACACTCCGCTGGCTGGATTTCGGGAACCCTCTGGGTTTCAGTGATCAGCTTGGTTTTGGGGACGACATGGCTTCGACGTGGGTTACAAAACCTTAGGTGCATGTCGAGGGGGCAATCACCCTCGTTAATCCATAATTGCACATTCTTAGTTGCCAACGACGACAACTACGCTTTAGCAGCTTAACAGCTGCTGACTACCTAGACGGTTTGTCTGTGGGGTGCTCTAGGTAGACAATTAACACAGAATAAGTTTCGCTAGTGCCCGACTAGTGAGATCGAAAATCTTAGGGCTCGCTTCCGTGCATCCTGTCAGTCGGATAATCGGCGGTTAAATTTGAAGACTTGACTAAGCATGTAGTACCGAGGGCAGAGGATTTGCGGACGCGGGTTCGATTCCCGCCGTCTCCACCAAATTCACATTAAAGGCTTGAAATTATTAAATTTCAGGCCTTTTTTGTATCTGCAGATTCGTTAAATCGATATTATTTAATTTATCTCTTCGAGATCAGTCGCTAAGTCTAAAATTGGCATTATTCGAAAATTTGACTGGATAACGCTTAACTTTCAACCTGATATCAATATACTCAAGTAACGCTTCTGGAAAATAAGGCCAAAAGCGCCTATTTAAAATTCGTTGCGTGCAGCTTTTAAAAAATCCAGCAATGGTTAAATAAAACAATCAAAGCTCGTAGATTAGTTTTCTTGCTCTGCACTGGGTACAAATAAAGATAATCCTGACCAGCTTTGGATTGATTTTATAATGAGGACTACTTAAATGGCAGAAATAACCTCTTCAACACCCAAGCTATTTTCTGAACTCTACACCCTCATTACCGACTCTCGTCAAAAAACTACAACAGCAGTCAACACCTCCCTGACTTTTATGTACTGGCAGATCGGCTAGCGAATCAATCAAGAAGTGCTGGGTGGTGAACGAGCTGAATACGGCAAGCAGATTGTCGTCACACTGGCGCGACAATTGACCAATGAGTTTGGCCGGGGCTTTTCTGATAAGCAGTTGCGCCGGATGATGCAGTTTGCCGAGGTCTTCCCGGAGCAAGAAATTGTCGTATCGCTGATGCGACAATTTAACTGGACCCACCTTATCGCCCTGATCCCCATGAAAGACCCGTTGCAATGGGAATTCTATGCCCAAATGTGCCGCATTGAAGGCTGGAGCGTACGGGGGTTGGCAGAAAGAATCGACTCCATGTTGTATCAACGTACCGCGCTGTCAAAAAAGCCGGAAAAGCTGATTTAACAAGAATTACAAAACCTAGCTGAGAAAAACCGCATGGAACCCAGCCTAGTACTAAAAGACCCTTATGTGCTGGACTTTTACAGTTGAATGACCATTACCTAGAGAAAGATCTTGAAGACGCAATTCTGCGTGACCTTGAAGGTTTTCTACTAGAGCTAGGTGCAGGCTTTTCCTTTATCGCTCGGCAAAAGCGCATCCAGATCGATGGCGACGATTTCTACATTGACCTGCTGTTTTACAACCGGCAGTTGAAACAGCTGGTGGCGATTGATTTAAAAATCGGTCGTTTTAAAGCTCACTACAAAGGGCAGATGGAACTCTACCTGCGCTGGCTCGATCAACACAAACGTCAGCCGGGCGAAGAACCTCCACTGGGCATTATTCTCTGCGCCGAAAACCGTAAAGAACAAATTGAATTGCTACAGCTGGATGATGCCGGTATTCACGTAACGGAATACCTCACCGTATTACCCGAGCGCGAAGTACTGTACACCCGCTTGCAACGCGCGATCGATGAAGCACAAAAGAAGTATGCGCTAAAGGAATCTAATTAATTAATACATTACTTTGGTGCAAAAAGTCTGAAATTATTGCAATATTTTGCGTAACGATGGCGTGAGCTAAATAAAAGCACCAACCTAATTGCCGAGCGCAAACGCTGGTTTGAAAGTGCGCTTACTATCCTGCAAACCCGGCCAGAATTATTGGCTGATTTTTTAAAAGACAAACCCTATCGATATATTATATCGACCGCTTTGTAACTTATTACTTAATCAAAAAATAGTGCGACAGTGTCGCACCATTTCAGGAAGCTTCAGATTGAGATCAAGTCACTGCTTGCATAAACTGATTTAACCTCGACAGCTGGCACTTCAATATCAAAAGCCTCTTCCAAATCGCGCTTAATTCTGCGGTATTCGCCCATCTTTTCTTTATTGAAAAACAACCAAGAGCAACTACTGCAAACAAAAACAATTAAAATTACATTTAGAGAAAACAAAAAGCCACTTACATTATCGACCGATACATATAATACATTATGTGTTCTAGAGAAATGCAAATATCTTTACGAATCAACTACAGCACCCTTTTCATACATTGTCAGATTGATTCAAATTGTTTTTTAATTTTCAATTTTTTTGTATTTTTTAGCTAAATAAATTTAATGTTATACCGCTTTAAACGCACTAACTTGCATCACAAGAAAGGTGCAACCGATATTATCTTCACTATAACTGGCTATTATTGGCATTTATCAGGCCTCTAACATGTAGTTAAAAATTGCATCTTTCCCATAGTTCACACCCGCCGTTTTACTGAAGAGGCTTTTCTAGTAAATTCTTCAATCGCAAAAGAGATTAGCGCAAACCATCATCTATTTCTGACAAACAGAACCCTTACAGACTGTTAATAAACTTGTTTTAACGCAACCCAATACGAATGATGGTGGTTATCATATTGACACACACTCGACTGTGCGATACAAAACACCTCCGAAAGCAGATAAATATCACCTTCATCTAGGTATGATGTTTTCAAGCAGGGCACATGAACGAAACCATTACTCAAGACTACTATCCCTCAGCCAACAATCATGCCCCTAATCGCTTGCTTGAAGTCACCCAAGCCCAACGTGCGCGGTTATTTTATATCGACTTCCGCTTATTCTTCTACGGCACAATCAATCGGGCCGATCTAGTTGCTCGCTTTGGTATTAAAGAAGCCGCCGCATCACGTGACCTGTCATTATATAAAGAAATTGCACCAAAAAATATCGAGTATGACACCAAAGGCAAAAGCTATATTCAACGACAAAGCGAAAACATAAAATGCTGCTTTGCACCACTATTTGAATATACAGCAAACCAAACATTAGCAAGCCTTCTTCATGGTTTTGGGGATGATTTTCTAGGGGTTCAAGAACCACTAATTCCTTGTATATCTCCAGTACTCTTGAATGCTCCAGATCTTCAATCACTGGCGCTCATTACTAAAGCCATTTATCAGAAGAAAATTTTAAAGATAACTTACCACTCGCTAACCAGTGGATTATCTCAAAAGGAAATCACCCCTTTTGCTTTAATTAATAATGGACTACATTGGCATGTTCGAGGCTATGACCGATCACAGAAACGATTTGCCGATTTTGTAATCAATCGAATCGAGTTGCCACAACTCATTGATAAAACGCCCTCGAAGGATCAAACCAAAACTGCTGATGATCAGTGGAATAAAATTGTTGAATTACGCATTCAAGCACATCCAAAGCTAGAGCATCCAAAAACTATAGAGCATGAGTATGCAATGCAAAACGGAGAACTTAAAATAGAAGTTCGAGCAGCTATTGCAGGCTATGTTTTACGCTATTGGAATGTAGATTGCTCTGACCAACCCAATAGTTCTCTAGCGGGATTTCATCTTTGGCTAGCAAATAAGGATGCACTGAAGAGGCTCGACAATCTCATTCTTGCAACGGGTAACAACTACGCAACTCATATCATGGATGATTGAGAGGATTTAAATGCTGAAATTAGAAGACATCAAAAAAGACGCACAAGTCCAAGGTATTCTGGCCGATACAATTGTCCGTATTGTACAAATCGAGCCTATTGGTGAAGCTGCTATCACTGTCTATTACAAGGACAGCCAAGGCGCGTTAGGCGAGCAAATGCTATTTCGCTCAGATGAAGCTCGTTTATCAGTAGCAACTGCCGGTCGCCCTTGGGCTTTTGATGCGCCAGGAGCAGAATTTAAACTGGGTCTAGAAGCATATCGCATTTCACAAGCAGCCTTATTTGACCCAATGATGGCCGTACATACTTCTAGCGTTGAACCCTTGCCGCATCAAATTTCGGCTGTATATGAACACATGCTACCCAAACAACCATTGCGTTATGTTTTGGCCGATGATCCTGGTGCAGGAAAAACGATCATGGCCGGTTTATTAATTAGTGAGCTGCTAATGCGTGCAGACGCTAAAAGAATTTTGATTGTTTCTCCAGGTTCTTTAACTGAACAATGGCAAGATGAGTTACTAGAAAAATTCGGCGTGATTTTTGATATATTTAGCAAAGAAAAACAAGAACAATGTGCTTCAGGTAATTATTTCAATGAATCAGATCAACTTATTTGCAGACTAGACCAATTATCTAGAAATGAAGATTTTCAAAACAAATTAAAAAACACTGAGTGGGATCTCATCATCGTTGATGAAGCCCATAAATTATCGGCCAGTTATTTTGGAAACAAAGTAAACAAAACCAAACGATTTCTATTAGGTGAATTACTCGGTTCGATTACTCGGCATTACTTGCTCATGACCGCCACCCCACACAACGGCAAAGAAGAAGACTTTCAAGTCTGGTTATCTTTGCTGGATACAGATAGGTTTTATGGGAAATTCCGGGAAGGTGCACATAAGGTCGACGTAACAGATATGATGCGCAGGATGGTAAAAGAAGAACTACTCAAATTTGATGGCACCCCTCTTTTCCCTGAGCGCCGTGCTTATACAGCAAATTACGAACTTTCATCCATGGAAGCATCACTTTATGAACAGGTGACGACCTATGTTCGTGAAGAAATGAACCGAGCAGACAATCTCGACGGCAAAAAGAAAAATAACGTCGGCTTTGCATTAACCATGCTGCAACGTCGCTTGGCATCCAGCCCCGAAGCAATCTATCAATCGCTTAAACGCCGTCGTAAACGCTTAGAAGACCGTCTGACAGAAACCAGGCTTCTCGCACGTGGTCAATCCGCCGCTGGAGACATCGCCGAAACAATTGGTGAATACAGTGTAAAGAAACAAATCGACCTACCAGAAAATCTTGATGATCTTGATGATGAATTAAGTGCAGAAGAGTATGAAATCTATGCCGAGCAAGTAGTTGATCAAGCCTCAGCTGCCGAAACAATCCCTGAGCTCGAAGCAGAAATATTGATACTTAAAGATCTAGAATACCAAGCATTAAAAGTAGTGCAATCAGGTAATGATAAAAAATGGGAAGAATTATCTTGCTTACTACAAGATAATCCCGAGATGTTCAGAGCTAGCGGCAGTCGCCGAAAACTCATTATTTTTACAGAACACAAAGATACATTGAATTATCTGATCACACGTATCAGCGGCATGCTCGGTGACACCAATGCCGTTCGCAAAATTTATGGTGGCACCAACCGTGATGAACGCAGAAAAATTCAGGAAGAATTCCGTAATGATCCTGAAGTCACTGTACTTATTGCAACAGATGCCGCAGGCGAAGGTGTCAACCTGCAAAATGCGAACTTAATGGTGAACTATGACTTACCTTGGAACCCAAACCGACTAGAACAGCGTTTTGGGCGTATTCACCGCATCGGTCAAACTGAAGTTTGCCACCTGTGGAATATCGTTGCTAATGAAACACGTGAAGGTGAAGTCTTTCAAAAACTTTTCGATAAAATCGAAATCGAAAAAGAAGCCCTAGGCGGCAAAGTTTTTGATGTGCTTGGTGAAGCTTTTGATAATGTTTCCCTTAAAGATTTGCTGGTTAAAGCAATTCGCTATGGTGAAGATCCTGAAGTAAAAGAAAAAATGAATCAGGTAATTGAAGGTGCATTAGATGCAGAGCACCTAAAAGAGATCATCAGGCGAAATGCATTGGTCGACCAACACATGGGACTAGAAGAACTTTATGCCGTAAAAGAAGAAATGGAAAAAGCCGAAGCCCGTAAATTGCAACCTTACTTTATTCGCGCATTTTTCACAGAAGCATTTCAAACTCTTACAGGTGAATTCCGTCCACGAGAGACTGGCCGATACGAAATACGTCACGTACCCGCAGCCATTCGTGAACGAGATCGAGTGATCGGCGAAACACGCACACCAGTACTAAAAAAGTACGAACGAATTTGCTTTGAAAAACAACATGTACGTCTCAGCAACAAGCCAATGGCTGATATGGTTCACCCCGCACATCCTTTAATGCACTCAGTGACCGACCTAGTGCTACAAGCACACAGAACAAAGCTAAAGCAAGGTGCTATATTAGTCGACCCAAATGATGACAACACAGCGCCTCGCGTACTGTTTATGGTGGACCATAGTATTCGAGAAACCGGTGCCACGAATGCCATAGCATCGCGTCGGTTACAGTTTGTCGAAATCAACGCCCAAGGCGTTGCTATCAATGCTGGCTGGGCACCACACCTGGATTTACAGCCCATAGATGAATTTGACCACAAATTAGTCGGCGACATTCTCCGAGCAGACTGGTTAAATAATAATCTAGAAGCTTTGGCACTTAATCATGCTTCACAAAAATTGGTGCCCGAGCACTATGCGGAAATAAAAGATCGCCGAGAACGTCAGGCAAATAAAACTATGACTGCGGTGCACGAGCGATTAATTAAAGAAATTAATTATTGGTCAGATCGTTATATCAAACTGAAAGACGACTTAGATTCCGGTAAACGCCCCCGAATGCAACCAGAAATGGCCAGAAGGCGAGTAGATGACCTGACAGCAAGGCTTGAACAGCGACAGTCAGAATTAGAAGAACTCAAAAATGTTGTATCCAGCACGCCCATTGTTATCGGTGGCGCCTTAGTCATTCCCCAAGGTTTATTGGCCATGCGGAAAGGCGAAACTCAATTTGCGGTAGATGCCGTCGCACGAGCACGCATTGAACAAGTTGCCATGAGCGCTGTCATGCAGGCAGAGCAGGTTTTTGGTCACACAGTGACCGATGTAGGTGCTGAAAAATGTGGTTGGGATATTACTTCACGGCCTCCAGTGAATACAGATGGCTCAATCAAGCCTGATCGACATATCGAGGTAAAGGGCAGAGCCAAAGGGCAGAGCACAATTACAGTAAGCCGCAATGAAATCATTTACGCGCTAAATCAGTCAGATAAATTTATTTTGGCCATCGTAATTGTTGATAACGAGTCATTTAAAGGCCCATTTTATATCAAAAACCCGTTTAAAGTGGAGCCTGATTTTGGCGTAGCCAGTATTAATTATGACTTAAGCGAACTGCTTTCAAAGGCGATAAGTCCGGAGCAAAGTTTATGAAATTAAAAAAAATAAGCCTTGAAAATTTCCGCTGTTATCAGCAATTGGAAATCGAACTTCACCCCAAGACCACTGTACTCGCGGCAAATAATGGTCAAGGTAAAACCACAATTTTAGATGCGGTTCGCATAGCACTTTGGCCTTATGTCAGTCAATTTGATTTAGCAAAAACACCTTATGTAGATCCGTCAAATACAATCACAATTGATGACGTACATATATTAAAATCTACAGATCAGAAATCACCTGTATTTGGTGCACTAGATGAAATGGCTAGGCAGTTTCCTTCATCAGTCGTAGCAGAGAGTAGCTCTTCAAATGGCCTGCATACTTGGAGACGATATCGCGATAGTGAAGCTAAAAAATCACAAACTAAAGATGATACAGGCACAAAAGCATTAAAAAACTCGGCTAAGGAAATGCAGAAAGCCATTCGAGACCTAAGTGCTACACCTAAAACATTACCAGTATTTGGATACTACGGCACGGGGCGGCTATGGCGAGAAAAACGCCTAACTGATAGCAAAAAAGGTAAAGCAGAAAAAAACAATGAGCAGATTCGAACCTTCGCTTATCGCGACTGCCTAGACCCCGCATCCAGCTTTAAACAGTTTCAAGACTGGTTTACATCAGCCTATTTAAAAGTAATGGAATACCAGATAAAGCAATTAGAAAGCGGTGCAACCTTTATTGAAGTGCCTAATGAACTGCGTCGTCCAGTTAAAGTTGTGCAAGATGCAGTAAATGAAGTACTAAAACCTATTGGCTGGCAACATCTACAATACAGTGAAAAATACGATAAATCTCTCGTATTAAAACATCCTAAACTCGGTGTAATGAAAATATCACAATTAAGTGACGGCATTAAAAACATGCTGGCTATGATTGCTGATATCGCCTATCGCTGCGTGCTTTTAAATGGGCATTTACAAGACCAAGCGGCTAAACAATCCCCTGGCGTTATAATGATCGACGAAGTTGACATGCACTTGCATCCACAATGGCAGCAAACAGTGGTCGCTTCTTTGCAGCAAGCCTTTCCAAATATTCAATTTATTGTAACTACACACAGCCCACAAGTGCTATCGACTGTACCCGCTGAAAGCATTCGTATAATAAGGCATGAAATAGATTCAGATTCAGAAACAGATTTAATTCTTTCAAGCGCAACGCCACCATTAACACAAAGCAAAGGTGTAGCCAGTGCAGATATTATGGCCGAGCTGCAATTAGTCGACCCAATACCAGATGTAGAAGAAGCTCATTGGCTCTCTCAATACAAGCAGTTAATCATTGAAAACAACCATGAAAATAGCCATGGAAAAGCGCTAAAAGAAAAAATACTTCAACATTTTGGTGAGTCTCATCAAGAATGGAGAGAGTGTGAGCGTTTAGTTCGATTGCAGCAGATGAAAGCCAAGCTACCAAAACGCAATCAGCATAGACCCGGTGGCGAAAATGCATAAGTTAATTCGCCCCAGACAACCCGCTTGTTTAAATCAATACCAGCACGGTAGAGATCAATGGAACCGCGTTACGCCAGACCATAAAAACGCAATATGGCTCAAACTGGACCAGATGCAACAGCACCGCTGCGCCTATTGTGAATCAACAATTAGAACTGACTTAGGTAATAGTAATTCGCATATTGAACATTTCAGACAGCGACGCAGCCATCCTCAAGACACCTTTTTGTGGGACAATCTATTTGGTTCTTGTAATCGCCATAGCAGCTGCGGCAAACACAAAGATGACTTGCCACCTTACAACCATCAAGATCTTATTAAGATGGATGTAGAAGATCCAGAAGCATTTATAACATTTCTGCCAGACGGCAATGCAGTGCCCATCAAAAATTTAAGCCCTGCAGATAAACATCGTGCAGCGGAAACCATCCGTATTTTTAACCTAAATGGCCCGCTACGGCGAATCAGAGAAACAGCCATTTCAGGCTATTTACAAACCGCAGAAGCCCTTGCAACTTACGCAGCAGAATTTGACGAAGCTGACTGGTTACCGCTACTGCAAGATGAATTAAAACAAATAAAAGATTTTCCTTTTACTACTGCCATCAAACATGTGCTTTTGCCCGCCTGAAAATGGCACAGAGAATATTATGAGCAACGCCAGAGAATACAAAATTTACAGCCCCAAAAAACTCATCGAAGTAGCGCTACCGTTAGATGATATTAACGTTGCCGCCGCGCGAGAAAAATCCATTCGTCACGGCCACCCAAGTACCTTGCATTTATGGTGGGCGCGTCGGCCTTTGGCGGCAGCGCGTGCGGTGATATTTGCGCAAATGGTCAATGACCCAGGTTACCAGCAAGACAGTGGTTTTAAATACGGCGTGAATAAAAAAAGCGCAGAAATAAAGCGCGAAAAACTGTTTCAAATTATTCGCGATTTAGTGAAGTGGGAAAATACAAATAACGAAAAAGTGCTTAACCGTGCCCGCGAAGCCATTAAAGAAAGCTGGCGCGAGACCTGCCATTTAAACCGTAACCACCCGCAAGCAGAAGAATTATTTAACCCAGAAAAACTACCGGCTTTTCACGACCCCTTTGCCGGTGGTGGTGCCATTCCGTTAGAAGCACAACGCTTAGGGCTAGAAAGTTACGCCAGTGATTTAAACCCAGTGGCAGTAATGATCAACAAAGCGATGATCGAGATACCACCTAAGTTTGCGGGACAGGCACCGATTGGCCCTATTCCAGAATTGGGCTCGAAAGGTAAAGACAAAATTCGACCTGGCAAACAATTAGATGAAGATTGGAGTGGTGCTAAAGGTTTAGCCGAAGATGTTCGCCGCTATGGCCACTGGATGCGTGAAGAAGCCTTTAAGCGGATTGGGCATTTATACCCCAAAGTCAAAATCACCAATGAGATGATTACCGAACGACCAGATTTAAAGCCTTATGCAGAGCAGGAATTAACCGTAATTGCCTGGCTATGGGCGCGTACTGTAAAAAGCCCCAACCCTGCTTTTAGTCATGTGGATGTGCCTTTGGCTCGTTCATTCGTGCTATCAAGTAAAAAGGGTAAGGAAGCTTGGGTTGATCCTGTAATAAAAGATGGCAATTATCGCTTTGAAGTCAGATCAGGAGAAATGCCTAAAGATGCTATTGAGGGTACTGTTGTAAGAACTGGAGGTACTTGCATTCTCTCGCAGTCTGCAATGCCATTTACTCATATTCGTGCAGAAGGAAAAGCTGGGAAGTTAAGCGAAAGATTGATGGCTATAGTTGCTGAAGGCAAAGGAGGCAGAGTCTACCTTTCCCCAACTCAACAAATGATAGATATAGCAGAAAAAGCTAAACCTGAATGGAAGCCAGAACACACATTACCTGTAAATCCACGTGATTTCAAAACACCTAATTATGGTATGAGTAGTTTTGGTGATTTGTTTACCCCCCGCCAGCTTGTAGCACTAACGACTTTTTCTGATTTAGTTCAAGAAGCCAGGAACAAAGCTATTGCCGATGCCAAAGCCGCAGGCATGGCCGATGATGGATTGGGTATTGATGGTGGTGGCAAAGGAGCAACTGCTTATGGTGATGCGTTAGCGGTCTATTTGGGATTTGTGTCCGATAAAGTTTCTGATTACTGGTCTTCTATTTGTAGCTGGCATTCTTCTGGTGAAAAAATGCGAAATACATTTGGCCGTCAAGCGATTCCTATGGTTTGGGATTACGCGGAAGCAAATCCTTTTTGCAAGTCTTCTGGTAATTGGATTGCAATGGTAGATTGGACTACTAAAGCTCTAGCTCATACGCCTGGAAATAGACAAGGATTCGCTGAACAGCAGGATGCCGCGACACAAAATATAAGTACAAATAAAGTAATATCAACAGATCCTCCATATTATGACAATATTGGTTACGCCGATTTATCAGACTTTTTCTATATTTGGATGCGTCGTTCACTTCGAGCTATTTACCCTAATTTATTCGCCACTCTAACCGTACCTAAGGCCGAGGAATTAGTCGCAACACCTTATAGGCATGGTTCAAAAGAAAAAGCTGAAGTTTTCTTTTTAGATGGCATGACACAAGCCATTCATAATATGGCAGAAAAAGGTCACCCAGCTTTTCCTGTATCTATTTATTACGCATTTAAACAATCTGAAACCAAAGAAGGTAGTACATCCAATACGGGATGGGAGACCTTTTTAGCGGCGGTCATTCAAGCCGGTTTTTCGATTGATGGCACCTGGCCAATGCGCACCGAGATGGCCAACAGAATGATTGGCTCTGGCACCAATGCACTGGCATCTTCTGTCGTTTTAGTCTGCAAAAAACGTGAAATTGAAGCCGAATCCATATCCCGTCGAGAATTTCAACGCGAATTGCGCAACCAAATGCCTGATGCACTAGAAGCTATGATCGGCGGCGAAACAGGTGCCACCCCTATTGCGCCGGTGGATTTAGCCCAAGCCGCTATTGGCCCGGGTATGGCCATCTATTCCAAATACGCTGCAGTACTCAACCAAGATGGCAGTAAAATGAGTGTGCACGATGCACTGATTTTAATTAACCGCGCCATTACCGATTACCTCAACCCCGACAGCGGCAACTTTGATGCCGGCACCCTGTTTTGTGACGATTGGTTTAGTCAATATGGTTGGGGCGAAGGCCCGTTTGGTGAAGCAGATACCTTGGCCCGCGCCAAAGGCACTTCAGTAAAAGGTGTTCGCGATGCTGGTGTGATTGAAGCCGCCAGCGGCAAAGTACGCTTATTAAAATGGAGTGAATATCCACAAAACTGGAACCCCACTACTGATGTTCGCATGCCAATTTGGGAAGCGTGCCACCAAATGATTAGAATGTTGAACCAACAAGGTGAAGCTGCTGCCGGGGCATTACTGGCACGCATGCCTGAATGCGGTGAGCCAATTAGGCAGCTGGCGTACCATTTATACACTTTATGTGAGCGTAAAAAATGGGCAGAAGAAGCCCGTGCCTACAACGAGTTGATTGGTTCATGGCATGCCATTGTTGCCGCTTCACTAGAAGCAGGCCATACCCAAGAACAGTTCGGAATAGATATTTAAGAGGGATACACTAATGAGCTTAAAACCATGGCGTGAAATTGCCCGCCCTCACAAAGATGTACTTGAAGGTAGTTTCAAACAATCAGAATTTGCTGCAGATATTACTCAAGTTGCCAATGGTACGGCGACGCCTGAGTACCAGGATGCGGAAAAATTCTTCTCGCGTACCTTTATTACCGAAGGTATGCGTTTGTTATTAATGTCGGTTGCCCAGCGATTGTCGGGCACTGGCGGCGACCCTGTTATACAGTTACAAACTGCATTTGGTGGTGGTAAAACCCACACGATGCTGGCTGTACTTCATTTAGCTACTAGCACTGTAAATTCAAATAAACTCGAAGGCATTCCTCCTTTATTAGACCAAGCAGGCATTCAGGGTTTACCTAAAGCAAATATCGCTGTGTTAGACGGTATTAACATGTCTGTCAGCCAAGGCAAAAAACATGGTGATATTGTCGCAAATACCCTATGGGGTGAAATGGCTTGTCAGCTACTAGGCGATACTGGTTATGAAATGTTGCGTGCAAGTGACCAGCATGGTACTGCACCTGGCAAAGACATTTTATATGAGCTGTTATCGAAAGCCGCACCTTGTGTGGTGCTTATTGATGAGCTGCAAAAATTTTTCAGCGATTTAAAACCCGGTGAACAATTAAATGCTGGCTCTTACGAAGCTAACTTGAAATTTATTCAAGCACTTACTGAAGCTTTTAAAATGGTTCCAAATGCTATTTTATTAGCATCGCTGCCTGAGTCTGAAACAGAAGTGGGCGATACATTTGGCCAAAAAACACTGGTTGCTTTAGAAAAACATTTTGGCCGCGTTGAATCGGTCTGGAAACCAGTTGCAACCGAAGAAGCTTTTGAAATTGTTCGTAGACGTTTATTTGAGTTTTCTGGTGAGCGATCACAAATTGAAGGTATAAGCCGTCAGTTTTGCGATTTTTACCGCAATAATGCGAGTTATTTCCCGGTAGAAACCCAGTCGAATGAATATTTCGAGCGCATGTGTGCTTCATATCCTATCCACCCAGAAATATTTGATCGGTTGTATGAAGACTGGTCCACACTGGATAAATTTCAGCGTACTCGGGGTGTTCTGCAATATATGGCCGTTATTATTCATCGGTTGTGGAACGATAATAATCAAGATGCTGTGATTATGCCTGGCTCTTTACCGTTAGATGACGGGCTGGTTCGTAATAAAAGTATTCATTATTTGCCCCAAGGCTGGGAGCCAGTGCTAGAAAAAGAAGTCGATGGCATTCGCTCAGAACCCAGCGCTATTGACGGAAAAGATACTCGCTTTGGTAGCGTTCAAGCTGCGCGCCGTACTATGAGAACCATTTTTTTGGGAAGCGCTCCCAGCACAACAGATCAGGTAGTCAAAGGGCTCTCTATAGAGCGTGTATTACTCGGCGCAGTTCAGCCGGAGCAGGTAGTCGCGTTATTTGAAGATGTGCTTAAACGTTTGCGCGATCGACTTCATTATTTATATTCTGATCAGAATAATTATTGGCTCGATACCAAACCGAATTTACGACGGGAAATGGAAAGTCGCAAACAAAATATCAATAAGTTAACGGTTAATGAAGAATTAAAGAAAAAAGTTTCTGCAGTTTTTGGCAACAAATCATTTTTTTCTGGCATCCATGTGTTTACTAATTCTGTAGATGTTCCCGAT